>NZ_JBDGJZ010000002.1:0-1850 GCF_057656635.1 Arthrobacter sp. Soil_C_49
GGTTCAGGTCCCCAGACTCCCGTGACCGCCGTTAGCGTCCAGCCGACCTTCACGGTGCCCGTCACCGTCGGGACAGGTCCCGCCGGTGAATCCTTGAAAATGGTTGTCCATGAGACGGGAGCACTAGGGGCGAGCACGTAACCAGGTTGTGCCTGAGCAATCACCGTAACCATCCCGGCACCAGCGTAAGTGCCGGCGGCCACAATGCTCCCGTTGATTAGGTAATCAACACCCGCCGTAGTTGGAACCGTGTAAGTGTCGTCATTCAAGCCGTCGTCGTCGCTAAATGTGACTACTGCGGGATACACGAACTTTGTCACGGTGACGTCGGCGGCTGTGAAGTCCAGGTTTGATGGTTGGGGATCGGCAAGTCCGGACGGTTCTTTGTACCGTGAGCCGTCGGGGTAGTAGGTGACACCGCCGTTTGCGTTGCGCAGCGTAACGCTTTGGAGGGTGAGCTGCCCGGAGGCCCATGCGGGACCGATAGTCATGGCAGCGGTGCCTGCACGTGCGCCGGCATCGTTTCGCCAATCGGCAGAGACTAGCCTCCCCATGGCGTCGTGATAGCTAAAACTCACACTTGTTGCTGGAACGTCAGCGGTTTCCCAATCGATGGTGACCAAATCTCCGACGTTTGCCACGGCGGGAGAGGTGCGCGCGAAGGACATCAACGACGCACTAAGAGCAGTGTCCACGGGATTTGTCACGGTGACGTCGGCGGCTGTGAAGTCCAGGTTTGATGGTTGGGGATCGGCAAGTCCGGACGGTTCTTTGTACCGTGAGCCGTCGGGGTAGTAGGTGACACCGCCGTTTGCGTTGCGCAGCGTAACGCTTTGGAGAGTGAGCTGCCCGGAGGCCCATGCGGGACCGATAGTCATGGCAGCGGTGCCTGCACGTGCGCCGGCATCGTTTCGCCAATCGGCAGAGACTAGCCTCCCCATGGCGTCGTGATAGCTAAAACTCACACTTGTTGCTGGAACGTCAGCGGTTTCCCAATCGATGGTGACCAAATCTCCGACGTTTGCCACGGCAGGAGAGGTGCGCGCGAAGGACATCAACGACGCACTAAGAGCAGTGTCCACGGGATTTGTCACGGTGACGTCGGCGGCTGTGAAGTCCAGGTTTGATGGTTGGGGATCGGCAAGTCCGGACGGTTCTTTGTACCGTGAGCCGTCGGGGTAGTAGGTGACACCGCCGTTTGCGTTGCGCAGCGTAACGCTTTGGAGGGTGAGCTGCCCGGAGGCCCATGCGGGACCGATAGTCATGGCAGCGGTGCCTGCACGTGCGCCGGCATCGTTTCGCCAATCGGCAGAGACTAGCCTCCCCATGGCGTCGTGATAGCTAAAACTCACACTTGTTGCTGGAACGTCAGCGGTTTCCCAATCGATGGTGACCAAATCTCCGACGTTTGCCACGGCGGGAGAGGTGCGCGCGAAGGACATCAACGACGCACTCAAAGTAGTGTCATTTGCACTGAAGGTGGCGGTCCATTCCGTGGAAGCGCCCGAGGCAAGGGTGAATGGCTGCTTAGCCCGCGAGGTGACAATTACAGTGCCCGTGCCTGGGTAAGTACCAGCCGGAACAAGGGCCCCGCCAACGAAGTAATCGATTCCTTCAGAAACCGGGATTGTGTAGCTATCCTGAGCTGCGCCATCTCTGTCCGTAAACGTAACCGCGAGTGGTACTACAGGTACAGATTGGTCCAGCGACGTAAGCACTGCGGTGATGGTGTTGGATGCGTCGGGTTCCTGTTGAATCGGGGCGTGGATGTCTGTTCCCGTGGCCGGATCCGTGTACCACACCACTAAATCGGGTAGGCCGTTGGCGAATCGCGGCGTCTTGAGGTTTGT
>NZ_JBDGJZ010000002.1:1950-619058 GCF_057656635.1 Arthrobacter sp. Soil_C_49
CCTCCGTACGCATGGGCCTGCGCCCTCGGCAGGGGCGCCCCATTGGAGTCCACAAGAACCCCAGATGCCGAAGTAACGGAGGGCAGCACTGCGGTAATGGTGTTGGATGCGTCGGGTTCCTGTTGAATCGGGGCGTGGATGTCCGTTCCCGTGGCCGGATCCGTGTACCACACCACTAAATCGGGTAGGCCGTTGGCGAATCGCGGCGTCTTGAGGTTTGTCTCGCCAGAGGACTCCGTGATGGAGTACGGCTCCCAGAAACCGGTCTCTGCCGTGACAGTTCCGTTTAGTGGGGTGCCTGCGTCAAGCCAATTTGATGCGGTTAGTTGCATTGCCCCCTGCGGGCCGGAAACTTTGGCGCCGGCCACCGGGAATCCGTTACTGTCCAGGACCCGAACGGTGACGGAATCCAGTGGCGGCATGGTGACGGTTCCAATGTCGGTTGCCCCCTGAAGGGATACGGGGCTTGTGATGACGCGGATATTGGGCTCTGCATTATGCCCATAGCCCGCGTAAGCAAACACTAAAGGGGTGGTCGCCGTGCCAGCCGAGATGTTGAATCGGCCTTGGTCATCGGTGACATAGGCATCGTTCTGGATGCCTCCGTACGCATGGGCCTGCGCCCTCGGCAGGGGCGCCCCATTGGAGTCCACAAGAACCCCAGATGCCGAAGTAACCACAGCAGCCACCGCTGGCGCAGTGTTCGGAGCCATTGAACCGACTAGGACCAACAGAGCAGAAGCCCCATATGAAGTGAACTTCGTCTTCAACGCGGTGAAGCTCATGCTTGCAGTCCCCCAAATCACATGATCCCTACTTGGACAGGCGAAGCAACCTCGTCCATAACCTCCTGATCATAGCTGCCCGTTTGGCAGGTTAAAGGCAGCAACGGCGCAAAGTGCCATGGGAGACCAGGGCCGTCCAAAACCTGAGAAGCCAGGATATCCGTAGAGCATGGGCGAGCGAATGCGGAATTGTGTCAGCGTGCAGAACCGCAGTTTCGAAATCCCCGATAAGGACACCTACCGGCCTTGGGCGCTCACTCCGCTTTCGAACGCTGGCTTGGCATCCCCCGACTGCACAGACCGTTGGCCGCACCTCAACCCGATACTAACCCGGATTTTTCATGAGGGCCGGGTTGGCGGCCAGGTTCCGATTTGATGTTCGCCCGGGTTGATTTTTTGGTTTTGAGCGCGCTGGCGGGGCCCGATGGCGTGGGCTGGGCGTCGGTTTCCACATGGCCGGTGGGTTGTGCTGGTGGTTGAAGTGGCTGGCCGGGTTGTTCTCAGACCAGGTGCGGGGCCCGGTGTCGGAGGCGGGTTTTCAGCTCAGTAGTGGCGGCCAGAAGCGTGGTGATTGTCCCGGCTTCCGGGGCTTTGTCAGCGATCAGCAGCCGGGTCTGCCGGGCCCTGGTGATGAGTTTCCCTGCGGTCGCGAAGAGCCGGTAGCGCCAGCGTTTGATGTCCCAGCGCCGGGCTTTGTGGCCGGTGGGGAGGGCTGTTAGTTGCAGCCAGGAGACCAGGTTCATGGCCAGGGCGGCGATGTTGGCCCAGGCCTGGTTGGCGTGGAAGTCGAAGAACGGCAGCTTCGCGAGCCCGGTGTTTTTCAGGGTTTTGATCCTGTTTTCACACCGACCCCGCGCCCTGTGTCGGGCATCCAGGGCTGGTCCGTGCCAACGCGGCGAGTTCGTCAGGAAGGCCGTGACTCTGTGCCCGTCCATGTCCAGCAAGGTCGCCTGGGCCCCGGGGTGCAGGGGCTCGGCACGCAGGTAGAGGTTTGTCCCTGGCGGGTAGTCGGTGAGCCCGAAGACGTCGGTGGCGTTAATGATCCACGCGTTGGTGCGGTCATTGCCGTCCTGATCCAGCGCCGGCTGCCAGTACTGCTTGTCATTGATCCACGCGACCATGTTCGCCTTCATCACTGGGACCGGGTAGGAGACGCTGAACTGCACGCCTAGCGATGAGACGTAGTGCAGGAATTTCCGGGACGCACCGGCGCTGTCCGTGCGCACCAGCACTTTCTCACCAATCAGCTTTCCGTCCTGGTCGTAGAAGTCATCGGGGAGTTGGGCGATCGCCTGGGTGAAGACCTTGATGTGGTCATCTGCGCTGTTGGCCCCGGCGTTACCGGGACGCAGGACCGCGGCCAGGACCTCCCCGGTCCCGTTGCCTGTGCCGTAGTCGATGCTGGCGATGAAGGGAGCGAAGCCATAACCGCCCTTGTACGTGCCGGCGACCCGTTCTTTGTCGCTATGGGACGTGACGAGCGTGGCATCCAGGTCCACAATGAGCGGATCCAGCGCCGTGGCCGTCAACGCCGGGTTCCGTTCCGCGGCCGATTCCCACACCCTGGAGCGCAGTTCCCGCGTCAGCGTGGCGAAGCCGTAGCTGAACAACTCGGGGTTGGTCACGGTCCGTTCAAAGAACCTCGAGACCGTCGCGTTCGAAGCGACCTTTCCGAAGACGCCGGCGCCGGCGCGCAGGATGTCCAAATCAGAGACGTGGTCCCCGCCGCCTGCGAGCATGACCGCCAACGAGCCCAGGATCGTGCCCGGCCGATGGCGGGCCCCGGACGGGACGAACTGGCCCAAACGGTCCTCGCACAAGCCCCGGAATCCGAGCGCGTCCACAAAGGACGTCACCACATTCAGCCCACCGTGGGAGACCAGCGACTGCCCCGTCGTGGCGACAGGAAGGGACGGGAAAACTCCGGTAATCTTGGACATCAGAAAGGTGCTTCTTTCAGCCGGCAGAAAAGTGCGTCAACAACACTATTTTCCCAGCTCAGAAGCACCTTTCGTAGCTTAAACACACCGGACGAACGCCACCCTCATGAAAACCCCGGGCTAAACCTGCATCGCCAGTTTTGTTTCGGGGCCGTTCATGCAACGGGCAAGTGATCCTAACGTTCCATGTGCGAAGTAGGAGCCTGGAAATGCAGGTAGTCGCTACTCGTGCACCTGTCTGCAACGGACTCGTAGTCTCGGAAGATGGAACGAGGGACATCAAAACGAGGATGGCGGCGAAGGACGAAGCAGCCAAGCGAGCGAGAGATTCGGGAGCTGATTGGGGTTATTAACGCGGACGGAAGGCTGGGCACAGTGCGACTGGCTCCAACTTCGCCGGGGCCAGCCGCTGTCCTTGCTTCGCTAGTTACTGCTATGGGGCGGTCGGTGGGTTTCCTCCGTGACATGTTTCGCCGATAAGTTGAAGGATTGGTGGCCCGAAACCGTGGGATGGAATGGGTGCGGCCGCCCGCTTTCAGGCTGCCGGAAACACCGGACGAGGCAACCAGGGAGCTGCCCTCGTCAGTTTTTTGACAAACGGTGACGGGGTTCTCAAGCCCCTACAAGCCGGCGGACGTACCCATAAAGTGTTGTAAGGGATACGCTTGAACATCCGCCGGAAAGAACGTCGCCGAACTTGCACATCTTTATTGGCGGCACTTCCAACAGCGTCCCCGGATCATCCGCACGCAGAGGAAGGGGTCCTGGCGAGCAGCACCCCTGTCCGCTTGACTCTTCCCGCCGGCGGCCCGACCAGCGAAATCCGCAATGGCGAGAATGCCGTGGCCCACCCGGGCTATGTGAGTCAGTGCGAGGTTGGTGACCTGATAAGCAAGGCCTTCGTTCTGTTCCTTCCCCTGGCCTACGGAACGAGCCGCGGGACACGTGGTCCTGGTGGGTGCACTGCAGAGGGGAATACCCGTGGCCCTCACTCCTAACGAATGCATGCGGGATTACGGAAAATCAGCCTCGCAAAAGTTTGCCGCGAACTGGATTAGCCCATGCTCCCCCCGCTTTAGCGCCTGGCCGATGCCACACGTTCAAAAGAGGATGGGATACGCGAAGTGCGGACTGGAACCTTAGCCTCACGTGCTGTATCGCTCGTTTACGGGAAATCCTCGATGCTCACGTAGGTAGCCGGTCACATTCAGTTTGATTTGGTCACCCCGACTCATTGTGCTGTGGCTACTCAGTGCGAGTGGTCGCGCTGGCGCTGAGCCCTGACCCGCCGCGTCTGGAGCCCTGGCTTAGCGTGACTTGTCAATTGCGGTCAAACCTGAGTAACGTCCTCCCTGATTTGCAATAGGGATTCAACGCTTACCAATGGAGGTTTTGTATGGCCCTGGCCGACTATGCCCTTGCGCTCTGCGCGCTGCTGAGCACGCTGTTGATCCCTTTTGTCGTCCTGCTCCAGATGCTGCGGCTGAAACGTCGTGCCATCCGGGTCACCGTTCAGCCCGCCGCACCCCGAGGTAACCGCCGTTAGCCATGCCATACATTGACATCAACCCCCATAAAGGCCGTCCGAAATGGCAGGGCTACACCGTCCTTGCCATATTGCTCGTCCTGACAACCAGTGTGGTGGCGGCCGCTTTAACTCGCGTCTGACACCGGGATTTTGCCCCAGCACCTAGACTTGCTGCTTATACCGAACAGTAAATTGCAGAATATTTTGCCGAACGTCCTGGGGGACAGAAATGCCCGATCCGGCGGATAAGACCGAACGCGCCAATGCACAGAATGCAGGGCAGCAGCGACGCCGACGCCGTGACCTCCGTCGCGCCGAGGGAGACCTGACAGATGCCCGGACAGGAACCATGCCAGCTGTAACACCGAACGCTTCCAGCCAGATCGACGCCGACCAACCCGTCACCCGGCGGACCTCCTGGGCCGCGGCGGCAGCCGCGGCCGACGCCGCGAGTCCTGTAACCCACGCCCCTGCACCCACCCGCCGTCCCGCCAGGCCGCCGGCGACCTCCCAGCCGCCGACCCGCCAAGAGGATGGTTCTACGGAGCCAGGCGCCGCTGCTCCGGCGAGTCCCGCCGTCGAGCAGGCGCTGCCGGCAGCCCCGAAAGAGGGCCCGTCCTTCCGCCGCGCCCGGCCCACCACGGCAGACGTCATCGCTGACACCCCAATGCCGGACTTCATCAGCTCTCCAGGCCTGTTTGTCAAAGAGCAGAAGCCCCGTCCCGTGGGCGGCTTCCGCGGCGCCCTGTACTCGCTGACCGGGGGAGCCTGGAACCTGGGCCCCGGCGCGAAGCAGCGCGAGGAGGACGAACTGGGCCGCCGCATCTCCCGTCAGCTCCAGGGCAGCTATAACACCGCCATCCTTAGCCTCAAGGGCGGCATCGGCAAAACCTCCACCACCGTGGGAGTTGGCCTAACCTTGGCCGAGTTCCGAGGTGACGCGCCGTGCGCCATCGACGCCAACCCGGATTCCGGCGACCTGGTGGAGCGTGCGCTGGGGGAGGGCATTTACCAGCAGGCAAGCCCCCGCACCATCACCGACCTGCTCCGGAACATCGACAGTGTTGATTCGCTCACGGCCCTGGCCCGGTACATGCACCATGCCGGCCGGCTGCACCTGATCGCCGGCGAGCAGGACCCTGAGGTTTCGGACTCACTTACGGCCACAGAGTACCTGCGGATCCGCAAGCTGATTTCCAGCTACTACTCCGTGGCCCTGACCGATTGCGGCACTGGCGTCACTCACAACGCCATGAGCGGGATCCTCCAGTCAGCTGACAACCTGGTCATCGCCGCAGGTTACGCAGTGAGCGGCGCTAAGCGTGCCCGCAGCACCCTGCACTGGCTGGCCAGCCACGGCTACGAGGACCTGGCACGAAATGCCGTTGTGGTGATCACGGACAAGGATGAGGTCTCCTCCCGCGTGGACAAAGACGCTATTGAGGAACACCTCTCCGGCATCTGCCGCCAGCTCATCGCCGTCCCGCATGACCGCGGTGTGGCCGACGGCGACTTGGTCACTTTGGACGTGCTGAAGTCCGAAACCCGCCGCGCCTACAAGGAAATCGCCGCTGCGATCGTGGATGGGTACCGGTAGGCATCCTTAGACCGCTTATGTGCCCCTCGGTCGGAACGACCCTCAAGTTCACAGGTGGCGAGTGTTCTTTCATCCATAGACGAGTACTCTCATTGCGGCGGGAGGCAGCCGTGAAACCGTAACCTCGGACGATAACGAACCCTTGTGGGACGGTGGGCCAAGGCGTCGCCATATGCCAAAGCGGGACAGTCTGGAGTTAGCAGGCCTCACGGTTTTGTCCGTAACGGGCGCGCTCATCCTGCGGCCCGTCATCGGCCTTATTGCCCTGGCTACTGCACTCCCAGTGGCGAAGAAGACCGGCAGCCAGCAGGAACCTGCCGGGCACTACCTCATCATCTAAGTTCTGTCCCGCCTGATTGTCTGCCAGAATCTTGACCAAATCCTCGGCCACGCCTTCTCCCGATCCTGAGCTTCCGGGCTTAGCTTTGATTCATCACGGCAGGACATCACGAAGGAGTGGCGAAATGACTATCACCGAATACGCTGCGGCACTGGGCGGGATGCTGGCATCACTTGCGGGCGTGGGACTTCTAGCCGCGGGCGTTATCAAGGCAAAAGCACGCCACTGACTACCGCGTATCCAAGTCCTCAAACACCAGGAACGTTTGTGTATCGAGCACGCCGGGCATGGACTGCAGCTGGTCGAAGATGACCCGCCGCAGGTCGATGTTGTCCACGGCCCGGACCAGCAGGATCACGTCGAAGTCGCCGCCCACCAGGGCCACGTGGTGCACCTCCGGGATGGCGCCGAGCTGGTCGCGCAGTTCCCGCCAGGCGTCCTGCTTCAGCTTCAGCGTCACGTAGGCGGAGGAGCGGAGCCCCGCCTTGATCGGGTCAACCAACGCTGTGAACTTGGACAGCACCCCTTCGCTGGTGAGCCGGCCGATCCGGGTGTAGGCGTGCGCCCGGGAGATGTGGACGTTCTCGGCCACCTGAGTCACAGACATCCGGCCGTCCCGGGTCAGCTCGGAAATGATTTTCCGGTCGATGTCATCCAGCGGAACGGGTTCTGTCCCGGCATCCCTGCTTGCCATTGTTCACAACGCCTGTCAGTCAGCGAGCCCACATCTACAAATCGTCTTTCAGTGTAGATGAAACTGTTCAGGCGTCCACGCGATCAGGTGAAGCTAGATACGAATGCTCACGCAGCTCGACGCAGGGCGCGCAGAGTGGCTTCGAAGGCGTTTGGTTCGCAGGTAGGTCCCAGGAAGCACACTTCACCAGGGCAGGAAGATAAAATTCTGGATGAAGGCTTGCTGACTAACCAGTCAGCGTTGCGCCGACGAGGACTCGCTGCGCAGGGCATCGTGCCGTTCCGCTGCCCTGCGGATGAAGTCGCAGTCGCTGGGCTAGAGGACGGTTTCACCGTGCCGGTCCTGCGCGAACTCGGCTCCGGTGGCCTTGGTAATTGCTGCCACCACCGTCCGGGGAAGGATCATGCACCCGGGATTATCGATAAACCATTGCCGTGTTGCCGCATCCAGCCGGTCCCACAGCTTCTCTATTTCCATGACGGCAACCCCCATCCATTGTTATTCCCGAATATGTAAAGCCCCCGATACCCTGGGACACCTGCCTGCGCCTCGCCCTTGCCCGCGGGACCATAACCGCAGACATCATGGCAAGGCGGAGGGGACCACGCTGTCCCCACCGCGTCCATCCCGCACCACGAGTCCCCAGGGGGAAGATCCCTGACGCCAGGTGCGGATTCTTTCCTTTGATAGCGGAAAAGAAACTTTTGAAGATTAATGAATTGACGCTTCCCTCAATTGCATGCCATTAGAGTTTGGTCCCCCGCCAGGCAGAGGTCAACGCAATTTTTCATAAAGTTGAAGCAGTGCGGAACAGGAGGGAGTGTTCAAAGATCCCCTCGGCCGACAAGGCTCCCGCAGCCCTGCCCGGCAATTTGTCCACAGCCGCCGCAGTAAGCTGGCTCACAGTTGCAATTCGTCTCTCCGTACAGCCCGAATCAAGCAGCTTCTCCACGATTCCTCCAGATGCTGGATACGAAACCTGCCGCGGGCAGATACTGGGAAGGAATAGTGGCAACAGAAGGACGGAACAATGACGATCTCCGCAGACCACACCGCACGCGAGCATGCCAGCCCGCTGCCGGCAGAGGACGCCCTCGCCGAGGCTGCCAAGAAGTTCGGCATCACGGCCGAGGATTACATGCTGCCGGCCCGGCACCAGATCGAGATGGTGGACCCGGACGGCCGGCTCAAGCCTCAAGGTGAGCAGGGCACCGAACCCGGCCACGAGTACCCGTTGCCCGGCGATGAGGAACTGTTGGCAGCGTACGAACAGCTCGTCGTCGGCCGCCGCGTCAACGACCAGAACTCGGCACTGGTCCGACAGGGCCGCATGGCCGTGTACCCGTCCAGCCACGGCCAGGAAGCCTGCCAGGTCGCCGCCGCCCTGTGCCTGTCCGAGGGCGACTGGATGTTCCCCACCTACCGCGACGCCGTGGCCGTGATGACCCGCGGCGTGGACCCCGTGCAGGTGATGACCATCTTCCGCGGCGACTGGCACGGCGGGTTCGATCCCCTCAAGCACAAGGTGGGCATCCAGTGCACGCCGCTGACCACCCAGCTGTTGCACGCCGTCGGGGTGGCCCACGCAGCCAAGCTCCGCGGCGAGGACACCGTGGTGCTGGCCATGTGCGGCGACGGCGCCACCAGCGAAGGCGACTTCCACGAGGCCCTGAACTTCGCCGCCGTCTTCCACCTGCCCGTCATTTTCTTCGTCCAGAACAACAAGTACGCCATCTCGGTGCCGTTGGCACACCAGTCCGTGGCGCCGTCGCTCGCGCACAAGGCCGTGGGCTACGGCATGGCCGGCGAACGCGTGGACGGCAACGACGTCGTGGCGCTCCTCGCAGTCCTGGACCGGGCCGTGAAGCTGGCCCGGGAGGGTTCCGGTCCGCTGCTGGTGGAGGCCAACACGTACCGCATGCAGGCCCACACGAATGCCGACGACGACACCCGCTACCGGGAGAGCGCTGAAGTTGCCGAGTGGCGGGCGAAGGACCCGGTGAACCGGATGCGTGCCTACCTGACGGACCGCGGCCTGCTGGACGATTCCGTTGAGTCGCGGATTGCTGCACACGCCGAAGCGGTGGCAACCCAGCTGCGCGAGGGCCTCAGCGAGGACGTGCCGGTGGACCCGCAGGAGCTGTTCCGCCACGTCTTCGCCAAGCCCACACCGCAGTTGAAGGAACAGTCCGCCCTGCTCGCCGACGAACTCGCCCGCGACGCAGCATCTACCGAGGAGGCCGGCAAATGAGCCCCACCATCACCACCTCATCCGAGGCCAACGGCAACGTTTCCGCGGCCACCGCCCGGGCAGCCGCCTCCGCCGCTGCGTCTGCCGAGGCTGCAGGCCCGCAGCCGGTCACCATGGCCAAGGCGTTGAACACTGCCTTGGTTGACGCGATGCAGGCTGATTCCTCTGTCCTGGTGTTCGGCGAGGACGTGGGGACGCTGGGCGGGGTGTTCCGGATTACCGACGGGCTCACCGCCACGTTCGGGGAGCAGCGCTGCTTCGACACACCGCTGGCCGAGTCCGGCATTGTGGGCATGGCCGTGGGCATGGCCATCAACGGGATGCGCCCGGTGGTGGAGATGCAGTTCGACGCGTTCGCCTACCCCGCGTTCGAGCAGATCGTCAGCCACGTGGCCAAGATGCACAACCGGACCCGCGGCGCCGTGAAGCTGCCCATGGTGATCCGGGTGCCGTACGGCGGCGGCATTGGGGGAGTGGAGCACCACTGCGATTCCTCCGAGTCCTACTACGCCCACACCGCCGGGCTGAAGGTGTACACCCCGGCCACCGTGGCGGACGGGTACCGCATGCTCCGTGAGGCGATCGACTCGGACGATCCCGTGGTGTTTATGGAGCCGAAGAAGCTGTACTGGTCCAAGGACCTGGTGGACTTGCCGGCGCTGCGGTCCTCTTACGAGGAAGGCACGACGGCGGGCCTGGCCACTGAGGGGCGTGCCGCCGTCGCGCGTCCCGGCACTGACGCGACGCTGATCGCCTACGGCCCGTCCGTGCCCACCGCGCTCGCCGCCGCCGAGGCGGCTGCGCTGGAGGGGCGCTCGCTGGAAGTGATTGACGTGCGGACGATTGTGCCGTTCGACGACGAGACGGTGTGCGAGTCGGTGCGGAAGACCGGCCGGGCCGTGGTGATCGCCGAGGCGCACGGGTTCGCGTCCGTGTCCTCGGAGATTGTGGCCCGGGTGCAGGAGCGCTGCTTCCACTACCTGGCCGCCCCCATCCGCCGCGTCACGGGGTTCGACATCCCGTACCCGGCGCCCAAGCTTGAGAAGTACTACCTGCCCGGCGTGGACCGCATCCTCGACGCCGTCGACGACCTTCAGTGGGAGAACTGATTATGAGTGAAGCGCGTGTGTTTTTGTTGCCGGACCTGGGCGAGGGGCTGACCGAGGCGGAGCTGGTGTCCTGGCACGTTTCGGTGGGGGACACCATTGCCGTGGACCAGCCGATCGCCGAGGTGGAGACCGCTAAGTCCACGGTTGAGGTGCCTTCTCCCTATGCCGGGATTGTGGCGGAGCTGCACGGTCAGCCGGGGGAGACGCTGGACGTGGGGAAGCCGCTGATCTCGGTGACGCCTGTTTCGGTGGACGGGGCCGCCGCGGATGATGCCGCAGCTCCGGAGCCTGCCGAGCCGGTGGTTAAGCCTGACGAAACCGAGCTTGGGGATTCGACGGATTCTGCTGCCGACACACACCCTGAGGCTGAGGCGTCCCGCGAGGAGGAAAAGGCGGGGTCTGGGAATGTGCTGATCGGGTACGGCACTCCCGGCGGCCATGGCGTTGCCCGGCGCACCCGCGCTCGCAAGTCATCCGTTGCCGTGGCTGAGCCTGCCTCGGCGGCTGAATCCCAGGGCCTCGACGACCTCTCCCTGCTGCGGACCCGCGTTCCCGGCAAACTCGGAGCGGTGATCTCGCCGCTGGTCCGTCGTATGGCCAGGGAGCACGGCGTGGACCTCGGCGAGCTCCCGGGCTCCGGGGAGGGCGGGCTCATCATGCGCAAGGACGTTGAAAAGGCGATCAGTGCGCCGGCGGTTGAGCCTGCGCCCGCGGCTAAGCCGTTTGAAGCCCCGGAGACGGAGCCTGCCCAGACCAAGCCCATCGAAGCTATGCGGGCCGGAACCCAGGGCCAGGACGCCCGTACCGGCCTGGCGATTTCCTCCCGGACACCGGTCAGGGGAGTGCGCAAAGCCGTTGCCGCCAACATGACGCGCAGCCGGTCGGAGATCCCCGAGGCCACCGTGTGGGTGGACGTCGACGCCACCGCACTCGTGGAGCTCCGTAAGGAACTCAAGGCCGGCGGCTCAGAAGTCCCTGGACTGCTGGCGTTCATCGCCCGCTTCGTCACGGCCGGGCTCAAGAAGTACCCGGAGCTGAACACCCGGATCGAAACCGCGTCCGACGGGTCGCAGGAGATCGTGTCGTTCGACGGGATCAACCTCGGCATCGCCGCCCAGACCGATCGTGGACTCGTTGTCCCGTCGGTCCGGTCGGCGGAGAAGCTCAGCGCTCGCGAGCTGGACGCGGAGATCCGCCGGCTGACCGACGTCGCACGCCAGGGTAAAGCGACGCCCACCGAGCTGGGCAGCGGAACATTCACGCTCAACAACTACGGGGTGTTCGGCGTGGACGGTTCCGCGGCGATCATCAACCACCCGGAGGTGGCCATCCTCGGCGTCGGCCGGATCATCGACAAGCCTTGGGTGGTGAACGGCGAGCTCGCAGTCCGCAAGGTCACCGAGCTGACCCTCACGTTCGACCACCGAGTCTGCGACGGCGGCACCGCAGCAGGCTTCCTCCGCTTCGTAGCAGACGCTATCGAAAACCCGAAGACCCTCCTCGCGGACCTCTAACCCAAGCCCCCCCCACGGACGCTCTCTCACTTAACGTCGGCTTAATCCAAACGCTCTCTCACTCGATGTAGGCGGCCTAACGCGAATCCATTCTCAGCTGACGTGGCTCCCCTGGAGACGGTGACATGCGACGGCGGCACCGGCCGCCGTCGCACGCATCGGATGGGAATCCTGCGCCCTCTAATTGCCGGGACCCCGGGCACTGGGATGCGAGTGCCAACGTCCAGCCCGACGACGGCACCAGTAGCTGCGGTGGCGGAGGTGAATGGGGTTACGGCGACGACGCCGATACCAATACAGGCCTAAAAAGTATCGCTGGTGGGCGCGTTGAAATCTGTGAGTGCGAGGGAAGTAAAGGCCCCTGTATTCCTCTTATTGCTAGGTAGGAGGGCGGCCTTTGATGAAGTCGTTGTGTCGCCAGCCAGCCCGCTTACGGGTCAGTCGGCGACACCTGTCACTTGGTTTTGGGGCACTTCGGAATTTGCGAGCATCGATGATTCGAATAGTTGTTCTTTTTCGCTTCCGCACACCAGGCACAGGTACAGTTGCACATAAATATCACCTCCCCCGGCTTGTGAGGAGTAGCTGTCCGTACAATGTGTCTACGGCGCGGCTACTGATCTGTTGAAGATAGGCCAGCAGGCCAGAAACCGCTGCTGCACTGGTTAATTATTTGCGCTTTCGAAAGTAGCGATCATGTCTTTCGCCTCTTCGACCGCTTGCAGTTTCACCCCTAGGACAAAGTCCCGAACATGGGGAGCAGCGCCAGCCATTGACCGTGCAGCCTCCTCCAACTCAGTTTCAGCCGTTGCGAGCATTTCTTTGGCATGCGCGATGTTGGCGTCATAGCGACCCATTAAATTCACCTCTGAAGGTTGTGTCCCGTGATGATGTGTCGTTCACTGCGGCCTAGCGTTTCGCGTTTAAGGAGACCAATTGTCCTCAGGCTGGTTGTCATTCCTCAGGCTGGGATGGTCGTCCTTGAGTTTCTTGATATGTCCCTGCGCGTTAGCAATGGTCTTGAGGGCAAACGTTTTCTCATAGGGCTCTTTATGTTCACGCCACTTTATGATGTGCTCAGCCACTGTCTTTCGCTGGGATTTGAGCTTGATCTTTGCACTGGCTGTGTTGTCGGCCATCGTTTACTCCTAGGCTCTCGGGCGAGGGGCAGCGAAATTTTGGTCATTCAACGCGAGCACTGTTGGGAATGCGCAAATGAAGCTGGCGCGAGGTGCGCACTATCCCTATGCTCCTTTGACGTTCTCCTGCGACCTTTCCTTGGGCTGCTCGCGTGTAGCGGTCCTACCGAAGCATCATCCTATGAAGCGACGGTTGACCGGTCCATAGTGGGCAATAATTTTTATTGTTACGGCCGCTCCAATGTCCGCTCAAATCTTGATGAAAAACTGCGTTAAAGCTTTCAGCTTTTTCGATAGCATGCCGCAAGAAATCGCTGTTCATGGAATGATCGAGGATGGCTTTTCCGCCCTTTCATGTGGTATTGCGCCGGCCGTCCCGTTATTGAAAGACATACGCGAGGCCACAGTTGTTCACCACGGGAGAACGTTCTTGGCTTGGCCGCGTACAGGTTTCCCGCCACCCCTGCCAGGCAATCGATAGCAAGCACCGGATCCCCATTTCGTTCGGCCGATAGCACAAGCTGCTATCAAACAAAAGTCATACTCCAGCAATATGGCTGCAATGTCCTGCTTCGTAGCTATATTGATCCCTGAACCAGTGGGGGTGTGGTGGAAAAAATTTTGGAAGGCTTATCGGCGTCGACTCGCCGTGCTTATGCCAGCGATCTTGCCGACTTGAATTCCTGGTGCGCGCACCGCGGGATAAACGGTGCCCGACACCTGACAGCGCGGCACATCTTCGCCTATTTAGTCGATGTCCGTAAGCACGGCCGATCGACCTCGACTATTCGCCGCCGGGTCACCGCGCTCCGCAAGATAGCTTCTTCCCATTTACTTGACTTGCCGGTATCGGAGCTCACGCGCTTGGAGAAGCGATTCTTGGACGCCCGGCAGGATCAAGCAAGCGTCCTCGTTGTGTCTGACGACCCCATCATCCGGGCTGGGTTGCAAGCAGTTCTCACGGACTCCGGGGCTGTGTGCTGGGCCGACGAGACTGCACACCTGGACCTCGCAACGGTTGCATCCTGGGATTACATGCTTGTGTGGATGAGTTCACCTCGCGGTATCGATAACTTCGGCCCGATTTCGCGGATCAAAGCACTCGGGACGAAAATCACCACCCGCATTCCTGTTGTGGCAGTGTACTCGGAAGCTCCGAATCCGATCGTGCAACTTCGGCTTGCCGAGGCCGGTGTCAGATACGCCATGCCCCATGGGTGGCTCTCCGATCATCTGCCGGCCTTGGCGGACCTGCTGTCAGCAGCAGAAGTCCCGCTGAGTTTCCATCTGGATACGCCGATTGCCCTTCGACAGAGTATTGGCCTGCACCTTAGCGGGGAGATCGAGGCACTGCTCGAGGCCGCCGCACTTGCACCGGACAAGCTGTGGAACGGTCATCTTCCTCAGTCACACCTTCCTGTGGCGCGCTCGGAGATTACTCGCCTTCGCCGGATAGCCCTTGAACAAGCAGGTGTCCCCGCGCCTCATTTCAGCAAGTACGCCAGCTCGTTGCGGCGTCCTCCGGAGACCCCTGAATGGCCTCGCTTACGTGAGCTCGTCCGTCAGGCGTTCGGCCTAAGCGAGTAGCACAACTAAACACTCAGAACAAGCACTAAACCCTGCTCACAGTGAATTCCTAAAGTTGTTGGCATTGGACGGTCCGGGCATTCACTCCGGGCCCAATTGGCGGTTTTGACCTAGAAAGGCTCCCCTCATGGACGGTAGTGGCTTCATCCTTATCCTCGTGCTCCTCATCGCAGCGGTATTTGCCCTGGGCATCTGGAGCAGCGGGCGCGCGAAGCAACAGCACGAAACTGTCGTTACGCTGAGCCCGGCCCGTGCCCGCCAAATTGTGGAAGACAGTTTCGGAAAGATGCTGTGGGCGGACGTGTCTGGACCAGGCCACATCAACAAGCGCAGGCGCACATTCAATAACACCGGTGCGACGGTTTCCGTTGATATTGAACCGCTTGTTGACGGAAAAACGCACGTGACGGCGTGGATGTCGGCATGGAAAACGCAGTACGGCATGGTGACCAGCGGCGGTTGGGGCCTTGCAAAGAAGGTCATTGCAAAACTTGACCAGAGCCAGGCTTAACTGATGGCGCGGGCGATTGGTATCGACCTGGGAACGACCTATTCGGCCGTCGCGATTCTTCGTAATACAGGGGAACCCGAGGTGCTTCTCAACCGTGACGGAGAGAACATAACGCCCTCCGTGGCCCTCTTCCAGGCATTTGACGGACGTGACGAGCCCCTTGTCGGGACGATGGCGAAGCATTCGGCCGCCAGCGCTCCCGAAGATGTGGTGCAGTTCGTCAAGCGCAACATTGGCGATCCTGCCTGGAGGTTCACCTCCACCGGCGGCACAAGCTACAGCGCCGAGGAAATATCCGCGGTCATCCTGCGCAGGCTAAAGGAAGACGCCGAGCTGGCATTGGGGGAGCCTGTCACGGATGCCGTCATAACCGTACCGGCTTATTTCGATGACGCGCGGCGCACCGCTACCAAACACGCAGGCAGGATCGCCGGGCTCAATGTTCTGCGAGTTTTGAATGAGCCAACTGCTGCTGCCCTGTCTTTCGGCCTTGACACTTCCGCCCAGGGGCTTGTTCTGGTCTATGACCTGGGCGGTGGCACCTTCGATGTGACTCTCATGCGAATTGGCGAAGGCGAGTTCGACGTTCTCGGCACCGACGGGGACCGGAACCTTGGTGGCTTCGATTTCGACAACCGTCTTATCGAGTACATCGCCGCCCAGGTGGAGGAACAGGGCGGTCCTGACATCTTGGATGATCCTGCTCAGCTCGCCGCACTCCGGGAGAAGGCTGAAATGGCCAAGCGGAGCCTGACGACAGTCGCTGTCACGACTGTCCATGTCTCAGCCGGAGGCCGCCCCTACCGGGTGAAGGTTGAAAGGGTCGAATTCGAACGCATCACCATCGACCTGCTTCGCCGAACGCAAGACCTCACGGAGCATGTGCTCGAGGAAGCTGGCATCTCGTGGGCCCAAGTCGACCACGTGCTGCTGGTGGGCGGCTCAACAAGGATGCCGATGGTGCGTGCGGTTGTCGAGAGGCTTGCGGGCCAGCCTGCCGACAAATCTGTCCACCCGGATGAGGCCGTCGCACTCGGTGCTGCAATTCAGGCAGCCATGGAAGATTCCGCCTCAGCTACGGACGTAGCCCTCTTCGACGGGGCTTTGCCTGTCATTGCTGATGTCACTTCGCAGTCGCTAGGCGTGATCCAGGTTGATGCACTCACTACCCGTGATGTCAACACCATCGTGATCCCTAGGAACAGCAAGATCCCGACCAAGCTCAGTGCCGATGGTTTTACAGTCGTTGACAACCAGGCTTCGATCAACGTCCGCGTAACGCAGGGCGACGACACGAACCCGGACTATGTCGTGGAGATCGGATCCAAAGAGCTTCCCGTCCCGCCTTATCCCAAGGGGGCTCCGGTGCGGGTGACATACGCCTACGACATTGACCAAACCGTCTTCGTCGAACTTACGGACCTTACGACCAACCAGTCGCTTGGAACCTTCGAAATCGACCGTCTCGCCAATCTGACCGACGACCAGGTCCGCGAAGCAGCCCACAAAGTCTCGTCACTGGCCGTCCAGTAGACAGCTTTACGAAAAGGAAAGAGCAGCATGGCCCCCCTTGCTAACTATTACGCCATCCTCGAAGTTGATCCCGAGGCGGATATCGAAACTATCTCGAAGGCAATCAGCGAGAAGCGCCGGTTTTGGCAGCCGAAGACCAGCCATCCGAAGCTTGAAACCCGTCAGACTGCCGAGAAGCTGATGAAGGATATCTCTGACGCGGAGACGTTGTTGCACGATCCGCCCAAGCGCGGTGAATACAACCGCAAGCTCGCCGCCCAGGTCGACGTACCCAGCGAAGCCCCGTCGGCGACGCCAGGCGCCGGAAGGGATTGGTCCAAGATCGCCCTCGAATACCTCTCTCAGGGCAACGCCGCGCAAGCCAACTATGCAGCGCGCGAAGCAACGGGGCAGCAGCCGGAAAACCCTGAGGCTTGGTACTTCCGCGGCGTCTCATCAGGACTTCTGGATCAGGACCAGGACGCCCTGTTCGAGCTGAACGAGGCGGTCCGGTTGGATCCAAACCAGGCCGCCTACCACGCTGAGCTCGGTGATCTGCACAAGAAAAACGACGGCTGGCGCGAGGCCCTCGGCGCGTACCAGCGCGCGCTCAGCCTGGAGCCCGGGAACGCCTACTACAAGGCCGGCGTCGGCTTATCCTTCGGCGCGCTGGGCGAAGTAGACCGGGGCACAGCGCTTCTGAAGGACGCGCACGAGCAGCTCCCCGAGGATGAACTCGTGACGTACTACTACGGCCTGGGCCTTCTGGAGCAGTCGACCTCCTCCTGGTCGAGGTTCCATGACGACTCAAAAAACATTCTTTCTGAAGCTCAGCTGAATGCCACCAAGGAGAAACTTGGCCAGATCAGCCGCCTGAAGATTGATGACCAGGAGTTCCAGAACGACCTCGACGAGGTGCGCGTATTCGCCGAGCAGGCCGAAACCGTCAAATTCCAGTCCTTCGGCGGTTTCCCTGGCCTCGCGGCGGCTGAGATAGCCACCTTCATAGCTATGATGATCGCCTTCAGCTCCGGGGGCGGCGGCGCGTTTCTGGGTGTTATTTTTCTCGGTCTCTTGGTTCTCTGGCCCGTGCTCTTCGTGCGTTCCCACCGGATGCCCGGCTGGCAGTGGAACCGCAAGCAAGCCCCAGCCTATGCCCGCGCTACCGGCCTGCAGTAAAGGGCGCCGCGCATATGTCCAGGGAAGAAAACACAATTGGAGCGGGCTCTGATGCCCTGACCGCGCTCCAGGCCGAGGTAAGTCAACTCAGCGATTTGTTCAAACGCCGACTGCTTGAGGACCGGGGGAAAAACGCACTCATCGAGACCGTCCAGGAACAGCTTCGCACAGCCAACGACCTCATCAGGTACCGCGACCTCGAGGCCCTGATCAGGGAAGCCCTGCTTGCGATCGATCGGCTCCAGGCAGAGCCAGCAACGCCTGAGCTGGTCGAGTCAGCTGTTGATGAACTGCTGGAGGTTTTTCGGCGCCGGGAGCTGGTTGAGGTTGACGACTCGGGCGATTTCGATCCGCGCGTCCACGAAGTCGTCGGAACCGTGAATGCCGCGGGCGAACTGTTGCCGAACACGATTGCAGCAATCCAGCGCAAGGGCTATCGGCTCGGTGATCGCCTTCTGCGCCCTGCACAGGTGACCGTGGCCGTGAGTGCGAATGATTAACCGGTTGGATGCCAGCGCGGAAGCGCTCCGAGGCGCTCACGGCCGTCTCCTCGGCTCGCTGAGCGCAGCAAAAGACGCGGCGGCGCAAACGCGGGACGGGGCATATGCGGCGGCCCGAAAAGAGCAGGAACGGCAACAGGCAATAGCTCGTAACCACGCGTCCCAAGCTGTAATCGAACACAGTCTTCGAGCCCGCGACATCGCGGATTCCCTTCGGTCAGCCGGCACGGCGGCGCTCGACGTGGCCGAATACGTCACCATCGGAACGCTCGCAGTCTCCGGTGCTCCGATGGGCGTGAACAAAGAGGTGGAGGCTCCCCTTATCGTGCCCCTGCTCGGCCATGGCAATGTTGTGGTTGAAGCCCAGCCGGCCGACACCCGGCGGCTCGTGGAGCAACTCGTTTGGGAAGCCTTGCGGGGCACCGCGCCTGGTCAGCTGGACATCATCGCCTATGACCCCAAGCTGCGGTCAACGCTTGCCCCCTTCAGCGCTCTTCGCAGGGTCTCTGAAGAAAGCCTCCAAGTGCTCAACCGCCCCGCGGAACTGGAGCGCACTGTGCAGCAACTGGTGGCAGACGTCCAGCGGGTCAACGAAACTCTGCGCGGGGTCAGCCGTTCGCTGGTCGATCTTCGACGTTCTGCGGGGCACCCCGTAGAACGCTACCGCCTCGTGGTGCTTTTTGATTATCCATCGGAGGTGGATGAGCAATTGCACCGTCAGGTGCTGTCACTCGCTAAAGCCGGCGCTGACGCTGGAACAAGCTTTATCTTCGTGCTCCCGGCACCGGGCGACGCCATGCCAGACTGGTGGCGCCAGGAAGACCTGAACACGCTCGGCACCGTATTTCGTCAAGATGCTCAAGGTCTCCGGTGGACAGCCCACCCCGAATTCGACGTGCGGATTTCCGGTGAGAGCGCCGATGCCCTGGTCCGGCGTGTCGATGATCTTGCCAACCTAGCCAGCAGCGCAGCGGCGCCCCGGATCCCCTTCACACAAATCCAACCCATGGACTCCACCTGGGCGGGGTCAAGCGCCGCCGGCCTTGAGTTTGCGTTCGGGCTCGCGGGGCATTCTCCTGCCTCGATTACCCTCGGAGACGAGAGGGACCAGCGCCACAACCTGCTCATCACCGGCGCTGTTGGGCAGGGTAAATCGAACCTGCTCAAGGTTGTCATCCACAGTCTGGCGCAAAGGTATTCTCCCGAGGAGCTGGAACTATTCCTTCTTGACTTCAAGGAGGGCGTCACGCTGTACCCTATGGCCCCCACGTCGGCGTCGCCGGACTTCCTCCCGCACGCCCGGGTCCTGGGGCTGGAGAGTGACCGCGATTTTGGGCTGGCAGTGCTCCGGCACATAGAGGGCGAATTCCTGCGCCGCGCGAAGCTGTTTCGTCCGCACGGCGAAAGCATCAGCCGGTACAGGGCCGCTGTCCCGGACGCCCATATGCCGCGGATCGTCCTGGTGATAGACGAATTCCACATGCTGTTCGAACCCAATGACAAGACTGCCGAGGCTGCGGCCCAGCTGCTGGAGACCATTGCACGTCGCGGCCGATCCTATGGCGTCCATCTGATCCTCGCCTCGCAAACCATCTCGGGCATTGCGGCTTTGATGGCGCGGGAGGGCGGCATCTTCGCGCAGTTCCCCATACGGCTGGCACTGAAGAACGCTATTCAGGAGTCTTTCGCTACCCTCGGTGCGGGAAATGACGCAGCTGCACGTCTTCGAATTCGCGGCGAGGCCGTGCTCAATCTCGACTACGGACACCTCGACTCCAACCGCCATGTCCTTGTGGCCAGCGCTGACGATGACGAACTGTCCCGCTTGCGCTTTGGGTGGTGGGAGACAGCGCGCTCACGTTTACAGCCCCCAGTGGTGTTCGACGGCGGCCGCCGGATCCGGCCGGCCGAGGCTATACCGGCACTGCTGGGACTTCGACGTGACGCGGTAGCAGCGGGGGGAACGCCCGCCGCGCTGATCGGTTACCCGATCGACGTCGTCAGCAGCGCACTTTCTGTTCCCCTCGGCGCTGAACCGGGACGCAACTTCGCTATCCTGGGCGCGGGTGAGGACGCAGCGGCCCACTCACCCGGGGATGACCCGCGGAACAACGCTGTAGGGGTGCTTCAGGCCGCAGCGCTTTCACTGGCACTGCAACATCCGGATGGAGATGCCGAGTTTTTCAGCTTCGAAGCTCTCGACGACCTAACATTCGAGCGGAATAACCACCACCGCTGGCTCGAGGCGATGGCCTCGATTGGATACCCAGTGGAACGTATCGGCCGCGCCGAAATTGCGAGTTGCCTTCAAGAAGTCGCATCTTGCATCGAGGACAGGGGCAACGACGCGCCTCCGAAGTACCTCCTAGGGTTCGGGCTTGACCGGGCCACGACGCTTGATGTGCCTGACATGTTTTCACGTAGGCCGTCGGAGGATCTGCAACAGATTCTCCGGACTGGTCCCGCCAAGCGGATCCACCTGCTTGGCTGGTGGGCCAACGTGGCAACCTTCAAATCGCAGATAGGGTTCGGAGGCGAAGGCTTCATTGACGCGATGCTCATGCTCCGTTTGGATCAAAGCACGGTCCAGGAGCTCCTGTCTTCGCCCTTCGTCACGTGGTCTGTCCGGGATAACCGCGCCCTGTTCTCAGACCGCACCCAAATTTCCGAGCCCACCACGGTGATCCCTTTCTCCCCACTGACGGCACCTGACCTGATGGAGTTCCGCAAGACAGACTGGGAAACGTGACCATGCGGGACACGCAGAAAGAAGCCACAAGCACTCTTTACGCCGACTACGAGTTAGCGCTGGAAGCCCTCATGGAAGTCGAAATCAAACTGGCACATGGTCTTGCGGATGCCCAGCGGGCCCTTGACGAGGCCTGCAAAGCTTCCGACGCGTCTTTCCAGCAACAGACCGCGCGCCTGGCCTCGCTCCTGACCAACGCGCAGTCCCGTTACAGCGGTGCAGTGGCCTCGCTGAAGGAGCACAGCGTACTCCTTCCACTCCAGGTCCGTGCCGAGAACGGCGCGGCAGGCGATGACGGGGCTCTGAAGCAGGCAATCGAGGACCACGTCGCAGCGGTCCATTCCGTCGACTTGCGGCTGCGTGAAGCAGCCACTGCGCGCAGGGCCGATGAGCTTGGTGCTCGTAACGGGGCAGCGCAGGAAGCGGCCGAAGCGCTGCACGCACGCCAGGAGAAGCTGCGCCGTGAGCGGGAAACAGCAGCAGAGGCAGCGCGGTCAGCCGCGCAAGCCGCAGATCGAAAGCACCGCCTGCTCCTCGGCATTTGCCTTGGGGGAGTAGCAATCGTCATTCTCAGCCTCGTCCTCATTATGTTCAATCTCAACTAGCAGCAAGGAAAACACCATGTCTCAGCTCGGTTCCGTCAAGCAGCAACTCACCAGCATCTCCACCGATGCCAAATCCACAGCCTCCGGACTCACCGGATTCAAGTCGAAATTTTCGCAGGCCATCAATCAGGTGTCGGCAACGATCGGCGGCACAGCATCGGGTGCAGACAAGGAGATGATCCAGACACTCCAAGCTGCCGAGAAGCAGCTCGACTCAGCCATCAACGCACTGCAGCAAGCGTCCCAGTCCGCAACTAAGTTCGCTGCATCCCTGTAACCCGGCAAAGCAGTGAAGACAGTAACGGTGGTCACATGAGTGCCCTTCAAGAACTCCTGGTCACCTTGGACGCTGTCAACCGAGACGCGGAACGCCATGCCGCTGAACTTGCGGCGCAAGCCCAGCGGCTGTCGGCGGCCGCCGCCCGCGCCTCCATGGTTACGAGGGGCACTTCCAGGGGCGATATCGGAGGTGCCGCCGCTGCTCTTCAGGCGGCCAGCAAGGCGGTTTCCCAGGCGGCACGGCACCTTCATTTGGTTGCAATAACGGGCAAGGGCTTCATCAACCGCCATTCCCCCGGAGGAGCAACAGGGGCGACCACCCCGGTACGAGGTCCAGGGGTGGCCCCAAGCCTAGGCACACTGGCCTTGCGGCTCGCTGCAAAGCCCTCCACCGATCTGGCCTCGTTGCCGGTCCTTGACGCTGCGGTCACAGGAGCACTCTCTGCCGCATCTACGTCCCTGGCGCGATGGGATGTCGAGGACCAACGACTCTGCAGCAAATGGTTCGGTAACAACCACGAAGCGACTAGGGATCAATTAGTGGGTATCGTGCAGCGCATGCAGCAGCACGCAGGCGAAGTAAAACTTGTACCGTTTGAAGACGGCAAGGGCGGTCCGGACACGTTTGCCTACGTTTATCCGGATGATCCTCGGCGCCACGTCTTCGTTGGAGACTTGTTTTGGTCGACAGACGCTTCGCCGCCCGATTCCCAGGCCGGGGTCATCCTGCACGAGCTGAGCCACTTCAGGGACGTCGCAGGTACCGCGGATCACGTTTATGGCACCGACGGCGCCGAACACCTCTCGGCGGTGAATCCGTCACTCGCACTGGAGAACGCTGACAACATCGAGTACTACTTCGAGGAGCTAATAAACCGATGAACGTGACCCTTGAGTTAGCGAACACTTCCGGCCCTCTGGTGGAAGTCACCTTCGTCAACGAGGCGGAGGAACATCAGTACCTGGCCCTTCCGCGGATTGAACCGGACAATATGGACGGGAGCTATTTCGAGTTCCTGCCGCCCGCCGTTCCCTTCCTGGGAATTCAGGTCAAGCGTCGCCCCTATGCCGCAGAGGAACTTCTGGAACTTTCACCGGGTGAGAGCCTGAGCCGCACCTATAACCTCGGTACCCTCTATGATCTGACCTCCGTTGCTCCGACCAGCGTCAGATACCGTGCCACGCACCCGACCTCAGGCCTTGGCAAACCCGCTCTTCTCGAGTCGCATTGGCTCGCGCTCCGCCACGACTAATCGCAGTGGAGCGATCGATACGGCTTCCGGGCATCCGCAGTACGCAGGTCGAACCTGGCTCGGTGCTGGCCGCAGTCGGCACAGTGGCAGCTTATACAAAGTCTGCAGCAGCACTTCGATTCTCCACTCGATCGGTTTTCGTCGTCGGCAGCATGGATCGGTACGGACGATCCGGGAGGCAATTCGGCCAGCGGATCGGATTTCACCTTGGTCGGAATAGGCTAAAAAGTTTTCCCTATGTGTCGCAGGCCGGCCGGACCGCGGCAGACGTGGAAGGTGAACGTCGAACTGTCGTGCGCAAGCGGAGGTGATCTTCCTGGTCTAAGGCCAGGGGGCTGCCTCGGTGGATCCACGTCGTATTGGACGACCGAACATAGCGGATGGTCGCGGGACGACTGCGATGATGCCGCGTCCTGATGGCTCTAAACGATCCTCCAAACGGTCCGTTATCTGGCGGACAGCTTTCGGAAACAGGCCCTAGTCCAGTAACGCTGGAGTAACACCATCTGGGCAGACTGATCCAGGTAGCCGAAGCACCGGGTTTTCGATCGATAATCTGTCGTGGCTACAGGATTGACGCCGGCGACTGAAGCCTCGTCCGAACCTACAGGGAGCACAAGATGTCATCGCCCCGGCTGCTACCTCTTGTTGAACTGTGCATGGAATCCGGTCATCGGGTGTCGGCGGTTGTCGAAGATGCAACCCGAGTTGCAGCTGCCATCCAGCGCCGACGACTTATCGACGGAGTAGGCAACCGAGAAGGCATCACGCGGTCAGTTCTGCTCTTTGCGCTCATGTACGTCGACACTGAACTCAATGACGCCTTTTCAATCGTTGGCATTGAACGATATAAGCTCGCATCCCTGCTCAACTTGGCGGGCGATCCGAAACCTGAAGAACGCGGCGAAGATCATGCTGAACCCGAGCTCGCCGACGCTGTAACTGACTTTCTTGAGTCCCTGCCTGCGGGTGACGAAGT
Source organism: Arthrobacter sp. Soil_C_49 (assembly GCF_057656635.1). Classification (NCBI taxonomy): domain Bacteria; kingdom Bacillati; phylum Actinomycetota; class Actinomycetes; order Micrococcales; family Micrococcaceae; genus Arthrobacter; species Arthrobacter sp. Soil_C_49. The sequence goes on from NZ_JBDGJZ010000002.1 coordinate 26,002, forward strand.
AGGGGCGGCGGACCTGGCGGTGGCGATTCTTATCTCAGCTGAAAGGGAACCAGATAGCCAGATCGCGAAACGCCTCCGGAGACTAGGAATCGATTATCCGGCGGCCTTTGCTGCTCTGAAGAAGTTAGGTGCCCGCGTCCCAACTGACGTATTGCCGACTGCGGTGCCCGAAACTCTTACAAGCTCGCACGTAGAGACAGTGTCACCACTCGAGCTCGGTACCGTCAACGACGTGACGTGCTTCGCCGTTGTCACGTCCAGTCCGTGGCGGCTTGACGCCGACGCCTTGGTCGTCTCGGCCGCGCCAAGCGGCGGGCTCGGCAACCTCGGCCGAGCAGTGCGCAAAGGCGTCCGAGGCGTGGCGTGGCCCGACGACGAGTTCTACCTTCTGTCTCCGGACGAACCCCAAGTATTACCCGTTTCCTTGTCGCCAGACGCGCCCCAGTTGAAGCAGGTGATCGTCGCTTCCGCACGCGACGGCGGACAGGGAACACCCGATGCGGCAGGCCGCGGCACGGCCTCTGCCGTGCAGGCAGCCATGCAAGTAGGTGTTAGGTCCCTCGCTATCCCTCTGTTGGGGGCAGGAGCCATGGGACTTCCACTTCAGGATGTGGCGGAAGCGAATGTCCGCGCGGTTCGCACAACGTTGAGCAAAATGCTGTCTTCTCCTCTCCAGCGGGTCACGTTCGTTGGGCTGGATCGGCCAACGATAAGTGCGATTCAGATGGCGTGGACTGCAATAGCTTCTGAAGACGCTGTTATGGTGGACGGCCGCGAGGAGCCACCCGATTCAAATAGGGACGACGGCGAGCAAATTACCGATGCGACCCTGCTTGCCGGTGGTATGTCACCCGACCTCGTGGACGGCGACGAGCGGATTCCCTTGACGGAAGACCACCTCGGACTCGATACGTACGTCGCCATGCTGGCCACCCTCATCGCAGGACGGGACACACCCCTGCCCCTGTCGATTGGCCTGTTCGGTGAGTGGGGCTCCGGGAAGAGCTACTTCATGGGACTGTTGCGCGGCAAGATCCACGAGCTGGCCGGTGACGGTGACGAGGCCTACCTTAGGGAGATCGTGCCCATCACCTTCAACGCATGGCATTACTCCGACACCAACCTCTGGGCAAGCTTGGGCAACGAGATTTTTGAACAGCTGGCCGGGCCTCAGGCCGCACCCTCCAAGAATCGTGAGGCCCTTCGCGAGGAGCTGGCCGACACGCTGCGGCGTACCCAAGCGCTCAAAATCGCGAATGAACAGGCGACCCAGGAGACTGTCCAGCTCGGTCAAAAGCTTGCGAAGGCACAACGGGATGCTGCCGGGTCCGCTTCTGGGTTGGTGGGCGCCGTCGCCAAATCGCCAACTCTGGGAAAGGAGCTGGAGAACATCTGGAACAAGCTGGGTATACGCAAGGAAGTGGACCAGGTCCAGCTCCTTACCGGCGAGATTCGCGGGGCAGCCACAGAATTGAGCGCGCTGAAAGTGGCGACCTCAGGACGGAATGGCGCGCGCGCCACGGCAGTGGCGGCAACAGCCCTCGTCCTGATCGCCGCATCGGCCTTCTTCCGCGGTGACTTAACCAACTGGGTGGCCGGTGGTGGTGTCATCGCGCTGGCCGGTGCCTTCACAAGGACGAGTTTCGCAGTGCAACGGGCACGCGAGGGGCTGCGTTCGCTCCACTCAGTGGCCGAGGAAATTCGCCAGGGGTCCGCAGCTGCGAAGGACGAACAGGTTGCCAAGGAACTGCAACAGCTTCGGGAAGCGGAGGCCCGCCAGGCAGTTCTACAGTCGCAGCTCGCCGAGGTGTTGCAGCGGGCGGGACAACTTGGCTCGGAACTGGCTGCCCTGAATCCCGCCCAGCGCTGGTACGACTTCGTCTCTGAACGTGCGAGCAGCGAGGAGTACAGTGCAAATCTGGGGATGATTTCAACGATTCGAAAAGACTTTGAGCGCTTGATTGGGCTTATGAAGGAATGGCGGAAGCTCAATCAACCCGACCAGCACAAGCCCATAGACAGGATTGTCCTCTACATCGATGACTTGGACCGCTGCTCGCCCCGGCAAGTTGTGGACGTCCTCCAAGCGGTGCACTTGCTGCTCGCACTGGACTTGTTCGTGGTAGTAGTCGGGGTGGACCCGCGATGGCTGCTGCATTCCTTGCGCGAGCAATACGCGTCGGTGTTTCCGGGCCGGGTGGACGGCAGCCTGGACTCATCGGAACGGTCCGGCGGGGAGGGGGACTGGCGTACGACGCCGCAGGACTACCTGGAAAAGATTTTCAACATCCCGTTCGTGCTGCCGGGCATGACGGGCGCCACCTTCGAGCGTTTGATCCGCGAGCTGTCGCTCGGCGACGCCGTCCCGGATGTGCCGGGTAATCCCACCACCCCCAACAAAACACCGGAACTGGCAGGAGCAGGCGCCGGCGATGCCACAGAGCCTGGCGGGTCCGGAACCTCGAAGGTGACCCCGGTTGTTGACGCTTCGGGAGGCTTCAACGCAGAAGAAGGATCCGAGGCAGCCGCCGTCCTCGAGGCCGGACCCGATAACCCGCTCCCCAAGGTTCCACCGCGGCGGTTAACCGAGGAGGAGCTCAAGCTGTTGGCTGCACTCGGTCCGCTGGTGCGTAGCCCCCGGCAAGCGAAGCGCTTGCTCAACTTATACCGACTGGTCCGCAGCACGCGAGACCTCAGTCCGGCCGCAACCTTCCTAGGCAACACGTCGGCGCCCGGCCAGTTCCAGGCTGTGGCCGTACTGCTCGGACTGCTGACCTCTCATCCCCGGTTGCTTGGTCAGCTGATCGCCGCCCTCCCGGACCAAGACCCCTCGGTAGAACCCGGTTCAGGCTCCAACCAGCGATGGAGTGATGTTGTGGAAGGTCTCCGTCCACGCCCGTCCGATGGACAATGGTCCAATGACGTCAGCGAAAAGCTGTCCGACGCCGATCGGCGCGAATGGGACGAACTTGTCCAACGCGTAGGCCCCGCAACTGCTTTGGTCACGCTGCCTGACCTCACTGCCTTTCAGATTTGGGGACCCAGGGTGACGCGATTCTCGTTTATCCTTTCTCCCCTCGCTGTGCAGCACCCATCCATGTCCGGCGTCGCGTGAAAGCGGCGAAACGGAGAGGCAACATGTGCTCCTCTCCGTTTGCCCGTCGGGAGTTTAGCTAGAGCGCACCGTAGTTAGAGGCCAGAGGCCCGGCTTGGGCCATGGGTCCAGACTTCGGCGTCCAGGTGTGAAAAGTTGGGTACCAAAACGAGATGCCCGCTCCCGGTGGAGCGGGCATCTGTACATGCCACTTTCAGGACCTCGCGCTGGATATCACGTCAAGCGGACCGTGTGATCCAGGATCCCCCACCCGACCTCGAATTTGGTGAGACCGAGCATGCGGCTGTCCGTACTCCCCGTCTGCCAGCACCAGTCGAAGGCCCTTGATGGCAGCTGTGTGAAAAATGGGCCTGACCATGCTCTGCTGCGGGACTCGTTTTCAGCGAAAACGAAGTACTTCCCCGGGCCCGCCCATCCGCTGAAGACCTTCACGGTGCCCCCGGGAGCGATGCGGTACCAGCCCTTCTTTGACCAGTCCGTGCCGCCCTCGCAGCCGGGAGCGTGGTACGCGTAGGCCACGAAGAGGACATCCCCCGTGCCGTTGCGGAAGTAGAGGCCCATCACGCACCGGCCTGATTCGTGGGCCGCAGGGGCGGGTCCGCGGGCATCCGTGGGTCGATGGCTGAATCCATGGTTCCGTCGGCATCCTCGGCGTACATTTCCTCACCAGCCCGTAGGTCCATGCCACTTGCTGTGCCCGCTACCGGAAACCTGTCTGTGGCCGACGCTACAGGTAAGTTCTCGTTTGCCTCGCCGAGATTCTCCTGAATTTGTTCCTGTTTCCATTCGCTCCGAAGCCCATTCACGGTTTCGCCTTTCCTGTAAAGGCTTCAAACTCAACCATCGATTACACCCTTGAGAACCGGACGAGACGGGGGAGGATATCGGTGCGGGTCCCGCCGCCTTCGAGGGTATATCCAGAGGCGATCCAGCTCTCGGCCGATGGCGTGTGCTGACGGCAGGACAGATAGTCTCCCCACTTAGGTTCATTCGGGGAGTGGCTTCCCAATTTGCTGTACGCGGTGCTCCACGTTCCGTTTGCATCCCGGACGCCCACTATGTGGCCCGGGTTGCGGTCTTCCCCGCCATAGAACGCCGTGAACCCTACTACTCCGGCACTGTTGGTGGAAGCGGCCGGGTAGGCCCAAGAACGGGTGGAACTCCAGATATCCGGCTGGGCCGTGACCTGTTTGGAAGCCTCCGCGATCTGCACCACCCTGCAGTAAGGGTGGGGCCGGTTCGTTCCGCTGCCGGAGGTCCACATGAGGGTCACGGTGCCATTGCCCACGCATGCACCGGTGATCCTCCTGTCGGTCCGGGACAGCCAGTTCACGTTGTTGGGAGCGTTGGATGAGATGGCATCGCTGGATGCCGCGACGTTGATGTCCCACCAAGTGACGCTGTTTTGCCCGTCTGCCCACGAGAACAGGCGCACCTGTTGGTTCGAATTGTGGCTGGCGAAATACATTGTCCGGCCTGCGCCCTGCGTGAGCCTGATGGAACCATTTCGGGTGGTTGACCAGGAGTTGAAAATCAGCGTTCCCCGGTTGTCAATGGTTGCCAGGGGAAAGCGCATGACGACGGCCCGCTGCCACTGCCCGACGCCGACATTGTTGAAAACGTTGAACGTGACGAAGAGGTTGTCGGCGGTAACTGCTGCATCCGGGTAATCGAACCAGAGCTGTGTCCATGATCCGTCCACTGTTGTCGGCGCTATATCCCACCAGTACCACGCACCGGGGTTGCCGAAGTCGCCGTCGTGGACGGCGGCAAGCCGGAAAACATTGGACCCGTTCCTGCGGATGTACTGCAGAATCCAGATCCATAGTTTTCGCCGCGGGTCATACAGCACCACCTGGTCACAGCAGAACCCCCCTGCAGCGGATGGCAGGGCAGTGAAGGGGTCCACGTGCTTCCAGTTCGTGCCGCCGTCCGTGCTTTGACTGGCGTACCAGTTTCCGGTCATGAACATGTGGTTGCCGGCCACTGCCGCGGTGGGTTCCCCCACGGTGGAGGTGTTGTTGCCTGTGGGCCCGTCACCCAATGAAATGTTGGACAAGATTGACACGGGAGACATGGCTACTCCTGGGAACTTTCTGCTGGATCAGTTTCAGGCTCGTCATCGTTTTGGGGAAGCTCGTTCTCGAGGGCTTCCTCTCCGTCCTGGTTTGTTGACTCCGGACCTGCCGGGCGCCGTTCTGTACGGATCGCTTCCTGCCGCTGGTCCAGGTCGGGTATGCGCTGTTCCTCGCGAGGAGCATTCTCCTCCGGCTGGAAGGTTGGGCCGGAGAGCTCAACCTGTGTGGATTGCTCTGACCCCTGCGGAGCTGGGGACTCTGCTGGCTCGCTCATCGCGGCTAATTCCTCCTAGAAATTGGCAATGTTTAGGTGATGGGTGGTTGGACGCTGGCTCAGGTTGCCTCGCGGATGACTGAATGCCGCCACTCACGGCGGACGAGTATCCCTGACAGCAAAGTGAGCGCCGCCAGGATAATGACGACGGCCCATTCCATGGTTCCGTTTCCCCCGTCCGGTTCCACTCCGAACAGGACCTCGATCCATTCGCGGTTAAATAGCGTGACGATGAAGAGCACCCCGCTTGCTACCGCCCCGACCGCTTCCCACCAGAAGATCGTCCTAAGCTTCCTTTTCATGTCCTGCCCCTTTCTCAACGAAGAACGGCTTCGCACCTCATTAGAAGCGCACTGGCGTTACTGATGCGTTACTGAAGCGGCCAGCAACTGGTGCCGGATACAGGAACCAGTGCCTCTGCAGAGACGTTGTTGTGGTATGCGCCTCTTGCTCCGCGTGGTGAAGTCGGCATTCATCGCGCTGTTCCTGGCTGGGATGTTGGCGTCCTGCGCAACAGGCCCGTCTGATTCAGGAATCAAAGGGCATGCCACGGTCGATGCCGGATGCCCCGAAATCATGAACGCCACCCCCTGCACCGTGATGCCTCTGAAGGCCCGCATCACTCTTAGGGATGCCGCCGGAACAACGGTGCGTGAAACCACTACTAATGACCAGGGGTATTTCCAACTCGAGATGCAGCCCGGCACCTATGAGCTTCACGCCGAAAACCTCTCTGGGGCTCCAATGCCATCCGCTCCGCCGCAGAATGTGATCGTCGAGGCCGGGTCCTTTACGGACGTAAAAGTGGCGTTCGACTCCGGCGTCCGCTGATGCCAGTCACTAACAGTCTTTCCGAATTCGAACGCAGGAAAGGCTAGGCTGCGAGGGCCGCCGCGGCGATTGCCCTCACTTCAAAGCAGTCTGCAGGAAAGTGTTGAGCCCGCCGACGGTCTTGAACCGCACGGCCAGCTTAGTTGTGTTCTTGGATGTCATGGGGAGGGAAAAAGGAGAGTGCGCTCTCCGCATTTCTAGTTCGGGGAGTCTAATTTCTTGACGCATATTGCACGTTGTCGGCACTCTCGTAGCTACCCTTACTGCGCTTCAACTAAAAGGGGCAACGCGTTTCGGGCCCCTGACCATGGCCCTATGCGGCGTGGTCGGAACGCCGCCGTCAGGGCTCGCCCGATACCTTTCAACAAACGTATTGGACTCCGCCGCCAAGGGGAGTGATACGTTTCCCTCGCAGTTGATTTGGAGACTCCTATGTTCGGAAAATCCCATCGTTGGCTTGTGCCGCTCGCCGGGTTGGCAGCGGTGCTTTTGGTAGCCCCCTCCGCAGGGGCGGCGGTCAGCCGTCCTCCAGAGTTGCAGGATTTCTCATTCACCTTGTATGCGAAAAAGAAGCAGGGGTGTTCCTTCGACGTCAAGGTGACGGGCACGGGTGGGAAAATTACGCTCATAGAACTTCGAAACGGGCGCATTTTCACTGCAGGAAAGGGAGTGCTGCTGACGTGGACAAACGTCAAAAACGGCCACACTTACTCGGTCAACACCTCCGGTTCAGTCGCTAAGTATGAGGTGAACCCAGACGGATCAGCCACGGCAACTTACACGGGCCACAACGGGTTTGCTTATTTCGGTGACGATGCCCCCGGTGCGGGGATAACCCAATACACAGGGACGCTCGTCCTTACATTGGAATCCATGGACACTTTCAAGGTGGAGTCTGTCGACGCCACCGCCGGTACCGCCGTGGATGTGTGCGCAGCTATTGCATAGGAGAACTGGATTTGTCTCAGGAACGGTGCGCCGGCGGCCGCGTGCCGCCGGCGCACTGGTTTCGACAGACTCAACCACCGCGCCGCCACACCCGCCCAAACTGCTTCCTCGGAGTGAGCGTGCTACGGCGGCTGAGTGCCGCCACCGTCCTCGGTGACGTACAAGAGTGGCTCCAAGGCCTGTCTCAGATTCAGCAGTAGCAACACCCGCTCCGCAGTTTCAGTGCCTTGCATCGCCTGGCCTAAAAGTCGTCGGATCGTGAGCCATTTACTTTTCTCTGCCAGGGCGAGCAGCGGCAGCCCGGCCCTCCGTCCTTGAGCCCGGTCAAGGAACACGTGTGCCCAGGCCCAACCGGTAAAGGGCTTTCCGGGGGTGTTGCTCCCTGCCGCTCCCTAGCCTCGCATGCTCAGCCAGGGAACCCTGCGGGCGTGGCCCCAGAGTCAACCCAGCACCGGTGGGTACAATCGACGCCTAGACGAGAACGAACACTGCTTTGCCGGAGGTACGGAGAAACAATGTCGGAATGGGTCGAAGTCGGCGCGGACAACTATGTGCTGGTCACCGAAGGATCGCTGCTTAACACCGGACTGATCGTGGGATCCGAGCGGGCCATGGTGATCGATACCGGCTGCGGGCCTCGGCAGGGCCGGGAGATCCTGGACGCGGTGCGGGAAAAGACAAAGCTGCCGCTGGTCGTCGTCAACACCCACGCGCACTACGACCACTTCTTCGGCAACGCTGTGTTCGCCGAAGCCGGCGCCACAGAATTCTGGGCGCACCAGAACTGCGCCCGGGAGATAGATGAACGCGGGGACCTTCAGCGCCGGTTCGTGGGGACGCTGGAACCGGAGATGTCCACCGGCGAGGGCCAGAACGTGGAGCTCGTGGTCCCGAACGCCATCGTGAAGGACCAACCCGTACTGGTTGACCTCGGCGGACTGACCGCCACCCTGTTCTACCTGGGCCGCGGCCACACCGACGGCGACCTGCTGGTGGGCACCTCCACCACCCTGTACGTGGGCGATCTCGTGGAGCAGGGCGCGCACCCGTCCTTCGAAGACTCATACCCGGAGGAATGGGCGGACGCGCTCCGCCACATATCAGCGCTGCGCCACCGCTACGAGTTCCTGATCCCGGGGCACGGAAAGCCGTGCAGCGACCAGTTCATCAAGACCATGGCCAACACCATGACCACCGCCGTCCGCCAGGCCCGCGGGTCTATCCGGGACACCCCGGATGATGCCACCAAGGCCATCCCGGTGCTGCCCTACGGGCCGGAGCAGTCGCGCTGGTTCATCAAGCGCCTCCAGGAGACCCGCCGGGAAAACTAGTTCCCGTTGCCGGCCCGCCCCGGCTGTCACGTGATCTGGATCGTCGTCGCGACGCTCGGCACCCCGTTGCTGTCCATGGCGAACAGCAGGTAGCTGCCCGGCACCAGCACGCCGCGGTCTGCCGGCAGCGTCAGTGCTGCGGTGTTGTTGCCGTAGGTCCCCGTTGCGGTCAGCGGAATTCTCCGCTGGTCGGTGTTCACGGTGTGGGTGACCGAGGACATCCGCATCAGGGAAAACTTGCTGATCTTCGATCCGGTGGTCACCGAGATCTTGCTGCCGGCCGAAGCGGCGGCCGGGGCGTCAATGATCGTGGGCCGGGTCCGCGCGCTGCCGTCCGCGTTCAGCAGATACGGCGGCGTGAAGATCTCGCCGTCAAGATGGTTGGTGGTGCAGGTGCCGCACAGTCCGCCGCCGCCCACGAACACCCGGCCGTCGGCGAGGAGCAAGGCCACGCTGTGGTACGTCCGGGGGACCGCCATCGGTGCCATCGCGGTCCACTCCCCGGTGGCCGGATTCCAGAGTTCCGGGGCCATCCTGGCGCCTGTGTCCGTAAACGGGACGGCGTGGGCCTGGCCCCCCACCGCCAGCACCTGGCCGTCCGGCAGCGCAACGCCGTTGGCGAAGGACCGGCTGACGGCCATATCCGAGGTCCGGGCAACATCGACCCCGTCATTGATGTCGATGGTGTAGGCCCTCGCCGTGGCATCGGAGTCGCCGTAGCCGGGCGCCCCGCCCATGGTGAGGATCTTGCCGACGTCGTACATGACCGCGTTGCCGTTCATCGCGTCTGCGCTGTCCGCCCGGGTGCCCGCCGACGTGATGCTGCCGGTGCCGGCGGTGGAGATCCAGTTCATCTCGCGGCTGGGGCCGGCATGGAAAATCCGTCCGCCGGCCGCGGAAAACAGCCAGGCGTGGTTGTCGGACCGGTACTCGCCGCCGGGATCGTCCGTCAGGATGCTGTCCACCGGAACATCAGGCAGCGGCCGCCAGCCGCCGCTGTTGCTCCAGATCTCGCCGTGCTTGCTGCCCAGCCCGCCCGACCACGAACCGCCGATGGTGAACACTTCCCCCGTGGACGTGGTCACGTTGGACTGGTAGCCGCGGCCAACATTCATGTCCGGCCCCGGGGCCCAGGTTTCCGTCCTGGGGTCAAAAAGCGAGGTTTTCGCGCTGTCGCTGCCGCCGCTGACCAGGATCCGTCCGTCCGGCAGCAGCGATGTGCCGGGGCAGAACATGTCATGACCGGTGTTGACCACTTCTACTTGGCTGACTGCCCCGGTGTTCAGGTCCATGATGGACGTCTGGGTCATGCCGCTCTCACCGCCGAAACTCGTGGGGGAGAAGGCAGACCACGCGAGCAGCCTGTTGCCGGGCAGCAGCGCCGCGGCGGCCGGGACAAGGGGGAAGTTGACCGTGGGACTCCAGGATCCGGGCCCCTTCGGCGGTGTTCCGAGCAGGTTGATTTCAGCCGCGCTGCTCCAGGGGCCGCGGTTGCCGGCTTCGGTGCTCGCCGTCAGCCGGATGTAGCGCGCTGAAGCCGCCGCGAAGGTGACGGTTTTCTCGTCCATGTTGTCCGCCCAGGTGCCGCGCGCCAGCAGGCTCCAGGAGGTTCCGTTCGAGCTGGCGTGGATTGAGTACCCGCCCACCCTCGCGTTCATGTGGTCGAAGCGGGGGAGGTAGCGCAGCCCCGCGACCTGGTTGACAACACCCATGTCGATGGTCAGGGTGTGCGGCAGCGGGGCAGCAGGAGCGGGCGTATACCTGCTGTGCCAGAGGGTGGCGGCGTCGCCGTCGAGCACGTTTGCGGCGCGGCCGTTTTCATTGGCTGTCTCTTGATCGCTCGCGGAGGCCAGCCAGCCGTCACGGGGCAGGGGACCGGATGCGGACTCGGGCTTTGGCTGGACGCCGAGCAGGTTGATTTCCGCGGCGCTGGTCCACGGTCCGCGGTTGCCTGCCTCGGTACTCGCTGTCAGCCGGATGTAGCGCGCCGTGGTTGGCGTGAAGGCCGCGGTTTTCTCGTCAGCGTTGTCCGCCCAGGTGCCGCTGGCGACTGCGCTCCAAATGGTTCCGTCGCTGCTGGCGTGGATGGCGTAGGCGCCTACCCGGCCGTTCTTATGGTCGGTGCGGGGCAGGTAGCTCAACCCCGAGACCTGGTTTGAAACACCCATGTCGATGGTGAGGGTATGCGGCAACGGTGCCGCCGGCGCCGGGGAATACCGGCTGTGCCAGATGGTGGCGGCATTGCCGTCGAGGACGTTCGCGGCGCGGCCGTTTTCGCCTGCTGTTTCCTCGTCGCTCGCGGTGGCCACCCACCCGTCGCGCGGCAGCGGAGCCGTGATGGGCGGGGGCGTGGGCTGCTCGCCAAGGAGATTGATTTCGGCGATGCTGCTCCACGGGCCGCGGTTGCCCGCCTCGCTGGTCGCCGTCAGCCGGATGTAACGCGCCGAGGCCTTCGTGAACATGACAGTTTTCTCGTCAGCGTTGTCCGCCCAGGTGCCGCTGGCGATTGCGCTCCAGGTGGTGCCGTTGGTGCTCACGTGGATTGAGTACGCACCCACCCGGCCGTTCATGTGGTCTGCCCGGGGGAGGTAGCGCAATCCCAGGACGTCTTTGGTGACACCCATGTCGATGGTGAGGGTGTGCGGCAGCGGTGCCGCCGGGGCCGGGGAATACCTGCTGTGCCAGATGGTGGCGGCGCTGCCGTCGAGCACGTTGGCGGCCCGGCCGTTTTCGCCGTCCACTTCCTCATCGCTGGCGGTGGCCACCCACCCGTCGCGTGGCAGCGGACCCGTTGCGGGTGGAGGCGGTGTTGGCTCGCCGAGCAGGTTTATTTCCGCTGCGCTGCTCCAGGGGCCGCGGTTGCCGGCTTCGGTATTTGCTGTGAGGCGGATGTAGCGCGCGGTGGCCGGCGCGAAGGTGACGGTTTTCTCGTCAGCGCTGTCCGCCCACGTACCCCGGGCGATGAGGCTCCAGGTGTTGCCGTTGGAGCTGGCATGGACGGAGTACGTGCCGATCCGGCCGTTCATGTGGTCGGCGCGGGGGAGATAGCGCAGCCCCGAGAATATCTGGCTCACCTTGGTGTCGATGGTGATGGTGTGCGGCAGCGGTGCCGCCGGCGCCGGAGAATACCGGCTGTGCCAGATGGTAGCGGCATTTCCGTCCAGCACGTTGGCGGCGATCCCGTTCTCACCGGCGGTTTCCTCATCGCTTGCCGAGGCCGTCCATCCGGCCCGGGGCAGGGCGGCCGGCGCAGCGGCGAGGGCGGCCGCAGGCAGCACCGAGGCGTGGGCGTGGGAGTTGTGGGATCCTGTACTGCTCAAGGACTTGGGGACAAAGTACGTCAGGTACCCCGTCACGAGCAGCAGACCGACCACAAGCAGGGACGTTTGGCGCAACGTCCTCCGTTTCGCCCTGGTCATTAAAACCCCCGTCGTCTTCTGGCGCGCCGCCGGTTGCCCGGGTGCGTCCGGCCCTCGAAGCTTCGAGTGTAGAAATGAGAGTGGACTGCCGCACGAGTACGAACTACTCGGATTTGAGGCAGCCGGAAGCCGCGCAGCGGCAGGTAGTACCTGCGTCCCGGGCGATTCGCGCGCTGGTTCATCAGCCGGCTTGAGGGAGACCTGCCAGGAGAACTGCGGCAAGTGCCTGCGGCTACGGCTCCTGATCCTTTCCGGCAGGGATAGTGGGGTCGCCTGGGATCCGTTCCCCATACCGTAGGAGGAAAGGGGAGGATGCCATGCAGGAATGGAACCGGGCCGTTGAGCTCATAGAAGCGGATCTGGCCGCGCCAGTCGACGTCGCCAGGCTCGCACGCGTGGCGCGGACCTCGGAGTACCACTTCCGGCGGATGTTCGCGTCCCTGGCTGGTATGCCCGTCTCCGAGTACATCCGGCGCCGGAAACTCACGGCGGCGACGGCGGAAATCGTTGCCGGGCAGGGTGTCCTGGAGGTCGCCGTGCGCTACGGGTACGGGTCCGCCGAGGCGTTCACCCGGGCATTCAAAGCGATGCACGGCCTGACGCCCATAGAGGCGCGACGCCCCGGCGCCGTGCTCCATTCCCAACCCCGGTTGAAATTCCATCTACGAATCGAAGGGAGCACAGGCATGAAACACCAGATCGTCAAAAAGGACGGCTTCCGCCTGATCGGCCTGAAGACACGAATCCGGCTTATCTATGAAGGTCCCAACCCAGGAATAGAGGAGTTCGAGCGTGGCCTGGATTCAGCGGTGCGGCCGCGCCTGGCCGGGCTTTCAGACACGGAGCCGCGGGGCCTGGTGGCGGTCACCGAGAACATCGAGGAGCCGGGAACCGAGGGCAGCGAACTGGATTACTGGCGGGCAGTGGCGTCGTCGCGCCCGGCGCCGGAAGGATACGACTCCAAGGAGGTCCCCGCCGGGCTGTGGGTGGTCTTCGAGACCGAGGGGAAGTTCCCCGAAGCCCTGCAAAAGCTGTGGGCCGACGCCGCCGCCGAGTGGTTCCCTGCCAACCCCTACCTGTGGGCGCCCGGGCCGCAGCTGCTTAGCGTCCAGCCGGAACCGGACGGCTCGAGAGGCCGCGGCCAGCTGTGGATCCCCATCGAAGCGAAAATCAACGCCCCGTCCGCTTAGCGTCATCGGGCTCCAGGCTGGTGCTGCTTTCGGGCCACACGAAGTCCTTGAACCCCAGGGCGGGGCTGGAACCGTCAGGGTTTGGTTTTGCGGGAGTGCCGTGTGGGGTTTCCGGATCCTTTGCCGGGGCATCGGGCACCTCGGGCCAGTCCGTGACTTTGAACCGGGACGGGCTGTAACCGGCGGATGCCCGCCTTGAGTTTGACCGTTGCGGCCCGGCGCTGTTTGCCGAACCTGCCCCTGCAGTTTTACGCGCTCCTGTTTGCATAACCTTTGCTGCCCCCAGCGTCCAGTTTTAATGCGGGCCAGTTTCGCCCGCTGGTCCAAGCCTTCAACATACCGGCTGAGTGCGCACGAGTCACTAGTGAGCGCGCAAGGTGGGCGTACGACGGCGGGCGCGCGCCGCCGTCGTACGCCTCCAGTCTCCAAGGCGCCCGCTCAGCCGGCCATGCCGGAGCGACGTGCTGTTACCGCGGAAGTGACGCGGACGGCATCCGCAGCTCGCTGAACGCTATCCCGGCCCCAGCTACGAAAATGAGGACGGCGAGGTAGACCGGACCGAGATGCCCAAGCGTGGCCAGGCCCCACGGGTAATGGGCGGGGACGGCAACGGCCAGTCCAACTGCCGGGACGGCAACGGCCACAGTGAAGGCCCACCGTACTCCGCGCCGCACCCCGAACCAGGACAGGCCTGCGATGGCAAGTCCGGTGGCCGTGATGAAGCCACTGAGGGCGATGTGAAGGTGGCTGATGTAGTGGTACAGCTGCGGGCTGAACGCCTCCACGTCCGCCTTGGTCTTGTCCACTTCATCGGGCCCAATGCCCAGCTCCAGGAACGTGCCGGCGAAGTTGAGCACCAGGAAGACGGCGCCGTACGCCACGAAGGCCAGCCCGGCCAGCGCCATGAGGGCGGCCCCTGTCCGGAGCCTGGACTGCTTCGCCAGCGAGTTTGATGGGATGGCAGGCATAGCCACCACGGCCTTTCCTATTCATGCAGGTACGTGAATGAGAAGCCGTGACGTGGGGCTTGTCAAGAGGACGCCGGGTTGCCCTCCTCCGGGCTCCGCCCCGGTAGGATGTGCCGGGTGACGAGGAACGGCGGGCGCCCCAGTATTACCAAGCAGGAGTGGATCAAGTACGCTGCACTTTTTGTGCTGGCAGTGGCCGCTTTCGGCGTGGCTGCTCTTGCCCTGATGGGTCCACGCAACGTGGGCGAGGCTGTCCCTCTGCCGGTAAGCCCGCTGGCAGCAACGCCTTCCGCCACCGCCTCCCTGACGCCGACTCCGACAGCCACGCCGACGGCTAGTCCAACGGCTTCATCGCTCAAGCTTGAGCTGCCTGCCGATCCTGTGCTGCTTATTCTTGGTGATTCCTACACTGCCGGTGATGGTGCCGACCTGCCGGACGAGGGGTGGGCATACCTCGTTGCCGGCGAGCTCGGATACCCCACCAACATCGACGGGATCGGCGGGACCGGCTTCGCCTGGGGCGGGGGAACGCGGGACGAGCAGGGTGAAGAGTACGAAGTCCGCTTGCGGAACATTGCAGCCAACCCCGCCTTTGTGCCCAACCTCCTCATTCTCCAGGGCGGCCAGAACGACGCCGAGATCGGCAACCCGGACGAGGTCCGGGCCGCCACTGCACAGACCATCGAGACGGCCCGCAGGTTGTGGCCCGGCGTGCAGGTGCTGGTTTTCGGGCCGTCGGCGCCCCAGCCGCTGGCCGCGGAACTGGAGGACGTGAACAGTGCGGTCCGTGCCGGTGCGGCGGCTGCCAACGCCCCCTACATCGACGCCCTCCAGGCCGGCTGGTTCACCGCTGCCAACAGCCCGGAGTTCGACGCCGACGGCATCCACCCCAACACTGCCGGCCACGCTTTTATCGCTGAGAAGTTCATGGAGTCCTGGGAGGGCTTGACCCAGTAAGCGGTGCTGCTTTGGGCACGCGTGCCGTCGCGGCCCGGCGGTCCCATATTGACATTTCCGCAGGTCAATGATGGTTTTAAGGCAGTGATGCTTGGGGGAGCGTCAGCTGCAGCCCCCGCATCTTTGGCCATTTCGGCCGGAAGCCACATCTACTTTGGGGGAAATCATGGTTGCAGTAAAAGAAGCGTCTCCGGAATCAACGCCCCGGACCTCAAAAGCACCAAAAGTCCGGGCAATCCTAGCCGGCGGCCTGGTCCTCGGAATCGGTGCGGCAGTTACGCTGGCCGCATGGAACGACTCGGACTTCGCCAAGGGAACCTTCGCCGCCGGAGTTTTCAACCTTGAGGGCAGTGCGGATGGGGCGGTCTTCAATGACAACCCAGCGGGGACGCCGGCGACACTCGACTTCACCCTCGACCCGGCAAACCTCGCACCAGGGGACACGGTGGCGGCGCCCTTCGCTGTCAGGCTGGACGGCACGTCCACCAACGATGCGAGTGTCACAGTGTCCACTGAGACGTCTGACGGTAACCTGACCGGACTCACCTACTCGCTGACGCGGTCCACCAACTTCGGATGCACTGAGCCGATCACGTCCACCCTGGTGTCGGCTCAACCGTTGGGCTCGACTCCCGCTGAAGTTGCCTTCACTCTTAGCCAGGGCGCAGAAGACGACGAAGCAGGCGCACCTGCCAACCTCTGCTTCCGGGTCACAGCCGGGCCTACCCTGGTACAGGCCCAGACCGGTAGCACTACCTGGGAATTCGCTGCTGAATCACGATAATCCATGGGCCGCCGACAAGCTGTAACCGGGCGTCAAGGCATCATCTTGCGAGTCCGGGCCCTCCTTGCCGGGGCACTGGTTTTGGGACTGGGCGGATCCGTAACGCTTGCCTCGTGGACGGACAGTGACTTTGCCACAAGTTCCTTCGGGGCGAGTGTTTTCCAGACCGAATCCAATGTGACGAAGCCGTACGACGCCTCCGGAGCATGGAGCGCCAACGACGTACCGCCGGGAGCGGCCTTGGTGTTCAACGCTGACTCGATGAGTCCGGGCACTACGGTCTACGCACCCTTCGCCATCAGGACCCGGCCAAACTCTGTAGCAGGAGAGGTGGTTCTTGGGGCTCCCTCAGTCGCCAGCAGCGCAATGGGCGACGCCGAACTGGGGGCCGCCCTACGCTACAGGGTGATCCGTTCCGCAACATGCGAGGCCTCGTCCTTCACGGGATCACCAGCCTTTGTGGTGGGCGCGGACGGTGCCAAACCGTTCGCGGTGGGCCAGGCGGCCGGCGTCGTAAATTCCCTGCAGGCTGCAACAGCGGCTCTGCCCGGGGAGCCCACGCACTTCTGCTTCGAAGTGACTCTCCCTGCGGGGGCGAGCAACGCGCTGCAGGGCCAGACGGCAACGGCAACCTGGCAGTTAACTGCCACGTCGAGCCCATGAGCCGGCGATCGCCCGCCGGGCATGTCCGGGAAATCCTGCTGAACACCGCAGCAGCAGGAGGTGCTGTCTGTATCGCGGCGGTGATCTGCGCTCTGCTGTTCGACATCACCCTGATCCTGTTTAAGACCGGATCGATGGCGCCAGGCATTCCGGCCGGGTCGTTGGCCGTAGTCCGTGAGATCCCGGCCGCCGAGATCAGCACCGGGGATGTGGTGACCGTGGACAGGCCCGGCAAACTACCCATCACGCACAGGGTCCAGACCGTGGAACCGGCCGGGGGTGCGTCGCGCGTCATCACCATGAAGGGCGACGCGAACCGGGAAGCGGACCCGGCGCCTTATGTGGTGGACCGGGTACGGCTGGTCCTCTGGTCCGCGCCCGGGCTCGCTTACCCTTTGGCTGCGGCTGCCAACCCGCTGGTCCTGGGCGGCACAACGGTGGCCGTGTCCGCGCTGGTGACGTGGGTGTTGTGGCCGCGGGGGAAGACCGGCGCGCATGCTGCGGCTTAGCAGGACTTGGCTGCAAAGGCTGATTGCTTCCGGCCTGATCGGCCTGGCTGCGCCCGCGTCTGCTGCTTCAGAGGAACCCGCCGGCTGGCTGGAACTCACCGCAGGTCCGGGCACCGCGATGCAAAGACTCACACCCGGAGGCAGTGCGCAGTGGCCTCTGAACGTGCATGTTTGGGGCGAACCGGCCACCGAACTGGAGGTGGCTCTGAAGACGGAGCGCGAGGCTTCGGACCTGCTGCGGAACTACCTGAGCGTGGAGCTCCGGGCGTGTTCCCAGCCATGGGTGCAGGGGCAGTGCGGACCGGGGGAGAGACTGCTGATGCCGCGAACACCGCTGCGTGCTGCCGAGGGTTTGCAGGCGAGCCTTTTGGGCCCTGGGTCTTCCGAAACCTTCGGCGCCTATCTGCTGCTGACTGCTTCCCTGGCCGAAGACGTTCCCGTGGAGGTGCAGGGCAGCGCCACGCAGATTGCGGTACAGGTCCGCGGTTCCGGGGACGACGCCGGAACAGGACTCGCTGAGGACGCTGGGACTGGGAGCGCCCCGGGACAGTCCGCCGGACCGCCGTCCGGCAGTTTGGCTGATACCGGAGCGAGGCTGGGTGGTTTCGCACTTCTCGGGCTGCTTGCTGTGGCCGTCGGATTTGGTGTGGCACGACTCCGGGCTGGGTGGACATGAGGATGGCCAGGAAGGCGCTGTTGCCCGTATTGGCCGGGGCGCTCGCAGTGCTGCTCTCGGCGTCGGCTCCTCCGGCGATCACCGATGCCGCGTGGCAAGATCCTGGCCTTTCGACAGGCACTTTTACGGCCGCAACCATCCCCGCACCGACCCTCAATGGACAATGCAGCTACAACGGCGTACTCAACCCATACGTGCGGATCTATTGGAAGGCACCTGCTGGTTACTCGGTGAATGACGCGGAGTTGCAGGTTGCCTCTGCGGGATTGGGCTCGGTCCTGGCCCCTGTCACGGGGTACTCGGTGACGGCCAACACCACCGGTTCTGCAGTGGGGGGTTACGTCACCGACGTGCGGGTCAGCGTGGTTGACGGCCTAGTTGGATTGCTGTCTGATTTCCGGCTTGCGATTGTTATGAAGCGCTACGGGTGGACGTCCAAGGCTGCCTCGGTCAGGGCCAACGCCGGCCTCGTTCTGGGTGTCGCAGCAGACTGCGACAACGAGACGCCGGCAGGGTGAAAACTGGACGCCGTGCACCAGACCATTGCGCTGCATCACCTCCTGCTCGACGGACGCTCCGACGGATGGGATTCTGGATCATTGCACCAGGCAGCGCAGCCCTTCGGCTGAACTGGCTGGTGATTCCGGGACACATCACGGCCTTGATGTGGGACTGAGGTGAAGAAATGGATTCCCCCGCTGAAATCCGTGTAACTGCCGTTCGTGTGGCCGAGCTGCTGGCCGAAGGCGAACCGATGCCGGTCTATGTGCATGTCATCGACCACCCGGAGGCGCGCGTGCTGGTGGACACCGGAATGACCCAGGTTCATTCGGCGGTCGCCGACATGGACCCCCGCGTCTACCCCTTGAACGGGCAGGACTTCGATATCGGCAGTGTGGACATCGTGGTCAACACCCACCTGCACTTCGACCACTGCGGAGGCAACCACCTTTTCGCGGGCAAGCCCACCTATGTCCAGCGCCAGGAACTCGACGACGCCCGCAACCAGGACGACTACACCATCCCCGAATGGGTGGACCCGCCCGGGATGAACTACATCGAGGTGGACGGCGAGCTCGAACTGCTTCCCGGCCTGCGGCTCCTTCCGGCACCAGGCCACACCCGGGGCTCACAGATTGTCGTCATAGACGGAGCCGCAGGCCTCACGGTCATCGCCGGTGACTCGGCAGTGTGGTTCGACGAACTGGATAACCCCCGCACGGAGGGTCAGCTACTGATTCGCTCCCTGAACCCGGCAGCGGTTTGGTTCTCGCACGGGCACACGCCATGGAAACCTGGTTCCGTCTCTGCCTGAGCTATCGCCTTTGGACGCATCGGTGCGGGTCGCCGTCGGAGTTGGCGCTCAACCCATCCCATGGCCTTCGTGGCTGCCGCCCAATAGAGGACCCCTGCCGCAAGGGAAGCCGCGACGGCCAGGCCTTTCCGGTCCGGGTCGATGAGCGGGTACACGAGCCAGTGCGTCACATAGATGTACAGGGAGGCGCTGGCCAGCAGCGCTGTGAGCCGGTGCAGCCCCCGGGGAACCCTGATGGTGGGCACCCAGAGCAGGATGAGGAATCCGGCCAGAATGGTTGCGCAGCGGTACTGGTCCTCGAACGACGCCGGGACGGTGAACAGCGCAATGCCCGTCACGAAGGCCCGCTGCATCATCGTCCGCGACGCGGCGGCGGCCCAGCCGAGCCCGAACAGCCACAGCACCGGTCCCTGGCCCGGGTAGCGGCTGTCAATCAGGTTGAAGAGAAACGGCAGGTCAGCGGCAATGATTGCCAGGGGGAAGGCCCACGGCCACCTGCGCTGGGCGCGGTGGACGGCGGGGACCGCCAACAGCGCGGCGAGCCCGATCAGGATGTGGACGAGGATCTCGATAAACCAGAACCGGGAGTAGTCGGTCCATCCCTCCGGTCCCAGCAGGGTATTAAGCAGGAAGACGTTGGCCCAGGTGTAGGTTTCCGTCACCGCCAAGGCCAATCCGATAACGGCAACGCTGGGCACCACGATCCGGCCAATGCTCCGCAGCTGGCGCCGGAAGCGGTTGCGGCGGGTGCCGCTGAGCTGGAACCGGGCAAAGTTGTAGCCGGCGACGGCGAGCAGTACGTGGGCGGTGCCTTCCCAGTGGAAGAACCCGATGTGGGTGGAGACGATGAAGATGATGGCGACGGCGCGGAGTACGATCCCTGATTCCATGGGAGCGAACATCTTCCGGAACCGGCCGCGGAAGGATGGCGTTGCCCGGCCTGCGGGCTGGTCTGCGGACCTGCCTCGTGCTGAGGGCGCCGTAAGCTGTGGGGCGGATGTAAGTTCACCGACCGGCATCAGGTGCCAGCCCTGCGGAATCTCCCCCAAGGCACGTTCGAGCCGGACCGACGCTGCGACGTAGGACAATGAGTCGCCGCCCAGGGAAACAAACGTGTCGGTGTCGGCGATGTCCTCCACCTCAAGGACCTCAGCAAAAATCCTCCGGACGTCCACCCCGTCTTCGCGCGGTTCCAGTAACGCGCTGCCGTGGTCTTCGGCCGCGACATCCAAGGCCAGGACCGCCGCGTAATCCGGCTTTCCATTCGCGAGGCGTGGAAGGGATTCCACGGCATGCAGCCGGACGGCTGTACGCGGCACGCCCAGGTCCTGGGCAAGGGTTTTCGCCACCAGGCCAAGGTCCTGGCCGCCCTCCACGGCGGCGATCACCATGTCATCGGAGCCTGCAGCGGCAGCGGTCAAACCAAGATCACCCAGCAGCCGTTCAACCTGGCCCAGATCCACACGGAGACCGACGATCTTCACGAACCGGCTGCGTCTGCCGACGATGTCGTAGAGGCCCTGCGACCCGAGTCTGGCGAGGTCGCCGGTGTGAAGCTCTGTGATGACCCGGCCTAAGGCGAGGTCTTCCGGCTTCTCGGCGTAGCCCAGCATGACGTTGGGCCCCGAGTAGACGAGTTCGTGGGCGTCCAGCTCCGGGACGGGCTCGAGCCTGAAGGACCCGCCCGGCACTGGAACGCCAATCGAGTGGGGATGTTCTGCGGCCAGGTCAGGAGGCAGGTAGGCCATGCGGGCCGTAGCCTCGGTCTGGCCGTACATCACAAACAGGTCCCAGCCCTTACGCCGGCCCAGTTCCGCATAGGAACGCACCCGGTCCGGCGCGAGCCGTCCGCCTGCCTGGGTGATATAGCGCAGGCTGGGCACGTCCAGGTGCTCAAAGCCCACCCGTTCGAGGAGATCGAAGGTATAGGGCACCGCGGCGAAGGACGTCACCTTTTCCTCACGGACAAGTTCCCAGAAGCATGGGTCCACCACCGAGAGGTCCGTCAACGCCAGGGACGCACCCACCAGGAGGTGGCTGTTCACCACACTCATCCCGTAGCAGTAGGAGAGGGGGAGCGTGGTGGCTGCGGTATCGCTGGGCCGCAGGTGCAGGTACTGGGCGATCGCTGCGGCGTTGGCCTGAACTGACTCAGCTGACAGGCGAACAAGTTTCGGGCTGCCCGTGGATCCGGAGGTGCTCACCAGCAGCGCCAAATCAGGGTGGAGCTCATGCCGGGTCTCGTCCCGCCGGATGTCCAGTACCGCCTCACCGTCCACGGCGCGGGCCACAATGTCGGGATCGTACGCGGCAATGAGCGTTTCGGTGGCTCG
Source organism: Arthrobacter sp. Soil_C_49 (assembly GCF_057656635.1). Taxonomy (NCBI): domain Bacteria; kingdom Bacillati; phylum Actinomycetota; class Actinomycetes; order Micrococcales; family Micrococcaceae; genus Arthrobacter; species Arthrobacter sp. Soil_C_49. Next base: position 47,393 of record NZ_JBDGJZ010000002.1, read on the forward strand.
TCCGCCGCCCGTGGGGAGGACGAGCAGTGGATGGCCGGAGGACAGCGCCGCGAGGTAGACCACCAGGGCCGGCAATGAGTTCTCGGCCTCAAGCGCAACCAGCCGCCGGGCAGGCCCAAGCGAATGGGTCATGTCGTCCACGAGGCCCGCCAGTTCGCGGTAGCTCACCGTGCGGTCTTTTGTCCTGATGGCGGTGCAATCTCCGAAGCCTGCCAGCGTGGCGGCGAACGAGACTCCGGCCAGCTCTGGCTGTACAGTCACCACACGGACAGTAAAGGTAACCCTTACCTAACTCAACTGGAGATAATTAGCTCACGAAACCTTTGCAAAAATTAGCTTCCGCTGCGGGGGGTCAGGCGGCCGGTTCCTCCGACGCCATCCAGGCGGCCGGGGAGGCCTCGGTGCCGACCGGCAGATCCTTGTGCTCCGCGCACCGGACTTCGGCAATCAGCGCACCGCCGCCGTCGTCCTTGTGATAGTGCGTCACGTGGTTGGTGTTCCTTCCACACGTGCCGCACAGAGCCTGGTGCTGTTTAGTCCACATCCCTGAATAATACGGCCACGGCTGTTTCGCGGAAGTAAATCTCCGGAAACGTGCGGAATCCCGCACCTGATCGCCTGCGGGGGGAAAATTCTTCAGCACAACCCCTTTACGCGCACCGGACCCGTCACTAGAGTTCATAATCCGGATGGACGCCGGGGGGCGTCTGGAGAGGGGGAATGCATCAAGGCTGACCTAAACCAGAAGACACATGACCACTACGTTGAAAGCCCCTCCTAGGAGGGGCCTTCTCCTTGTCGGCCTTGAAGACCGTCGCGCCCTAGGGTACGTCCCGTCGTCGCACGCCTGCCCGGTACCCGCCTGAACTGGGCGGATAATTTCCATCAACTTTCCTTTGCGCCACCCCTTTACTGGCGCCCGGCCCGTTATTACAGTCAGTTCTTGTCATAGTCCGGAGGGGCGCTGGGAGGCGTCCGGGAAGGGGGAGTGCATCACCGCTGACCGATACCAGAAGACCATTGACCTTAACGTTGGAAGCCCCTCCTAGGAGGGGCTTTCCCTTTGCCCGTCCGGGCTCCTGCCCGCAGACAAGGCACGACGGCGGCAGGTCGCCGTCGTGCCTTCTTACTTCCCGTAGGTGGCGAAGTTCTGCGTGGCCACCAACTGCGCCCCGTACGGGCTTCCGGCCGAGAGCCGGGCCCAGCCGAAACCGAAGTCCGTCAGTGCGGCGTTGAGCATGTTGGCGTTGTGGCCGGGGGAGGCCTTCCAGGCAGCGAAGAGCGCATCGGCATCGGCGTTGACCGCGATGTTCTCGGCGGAACGGGTCCAGCCGGAGGGGATCTGGGCGGCTGCATCCGGGTTGTGCCGGAACCCGGTGCTGCCCTGGGCATTGATGTCAGTCATCATGGTGTTCGACCAGTTCTGCGCCACGGATTCGAGTCCGGCGTTGTACCGCAGCGGGGCGAGGCCGTTGGCCACCCGGTAGCCGTTGATGAGCTCGAAGGACCGCTGTGCCACCGCGTTGGACGGTGTGCCGCCGCCTGCCGGAGCTGCGGGGGCCGGAGCCGGTGCAGCCGGAGCGGGGGCTTGAGGCGCCGGAGCCGCGGGAGCTGCGGGTGCCGGCGCGGGAGCGGCCGCTGCAGGAGCGGGAGCTTGCACCGCGGGAACCTGGACCTGGGCCGGATCTGGAGCAGGAGCCGGCTCCTCAGCCGGGGCGGCGCTCGGCGATTCGGGAACCGCCGCCGGAGGGGACGTGGCCGGAGCGGCAGCAGGGGAAGACGTTGAGGGGGCCGGTGTGGGCGAGTCAGTAGCGGCGGGCGCCGCCGAAGCGGGGGACTGGGCGCCGGCGGTGATCCAGTTCCACCAGCCGAAAGGCCAGGAGTCGGCGCCGGCAGGAGCGGAAGCTCCGATCAGCAGCCCGCCGGCCAGAACCAGGGTGATCAGAGGGGCAGCGATGTATCTCTTGTCCTTTAACACCCGGAGAACAGTACCTACTGCCCGCGCCACACCTCATATCCAGTGATTCTGCTCACTTCTTAAAGGACTTTCGTGGCATCTAATTCTGCTGGATAGTCCCGCTGGCAGGTAACCCCGGCTTTATGAAACGCGTACCGACTACTCGAGCGGAAACCGACGCCACCGCCATAGGGTGATGAGCGGAGCCGGCGGCGATCGGCGTTCGGACTGAGACCACGACCGCCTCCCCCCAGCCGCCGCCGGCTCCGCACCCTCTCATGCGCGGCAGATTCCGTGGCCTCGCGAGGCTCAAGATCGACACAATAAACCCCGAAGATGGACGAACGCCCTTCCGCCTGATCCGCGGGCTTCCTAGAGTGTCCCTACACGGCATCAGAACATCGACGTCAAGGGGGACGTACGTATGGCCACCAATAGTCCGCTCACGCCAACAGAAGCGCAGTCCATGGAGCCGCGAACGCCGGCTCCTGTGCCCGCTCCACCCAAGACCCGCCTGGTAAGGCCCTGCGCAGCACCACAATCCAGGTCTTCCAGGGGCCGTGAGCATGAGGTGCAGCGCCTGATCCGCGACCTCGCTGCCCTTGCGGCCAACCGTCGTCCATCCGTTTCATAGGCAGGTCCGTCCATAGCTTTGAAATCGTTTGGGCTGTGGCCTGTTCCTCTGGTGCCGCCCACCCTAAGCTATGGGCATCCATCGCAACCAGGAGGCACCCATGCGCACTGCAGAACCGATGACCGAAGCCGAGCAGCTCCACCATCTCTTGGAGAACGTTGCAACCCGCTGGGCCAGGGGCAAGGAATGGGCCACCCCCGGCGTACAGGCTGCCCTGCAACGGGCGGTAGCAGGGCTGGACACCGGCATCGAAACCGCGTCCCCGCGCCTGCAAACGCTTTTGCGCCGGCTGGCGGACGAGCTGGCGGGCGGGGTGGAGACGCTGACTCCGCGGGTTCAGGAACAGTTGAAGCGGGTTGGACCCAAAGCTGCTGCTCCCGTTCCGGCTGAAACGGGGCCTTCAGCGGGCAGGAAGCTGTGGTGGGCCGGCGGGCTGCTGCTTGTCGTCGCGGCCGGTGTGGCCGCATGGCGCTCCATGCAGGCATCCAGGGAAGAACCTGCTCCCTCGCTGACCGTGCAGGAGACGGGCAGCAAAACGTCCGACGACGACCCGGACCTCGCGTCGGGCCGGATGTAGAGCTGCGTGCTGGGGTCCTCAGGGAGAGCCGGTGATGGTGTCGCCGTGCCGGTGGGCCACTTTCCACGCACCGTCCTCGCGGCGGTAAATCTGGGTTGCCCGGAGCACGTAGCTGCGGGGTTCGCCGTCCACTGAGGCTGACGTGTGTTCCAGTCCCGCGGTGTATGCCATGTCGCCCACCACGTCGTAGGCGAGCAGCTCGAACCTGTATGACGTGCAGTCGGAGAACTGCTTGGCAAGGCCGGTGAACAGGTCGTTCAGTTCCTGCTGCCCGAAGGCGTTGCGCCATGCGCCCAGGACGCTTACTGGTTCGTTGCGGGACCAGAGTGCCCTGCGCGGTGCGGCATCACCGTTGTGGATGGCCAGCTCAGCATTGTGCAGCTCCGTCCGCACCCAGGCCAGGAAATCGGCACGATCGCTCATGCCACCAGTATGATCCCGGACCTGCAACTACGGCGAGGTCCCTGGGCCGTAGCTGGGGTTCTTGGCTATGGCTTCCGCGGTGAACGCGTCCGGACGAGGGCTGCGGTTCCCAGCGCCAGGCCCAGGATTCCCGTGCCCAAGCCGGCAAAACCCAGGGTGTTGTCTGCCGCCGGCGTCACCGCTGCAGTTGCCGAGAGTTCTGCCGTTTCTGCAGCGGGGGCTGCGGTGCCGTGTCCGTCGTGGGCCGCGGTAGTGACGAAGGAGGGGGCGGGCTCCTCTGGTTCGCCTTGGCCCTCGACCACGGGATCATCCCAGTTCCGGACGCTGCCGTCGGAGTAGGACTGGGCCACGGGCAGCGTCACGGTGGTGCCGGACTTTGGAAGCCTGCCGACGGACAACGAGAACACCTGGTACTGGTCATTGCTTAACTGGTCTTCCACGCGGTTGGCAGTCCAGGTTACGGAGAGTGCGGCTTCGGTGATGGTGGCCCCCTCAACCGTCACCGGCTGGGGCAACGCTCCGCGGACGATTTCAGCCGTCCATCCCGGGACAGGCTTCACCCGCACCGAGGTGAACGGGGTAGCGGTAGGCAGGTCCACTGTGATTTTGCTGGTTGTGGCGGTCTTGGATTCACTGGGGACTTTGAATGCCAGCTGAGTGTAGCCGCTTTCGCTCGTGCTGTCCGGAGTCACCGAGACGTGGGCGGAGGCGGGCCCGAGTCCAAAGGCCATGAGAGCTGCAGTGGCTGCCCCTACGGCAGCGACTTTCATGGAACGGGTTGCTGAGTTCATGGGGATTTCCTCTGCTGATGCTGGCCGGAAGACGCCGGGCCGGGTGATGGGATGGGGAAGGGGCAAGCTTTGGGAGTGGCTCAGTTCGCCAAATCCAGCTGCAGGTCCTGGGCGGTTTCCGGGCGTTCTGGATCGAGAGGCCAGCGATTTCCGTTACGCCGGGTGCTGACGATCATCGCGGCGGTAATAGCCAGCGACGCTGCCGCGACGGACCACATTATGGTGCCGCCCAAGTCCGCGGCTGCAGCGGGCGAGAGCCCCCACGGTTTGCCGACGGCGGTAAACCAGGGCACTTCCATCGACGGTGCCTGCTCCGTGAGTTTCCAGCCACCGAAGGCGTAGAGTGCTGCTGTTCCGGCCAAGGCAAGCAGCCGCCCGTAGGTGGTGCTGGTGCCGGGGTCCCGCATTCCGGTCAGTGCGGCGGTAGTGAGGCAGCCGCTCAGGAGGGCGAGCAGGGTCATGGCGCTGTAGCCGACTTGTCCTACGGCTGCCCATTCCAGGAGCGGGGAGTAGTAGATGGCGAAGAGGGAGGCAGCGAGGATGAAGATGGTCAGGACCGGGTCTTTGCGCAGCATTGCCAGTGCCGGTTGCGCCGAACGGTCCACGAACTCTTTGATCCCCGTGCTGCCGTCTGTCCTGGCCCGGATTGCGAGTTGGGCAAGGGTCAGTGGGGCGGCTGAAACCAGTAACAGCGGTACGACGGCGGTGAGCAGCATCTGGGTCAATACGTGGGCGTTGAACAGGTAGCCCTGGTAGAGGTGCACGCCGCCGTTCGTGACCATAAACAGGACGGCCACCCCCGCCAGCCACAACACGGTCCGGTACAGCGGCCAGCCTCTGCCGGCTGCGTGGAGCCGACTCACGCCAGCCAGATAGGCAAAGACAGCGAAACCGCAGGCCAGGCTCCACAACGGATCAGGAGCCCACCCGGTGGTGAATTCCCAGAGGCCCGGCTCCGGCAGCACTGAAACAAATTCCTGTGCGCCCACTTTCCGGACAGCAAGGGCACCTGTGCTGGCCGGCGGCTCTGTTCGCGCAAGGGCCGCGGCCATTCCGGAAGCCGCCCCCATAACCGCCAGCTCGGCAACCGCGAGGAAGGCGAACTGCCTGCCGCCGCGGCCCGGGTTGCTCTCCATCCGATTGATCGACCAACGCCGGTGCACAGCGCCGAGTACACCGAGAATGACGAATATTCCGGCCTTGGCCATGACGATGATGCCGTAGGGGCTGAGCAGTGCTTCAACGGTACTTACTCTCACCAGGGCGCCCAGGACTCCGGTGGCAGCGAGGGAGATGAAGCAGATCAACGCCAGCGTCGAGTACCGCCGTACAGTCACCACCAACTGGTCATGAGGCAGCACGCGCCGCAGCGCCAGCAGCACCAGCAGGCCGCCCACCCAGACCGCGGCGGCAGCCGCGTGCAGGAAGATCGCGGTGGTGCTGTCCGCATGATCGGTGCCTCCAGCGGCATGGGACTTCATTACAAGCGGCAGCAGGCCGGCGAAAGCGGCAACGGCGGTGCCGGCCAGAAAGCGGGGGCTGCGCGGCCGGAAACATGATGCTGCCACCGCTGCGGCAATCAGGGTGGTCAAAGCGCCGGCGCGGCCGGCATCGATCCTGGTGACATAGGTCAGGAATGCCTCACCGAGGCCCTCAGAAGGTGCAGTGTTGGCAATGAATAAGAAGCTTGCGTAGGTGTGCAGCGCGGCACTGCCGGCCCAGGCAACTGCTGACCAACCGGCAAACCGAAGTGCCGCTGCGTCAGCGGTTCCGCCGCGGGGGAGAGCGAAAACCGCCAGTGTGAGAGCCCCAATGGTCCCGGCGCTCGCAACGTTGAACACCAGCTTCGCTGCCGGCAGGCCCCAAATGACTAGCGGGCCTGCCCTGTCCAACAGGCCCGGAACCGAGCCGCCGCCATAGCTGTACGCCCACGCGAGTGCCAGTACCCCGGCGCCCAGGAGGGCCATCCATGCCCGCATCTGTATTCTCGGCGACATCGTGCCCCTCCCGCGTCCTGCCAGGCCTTGATTTCGCTGCGCACCAACGTGGCCCCTGACTGCCTGCAAGCTTTGCGTGCGCCACTTGGGAAATCCTTGGCATGGCGTCGGAACCACAGGGCAGGGCTCCCTAGGTTTTCCGCAAGCCGTCGGTGTGAAGGTGTCCCTATCCGGAAACGACGTCAGCCCCCAGCCCCGTTCCGGCCGGAGCCGGCCCGGGTATCGCACCCCAGAATGCGGTCCCCGGGCCGGCTACTTATTTGTCCGGGTCCCGCTCGCTCCCCGAGGCGGTCCCAGATTTCCCCAACGTTTTCGCACTGTGGTTCCCCCACTCTTTGTTCATGACCATTACACGCCGTCAGGCAATGCAAATAGGTGGGATCGGAATCATCGGCGCCTTTGGGCTTGCGGTGCCATTACGGTCCGTCGATGCCAAGTCCGCGAGCCAGCTCGCTTCCCGCAACATGCCCAAGCCCTACCAGGGAACTTTGACCATTCCGTCGGTGCTTCCCTACTCCCGGACCACGATGGACGCCGACGGCCACGTCCGGCGCCACTACCGCATCCAGCAAAAGCTCGGGTTGGCCAACATAGTGCCGGGGCTGAGTACGCCCATCCTTGGGTACAACGGGACGTTCCCGGGCCCGACGATCAAGGTGAACCAGGGCGAACGTATCACTTTGATGATGGACAACGTGCTGCCGCTGCTCCACCCGCAATGGGGGTACCGGCTTGATACGTCCACGCACCTGCATGGTTCGGCGTCGCTGCCGCAGTTCGACGGGTACGCGAACGATGTGACCGGGCTGGGTTACTGCAAAGACTACGAGTACCCCAACTTCCAGCCGGCGCGGACGCTCTGGTACCACGACCACGCCGTCCACAACACGGCGCAGAGTGTCTATTCGGGGCTGGCCGGTCAGTACCACCTGCATGACGACGTCGAACGGAACCTCCTGCCCCAAGGCCAGTTCGATGTGCCGCTCACTATCTCCGACGCCATGTTCGCCGCCAACGGCTCCCTGGCTTATGACGACAACACCCACTCCGGCCTCTGGGGAGACGTCATCCTGGTCAACGGGACCCCGTGGCCCGTGATGAAGGTCCAGCGCAGGATCTACCGGTTCCGGATCCTCAACGCTTCCATCTCCCGCTCCTACCGTTTCTCCCTCAGCACAGGGGATCCCGTCACCATGGTGGCCACGGACGGCGGGCTGATGCCCGCGGCGCAGCAAGTGTCCTCCTGGCGGCACGCCGGCGCGGAACGCTACGAGATTCTCATCGATTTTTCCAAGTACCCGGCCGGAAAGCGGGTGGAGCTGCGCAACCTGTCCAACGACAACAACGTGGACTACGACTACACCGGCAAAGTCATGGCCTTTGATGTGACGGGTGACCCGGTGGATACCTCCGGGCCGGCAGCAAAAGTCATGCCGACACTGCTCGCCTCGAGCACCGCCATGAGCCTGACAACATCCCAATCGGTGAAGACGCGGCAGATGCGCGTGAAGCGGGACAACGATATCTGGACCATCGGCGGCATGACGTGGGACGAGGTGGTCGAAAGCGGCTACCGGAAGGTCCTCGCAGATCCGGACCTGGATGATGTGGAAATCTGGGAAATTGAAAACAGCTCGGGCGGATGGTTCCATCCGGTGCACGTCCACCTGGTGGACTTCCAGATCCTGAGCCGCAACGGCCGGGCACCCTTCAGCTACGAACGCGGACCCAAAGACGTCGTTTACGTCGGCGAAGGCGAAACGGTCAGGCTGCTGATGAAGTTCGAGCACCAGCGCGGCAGGTACATGATCCACTGCCACAACCTCCCGCACGAGGACCACGACATGATGGCCCAGTTCAGCGTGGGCATCGACACCAACGATCCGGACCCCAACCATCCCATCGAGGCCGCGCGGCCGCACCCGATCGAGCCAACCGCACCAGCGGGGGCAACGGCAGAGGCCCCCGCATCGGCAGCCACCGAACCGGCAACGGGCGGCTCAACCGGGACTACCGAAGCGTCGGAGGCTGCGGTGCCAACCACCTCCCCGGCAGCGACGGAGCCGGCGGCAGCAACGCCCGCGGTGCAGAAGGACGTTGTCACCATCACCACCGCCCGGCACCGCCTCAACAAGGACATGGACTTCGCAGGCACCTCCAGGATCGACGGGACGGTTCCTGCCGGTTCCGGCTCGGTCACGCTCTACGACGTCTCGCCCGGACGTACCATCACCACGCTGGGAACCGCCGTCATCAATTCCTTGGGGGGCTGGTCCCTGTCAGCTAAGCCTGGCCCTGCCCAGCAGGTCACGTCCGTGAAGGCCGAATCCTCCCGGGGCGGAAGTGCCACCCGCAGGGTGGATACGAACTGACAGGCGGACTCGCCCGCATGGGCAACACCAACGGGACCGTTGGTGTTGCCCATGCGGGATCCGTCCTGCTGTGCCCCGGACGTGGAGTGCTTCGCATTTCTGGTCGCGGAACGCGTCAACGGTCGGGATGCCAGCGGACGATTTGGCGAATAGCAGCCTTGCTGCGGCCGTCTTCGACGAAGGCGTCCTTGTCGATCGGCGCCGGGCTGGGTGCGAAGAGATTAACGCCGAAAAGGTTGACCCCGAAAGTGGGGATCCCGCGGCAACCAGCGGAATGGTGGGCCCCAGGCCCGGCGCTCTGGCGCAGATGGAGCCTGGGATCACGCCCGACAGCTTCGGAAATCCGGCGCCGCTGACCCAACGGAGGTACGCGCTAGGGCGTCCTCTTCAGGTGTGACTCGAGGATGTAGCAGGTCTGTCCCGCGCGCTGAAGGATCCGCGGCAGATGCTCCGCTGCCAGCCAGGGCAGGACTCCGGAGGGATCACGGTCACGGGTGGCCTCGCGCACAGCCACCTCAAGGTCCCCGACGAGGGCGGCGAGGCGTTCCGCGCCCACCTGCTGGCTCGCGGTTTTGATACTGAGGAGCGCGTCGATGGCGCCGGCGAGATCCCCGGTGGTCATGGCAAGGCGCAGCCTGTCCGTTTTCAGGGGGAGGGCCGCAATGAAGTTCTTGACGAACACCCGCCAGACTTCTTCATAGTCATCGAGGTCCGCCCGCAGCTTGTCCAGCACCGCGTGGTCCAGGAGGGGCAGGCTGGAGGAGCCATGGGCGCCCGTCGACGGCGAATGGCCGCCCGGATAGGTGCTGACCAGGGTGTGCAGCGGTGCAGTGGTTGCTCTCATGCTGGAACGGTACGAGGTGGATGTTGGGGGAACCCTGCATGCTCCCGTGGACGGTCCTAGCCTTTCCCAAGGTGCCGCTTTCCGAGCGTTCACCCAGCTTTTGCCCAGCGCAGTTATGGAAACGTTATATATGCTTGCTTAGTGGTTTTTAGGTCAAGCAGTGGAAATGTGTCAGCTTTGGAACGCCCGGAAGTGCCCCAGTCCGGGCTCATTTCCGGGCGCAAGCACGCCCTGGACGGCCTCCGGACCGTTGCCGTGGCGTTCGTCTTTCTCTTTCATGCCGCCACCGGACTCGTCCCCGGCGGATCTATCGGAGTGGACGTCTTCTTCACCCTCAGCGGCTTTGTGATCACCCTCCTGATCATGAAGGAATACCTCGCCACCGGCGGGCTCCGCCTGGGCATCTTCTACGCCAAGCGGCTCGCACGGCTGTGGCCCGCGCTCCTGGCACTGTGCGGAGTGATCGTCGCGGTGGGCCTGGTGTTTCCCGCGTCGAAGTGGGCCGGTCAGGAAGGCTTCGTCCTGCCCGCCGCCGGTTACGTGATGAACCTGGCGCACTTCGGCATGTTCGGCGGCTCGATCACCGGTGAGACCCTCGGCCCCACGTGGACTCTTGCCGTGGAGGAACAGTTCTACCTGGTGTGGCCGCTGTTGCTCCTGGTCCTGCTGCGGTTCTGGAAGCTCCGGACGGTCGCCTGGATCACCGCCGGCCTGGCCGCGGCGTTCCTGCTGGAGCGGTTCGCCCTGGTCCTGGCCGGGGCGCCGCTGAACCGCCTCTACAACGGGCCCGACACCAGGGCCGATGAACTGCTGATCGGCTGCACCCTGGCGCTCGTTTTCGCGCTGGTCCGGCCCGGCTCCCGGTTCCACGCCTCCCTCCTTGGCGCTGTCCGCTGGGCGGGCCCGCCGGCAGCGCTCATCCTGCTGGCCGCCGTGTTCCTGCTGCAGGAGCCGAACACTCCAGGCCTGTGGTTCAGCGCCTTCTGGACAGCCGGGCCCACCGTGCTGGCGCTGCTGGCGGCAGTGGCCATCGGCTGGCTGGTCCTTCGCCCGGCCAACTTCACCGCACGGATCTTGAGCCACCCCTGGCTCGCCGGCCCCGGCCGCGACCTGTCCTACGCCATGTACCTCTGGCACCTGCCCGTCTACCTGCTGCTGATGCCGCTGGTCCCGTCACTGTGGCTCCGCGTTCCGCTCGCGGCAGCACTGACAGTAGCGCTCGCCTACGTGTCCTTCCGGGTGGTGGAAACGCCCCTGCGGCGCTGGGCGAACAAAAGGCTGGACGCCGCCGTCGTCCGCCCCTCTCCCGTACCCGCGCTGGAACGGGAGCCGGAACTCGTTTCCGCGGAGCGGGCTTCGTAAGCGGCGCGTACCCGGCTACCCAGTTGGCTGCCCCTAACGCCAGCAACTCCCTAACCTTCCGCGCCAAGGCAAGTTAGGGATCGACACCCGTGCCGTGGGGGAGGACGCTGGGACTACGCCACGGTACTGCCGTGAGCGTTGCAGCGTGGCAGGGGGACGAGTGATGGACGTGCAGGCTTCGAGAAAGGTCCGGAGCCCGCATCCGGCTGCGCCGGACCCGGCCCCTAACGGCGTAAGTGCCCCTAAGGCCTGTGCAGTGCTCCGGTGTCCGAACCCCGGCTCTGCAATTGTTGACTTCGGTCAGGACCAGGCCGCCGGTCAGGAGCTTCCTGTCTGCGCCGAGCACAAGGCGCTCATGGATTCCGGCGCCCCCTGGGACTTGGAGGGACGCGCCGTGGTGATCGGCCAGGACATGCCGCCGGCGGCGACCGGATGGCGGGCGCGCCCCAGCGCCGGGGCCGACGGTTTTGCGCTGTCCCTGGAGATCGCCGGGCAGTCCGAGGCCATGCATGTCTTCGTGCGGGGTGACCAGGCCAGGGCGCTCGCAGCCTTCATCACTGCAGCCAACGGCGAGGGCTGAGCTGTCCCTCACGGGTTCAGCGCTCGCGGATCCGCTGGAGCCATTCGGCAATATGGGCCTGGACGAGTTCCGGCTGCTCGTGGAGCAGGGCGTGGCCGGCGCGGTCCAAGACCGGGTTCGAGGGCGCCGGCCACCTCGCGGTGGTCCACGCCGGCGCCATGCAGGGCGAGGACCGGCACGCCGTTGCCGTACTCCGCGCAGTGCACAGGCACACCGCCCACCCTGACCTCCATGCAGCAAGTGTAGGCAGCCGGCCGGGCGGCTGTAGGGGCGGTACTAGACTTCCCGGCATGGAGACGCGGGTCCAAAGGAGGACGCATGGCTCGTGACCTTGACATCCCGCCCACGTTCTACGGCCAGCTGATCGAGACCAGCGTACGGGTTGTCACCTGGAATGTCTGGGGACTCTATGGTCCGTGGGAGGAACGTGAGGCGGCAATTACTGCCACCCTGGCAGCTGCCCGGCCCGACGTCGTCGTACTGGCTGAAGCCTGGGCCAAAGGCAATGACAGCCAGGGCGCCAGGCTGGCGGGACCGCTCGGACTGCCGCACCACGCGTTCAGTGGCGTCCAAGCGCAGGAAGACGAGGCCGCGCTGTCCGGGGTCGCGGTGATGTCACGGTGGCCGATCACTTCACAGGCCAGCAGGACTTTCGGCGCACTGCGCGTCCAGCAGGCGGAAATCGCCGGCCCGCGCGGCCCCCTTCAGGTGTGCGGCGTGGTGATGGACGCCTGGTGGCTGGACCAAAGCCGGGAGCGCCAGGACTCCGTGCGGGGCATGCTCGAACACCTGCACGCGTCTCAGGATGACAGCACTCCGTTGGTTGTGTGCGGCGACTTCAACGCGGATCCGGACAGCGACGAGATCCGGATGATCACGGGCCGGACCGCCGCGCCGGCTCCCGGACTGTCCTTCTACGACGCGTGGGAAGTGGCCGGCGGAGAGGCGCGTGGCTCCACCTGGTCCACTGCCAACTCCTGGGCTACCCAGCTGCTGTGGCCGGACCGCCGGATCGACTACATCTTCAGTGCGGCGCCACGGCGCGGCGGGGCCGGGCACCCTCTTGCCGCGGAACTGCTGGGCACCGGGCCGGTGGAGGGAATGTTTCCGTCGGACCACTTCGCTCTGCAGGCGGCCCTGCGGTACTGAGACAGGTTTTACGAGCCCCCGAAATCCGGGTATCTGCCTAAAACCCTGACGAGTTGGCGGAGGGGCTCAGACCTGGAACCGGGTGCCGGGCGGGCCGCTGGGCATCGTCTTCAGGATGCCTTCGGCCACCTCGCGGACCTGCTTGTTCCGCTGGCTCGACGCGTTGGCCAGCAAGCCGAAGGCCTCCGTGTACGAACACCGGTTCCGGCCCATAATCACGCCGCAGGCAACGTCGATGGACGTCCGGCTTTCCAGCAGGCGCTTCAGGTTGTCCCCGGCGGAGCGGACGCTCCGGACCTCCAGCGCCAGTTTCAGGCTCTGGGATGCAACCCCGGCGAACCAGCTGGCACGGCTGACCACGTCCGCGCCGAACCGCACGTCCGGGGGTGCGAAGAATGCCAGAGCGGCGGTGCTGCCGGGCTCCAGCCGGAGCGGGACGGCCAGCACCTCACCATAGCCGGCTTCGAGGAACCGCCGCCGGTAAGCGTCCCAGCGAGCTGCGGTTCCGGCTGCCTCCACCACAACGGGACCATCGGCGGCTACCGCGTGGGCCAGCGGCCCGCCGTCGAGTTCCTGCTCGAGGTAACCGAGCCCTGCGGCGCGGCCGTTGTTGGCTGCCCGGATGGGAGCCCGCTGGGCCGGGGCCAGCATGGCCGCGCAGTCAACCTGCACCCCGGCGAAATCGGTCAGGGCCACCGAGGCTGCCTCGGCCAGCCGCCGCAGTGACGCCGCGTCCGAGTCCGCATCCGTGCTGAGGTCCAGAAGGAACCCGGACGGCGCCGGCCACGGCCGTGAAGCGGCTGAGCCCGCCCCAACCTGCCGCCCGCCGTCGTCTTTCAGCACCTGCCTGCCGGTGCCTGTCACGTGTATCGTCACCCGAGCCCCCCGTTCGAACCCACCTGCCCGGAGTTGTTCGCGGGCTGCCCTTCGAACATATGGCGCGCCGGCGGGGGGAGGCACGAGTAGTGAGTACTCGAATTTTTGCGGGTTTGTGGGAAGTACCTGTTTCACGCGGTTCCGGCGTTGAAGTGAAAGCGCAGGGTCAAGAGGTGAGGGCGTAGCCTTCCTGGACCCAGGCCAGCAGTTCGCCGTCGAGCTCCGACGGGTCCTTCAGGATGAAACGGGGTCGCCGTCGATACGTTCCCTTGCCGTGCGCGCCATCGGGCCAGCATATGCCGGAGCGGATACGTGCAGCACGTGCCCGCAGTCTTAGGTATTGCTGGCTTCCAGCCATTCCGCGAATGTCTGGCGTCCGACGGCGGCACCCGCCGCCGGGATCAGCCCGCCTTTGCGCATGGCCCTGCCCATGGGGCCGGGGACGTGCAGCGGGACGATCCGCTTCTTCCGCCCGGTTTTGGTGAGGTAGGCCTTGACCAGGCTTTTCAGCTGTTCGGCCTTGGGCCCGCCCAGGTCCGGAACGCGTCCCTTCGGCCCGGCCTCGGCTGCGTCCACCAGGGCCATGGCCACCTCCCGTGCCGCCACCGGCTGCGTGAACATGGTGGGTAAAAATACCAGCGGGCCAGCGGAGGCTGTGTTGACGGCCATAGGCACAAACTCGTGGAACTGGGTGGACCGCAAGAGGGTCCAGGGGATGCCGCCGTGCCTGACTTCGTCCTCCTGTACCAGTTTTCCGGCATAGAGGCCCGAGTTGGCTTGGTCGATGCCCACGATGGACAGCGCGACGTGGTGCTTCACGCCCGCCTTCTTCTCCGCTGCCAGCAGGTTCTGCGTTGCGTTGGTGAAGAAGTCCACGGCCTTCTTGGTGGAAGCGGTCTGGATGCCCGAGACGTCGATGACGGCGTCCGCGCCCTCGAGGGCCTGGGCCAGGCCGCGGCCGTTGACCAGGTCCACGCCTTCCGCGCGGCTGAGGCTCACGACGTCGTGGCCGCGCTCCCTGGCGACGGCCACCACGTGGCGGCCTGCTGTACCGGTTCCCCCTGCAACGGCAATCCTCATGGAAGAAATCCTATGCCTGTTGGGGCCTGCCCACTGTGAGCAGCACCACCTGCGGCGGACGTTTCGTGCGGCAGAAATCCCTGGGCTCTCGACAACTGCGCGCCGGTACCCGGGCTTGCGGCCATGCTGCTGCCCAAGAAGCTGTCCTTACCTGGCGTGCCCTGTGTTGCGTTCGAAAACAAAAGCCTTGCCTGTGGCATCGAATACATTTCAGGAAAAACCTCAAGCAAACCATCATGACCGGTCAAGAATTAGGCGAATTTGGTATTCCCTGCGAATTATGTGAGCAGGATTACATCTTTCACGGCCGCGCGTTTGCGGGTTTCTGGAAATTGTTCCGGTATGCCAGGTGAATTATATGCAGCACAAGCCGGTGGGAACTGCAGCGAGATGTGCTGCCTGCAAGGGAGCGTGCGCAGGTCCGTTTGACCTGCGGCAACTCTTATATTGCGTAAGAGGGCCAATTTCGTTGGTTGCATCTTTCAGGTTAGGGTGCACCCTTTATGTGTTGATCCAGAATTGAGGGTAATTGACGGAAACTTGATGCGGTGTGGGGGCAAATTCTGAGTCAGGGGCTATTAGCTGGATTTCACATCCCGCCGTGATTTCGAATTCCAGAAGGAGACCTCCCGTGTCCATCGCCTTGCCCCAGGCAGCCGAAGAAGCGGTGCCTTCCCGCGCCCCTGCCCTGCGGGAGCGCGTGCGCACGGCGGCGGACCCAAGCGCTGCAGCGGCCGGTCCAGGCCTTGGCCTGCGGGTGGTGGTGCTGGTGCCGGCCTATAACGAGGCAGGGTCCATCGGGGCCACCCTGGACGGGCTGATGGGCCAGGAACGGCCGGCAGACCTGATCGTGGTGGTCCCGAACGGCTGCACGGACGCCACCGCCTGGGAGGCCCGGAAGTACCCCGTCACGGTGATGGAGCTGCCCCGACTGGAGCACCGCAAATCCGAGGCGCTCAACCGGGCCTGGGCACAACACGCCTACGACGCGGACGTGGTGGTCTGCCTCGATGCTGACACCGTGCTGCCGCCGAACGCGCTGGCAGCCTGGGAGCGCGAATTCGCCGATGAAGCAGGTGCCCGCCTCGGCGGGTCTTCCTCAAAGTTCACCATGCAGGACCCCGGGCTGCTGAGCCGGCTGCAAAAGGCCGAGTTCGCCACCTGGACCGACACCGCCCTGCGCCGCGGGCAAACCAGCGTGCTGGCCGGAACCGGGTGCGCCATCAACAATGCGGTCCTGCGTCACATCGCTGCCCGGGATGACAGGGAAGGGCCCTGGGTGTACACCTCCCAGGTTGAGGACTTCGAATTGACGTACCGGATCCGGGAACTCGGGTACGTCTGCCAGGTCTCACCGGACGTGCGCGCCTACACCGATTCCATGAAGTCCGTCAAAGCCCTCTGGGGCCAGCGGATGACATGGCAGGTGGGCACGGTTGAGGACCTGCTGGACCTGGGTGTCAACAGGCTGACGCTGCGGGACTGGGCCCAGCAGGCCATGGGGCTGCTGGGCGTCGTCCTCAAGGTCCTCTGGATCGCCGTCATCGTCCTGGCAGTGACCCTCAACGTGTTCCACGTGGTCCTGTTCTGGTGGCTGTTACCCGTCCTGTTCGTGGCGCTGGACATCAAACGGGCCCTCCGGATCCCGCACCGGGACTGGAAGGACATCCTGATAGCGGCCACCTTCTTCCCGCAGGAATTGTTCATGTGGCTGCGCTCCGGCTGGTTCCTGGCCTCCTGGTGCGCAGTCCTGACCACCAAGATCACCCGGCGGCGCATCGACCGCTGGGAAGCGCAATACACAGCAGAGGAAATTAACTAACAATGTACGGAATGAACGCCTCCATCCCCGCTTCCGGCGCCGCGTTGGCCTACACCGGACTCAACGTTGGAGCCGGCATACTCACCGCATTGGGCATCTTGCTGATTGGGGTGGCACTGATCGCCCTGGTACGCCGCAGCCCCGCAACCCGGCCCTAACCCGCCCCGAGCGCTATGACGCCCGGCGCGCCGCCAAAGCAGATTTGAAGGCGGCCGCCGAGGCGTCGCTGCTGTTAATGCGCCAGTCGGCTTCTTTTTGGATATGGAACCAGACAAAACCCATCACATCCGGCTGGGCCGCCAGGTAGGACACCAGCTCGGTGTTCCATGCAGCCTTTGACCCGCCGGCCTCACTCGAAGCCGTTTCAGCGATAAGAATCGGCAGCCCCGGGGCAAGGGCCCGCAACTCGGCGATGCCGGGAGCAAAAAGATCCTGCGGTGAGATCCACCCGCTCCAGGAAGCGGACGTGCCCCAGTTGTATCCGTCCAGCGCCACCACGTCCACATAGTCAGCACCGGGGAACAATCCGGCCAAGTCCGTGGAACCCCAGTACGGAACGTTGGGGCTCCAGACCCATGAGACGTTGGATGCACCCGTGGCAGCAACAACGTCATGCACGTGGCGCCAGGCCTGGACATAGTCGCCGGCTTCGTTGCCGTTGACGCCTTCCGCCCAGGGATACCAGTTCCCGTTCATCTCGTGGGCGAACCTCAGCTGCACCGGGTAACCCCACGCGGCCAGAGCCTGGCCCCACTGGATAATCCGGGCATCGAAATCACCCGCAGCGATCCGGTCCAGGGAATAGGAGGGCTGTTCCAGTCCGCCTCCCCAGGCCCACGGCTCCCACGTCACCAACGGCACTGCCCCGCGGGCCCGCGCGGCGTTCATTTCGCTGAGAGGCGGTGCCTGGAGGAAGTCCTTGTAGAAGAGGACGCTGGACGGGCTTTCCCCTGCCAGCTGCGCCACCTCATCCAGCTCAGTGTTTGCCAGCGGCCCACTGGCGGTTGCCACGCCGAAGCGCAGGCGGGCCGTGCTCACCGGCGGGGGCGTCTGCGCCGGCTGGGCCACCGTGAACACGGAAGACGCCTGGATGGAGGAGGTCTTTGCCGTAATGGTCAGTTTGCCCGTTGCCGCCGCCGGGATGGTGATCGCTGTGCTGAACGCCCCGGTGGATGCCGTCCGGAAGGCAAACGTGGTGGAGCCGGCGATGACAGTGCCGGAAGTGGAGACCTTGAACCCGGTCCCGCTGACCGTGACGGCAGATCCGGCCGGGCCGGTGGCCGGGCTGAGCGTGATCTGGGCCGCGGCCGGTGCCGCCTGGACGGGTTGTACCCCTGCCAGGGTTACACCGGCGCTGACGGCAAGGGCAGCAGTAAGTACTTTCACAAACTTGAACACAGCGATCGGTCCCCGCAATCGTCGGGGCTGCGCTTCCGGCAGCCACAGTCTGGTGCCACCAGGCACTGCCCTGATCCTAAAGTCCCGGTGGCCCGAATGCCTCAAGATCTGCTCAAGTTTCTTGATCGTGTTTTGTTCCAGAAGTCAGCATACGATTCCCAGTGGTGTTACCGGGCTAAGGGTTGGTGAACCCGAGGATTGCGTTTGCGGTACCGGCAGCACCGCCGTGCTGCACGATGTGGGGTTTACCCGGGATTTCCAGGAAACTACCGAGCGGTGCGGTGACGGCAAGCTTTTCACACCAGTGCCTGGGAGCCACCGGATCCCGTGAGCCGCGGATGACCAGGACCGGTTGGCTCACCAGAGCGATGCTGGCGTCCAGGTCGTAGGCCATCATGACCGGGAGTTCGGTGAGGTACCAGCGCAGCCCCGAGCGGACGTAGTCGGTAAGGACGATGGCATTCCCCAACGGGCCCTCCCTCATCCCGTCAAGACCCAGGGCCAGGGACTGCTGGAGGACGGTTCGCCGGGCCGGGTCCACTACCGGGCCCAGGAGCACAACGTGGGAGACCAGGTCCGGGTGCTGGACCGCGAGTTCGGTGGCGAATTGAGCTCCCATTGAGTGCCCGATCAGCACGACGCGGGAAGCTCCCATTTTTTCAAGTGTCACGGCGACGTGGCCGGCGTAGTCGGCAACGGAAAGCTGCCCGTCCGGATGGGGCGTACTGCCAAAACCCGGCAAATCGATGGCGTGGGTGTCCCCGTGCCGGGCAAGGAGCAGTTGGAGCCGCCGGTAGTAGCGATGGGACATGCCGATGCCGTGCAGCAGCACAAAGACCGGGCCGCCGGACTCTGGAGGACCGGAAAGGGTGTGCACATGGGAGGTCAGGGACTTGGTGGTGACAATCCTGGGCGTCAGCCGGGGTCCCCTTCGGGGCAGGAGTCCGCGGTGCGGTGTTGATTCAGTATCGGGCAGTGGGTCGGCTGAAGCGTGCACCGGTTTTTCCTTTTCCTGTGGGCTCTGCGCGGTCCATCACCCGAGGGTGGCGAGGGCGGCCGGCGCACATTTGACCTTGACGAGTGTGTTCGCCTCAACGGACTTTACTTCTCCGTCGATCTGGTACGGGATGGGTTTGAGAGTGGTGAAGCTGTAGTGGCTGACGCTGGGTTGGTCTCCCAGCCCCCGGGTGGCCGCCCGCAAAGCCGTAAGCAGCACCCGCACCTTCGAGCGGTGGGGGAATATCACCACTTCGAACTTTCCGTCCGACAGCTTGTGGTCAGCTTCGCTGAGGGTTGCGTACTTTGCCATCTGGGCGATGTTGGCCAGGACCAGACTGTCGAACTTCCGGCGCCTGCCCTTGCTTGGGCGGATTTCGAACGGCTTGAATTTTGAGAACGTTCGCATCACGGAGAACATTTCCTTGATCGCCCCTTTGCTGCCCTTCTCCAAGTCGATGGCCATAACCGGCGTCAGGCCGAACCCGATGTAAGAGTGGGCGTACTCGCCAGGTGCTTCCGCTGGGGTGCCCTTGCTGATGTGGAGGAGGTCAATGTGCCGGACGACGCCGCCGGCGATAGCGTCCTCGAGCGGCTCCGTGCCGGTGCTGCGGCGGTGGTCATTGGCGTTCCCGGCGGCCATAACCGCGCACACTGCCTTCGGGTTCCTGGCCTGCATCACACCGTTGACCACTTCGTTGTAGCCCCCATCCCCGCTGACCGAGACAACCAGCACGTCCCCGCCGCGGCCGGCGGCCTCACGGGCCAGCTCTATGGCATGGCCGGCATGAGCTGTGGGCTGGAGCCTGATGTCCGCCGGGTAGGGGAGGACCGCTGTGAGCCGTGATCGAAGGTGTTCTGCGAGGGTGGGGGCGTCCCCGGTGCTGTTGGGGTTGAAGATGATGACGATTGCATCGAAAATTCGTGGGGTGCTCATTATCTTGCCCGGTTCCTAGCTGTTTCCGGTATGGACAAGGCTGTGGAGGTCCAGTTCGTGGGCCGGGGCGTCGGCGAGGCCGTCGGGGGTGAGGTCAAGCGCCTCGAGGGCGGCAGGGTTTTCCTGTCCGACGGCGGGAGCAGCAGTAATGAGCCTGGTGTTTGTCATGTTCGGGGTATTCCTTTGGTCTGGCCGGGTGCGCAGGGCGGGCGGAAGTTTGGATCGGAGGGCTGCCATGTGCTCTGCGGTAGTCTCCACCACCCGGGATTGGTGGCACTGTGAACAGCGGACGGCAACCGCCAAAGTTCCGGTGCAGCGGTCCAGGACGGCCGGCGAGTCGACCGTCATATGCAGGTCGGTGTCGCAGGCTGAGCACCAGGGGCGCTTGCCGCGTGGCTGGTAGGCGTGCCTTGGGACGTAGCTGTTCGAGGTTGCGGTGATGGTGTGGATCAAACCACGGCCGGGTAGCTGGAGAGAATGTAGTCTGCCGCGGCGGGGCCCTTCATACGGAGGCACTGGCCAGGTTGGACGCGTTGCTTCATCGCGGCCCAGAAAGTGGGTTCTGTCCGTATGGTGTTGTGGGAGACGTGGCACCAGCTGGTGTAGAGGCCGTAAAGGGAGTCTCCGTCAAGAGTCCCTTCGGCGTCCTGGTCGAGGTGGGTAGCTTCCTCGAGGAACTGGTCGAACTGTGAATTGGCCATCAGAGGGCTCTTTTCAACAAGGTGCAGTTGCCCGCCGTTCGGCTACAGCGGCCTCACTCAGTACTTTGCACACAGCAATGAGCGGATACTGCCGGGTTCCCTGGTGGTGGGCCGCGGCAGGCTGAACAAGGTGAAGCGGGGAAGACTCCGGCGCGGCACCATTGAGGTGCTGCGCCGGAACCAACCCTGTTCCGGCACTG
The DNA here is from genome assembly GCF_057656635.1 of Arthrobacter sp. Soil_C_49. Classification (NCBI taxonomy): domain Bacteria; kingdom Bacillati; phylum Actinomycetota; class Actinomycetes; order Micrococcales; family Micrococcaceae; genus Arthrobacter; species Arthrobacter sp. Soil_C_49. The sequence continues at coordinate 68,089 of NZ_JBDGJZ010000002.1, forward strand.
GTGCCGGAAGATGCGTGTTAGGCGTGGTTGTTGCTGACGCGGTTGCCGGCCTTCGCCAGGCCGCGGGCTACCATCAGGCCCACCGTAAGGAAAGTGATGTACTGCATTGCGTCGTTGGCGTTGAACACGTCAACACCGTTTTCGCTGGCGTCGTCCCCGACGACTGCTGCGGTGATGATGGTGGCGAGGACTGCGGCAACATAGACCGCGAACTCAAGAGTCCGGGTGGAGATCTTGATGTCGTTCTCGTTGCGGACAGCGCCGGAGCGCTCATTCTGAGTGTGTGTAGTCATGGGGTTTCTCCTGGGATTTAGACGTGAGCAGCCGTGGCGGCCATGCAAACTCTGATCCCTTTACTGAAACCATGTCGACAACTTCTCTACGCTGTAGACTTTACGCGTAGACTGATTAATAAGCAAGCTTAGGTATCGTCCGAATGGGTGAACCTGGTTCCTCCCACTGGACGGATACGTCATCGCTTTACCTCAAGAACCCACCAGCCCGGCCGAGACACGGAAAATGCGCCTGAGCAGGGAACTCGTGCTTTCCACCGCGCTGGCACTGGTGGACGCCGAGGGGCTGGAGGCTCTGTCCATGCGCCGTTTAGGGCAGGAACTGCGCCGGGATCCCATGAGCCTTTACCGCTACGCGGCGAACCGGGCGGCCTTGCTGGACGGGGTCGCCGAGATGGTCTTCGACGAACTGGCCATCTTTCCGGACGACCCGGACTGGCAGGCGCAGCTGCGCAAGATCGCCCATGAACTCCGGCTCCTGGCCCTGCGGCACCCCAACGTGGTGCCGTTGCTTGTCACCAGGCCCCTCTCCACGCCCCTCGGGCTGAGGCCCTTGGGGACGCTCCGGCCACTGGAGCAGATCCTTGCGCTGCTGATAGAGGCCGGATTCACTCCCACCGATGCCCTGCACGTTTACCGCGCGTACTACGGGTTCCTCTACGGCCATATCCTGAACGAACTTCAGGAGTACATTGTGGATCCAGACGAAAACGAAGCCATCCTGCGGCTGGGCCTGCACCGCCTGCCGGTAAAGGACTTCCCGCACCTTCGGAAGCTGGGTCCGGTCCTGACGGAATACGACGGCGCCGCCGAACTGGACCAGGGGCTCAGCATCCTGCTCACCGGTCTCGCAGCCCAACTCCCTCCAGGCCACGGGCCAAGGGATTAGAGATGCTTCTCCAGGAAATACCGTGTCTGTTGAGCGCATTGCTTGATGGGCACCAGGCGGCCGGCGGCCAGCCGGGGGAGGGCAACAGCAGGATCGCGGTCCGAGCATTCCACGCGGAGCAGGTATTCCAGTTCAAGCATCAGGCCCGACAGTCGTTGGGCGCCCACCATCTGGCTCGAGGTCTTGAGGCTCAGTACTGCCACCATGGCCCCGGCGCTGTCCCCTGTGGTCAGTGCAAGGCGCAGCTTCTCCGTCCTGGAGGGCAGGTGGGCGACAAAGTTTTGGATGAACACCTTCCAGACGCCTTCGTCGCCGTCCAACTCCTCACGCAAGCGGAGCAGGACTGAACTGTCCAGCAACGGCGCGCGGTCGTCGTCGTACTCTGCGACGCTCATTGCGGGTCCCGCAGGGCAAAGCCAGCGGCGGCTGCCCGCACATCCACGCCAGGCCCGGACAGTGCAGGGACCGATGGCTTATTGCGGAACCATGCTGTTCCGCCGCCTCCGCCATCGGCCCCGGCCTGGAGGTGCGCTGCCTGCACCCGAAGATTCGTCCGCATAACCTGCCCCGCCTGACCATCCGAAACATGTACGAGTGACCACTGCGGCACTCTGTGCTGCACGTTACGGGGCGGGTATCCGGAGCACACGAGTAGTTGCTACTCAACTATTCAGCGACTGCCTACTGCGCTCGTTTTCGGTGCCGGCTTCATGACACCGCCAGCCTCCGCGACCCGGATTTTCCCTCCGGTTGTTCAGGCCTGGCACGCACTACTGTGCCCGTCCTCGCTCAAGGACCGCCGAGCAGCGGGTCAAGGATTGCGCAGGACTTGCTCAGGTTTTTGCCGGCTTTTGAGGACTTTCACGGCTCCAAGGCATTCCCTAGGAGTCCCGGGGAGACTGCCTGCATGGCTTCATCAGCATTGACCTCCCCGCGGACGCTGCCTGCCAGGCTCCGGGCCGGAGTTCTTCAGCTTTCCGGCAGGCGGCGTCCGCGCCACCGCCTGCCGCGGACAAAAGCCCATGTCCTGAGGGGACAGCGCTCCCGCCTCCTGGCGAGGGCGCTGATCCCTGCCCTGGCCATTGTGGCCTTGCGCCTCTGGTTCGTGGAGCCGTTCACCGTCTCCTCGGACAGCATGGAACCCACCATTCGTGAAGGCGCTGTGGTGCTCCTGTTCAAGCCGGGGGCCGGTGTTGGCTGGATCCAGAACGGCGTGGTGGTCGCATTTACCAGCCCCGTCGACGGCAATACAGCCATCAAGCGGGTCATCGCACGGGAGGGCCAGACCGTGGCCATCCGCGATTCGGAACTCTACGTCGATGACGTAGCGGTGCCAGAGCCGTTCATCGACCACAGCCGCATCGATGCCACCTACTTCGGCCCGGAGAAAGTTCCGGCCGGCAGTGTTTTTGTCCTGGGGGACAACCGCGGGGTGTCCATCGATTCCAGGGACTACGGTGCCGTGCCGATGACGGCGATCCAAGGCACCTTGCTGACGGGCCAGAAGTAGGTGCGCCTGTGCGATATGTTGGTGCCGCTCCAGCCCCTAGCGACTCTGCTGGGATCGGGGAATGCCGCTGGACTGGCGGGGGATAAGGGTGGGCATGGATGTGCGGATTTTTGGTTCCTTGCCGGGGTTGACGATGAGGTCGATGGCGTTGCCGGCAATCTGGTCCAAGGGCACCCGGACAGAACTGAGCGGGGTTGAAAGGCGGGACGAGAGGGGTATGTCGTTGTAGCCAACCAGTGCCAGGTCCTCTCCCACGGTGATACCGCGGCGGTGGGCGGCCGCGATGACCCCCATGGCCAGGTTGTCGTTGGCGGCGAACACGGCGCTGGGGCGTGGTCCGGAATTGCCGGCCAGGAGTTTCTCCGCGGCGGAGAACCCGCTTTCGATGCCATAGCCTTCAGCAATCAGCCAGTCTTCCCGGGCTTCGATGCCCGCTCCTTCCAAGGCTCTGCGGGCGCCGGCAAGGCGGCCCCGTCCTGTGGAGGTAAATGACGGGCCGGTCACTATCCCGATGTCACGGTGCCCGAGGTCGATCAGATGCCGGACCGCCAGGTACCCGCCTACCTCGTCGTCGCCAAGAGCCGACGGGCTGACCCCGTCGGTACGCAGCACCAGCGCGTGCGCCACGCCCCGTTCCCGCAGGTGCTTGGGCAGTTCGTCGTCGATCCGGGCAGTGGCGAGGATCAGGCCGTCCACGTTCCGGTCAAGGAGCGTTTCGGCTGCCCGGCGTTCATCCTCCGGATCATCGCCGCTGGTGGCGACCATGGCAAAGTATCCGCGGTCCGACGCCGCCCGCTCCAGTTCCTCAAACATCAAAGCCATGACGGTGTCGCTGAGCCGGGGCACCAGCACTCCGAGCGTCCGTGTCTCACCCCTTCGGAGGTTGGAGGCGAACGAGTTGCGGCGGTAGCCCAGTTCCTCGGCAATTTTCCTGACCCGGGCGGCAGAAGCGGAGCGGGACGTCGTGCGTTCATCCAGGGCCCGACTGGCCGTGGAGATGCTGACGCCACTGGCCGCGGCGACGTCCTTGAGGGTGACGATCGTTCCGGGGGCGGCCGGTTCCATGGCGGTTCTCCTCTTCAGAAGGGGCGTAAGAGACACTCTATTCCACCTTTTTGCAAACGTTCTCTTGACAGTGAGCTGGGACACGTGCAAACTTGAAAACGTTCCCGCAAACGTTCTCACCATCGCGGGACTGCCGACCATCAAAGAAGACAAGAAGGTAGCTGTAATGACACTCGATCTCCGCGGACTCAGCCCCGCACCTGTCACCCCGTTCACCGAAGATGGCGCTGTCGACTTCGCTGCGATCCAGCGTCTGGGTTCGTGGCTCGGATCGATTGAGGGCGTGAAGAGCGTCGTCGTTTTGGGGCACGCAGGAGAAGGCACGTTCCTTACCGAAGAGGAGCAGCTGGACGTTATCCGGGCGTTCGTGGCATCGACCGACGGCCGTGTACCGGTGGTGGCGGGCATTACGAAGGAGGGCAACAAGACCGCGGCCCTGGAGGCCAAGAAGGCCGTAGAGGCCGGTGCGTCAGCCGGTCTGGTCTACCCCTCGCACGGGTGGCTGCGTTTTGGATACCAGAAGGGCGCCCCGCAGACGCGCTACCAGGAGATCTATGACGAGTCCGGCCTGCCGCTGATCCTCTTCCAGTACCCAGACAACACCAAGGCAACCTACGACCTCGACACCCAGCTCGAGATCGCCGGCCAGGAAGGCGTCTTTGCCACGAAGAACGGTGTCCGGAACATGCGCCGGTGGTACACCGAGATCCCCGCGCTGCGCGCCGCGTACCCCGAACTGCAGGTGCTGTCCTGCCATGACGAATACCTGCTGCCGACAATGTTCGATGTGGACGGTCTGCTCGTCGGCTACGGCAACATCGCCCCCGAACTGCTCGTCGAACTGATCGAGGCCGGCAAGGCGCAGGATTACAAGCGTGCCCACGCAATTCATGAGCGGCTGCTGCCGGTGACCAAGAACGTTTACCACCGCGGGTCCCACATGGAGGGCACCGTCGCCTTGAAGTGGGGGCTCGTGAACCGCGGCATTCTGGACCACGCCACAGTGCGCACCCCGCTCCTGCCCCTGCCGGAAGGCGCCGAAACCGAGATTGCGGAAGCCTTCGCCGCCGCAAACATCGGCAAGGTCACCGCCACCGTCTAACCCCTGCCCTGGTCCTCACGGGTGGCGGGCTCCCCGGCCCGCCGCCCGTACCCCAGCTTTTTACTCTCCACCCCGGGCCAACGATGCCCCCAGCAATGTCGCTGCATAAGGAGGACTCGCCCATGCGCGAGCAGAATAAGACCATCATCCATCCCGGAACCACGGAAGAACAGATGGCCACCCAGCAAGGAAAACCGGCCCAAGGCACCACCAAGAAGCACCGTACCTTCCTTGGCTACCTTGCCCTCATGGGCCCGGCCTTCGTGGTCGGAGCCTGGCAGTTCGGTCCAGGCAACCTGACCACCGCCGTCCAGGCCGGCAGCCGCTTCGACTACAGCCTCGTCTGGGTCATCGCCGTCTCCACGGTCCTGATGATCTTCTTCACCGACATGAGCGTCCGGCTCGGCATCGCGACACCCACCTCCCTGATCACGTCCATCAAGGAACACCTCGGCAAACCGATCGGCATCCTCGCCGGCTTCGGCGTCTTTGGCATCACCCTGATGTTCTCCGTCGGCAACGCAGTCGGATCAGGACTCGGCCTGTCCCTGATCTTCGGCGGCTCCCCGGTCCTATGGACCGTGGTCTGCACCATCGCCGTCGGTATCGTCCTGGCCTTCAAAAACGTCTACGGCATCGTCGAAAAAGCCCTGCTGGTCATCGTCGTCCTCATGGGCATCGCCTTCATCGCCAGCACAGTCGTGGCCCAGCCCGACTGGTACCGGTCCATGGAAGGCATGGTCCCGCAACTGCCCGCCGGAAGCGAGATCCTGATCGTCGCGCTCGTGGGCACCAACTTCTCCATCAACGCCGCCTTCTACACCTCATACGGCATCAAGGAAAACCGCCGGACCCGCGACGACTACCGCGACATCACCCTGGTGGACACTATCCCCGGGATCGTGGCCCCCGGCATCATGACTGCCCTCGTCATCATGGTCGCAGCCGCCGTGCTCGGCAAAACCGGGGCCGAGGCCGCAACCATCAACGCCCTGGCGTCCGTTTTCACGCCCCTGGCCGGCCCGGTCGGAGCGATGCTGTTCGCCCTCGGACTCTCCGGTGCCGCCTTCTCATCCATGATCGCCAACGCCACAGCCGGCGGCACCATGCTCTCAGACGCCCTCGGACGCGGCGCCCAGGCCGGGTCACCCATGGCCCGCATCGTCACCGGCATGATCCTGGCCTTTGGCCTGATCATCACGCTGTCCTTCCAATCCTCACCGGTGGGACTGATCGTCATCGCCCAATCCCTCACGGTGCTCATCGCACCCCTGCTCGGCGTCCTGATCGTCATCATGGCCAACAAAACCACCGTCATGGGAGACCTCCGCAACAAGTGGTGGCACAACCTCTTCGCCGCCATCGGACTCATCGCCATCATCGCCTCCTCCATCAGGCTCATCACCACCCTGCTCGGCTAGCAGCCAAGCCCTTCACCCCTGCCGGCACACAGTTGAGGGTCCTGACCGCCAAGCGGGCAGGACCCTCAACTATTGACGTGGTGCGGCCGGCGGGAAGCGGTGCTTCCGCTCACCTTGGGTAAAGCTTGAAGTACCGTGTAGGCGCAGGGTGGACAGGACGACGCCGGCCCCTCAGCGAGGAGCCGGCGTTCCGTTGGTGGATGTCCGCCGCTGTACGGGGAGCCCAGGAGCTACGTCGTCACCCGGCGTCGCTATTTGCTGCGTCGATGAAACTTGAAAGGGTCATGGCCTCGGTGGGCATCAGGAAAACCTCTACTGGTTTTATCTGACCGGCGATTTCAAGGGTGAGGGTGAAACCCTCAGACCCCACACTGGGGCGTGCATGCCAGTTCTCGAGGATGGGTGCAAGGTCCTGGCCCATCAGGACTGTAGGTCCTTCCATGTCCCAGGGGGCGCCGGCGTCGATCACCGCCTTATGCTCCGCACAGACGTACGCCTCGCGATAACCCGCAACGAGGCTTTGGCTGCCTGCCGTGAAGGCAGAGCCGGGATTCATGCACCGAAGGACTGAGCAAGTGAACATGCTGCGAGAGTAATGACCGGACGCTGGGGGAACCCTGTGCGCCTACCTTGTTGTTTCCCTGTTTTCCAAGGTCCGCTGGTATCAGGCCGGGTGGGAGCCCGCCTGATACCAGCGGGCTCCCACCAGGTCAGGCTTTCGTGGGGCCTGACGGTTCCTTGGACGGCACCTTCCGGGCGTTAGCCCGGGAACGGTACAGCTTGAAGGCCAGCAAGGCGCAGGCAGCCAACAGGCCTCCCGTGGTGATGGCAAGCGCCGCCGTGCCGGGACTGGTGGACAGGTAGTGTGCCAGTGCCGCCAGCGTGACCACCGGTGCGGTTCCGAAGGCGCCGCCGAGAGGTGCAGCTGCCGGTGCCAGTGGCTGATCCGTCCCTGCTTCTGCCAGTTTTGCTCCCTGCTTGAAGGCGCGGCGCCCGCCCTCGTTGGCGCCGGGGACAACCGGTTCGCTGAGGTCAGAAAATACCGGGCCGTTGGCGCTCGGGGGTGCAACCTGGAACCTGTACGCGGCCCCGTTCTCCAGGCCGCGAACCACCATCCTCGTGGCACCCGGTTCAGCCGTCAGGATTTCTCCCACCTGGGCTCCGGTGGAATCCACTGTGCGGACGGAGAAGCCTCCGGTCACGGGTACCACTGGTGCCGGGTCAGCCGGAGCCGGTTCAACGGGGGCCTGATCGGCCGGTGCAGGGTTCACCGGTGCAGGGCCTGCCGGGGCTTGGTCAACTGGTGCCGGATCCAGGGGTGCGGGGCCCGGAACGGGCTGCGTGTCCGGCGTCGGCGTGACGATCACAACCACCTCGCCGTCGCCGGGAATGACCTCGTCGACGCCGTCATCGGCGCCGTCCTCGGCTTCCCCTTCGTCCACCTCGTCTTCGCCCTCGTCCACCTCGTCTTCGCCCTCGTCCACTCCGTCCTCACCTTCGTCGACGTCGTCCTCCACCTCGCCGACGTCGTCACCGGGCCCGTCGGTTCCGTCGCCAAAGACGAGCAGTTCGATGTTGCGGAGGGTGTCGGTGCCGTCCTCGCCGCTGTTGTGCCGGACGGTGGTGATGGAGCCGGGGGATCCCAGGGTGCCGTCGCCGCCGGTGGTGGTGATGGTGTAGTTGGACTCAAAGTCCGAGAAGACCGCGCTGTCGGTTCCTCCGGTGGAGGTGAGGATTTCGCGGACAACGATGATGTTGGCGGGGTCCACCGTCCCGGCGAACACGGCCTGCTGGAGTGTGGGGCCGGTGAGCGCGCCGTCGGAAGTGCGCTGGTACTGGGCGTTCATTCCCGTGGCGCTGCCGATTTCAGTGGCCGCGTTGTTAGGATCCGTGCGGACGCTGAGCCGGACGCTGAGGTAACGGTCGCCGTCGATGATGTCGTCTCCGCCGCGGCCTTCGATGAGGTCGCTGCCTGCGCCGCCCAGGAGAATGTTGCCTTCGCCCCAGACCGAGGGGCCGGTCAGTACGGGGCATTCCTTGGAAGCGGAGGCGTTGACGACGTCAGCAAGGGGAGTAGGCAGGGAGGGGATCAGTTCGCTGAGTCCCTTGATGCGGTCCACACCGGCCTGGTCCAGTACGTCGCAGCCGATGAAGCCGCCCCCGCCCCGAGTCTTCGGGATGATGCTGTCGCCCCGGAGCTTGTCGTCGAAAGGACCGCCGGAGAGCGCTTCCACCTCGTTGTACCTGTCGCGGACACCCACCTGGAGGATGTCCAGCGGCGCGATCGGGAGGCCAAGGTCGGCGTCCTGCGGCAGGGGATCGTATTCGCCGGTCTCCCAGTCGTAGCCGGACGCGCCGGCCACCTTTTCGACGCCGGGGCCGGCGAGGCCGATGTCGTCCCCGCCTTCCATGTCGTAGTCGTCGTCGCCGCCCTGGCCCACCAGGACGTCGCTGCCGGGCTTCTGGGAATCGTCCTGGAAGAAGAGGTTGCTGGAGTCGCCGATCAGCAGGTCGGGGCCGTCGCCGCCTTCCGCCCAGTCGTTTCCGCCGCCGCCGAACACGGCGTCCAGGCCTTCACCGGCGATCACGAAGTCGTCGTCTTCACCGGCAAAGGTCTCGTTGGAGTTCGCGCCGCCGTTGATGAAGTCCCGTCCGTCCCCGCCGAGGAGGAGGTCCAGGCCCGGGCCGCCGTCGATCGCGTCGTTATCCGGACCGCCCTTCAGGATGTCGTCCCCGGCCGAGTCGGTGATGATGTCGTTGCCGTCGCCGCCCAGGACGGTGTCGGCGCCGTCATTGCCTTCGATGACGTCGTTGCCCGGGCCGCCCCACATGGTGTCGTTGTCCACGCCGCCATGGATGCGGTCTGCATTGACGGATCCGTTATACACGGCCTGGCCGTTGATGCCGGCCGGGTCCACTGAGTTCGAAGCCCGGTACTTGATGGTGCCGTCGGGCATCCGGATCAGCAGTGCAGACTCGTTGCATTCTGACGAGGGATCGTCCGCCACAGTGTTGCCGGCGGATGCGAAGCCCTGGGCCGTTCCGTTGAGGTTCTTCAGCTCGAACTTGCAGTCGGCAGTGGCGAACGCATCGGCCTTGAGCGCCTGGGCGTTGGTGTTGCGCATCATCATCTCCGCGAAGGAGTTCCCTTCGAGCTGCGCCATGAGGTTCATGCCGGGTGTGCGGGCCAGGTAGTACAGCCGGTCACCGTTCTGCAGGTCGGTCATCTGGCTCTCGAAAACGTAGTTGAAGGTGCTGCCCAGCAGTCCACCGAACAGGTTGGTCCGCTCGGCCAGGCCGCCGATCCACAGGTCCACATCGTCCAGTCCGGTGATTGAGGAGCTTCCGTTGTTGGCCCAGGCGTCCGTGCTGTTCATAAACGCCACGGCATCCTCCGGCGCAACCTCGCCGGCCAGGGCGTCCGGGCTGACGATCAGCCGGGCGGCCGTGCGTTTGGCCTCCAGCGTGGTGGCTGCCACGATCGACGGGTGTGTTCCGTACGCGGCCACGAAGTTGACCAGGGACTTGGGATGCTTGATGTTTTCGCCGAAGTCGATCCAGTTGGTGTACGGCTTGAGCTGGCCGTCATTGGTGGCGCCGTGGATTTCCCGGCGCAGGTTGTTCAGGGTGGGTAATCCCTCGGACCTTGCACGCGTGAGGTTGATCGCCGCGAGGTCCATCGGCAGTCCCAGCAGCTTGTTGCGGAGCGTATCGGTGACGAACTCGTCCAGCTCGCTGCCCACCTGGTCCGACATGCCCATGATGATGCTGCCTGCGGCTTCCTCGGAGGTGAGTGCGCCGGCCGGGCCGCCGTCGGTGTATTCGGGCGGATTCAGGAAGCCCTCGAGAAGGGAGATGTCATTCTGGGAGCCCCTGACGTCGTCGGGAGTCCCGAACACGTTGTCCGCGCCCGGGCTGTCCTCGTTGCGGCGGGAAATGGTTTCGGTGAGCATCGAGTGGCCGAAGCGGTAGACGGCGTGCGCGAATTCGGCGCTGACTGCCGGATTGATGTCCGTCTGGGCGAAGGCGAAGGGCTCAAAGATGTTAAGGGCAGGCTGGATTTTCCGGGCGAACTCCTCGAACACCAGGTGCTGGTACTCCATTTCCGTGACGAAGCGGGCGGCCTGGAAGAGCCGTTCGCCGTTCCATCCCGCGGCGCCTTCGGCCAGCTTCCACTCGGCCAGGGCGGCAACTCCCTTGGCCGAGGTGTCGTTGCTCAGGACCCGCTTGATGTCAGCGGCCACACGGTCGTGCTCCGAGTGGAACACCTGGTGGATCGCGGTGAGCCCGATGTTCTCGTTGACCCTTCCGTCGCCGGCGATGAAGTGGGCGTTCAACATCTCGTCGTCGTAGGTGCCCGGGGCCTGGCTCAGGAAGTCGGCGGAAGCGTTGGTGTCCGCGTCAGGTGCCGGGGCCGCCGGCGGGGTGGCGGGGTTGTGGTCCGTGTCCTGGGGTGACGGGTCCGCGTTGTGGGCAATGTCCGTCAGGAACGGCGTGTTGAAGTACAGCACGTCCTGCGGCACAAGGGTGCCGCGCCCGCCGTCGGCCGTCCGGTCTGCCTCCACCAGGCCGGACCTGGTCACGAACTGCGGGAGCCCGTTTTTCGGCCCGGGGATGAACTTTCCGTAGGGATCGGCGGCGAGCATGGGGACGTTGAGGGCGTCGTTGTCCAGCAGCTGGATGCCGAGCAGCTCCCGGGCCTGCTTTTTGGTGTCAGCCCAGGTGGCCATGCCGCCTTCAGCCGGAGTGCCGGCGGGGCCGCCCAGCATGTTCCCGGTTGCCACGGGCCGGCCCGACGGGTTGTTGACGTACTCGCGCAGGAAGACATGGTGCGAGGCATGCGACGAGTAGGTCTGGCTCTGGTCCACCCACGGCGAGTTGGTGTTCAGGGCATCCTGGACATCATCGGCGGTCCCGAGGATGCCGTCCTGGCCCGGCTGGTTCTGGCCCCGGGTCAGGACCATAAAGCGCATGTGCGGGTTGAGGTCATCGACGTTGCCGAACACATGGTCCGGGCCGGCGATCAGCGGGTCATCAGCCTTGAGCGGAACATAGACGGTGCCTCCGCCCTTGACCGTCTGGTCGATGCCGTGGTCGAAGAACTGCCCGAAGAGGGTGAACAGGGAGTTGTAGGGCGGTGAGAGTCCGACGTCGGTGGTCACGTTGGGAATGAACAGCGTGTTGTGTGAGGGGACGCAACCGTCAGGTGCAGCTGCGACCGGCGGAGTCGCCTCGGGATCGGGGTCCGTGGTGCAGGGCACCACGCCCTCGTTGCCCTGCGTCCTGGCCGGGAAGCCGGCCGCGGCGACAGCTGCCGGGTTGGTGGAGGTCTGGTCGGCGATGAGGTTGCTGATGGTGCGCGGCCGGGAATCGAAAACACTGCCGGATTTCTGTGCGTAGCTCGTTGCTTTGGGGGGTCCGCCGAAGGATCCGCTCTCTGCGGGACCGAAGGACTTGGACCCCAGCCGGGGGAACACCTGATCCGACGCGCCGAAGGTTTCCTGGCCGGGCTGGAGGTTGTTGCAGCTTCCGTCTACGGTGCGCAGGCCGTGGGACAGCAGCGGGCTGGCCAGCTGGTTGGGGCCCGTACCCACGAGGGCGCCGCACGGCCCGGTTTCGGACGTGGTGTTGGCCACGTGGGCCTCGGCGATCTTGATCTGCTTCAGGATGAAGGACAAATCGGCGGGCGTAAGTGTAAAGCCCGCGCCTACGGGGGCTTGTATGGCGTTGGCCGCTACCGGCGGCAGGCCCATGGAGGCGGCCAAAATCAGCGCTCCGGAGGCGGCCAGGAACCGCAGGCGCGAGCTTGCAGCTTTACGGTGTGGCGTGGACGGCGACGTGCGTGATAAAGCCTGCATCCTCAATCGGTTCCCCCCGTAGGGCCGGCTCCCCAGTAGAGCCGGCGAAACAAGGCCATGGTGTGATGGCCGCCTAGGGAAAACCTTGGATTGGGTGATCAGGTGCTAGCGGTCTCCGCCTTTATCGTCGTTGAGGTCGTGGGTGGGGCCGTCGTCGGAGACCCCGTCTTCGCGCAGGCCGCCCTTGTCGTCGAACTGGTCGTGGGTGAGGCTGTCGGTTGGCAGCGGTGGGTACATGTGGGTTTCAGGTGCCGAATGGTCAGGGATGGCGGTGATGCTGGCCGTAGGGGTTGGGGTGGGAAGCAGTGAGGCCGAGTCTGTCGGGTCGGCATCACGGCCGGACGTCACGTCTGCTGTAACCACAACGCCGGGAGAGTCCTCAGGGGGCGGGCCGGCGTTGGCCTGGCCCCAGACTGTCAGACTCGTTGCAGCTGCTACAGCTGGAATGGGGAGATACCAGAACCTCTTCATCTGCTCGCCTTTCCTGGTGGTTGCCGTGTCACAAACTGCTGCTGTGAGCCTCTTTCCGCAAAATTAGGGGGGTCCACTTGGGGAAAGCTTTGGCGCTGCCACTCACTGCCGCCACGGGCTACCTAGGCTTTTCCCAACGTTCCCCCATCAGTCCTCAAGTGGTTGGTTTAACCAGCGGAAACACTTCCGGGCAAGGTATTCGTCAGCCGGTTCCCAGCCGGTTTCCGCTGAGCACGCGCTGCGTAGGAACCACAACGCCTAGGTACCGGTGCCCTCAGTTTCTGAGTACCAAGCACTGTTGTTCGCATTTTTTCCCGCCATTTCAATGAGACTCACGCACTGAACTAAATGGGGGGAACCTTCGTGATTACTCTGGAACTGGCGAAGAAAACAGCCGATGCAGGTACCGTTCCTGGCGCGCCGCAGCCGCCGGCACTTCAGATTTCTGTTTTCGGCCCGCTGACCATTCGCCGCGGCGGCAAGGAACTGACTGCCAAAGACCTCGGCGGCCCCAAACCCCGCCAGGTGCTTGAGATTCTCCTGCTGAGCTTCGGCTCGGCAGTGTCCAAGACCCGCATCATGGATCTGCTGTGGGACGGCAGCCACCCGGCCGTTGCCCTGCCCACCCTTGAAAGCTACGTCAGCGTCCTTCGGCGCCATCTCCAGCCCGGCGCAGGCCGGACGGGCCCTCTCCGCACGGTTACGGGGGGCTATGCCATTGACCGGTCACTGGTGGAACTGGATCTGGACCGCTTCGGAACACTGACAAAAGCCGCAACCCAGGCCGAACCGCGCGAGGCGCTCGCCTTCTTCACGGAAGCTCTCGAACTGGCTTCGGCGCCGCTGCTCGGCGACGAGCTGCTGCCCGCCTGGGCCGAGGAAGAGCGGGCCCTGCATGCGGCGCAGGTCAACCTTGCCCGCGTACTGGCCGCGGAAACCGCGCTGACAGTCGGGGAACCCCGCAAGGCCATCGCCCTCGGCGGCGCGGCCGTGAAGGAGGATCCCCTCAACGAGCGGGGATGGGCGGCCCTGGTACTTGGGCTGGAGCGCAACGGGGAGAACACCGAGGCCCTCCGGGCCTTCGACCGCTGCCGCAGGGTCATGGACGAGGAACTGGGCTGCGCCCCCGGGCCGGTGCTGAAGGAGGCCCAGGCCAGGCTCCTGACCAGCACGGCGGCAGCATCCGGACCGGCGGAAATCCGTGGCCCCATCCAGGTGGTCAAGGAAAGCCGCCACTCGGCTACCGGAGCAGCCCGGCAGGAAACAGAACGGCTGCGGATCCTGATCGTTGATGACCACACCACCTTTTCCGACCTGCTCGCCGGAGCGCTGGACCGGGAACCCGACCTGAAAAGCGTGGGAGCGGCCCAATCAGTGGCATCCGCCGTAACGATGTTCCAGGACCTCCGGCCCGACGTCGTCATTATGGATCTCCACCTTTCTGACGGTTCCGGCCTGACAGCTTCAGAGCGCATTCTCGCGGAAGCCCCGGAAGCCCGGATCGTGATGCTGACCGGCAACCCGTCGCAGGAAGCGCTGCGTGCGGCCGCCGGCATGGGAGTGTGCGCCTTCCTGCCAAAGGACGGCGCCCTGGGAGTCATGCTGGACACCCTGAGGCACGCCCACCCCGGCAACTTGATTGTGCATCCGTCGCTGGTGGCCCGGTTGGGCAGCACCGCGGCGCTCGCACCGGGACTCTCGGCTTAGCCGCAGCAGGCTGGTCATGGAAGGACAACATCCCGGAGAGGCATCTCCGGCCACCGCCAGTGCGCGCGGCGTCGCCGAGCGGCGCGAGGTCAGGGCAGCTGTTGCACGTTTTCTTAGCGTGGGTTTCGCAGCCCTGGTCCTGGTGGCTACTCCGGTGGCCTTTTGGATCCGGGCCGCTGCCGAACAGCACGCCTTGGACAACGCCCGGGACATCACCCAGCGCCTGGCCGACAACGTAGTGGGGCCCCTGATCACCGACCAGCTCCTGGCCGGTGATCCTGCCGCCCTGGAACTGCTGGACCAACGGCTGGAGCCGTGGCTGGCGGAAAGCGGCGTGACGAGGATCAAAGTGTGGGATGAGCACGGCCGCGTGGTGTACTCGGACGTCGAATCCCTCATAGGGCTGGAGTTCGAACAGGAAGAATGGGCACGCGAGCTCCTCGCAGGCGCACCGGCGACGGCCACCCTGGAGCCGCAGGATGCCGAAGAGAACACTTACGAGGCAGGATCAGGCGAACTCGTGGAAGTTTACGCCCGCTCGTCTTCCCAAAGCGGTGCGCCGATGATCTTCGAAACGTACTCTCCGGGCGACGGGGTCCGCCGCGAGCAGGCCGCAGTCCTGATGGGGATGATCCCGCCGATGCTGCTGTCCTTGGCGGTCCTGCAGTTGGCGCAGTTGATTCCGGCCGTCCGGCTGGCCCGCAGGATCCAGGTTCACCAGGCCGCACGCAACGCCATGCTGCACCTGGCCATCGAAGCATCGGACCACGAGCGCCGGCAGATCGCCAGTGAACTCCATGACGAGGTGATCCAGGACCTGTCCGGGCTGGCCTATGCCCTGGAATCCGTGGAGCGCCGCGGCCCGGCTGAGCAGGGGCCGGTGTTTTGCAAGGCGCGGACCATGCTGCAGGACAACATCAGGACCCTCCGGGCCATGACCAGTGAGCTCTATCCTCCTGACCTCGATGAACTCGGGCTGAAGGCATCCCTTACCAGGCTGGAGGCACCCCTCGTGGAGCGCGGCATCCGGCTGACGGTGGAGATCCCGGACAAGCTGGAACTGGACCGCGACCGGGCGGTCCTCATCTACCGCGTGGTGCGCGAGGCACTGGTCAACGCCGCGAAACACGCAGCGGCTGCTGCGGTTATGGTCCGCATCCGGCAGGCCGGCGAGATCACCCACATCCTGGTGGCGGATGATGGCCTGGGCTTCGATCCGGCGCAGCGCTGCCCGGAAGGCCACTTCGGCCTTCGAATCCTCGGCGACACAGTCCGGCAGGCCGGGGGAGCGCTTGAAGTCCGCTCCACTCCCGGCGCAGGCACCACCGTCACCGCAACGTTCGGCGTGGCCGGGCCTTCCTTCCGCTTCGCCGGCCTGCGGCATCCTGGTGCCGCTTCCGGACAGGAATTAGCGGCGGTACCGGCGCTGCGGGGTACCAGTACTCTGTGACTGTTGCGATTTGACTCTTGCGATGGCCCGCAAGGCATTCCCTGCCTCGTGGGCCTTCTGCTGTGGGTCCAAAGACAGCAGTCAGTTGCCGCAAACCAGGAACCAGCAGCTAAGCAGCCCGGGCAGGGCGGGAGCAACCGGATGCCCATCCGGGATAGTCAGCCCCCACGACGGAGACGTCAGTGTGAACAGCTGCATATGGAGGGACCCGATGCTGAAGGGTTCTCTCCAAGGCTGGAGTTTTTGTCCAGATATGCGGACTCTACGCCTCGGAACCCTGCACATCTGGCCAAAAACTCTGCAGAGGACACACTGAGGCCCGGTGGCTTCCGGAACATCTCCGGAAGCCACCGGGCCTTTTTGTGCTGGATTTATCCTTTACTTGTTCGTCACAGCCACGGGGCCGGCAGTACCGCCCAGGGTGGATTCAATCCAGACTGTGCCGGGGTTGGTGGTGCCTGCTGCGGCGTTCCGCAGCCGCAGGGACCATTCGCCACCGGTTGCCGGAGCGGCTGCCGCTGTGATGTTGACCTGTCCCAGTACCCTGCCGGTAGGACCACCAACGTGGACGGTGATGATGCCGCCAACCGCGCTGCTGGTGCCGCCGATCCTCATATCGCCGCTCTTCCATTGGGCCTGGCTGATGGTGACCCGGTCCGGAACGGGGGTTACCTTGACCTCGTCCGTCCGCACTGTGGAGCCAACGGTGACTGTCAGCTTGAACGTCAGCGGATTGTTGGTCATCGGCGCCTTGTAAACCGGCAGGCTGAAGGTTGGCTTCAGTGGGTTGCTGGTGTTTGGCGTCAGAGTGACCTTGTCCGGATCGTCGGTTCCGGTCAGGATCTGCTCCCACTCGTAGGTTGCGCCGGCGGTGGTGGAACCCGTGCCGTCCAGGGTTACGGGAGTGGCCGTCGTACGCCGGGTGACGTTCTGGTCGGGGCCGGCCATTGCCACAACAGCGCCCTGTACGGTGACCGGTGCGCTCTTGGCCGATTCGGGTCCGTCGCCGTTGGTGTTTCCGGCCCGGACCGTGAACTGGTAGCTGGTGTCACCGTTCAGTCCGTCGTATACCAGCGTGGTGACATCCCCGGCCACCTTCTTGGGATCACCGAAGGGGGTGCCGTCGGTGGTGTAGGCCTGGACCGTGTAGCTGCTAATAGTCAGTCCTTCCGCCCCGGCATCCGGCGCTGTCCACGAGACTTCCGCCGTTCCCAGCCCTGCCGTGGGGGCGCCGGTGATGACCGGAGCGGCCGGTACAGGATCGTTGGTGATCTTGAACTCGATGGTGGCCTGATCGGACGCGTTGCCGGACGGATCAATGGCTGCGTAGGTGATCGTGGTGTTTTCGGTAACCTTGATGGGCTCCTTGTAAAGGGTTGCGCCCTGGACGCCAACGCCGCCGGAGACAGGGTCTGTTCCATCGAGGGTGTAGTAGATGTCGCTGCCCTGTTCGCTGGCTTCCAGCGTCAGTTCCTGGGCGGTGGAGAAGGTTCCGCCATTGGGCGAGGCCTTTACCGTGGGGGCGGTGGTATCCGTTTCCGGGATGGCATGCGTGGCCGGGAATGTCTCCCCGACGCTGCTCACGGACACCACGTAGACGTCATATTCCTCGTCTGATGACAGGCCCTTAAGAGTGGTGCTCGAGGCCTTCTGGTCGCTGATCCGCACGCCGGATTCCACCCGTTCGTTCCCGGTGGCAGTCTTGGCAACAGCGGTGACGCGGTAGCCGGTGATGGCCGGCGTTCCGGGGACTGCAACGGCAGGGGTCCAGTTGACCTTGATGTCGCCATTGGCTTTGGCCGCCGAAATCTTGGTGGGTCCGGCAGGGCCGGAGCCCAGAGGGCCATTCGGGCAACCGCCCATTCCGGGGCCGCCCAGCTCGCCGTACTCGGCGATTGTCAGGCCCTGGCGGTTGGCGTCCGCATCCTCTTCCTGCCACGCCATGGAGCGCGCGCCACCGGCGTTGGCTACAATCTCGGCGGCGGCTGGTTCATCGAAGATATACGTGGCGGTGAAGGTTTCCGGACCGTCGAGGCCAAATTCAAGGCTGGACCGATAGCCGTCGTCGGCTGTCAGCGGGCCGGCGACTGCACGGACGTCGCGCCGACCGACAGCCGTGTCCTTAAGCGCGGGGTCAATGATGCGCTGTTCCATCTGGTCTTTATTAACGCCTGCCGCGACGCGGCCCTTTACAGTCACGGTGGTGCCGTCCGTCAGGACGGAGCCCCCAGTGACATAGGTGTCCTGGACGGTGGTGGTGCCAGCTTCCTTGCCATCGAACTTGATGGTCACGGCGTCGCCGGGCCGGATGTCCGGGGTGACTTTCACGTCTGTACCCTCACCCCAGCAGACTCCGCCGGGATGGTTGATTTCAAAGGCGACGTCCCCCGCGGCCACGACGCTCTTCGCAGAACCGACTATTCCGACTCCCGGGCGGTGGACCTCCACCGTGGCGGTCTGGCCGATCTTGTCCTGGTAGCCCTCAATCGTGACGAAGTCGCGGTCGGGGAAGACCACCAGGTTGTCGGGGAACGCGGGGACGGCCGCGTTCGCCGTCGGGAGCGCCAGCAGGGACGTGGCGCAGAGTACCGCCGAGACAGAGCCAACAATGCCAGCCCGTCCATAGCTTTGGAGGCGGAACCTCGGCTCCCTTGGTTGGTTTGGTGCTGTTTTCATGACAACCTCACAGATCCTGGGTGCTTGCGTAAGGGCTTCACGCACGGTCACAACCTAGGAGCGCCACCTTGGGGAAATGCTGGCCGGTCTTGGACCGGCACCCCTTCAGGGAGTTTCCAAGCGTGCGAAACGCCATGGGGGAACAACCCGGTTTCAACGGCTCCTAGGGAATCCCAAGGATGGGCGCGCGGCCATCCCGGTCCCGGCGCGAGTGCGAAGTACCTCGACAGGAGGGAGACAGCCGGAAGTGGCGCAGTGCCGCCGTCGTCATTAGTGGCAGTCCCTTAGGACAGCGCCGGCTTCATTCCACAAAGTACGTGGAAGGGGCGCCGCCCGGAAGTTCCCGCAGCATGGTTTCCGCCACGACGCGGGCTTTGACGTTCCGGTGGCTGGAGGCCTGGGCGAGGATGTGGAAGGCGGCCTCGTAGGAGCACCGGTTTTGTCCCATGATCAATCCGCAGGCCACATCGATGGTGGTACGGCCCTGCAGCGCGGCCTGGAGGTGTTGCGCCGTGGCTTGCGCGGCGCGCAGGTCTGCTGCCGAAACATAACTGTTGGCCGCCAGTTTGCTGAAGGCGCTGGCAGCAACAACAACGCTGGGAGTGAAGGCGTCGTCCTGCCGGGCCACCAGCGTCAGTGCCGACGTGCTGCCCGCGTGAAGATGCAGGGGCACGGACAGAAGCGACCTGTAGCCGGCCCCGCTGAGTGCCTGCCAGCAGGAGGGCCACTGCGCCGCCGCGGAGTAGCTGTTGGGAAGATGCGCCAAGTGCCCGGCGAGTGCATGGGACACCGGACCGTCCCCGCTGTCCTGATCCCATTGGGCGACGGCGGTGGCGCCGCTGCTGGTACCTGCAGTCAGCGCCGCCCGGGGGCCGACAAGGGACACGGCGCAGTCCAGGGTGCATCCGGCCAGTTCGGAGAGGGCTGACGTGGCAGCCTGTGCGAGGAGTTGGAGGGAAGCTTCATCGCTGGACGCACGCAGGTCCAAAAGAACCCCGAAGGTGTGCAGGGCCGGGTAGGGCGCCCGCTCCAGGCGCAGCTCAATTCCCACAAACTGCTCCCGTCGCCAGCGGGCGTCCTCGCCGACACCTCCTCCTGAACGTTACGGGGCGGGGGAGCGGGAGTACCCGAGTAACCGGTACTCGACTTTCGTGCAGGGCATTACTGCGGTAGGCGACGGCCCCTTAGGGGCTGCAATATCAGTAGGCCCAGGCCTTCCCGCCTTCCGGCACCGGTCCTAGGATGGGTCCAACCGCAATTCAAGTGGGGGTATGCGCATGTCTGAACCGACGCCGAAAAAGAACGGCCGTTATGCCTCTTTTGGCTTTTCGGTGATGCGCCAGGTTTTGGGCATCCTGGCGGTCTTCGCTGTTGTGGCCGTCGTGATTGCCGGCGTTGACTACTTCGGCGGCGGAGGACGCCAGGGCCAGATTGTGGCCCAAAGCCCGGCAACCGAGTCCGCACCGGACGCCCCGGTCTGCCAAGTGACGGACAGGGCATCGCTGGCCCCGGCGTCGGGGGTTCTCTTCGGTGTGAACCTGGATTCGCGTGCCAGGTCGCTGGAGGGCTATGCATTCGACCTGGGGCGTAAGCCCGCGGTCAGCGTCTCATTCGCACCCTTCCCCTATGGCGAGGAGGACGAAAGGGATCTGGAGCGGGAGGTGATACAAATCCGCACCCACGGTCAGATGATGCTGCTGACACTGAATCCCGACGCCGGCCTCGCCGGAGTTACTCCTGAGGCCGCCAATGCTCTGGCGTTCGATCTTGCCAAATTCAATGACGACGGCGTACCCGTCATTGTCCGCTTTGCCCCGGACATGAACGGATCCTGGTATTCCTGGGGGCAGCAGCCCACGAGCTACATCGCCGCCTTCCGTACCATCGCCGCCGCCATTCGCGAGCATGCCCCCGGCTCTGCCATGATGTGGGCGCCCAGCTACGGCGGCGGATACCCGTACACCGGCGGAAATTTCGAGGCCAAGCCCGGGACGCCCGATTTCTCAGTGTTGGACACCAACGCCGATGGCGCGCTTACTGAGAACGATGACTCCTACGCTCCCTACTACCCGGGTGACGATGTAGTGGATTGGGTGGGATTGGCCATCTTCCACTGGGGCAACGCCATTCCGTGGGGTGAAAACGAGGTCCCGGAGGCAGGCAAGTTCGCAGCCCAGCTGACAGGTAACTACATCGGCATTAACGGTGATGACAGCCCGGTTCCGGACTTCTACCACGTCTACGGCGTGGCCCACGGCAAGCCGGTGGCGGTTCCGGAAACCGCGGCGATGTTCGCTCCCAACGCCGCTGGTGAAGGGGAGCTGGCGATCAAGCAGGCCTGGTGGAGCCAGGTATTCGACCCCGCCACGGCCGCACAGTTCCCGCAATTGAAGATGATCAACTGGTTCGAGTGGGACAGGGAAGAAACTGAAGTGGGCGCCAGGGTGGACTGGACCGTAAACAAGACCCCGGCCATCCGCGAGGCTTTCAAAGCCGCACTTCCCGACTGGCTGCGTTACGGCCCCGCCCAGTCCTGCAGCCCGCGCGGCTGAACGCAGGCTCCGGTCGGTTACCGGCCGAAGTGTGGGGCCGGGGCTCCGCCCGGCATTTGATTGAGGAGCCGGTCTGCCACCACCCGCGCCTGGACGTTCCTGTGGTTTGAAGCGTCCGCGAGGAGTTGAAGGGCCTCGTCGTAGGAACAACGGTTCCGCCCCATGATGACCCCGCACGCCACCTCGATGGAGGTGCGGTCCTGCATGGATGCTTGCAACTTGTTGACCGCCACCCCTGCCTCGCGGAACTGGGCCGCCATCGCGTAGCTGGTGGCTGCCACAGCGCTGAATGCCGTGAGCCTGGTGAGTACTGCGGGCGGGAAAGCCTGGTCCGTGTCCGCGAGGATGGTCAGTGCCGCAAAGCCGCCGGGTACCAGCCCAAGGGGCGCTGACAGCAGGGACCGGTAGCCAGGCCCGCCCTCGTGGCCCGAGGAGTCAGGCCACCGGAAATCTGTTGAGGAGCTGTTGACGACGCTCGAGCGCCGCCCTGCCAGGGCATGGGACACCGGCCCTCGGCCGTTTTCCTGATCTGCCCGGGCAATGTCCACGGCGTGGTCATGTGTTCCGGCCGTCAGGAACGATTTGCCGGGCCGGGGGAGGGACACCACGCAGTCCATGGAACAGCCAGGCTCAGGCAATTCCGATGCTGCTGCGAGGGCCAGCAGCCGCAGTGATTCCTGATCGCTGTTGGACCTCAAGTTCAGGAGCCTCCCCGGCGTTTTCGGGACCGGTGCCTGACCGTTGAACCCCGTCGTCCCGCTGCCTTCGTCGCCGGCTTCAGCCTGGTATCTCGTCTGCTGACGGTTCGTACCCATAACCTGTCCCCCTGACAGTAGAACCACTGGAGGCACCACGTGCCGCGCTCGTCAAGACCTTACGGGGGGTTATTGAGGCGTACACGAGTGGTGACTACTCGGTTTTAGGGCAAGCGGCTACTGGAACTACTCAGTCCGGGCGGGGAAATCTGTGTGGAAGATCCGCTTGGCGGTGCCGGCTTCTCGACACCGCCAAGCGCTAAGACCTTCGGTTGTTCCCGAATCAAGTCCTTGGCGCTACCGGGCCCAGATCCCGGTTGCAGTTGCTTCGCGCTTCAGGCCTTACACCGAATACTGTGCCCGGCGATGCTCAAGGGACGGGGAGGAAACGATCAAGGCTTGCTCAAGAATGGCTCAAAACCCGGTGCTGGTTCAGGCTGAAACCAGGGGCCGGGCCACTGCATCAGCATCCGGCAGGGTGACCGTCGCGGTGGTTCCCTTTCCGTGGGTGCTGGTGAGGGTGATGCTTCCCCGGTGGTTTTCGATGATGGCCCTGGTGATGGCGAGTCCCAGGCCGGCACCCGGAATGGCGGAGGAGTGGGCTTTGGCCGTGCGGAAGAAGCGGGTGAAGGCCTGGGCCAGGTCCTCCTCGGTCATCCCGACGCCGGTGTCTGACACTTCGCAGGTGAGGTTTTCGCCGCTGGAGCCGACGCGGACTGTGACGGTACCGCCGGCCGGTGTGTATTTGATGGCGTTGGATACCAGGTTGTCGATGGCCTGCCCGATCCGTTCCGGGTCGAAGCACCCGGTGGCCGGGCCGGCCGCCTGCAGGTCCAGCGTGACGCCGCCGGCCTTGGCCCTGGGCTGCGCGGCTTCGACACTGCTCGCGGCGACTTCGGCAAGGTCAGCCGGGCGGGGAGCCACGGTCACTGTGCCGGATGCGGTGGTGAGCAGGTCGCCCACCAGGGTCAGCAGGCGTTCGGCGTTGCGCTTGGCAACGTTGAGGGAATGTTCGACGTCGGGATCAAGGCCGTTTTCATCCAGCGCCAGGGCGAGGTAACCCAGGATCGACGTCAGCGGCGTCCGGAGTTCGTGGGAGACGCTTGCCACAAACTGGTCCTTCGCGGAGAGTGCCTCGACGAGGGCAGTGACATCGGTAAGGGACAGGACCGCGCCGGAATGCCGGCCGTCCGGAGTCCTGATCAGCCTGCAGGTGGCCGAGTAAGCACGCTGCATGGTTCCGCTGCCGACCCATACCAGTTCATCGGTGAAAGCCTCGCCCCGGGCCGCACGGGTGCGTGGATGCCGCTCCGGGGGAAGGGGCTGTTTCCTGTCCATGCCGTAGACCGGAAGGCCTGCACCGTCACCGGCACGGGGCTCCGCGCAGATCGCTCCCGCGGAGTGGCTGCTTTGATGCTGGTTGGTGAGAACGGTGCGGCCCTCGTGGTCGAGGGCGCACACTGCGACGCTGACGGTGTCCATTACGGTGCCCAGCAACTGCTCCCGGTCCTCGCTGGCAGCCAGCAGCCGCCGGACTTCGGCTTCCCGGTTTTCGAGCCGGAGCCGCTGCTGACGGAGGGCATTGGCAACCCCGTAGGTGGTGAGTGCCATGGCTGCCAGGATGACCGCCAGGAGCACTATACGGATGAACGAGGCGCTGGTGTAGCCGGTGCCGAGGATTGCCGGCGCCAGCGCGACGCTGAGGGTGGCGGCCAGTGCCGCGATGGTTACCCCGCTGCGCGCCGGGCCGTAAGACAGCCAGACCACCGGAAACACCAGCAGGAAGCTCAGCGCGGACAAGTACTGGTCGCCTGCTTCGCGGGACAGGCCAATGGCAAGGCAATCCAGGACCGGGATGATAAGCGGTGCCCGTTCCGGAAGCCGTGCCCACGGCACCAGGCCGCAGGCGGCCAGCAGGGCGAGATGGCCCAGCAAGGTGTAAGGGAACGGACCGGACCACTGGAACTGCGGATGCAGGACCGCAGCCAGGACGACGACCAGCAGCATGGTGATGGACAGTGGGAGCTGGAACATAACCGTCCGGCCCCTCGGCCCCAGCCTCCGAAAATAGCGCGCTACCCACTCAAAGAACATCGTTTCCCCCCGGCCCCGCCCTATCAGGTCAGTATCCGAAGCCTACTGCGTGCACTGCGCCCGGGAACAGATTGCGGACGTAACCTTCCTGCGCGGCCAGTCATGACGGCACTTTACTCCCCCGATTAGTAAGGCTACTGTCTATTTCAGGATGACCTCTTGGCTGACCTGCGTAAACAGTACTTTCAACCCGTCATCCAGCAGTACGGCGGAACTGAGGACAGGGCTGTCCCGGACGAAAGGAATACGGCCATGGTGGACCGGATTGCCGACATCTGGGGGACCCGAACGCCATTCGGCCAGGGGGAGCGGTGGCCGGTCCGGGTGGACCAGGTCCTCGCCAGGGGCCTGACCGCGCAGGACGTGGACCGGTGGGTCCAGTCTGCATGTGTGCTGTGCAGCAACGGCTGCGGCGTCGACATTGCCGTCAAAGACGGCGCCATGGTGGGCGTCCGCGGCCGGGCGATGGACATCGTCAACCACGGCCGGCTCGGTCCCAAAGGTCTTTTCGCCTCCTGGCAGGGTGTGAGCAACAAGGACCGGCTGACCCAGCCCCTGATCCGCGAAAACGGCGAACTGGTGGAGACTGACTGGGACACCGCGATGGACCGGATCGTCGCGCGCAGCAAAGCCCTCTTGAAAGAAAAGGGCCCGCTGAGCCACGGCTTCTACACCTCTGGCCAGCTGTTCCTGGAGGAGTACTACGCCCTGGGCATCATCGGCAAGGCCGGGCTCGGCACCCCGCACATGGACGGCAACACCAGGCTGTGCACGGCCACGGCCGCGGCAGCGATGAAGGAGTCCTTCGGCTCGGACGGGCAGCCCGGCAGCTACACGGACATCGACGAGTGCGATGCAATTTTCCTCTACGGCCACAACATGGCCGAGACCCAGACCGTGCTGTGGGCCCGGGTCCTGGACCGTCTCTCCGGGCCCAACAAGCCGATGGTGGTGTGCGTGGACCCGCGCTCCACCGAAGTGGCCCGGCATGCTGACGTTCACCTGCCCGTGCGGCCGGGCACCAACCTGGCACTCATGCACGGCCTGGTCCGCGAGGTGATCCGCAACGGATGGATCGACCCGGACTACATCGCCGCGCACACCCTTCGCTTCGAGGACCTGGCGGACAAGATTGCGCCCTGGACACCGGAGGCCGTGGCGGCCGAATGCGGGGTGGAAGCGGCTGCGGTGGTGGAGGCAGCCCGGATCTTCGGGACCTCCCGGCGGGTGCTGTCCACGGTGCTGCAGGGTTTCTACCAGTCCGCCCAGGCCACCACCTCGTCCTGCCAGGTCAACAACCTGCACCTGCTGCGCGGCATGATCGGCAGGCCCGGCTGCGGGATCCTGCAGATGAACGGCCAACCCACCGCACAGAACACGCGCGAGGCAGGGGCCGACGGCGACCTGCCGGGCTTCCGCAATTGGGAGAACCCCAACCACATAAAGCAGCTTGCCGAACTGTGGGACGTGGACGAGCTGGTCATCCCGCACTGGGCCCCGCCCACCCACGCGGCACAGATCTTCCGCTACGCCGAGCAGGGTTCCATCAAATTCCTCTGGGTCTCGGCCACCAACCCCGCGGTGTCCATGCCGCAGCTGCCCCGCATCCGCGAGATCCTGGCCAAGCCCGGACTGTTCCTGGTGGTGCAGGACCTCTACCTGACCGAGACCGCCCAGTATGCCGACGTCGTCCTGCCGGCCGCTGCCTGGGGCGAAAAGACCGGGACGTTCACCAACGTCAACCGCACGGTCCACCTGTCCGAACAGGCGGTGGAACCGCCCGGCCAGGCCCGGAGCGACCTTCAGATTTTCCTGGACTACTCCCGGCGGATGGACTTCCGCACCAACTCGGGCCGTCCGCTGCTGGACTGGGAGGGCCCGGAGGACGGCTTTAACGCCTGGCGGGAGTGCAGCAGGGGGCGCCTGTGCGACTATACCGGCCTCAGTTACGAGCGGCTGCGGGGCGGAAGCGGCATCCCCTGGCCGGTCAACGGGGAACACCCGGACGGGACAGACCGGTTGTACGGGGACGGGGTCTTTCCCACCCACGCTGACACCGCTGAAGACTACGGCCACGACCTGGCCACCGGAGCCACCGTGGGGGAGCAGGCCTACAAGGCGATGGCACCGAACGGGCGTGCCATCTTCAAAACGGCGCCATACCAGGGGGCACACGAAACGCCCGACGGGGACTACCCCTTCCGCTACACCACCGGCAGGACGGCCTACCACTTCCACACCCGCACCAAGACGGGCCGCTCCCCGCAGCTGCACGATGCCGCCCCGGCCATGTGGGTGGAGATGGCGGAGAGTGACGCCGAAGCGCTGGGTCTGGGCGAGGGGGACGTGGTCCGCGTCCAGTCCCGCCGCGGGCACCTCTTCGCCCCGGTGCGGATCGCCAACATCCGTACCGGAACTGTCTTCGCTCCCTTTCATTACGGTTACTGGGATGCCGCGGACCCAAACGACGCCGATCCGCACCAGCGCCCGAGGGCGGCCAACGAGCTGACCCTGACTGAGTGGGACCCGGTATCCAAGCAGCCCGTCTATAAGACCGCCGCCGTGCGGGTTACCAAAGTCGCCGACGCCACCGGTCCCGCCCCCGCGCCCACCACCACCGCATCCCGTCCCGCCCGTGGCGGCCGCATCATGGCGACGGTGGGCGGGGCGGCCGGTGAGGTGACCGAGACCATCGCGCCGACAGAACCGCCGGCGGCGCCCGGAGACGAGGTGAGGTCATGAAGCTTCCCATCTACCTGGGGCTGCTGCACCGCTCCGAACACACCCTGGCGGAGTCCTACCGGCAGGTGGCCGACGGGCACGGCGATGAACCGGACGTGTACTTCCTCTGCCGCTCCCTGGCGGACCAGTGCGAAAAACATGAGCAGGCCCTGCTGCCCATCGTGGAGCGCTACGGCGAGGTGGAGAAGGACGACGAGCCGGAGCGGCTGCATGCCGAAGGACTTTCCAGCACACGTTCAGGGGCCGTGGGACTGCTCCGCGACCTGCAGGACCTCTACCTGCTGGGATCCCTGGTGGATATCACGTGGACGGCAGTCAAACAGGCCGCCCAGGGTTTACGTGACGCCGAGCTGCTGGCCGTGGTCACACGCTGCGACGGCGAGACAAAGACCCAGCTCGAGTGGCTGTCCACGCGGATGAAACAAGCCGCGCCGCAGGCCCTGATTGTCGCGGAGTGAGGAAGGAGAGGCATGCGAACCAGAACCAGATCCGCCGTCGGGCCCCCCGTGAAGCCTGGCACGTACCTTATGGCCGCGGCCATCGCGGCCCTGATGGTCCTAACCGGCTGTGCCCCGGAAGGAATGGCGGCTGCTGATGCCGCCCGGGAGTTCCACCAGGCCCTATCCGGGTCCGAATGGTCCGCAGCCTGTGCACTGCTGCAGTCCGATACCCGTGATAAGACCGCCCGGGAGCAGGAGGGCAGCTGCGAGGACCACCTGAGGAACCTGCGGATCCCGGAACCCGGAACAGTGACGCGCACCGAAATATACGGCCGCGGCGCCCTCGTGGAATTTGAGAACGACGCAGTCTTCCTGGCCGCCGCCGAGGGCGGCTGGAAGATCACGGCGGCCGGCTGCACGCCGAACGGTGATGCGCCCTACACCTGCGAAGTGGGAGGCAAGTAGTCATGCGGTGGAGCTTTGCCCTGTACCTGATCCTGATTTTCGGCGGACTGGCCTATATGGCTGTTGTCGGACTCGTCCACGGATAGGAGGACGCCGTGAAAACAGCGATCCGGAACAACGGACTGAGCCTCTTCTTCGGGCTGATCTTCCTCCTGGCCCTGCTGGGGCAGGGGCTGACCGGCCATGCCCTGTTCAACGAGGAACAGCTCGCCAACGGGCTTGAGGAAATCAGCCTGGCCCAGTACCTCACCTCCTCCCACTTCGCGGTGGACGTCTCGGAGAACTGGCAGTCCGAATACCTCCAGTTCCTGCTCTACATCATGGCCACCATCTGGCTGGTCCAAAAAGGGTCACCCGAATCAAAGGAACTGGACCAGCCCGGAATCGAATCCGACAAGGACCAGCTGGTCGGCGAATACAGCAACCAGAAATCGCCGGCCTGGGCCAAAGCCTCCGGCTGGCGCCTTACGGTCTTCTCGAATTCGCTCGGGATGACCATGGGACTGATCTTCGTCCTGTGCTGGCTGGTGCAGTCCTTCGCCGGTACCAGCGCATACAACGAAGAGCAGATCCAGAACTTCCAGCAGCCCGTTTCCTGGACGGAGTACATCGTGTCTGCAGAGTTCTGGAACCGGACGCTGCAGAACTGGCAGTCAGAGTTCCTGGCCGTCGGCTCCATGGTGGTCCTGTCCATCTACCTCCGCCAGCGCGGCTCACCCGAATCGAAGCCTGTCGGGGCTGCCCACGACGATACTGCCTCGACGGGCTAGCCTGGACAGGCCCGCAGATGTAGGCAGGGGAATCAGTCCACCCTGTGCCCGAGCGGAATCTTTTATGATTTTTGGTCTTACTGGTCCAGGCCCGTGCTGAGGCTGAGGTCCCGCCACTGCTCCAGTTCCGCGCGCTGCGCGTCGGCCACTGCGGCAAAGGCGCCGAAAGCGTCCTCGCCAAGGACAGCGAGCGACGGCGGGTTGGGGCTCTCCACGATGGCCAGGATTGCTTCTGCAGCCTTCGCCGGGTCGCCCGGCTGGTTGCCGTCCATCGTGTCGTTCTCCTTGCGCCGCTTCCCGGCCGTCTCCGCATAGTCACCGATCGGCACGGCCGACTGGGTCAGCGAGCGGCCGGCGAAGTCGGTGCGGAACGCGCCCGGTTCAATGGCGGTGACGTTGATGCCCAACGGCTCAACCTCCCGGCGGAGCGAGCCTGAAATGCCTTCCAGTGCTGCCTTCGTCGCAGCGTAGTAGCCGGACCCTGCCGGCGTGATGCGCGCTCCGATCGAGGAGATATTCACGATGGACCCGGACCTTCGGGCGCGCATGTCCGGAAGGACTGCCTTGATCATGTCCACAGCGCCGAAAACGTTGGTGTCGAACAACTGCCGCACATCGGCGTCGTCCGCTTCCTCC
Source organism: Arthrobacter sp. Soil_C_49 (assembly GCF_057656635.1). NCBI lineage: Bacteria > Bacillati > Actinomycetota > Actinomycetes > Micrococcales > Micrococcaceae > Arthrobacter > Arthrobacter sp. Soil_C_49. The sequence goes on from NZ_JBDGJZ010000002.1 coordinate 96,985, forward strand.
ACAGCAGCCCGGTAGCCGTAACCGGCGTTGTTGACCAGCACGTCGACGCCGCCGAAGCGCGCCTTCGCCTGGTCCAGCACCGCGCCGATCTGGGTCCGGTCCGTGACATCGAGGGGCAGGGCCAGCGCCGTATCCGGGAAAGCGTCAGCCACATCCTGTACGGTGGCCGGGTTCCGGGCAGTGACGACGGCGTTGTGCCCGTGGGCGAGCACGGCCCGGGCAAGTGCCCGGCCGAGTCCGGTGGAGCATCCTGTGATGAGCCAGGTAGCCATGGTTCGTTCCTCACTTCGCTTGTTTCTGTTGCTTCCCAAGAGATCGGGACCCAAGGACTAGGTAACCGCAGAATGCGGGCCGTAAACAGGTGCTGCCAGTACAACCCGCAGGTTCCCCTATCAGTTTTGGTCCCACCGGTGCTGGGGTTGCCAAAACTCGTCGTCGATTGACTTTCGATAGTTAATAATTGAAACTCGATGCATGAAGATCAATCGCCTGGCTGTCATTGCCCTCCGGATCGTCCTTGTGGGCGCGTTCCTCCTCCTGGTCCTATTGCAGGTCATGTCCTTGCCGGGCCAGTTTGCCCACATGGCAGCTGAAAACCCGGAGCAGGCCTACCTCCAGTGGCCGCTCACCATCTTTGGCATCCTCGAGGTGGCCTGCGTGCAGGTGGTGATCGTCAGCACGTGGAAGCTGCTGACCATGGTCAAGCAGGACCAGATCTTCAGCAGGCGGGCTTTTGTGTGGGTGGACGCGATCATGTGGGCCATCGCGGCAGCCTGGACCATGCTGGCCGTGTTCTCGGCCATCGTGGTCCTCAACGCCGATGACCCCGGCGTGCCGCTCCTGCTGATCCTGATGCTGGCGGCCGGTGCCGCCGTCGGCCTGGTGGTGGTGGTGCTGCGCGCCCTGCTCCGGCAGGCCGCGGACCTCCGCTCCGACATGGAAGCGGTGATCTGATGCCCATCGTGGTGCGCATCGACGTCGAACTGGCGAAGCAGAAGATGAGCGTGGGGGAGTTCGCCGACCGGGTTGGCCTCACGCCTGCCAACGTGGCAGTGCTCAAGAACGGGCGCGCGAAAGCCGTCCGCTTCAGCACCCTCGAAGCGATGTGCCGCGTCCTGAACTGCCAGCCGGGTGACCTGCTGGAGTTTGTGGAGGACTGAGCGGACTTCCCGCCAACCTACTCGGGGGAGTACCCCTGGGTAGGGAAACCCAACAGGTGAAGGGCAGACGAAAGCTCGGGAGTGGACGCGCGGCGGCCTTCAAGGTGGGCCTGCAGGAGGTAGGCGGTGTGGCGGCCGCACATGCTCAGCTGCTCCAGATGGGCTTCGGCCAGCCGTGGCAGGACCTGGGCCGGGTCGGCGCCCGGGCTGTTGTGCAGATCCACTTGCAGGCCATGGGCGAGGTCCGCCAGGCGTTCCCCGCCGAGCCGCTGGCTGGAGATCTTAAGACTGCGCACAGCGTCCACGGCGCCGGCAAAGTCACCCGTGGCCAGGGCCAGGCGCAGCCGTTCCACCCGGTAGGGGAGGCGTTCGATGAAGCTCTGGACCAGCGCTTTCCAGACGCCCTCATCGTCCTCCAGATCCGCGCGGAGCCTGTCCAGCACCGTCCGGTCGAGGAAGGGCAGGATGGAACTGTCGCCGTGAGTCATCATTGTCCCCGCATTACTTCCACCAATTGGACGCTGCTTGTGCCGCCAGAAGAACCTCATTGAACGTTACCTCCCAGCCCGCCGGCAGGCACGAGTAGCCAGTACTCGAACTTCCGTTCGGCCCGCACGTGCCTGCCCGCACAGAGGCGTTAAGAAAGCGTTAAGATCCCCGGAATTCCCGGCGGGAGGTGGTTCGCCCGGTGCTAGGCTCCGTTGGTTATCAGCTCAGCGTCGCGCCTGGAACGGGGAAATGCTGCCCGTGACGGGCACCAACGAAAGACACGTCCTTGACGGCTCCCGCCCGGTCTTCCCTTCCCGCCACCGTTCCCAATCCGGAACTTGACACCGAACCGCGCAGCGCGCTGGCCAAGTGGCTGCTGGAACACCGGGTCAGCCAGCCCGTCGGCCCCGAAGCCAACGAGACCCATGGCGGGCAGCAAAGCTGGTGGAAGGTCATGTGCCTGACCGGCGTGGACTACTTCTCCACCCTCTCCTACCTGCCTGGCATCGCGGCGCTCGCCGCCGGCGCCCTCTCCCCGCTGGCCACCCTGCTCATCGTGGCCTTGACGCTCCTGGGCATGCTGCCCATGTATCGGCGGGTGGCCAGGGAAAGCCCGCACGGGCAGGGATCCGTGGCGATGCTGGAACGGCTCCTGCCCTTCTGGCGGGGCAAGGTTTTTGTGCTGGTCCTGCTGGGCTTCGTGGCCACCTCCTGGATCATCACCATCACCCTTTCTGCCGCAGACGCCACCGTGCACCTGCTTGAGAACCCGTACCTGCCGCCGTTCCTGGAAGGCCAGGCGGTAGGCATCACCGTCTTCTTCCTGCTGGTGCTTGGCGCCGTGTTCCTGATGGGCTTTTCCGAAGCCGTCGCCGTCGCCATTCCCCTGGTGGCCGTGTTCCTGGTGCTGAACGCCGTCATCATCGTGGCCGGCGTGGCGGAAATCCTCGCAATGCCCGGCGCACTCAGCACATGGACCGGCGCCCTGGCCTCCGCCGGCGGTGGGCCGGGGGGAATCGTGGGTCCCGCCCTGATGGCCTTCCCGCTGCTGGTCCTGGGGCTCTCCGGCTTCGAGACCGGCGTCAGCATGATGCCCCTGGTTGCCTCGCAGGGTGCCACCGCCGAGGAAAAGCTGGCCAGCCGGGTGCGCAACACCCGCAAGCTGCTCACGACGGCGGCACTCATCATGAGCGTGTACCTGCTGGGCAGCAGCTTCGTCACCACTGTGCTGATCCCAGCCGGAGAATTCCAAACCGGGGGAGAGGCCAACGGCCGCGCCCTTGCCTACCTGGCCCACGAACACCTGGGCAACGGGTTCGGGTCCGTCTATGACGTGAGCAGCATCCTCATCCTGTGGTTCGCCGGCGCCTCCGCCATGGCAGGCCTGATCAACATCGTCCCGCGGTACCTGCCTTCCTACGGCATGGCCCCGGACTGGTCCCGCGCGGTCCGTCCGGTGGTGCTCGTCTACACCGCCATCAGCATCCTGATCACCATCGGCTTCAATGCCGACGTCAACGCGCAGGCCGGCGCCTACGCGACCGGGATCCTGGCCATGATGGTCTCCGGCGCCATCGCCGTCACCATCTCCGCCATCCGGCGCAAACAGCGGGCCGCCGCCGTCGGCTTCACGGTGCTCACCCTGGTGATGCTGTACGCCCTGGCCGCCAACGTCATCGAAAAGCCTGACGGCCTGGCCATCTCCGGATTCTTCATCCTGGGCATCGTGGCGGTCTCGCTCGTCTCCCGCATCAGCCGCACCACGGAGCTGCGCGTGGACAGAATAGAGTTCGACGACGGCGCCCGCCGCTTCATCAGCGACACCCTCGACTACGACGGCCGGATCAACCTGATCGCCATACGGCCCCAGGCGCGCACCGGGGCAAAATACGCGGACAAGGAAGCAGAACAGCGGGAGAGCAATCCCGTGCCCGGCTCGGCCGATGTCATCTTCCTGGAAATAGACATCACGGATCCCTCGGAGTTCAGCGACACGCTGCACGTCCGCGGAGTTGAAGTGGACGGCCACCGGGTCCTGCGCGCGCAGAGCCCGGCCGCACCCAATGCGATCGCCGCCATCCTGCTGGCGCTGAGGGACGGTACGGGCGTGAAGCCGCACGCCTACTTCGAATGGTCCGAAGGGAACCCCTTGGCGCACCTTATGCGCTACCTGCTCCTCGGGCGCGGCGACACCGCCCCGGTGGTCCGGGAAATCATCCGCGAAAACGAACCGGACCCGGCGCGGCGCCCGGGCATCCACGTGGGATGAGCCTCCGAAGGAGCCTCCCACCGTCTGGCCCTGCCACAGCAGGGCCGGACGCTTCCAGTGTGGCCGCCGTGCAGAAGATGCTGCGGGACGTCCGGAACGAAAAGGAAGGCAGGAAGGCAAACATTGTCCGCCGGATCCTGACCCACCCGGTCAGGGCTGTTCCGGTCGCCTTCCTGATGGTCATCATCCTTGGCGCGGCCCTGCTGATGCTCCCCGTCTCACGCACAGACCCGGACGCCGGTGCCCTTATGGATGCCTTGTTCACCTCGGTCTCGGCGGTCTGCGTAACGGGCCTGATCACCGTGGATACGGCAACCTTCTGGACCCCGTTCGGGCACGTGGTCATCCTGGCGCTCATCCAGGTGGGCGGCTTCGGCATCATGACCCTTGCCACCCTGCTGGCACTGCTGGTCCGCAAAAGCATCGGCCTGCGCGGCCAGCTCGTGGCCCAGACGGAAACCCACACCCTGAACCTCGGCGACGTCAGGGCAGTGCTGCTGCGGGTTGCGAAAATCATGCTGACCTTCGAGGCCGCCACGGCCGCGATCCTCACCGCGCGGTTCTGGATCGCCTACGACCAGAACCCCGGAACCGCCCTCTGGCACGGGATCTTCCACGCCATCTCGGCCTTCAACAATGCCGGCTTCTCGGTCTACAGCAACAACCTCATCGGCTTCGCCGAGGACCCGTGGATCATCACCCCGATCTGCCTGGCCATCATCGCCGGCGGGCTCGGCTTCCCGGTGATCATCCAGCTCAGCCGGGGCGAGACCAGACCCCGGAACTGGACGGTCCACCTGCGCCTGACCATCTACGGCACGCTGGTCCTCCTGGTCGCAGGGATGGCGCTGTTCGCGGCGTTTGAGTGGAACCGGAACGAAACGCTGGGCCAGCTCTCCTTCACCGGCAAGATCCTGGGCTCCTTCGCCGGCAGTGTTTTCCCCCGCACCGCCGGGTTCAACAGTATCGACTACGGCGCCGCAGCCCCGGAAACGCTGATGGTCACCAACATCCTGATGTTCATCGGCGGCGGCAGCGCCGGCACCGCCGGCGGCATCAAAATCACCACATTCCTGGTGCTGGGCTTCGCCATCTGGAACGAAGTCCGCGGCCGCGACCAGGTGACCATCGCCCACCGCTCTGTCAGCTCCTCCTCCCAGCGCCAGGCCCTGTCCGTGGCATTGCTGGGGGTCGCCGCAGTCGTCATCGGGACCATGCTGCTACTCATCTTCACCGACTACAGCCTGGAGAAGGTCCTGTTCGAATGCATCTCCGCCTTCGGCACTGTGGGGATGAGCACCGGCATCACCTACAACCTGCCCCCGTCCGCCGAGTGGGTGCTGATGGCACTGATGTTCACGGGCCGGATCGGCACGGTGACGGTAGCTTCCGCCCTTGCCCTCTCGGCCCGGCCGCGCCTGTACCGCCTCCCGGAGGAACGCCCCATCATCGGGTAGGGGCAAGATTGGATCAAGCGGTGGCCGGTCCTAGGATTCCCCGTGCGCCCGCCGCTAATATCTGAGGCAAGTATCCCTACTTATTACCCGGGGGCCAGTGCGGCATGGTTGAGACAGTCACTTCTGCAGTTTCGCCGGTCATCAAGCGGAACAACGTCACGGTGTCCGGGCGGGCGGACGGGCCGGTGATGATGTTCGCCCACGGTTACGGCTGTGACCAGGACATGTGGCGGCGGCTCCTGCCCTACTTCTCCGACACGTACCGCCTGGTGCTCTTTGACAACGTCGGCGCGGGCCGCTCCGACGTGAACGCCTACGACCGCGACAAGTACGGATCGCTGGACGGCTACGCGGCGGACCTGCTGGAAATCTGCGAAGCACTGGACCTGGAAGACGTCATCCTGGTGGCGCACAGCGTCAGCGCGATGGTGGCCGTCATCGCCGCTGCCCGGGAACCGGAGCGGTTCTCCCGGCTGGTCCTGGTGGCTCCGTCCCCGCGCTACATCAACGACTCGGCCGACGGCTACTTTGGCGGGTTCTCGCAGGAGGACATAGAAGGCCTGCTCGCTTCCCTGGACAGCAACTACTTCGCCTGGGCCGAAGCACTGGCGCCGATGGCCATGGGCCACCTGGAGGCGCCGGAGCTTTCCGAGGAACTCCGGAGCAGCTTCTGCCGGACCAATCCGTCCATCGCCCGGCATTTCGCCCGGGTGACCTTCCTCTCGGATACCCGGCCCATGCTGGAAAAGGTGGACAATGACAGCCTGATCCTTCAGTGCTCCGATGACCTGCTTGCGCCGCAGGAAGTGGGTTCCTATGTGCACCAGCACCTTGAGCGCAGCACCCTGGTCCAGCTCCAGGCCACCGGCCACTGCCCGCATGTCAGCGCACCGGAGGACACTGCCCGGGCCATCCTGGAATACCTTTCGGCCAGTCCGTGACAGATCCCGGGGGGCCGGACCCGGCCCATTTCGAGGCGCTGTTCCAGCAGGCCCCGTGCGGGTACCTGGTAACGGACGACGACGGCCGCATCACGGCGGTCAACGATACCTTTGTGCGCTGGTCAGGCTACGGCCGCCCCCGGCTGGTGGGGTCCACCCTGCAGTCCCTGATGCCGGTGGGGGACCAGATCCTCTACTCCACCCACTGCATTCCGCAGCTGGGCATCAACGGCGCCATCTCTGAAATTGCCGTTGAGATCATTGACGCGGACGGCGGACGCCGCGCGGCGCTGCTCTCCGCGTCGCGGTCGCCTGGATCAGAAGGGGAGCCTGCCACCGTCCGCGTCATCATCTTCAGCGCGCACGAACGCCGGATGTATGAACGCGAGCTGGTATCGGCACTCCGGGCTGCAGAGGAAGCTGAAGCCCGCCGCGCCGAGGCTGAAAAGGAACTGCAGCACCTCGCCCTCCATGACGCCCTGACCGGCCTGCCCAACAGGGCGGGACTCAAAGCGAAGCTGGACGCCGTACCGGACCACAGCACGGCGGGCGGGGACCGGCTGGCCGTCCTCTTCATTGACCTGGACCACTTCAAAGCCGTCAACGACAGCCTGGGGCACGCGGCAGGGGACGAACTGCTGGTCTCCGTCGCGGAGCGCCTGGGAAGGGCCGCTCCGGATCGCGGCTCCGTTGCCCGGCTGTCCGGGGACGAGTTCGTTGTGGTGGCCGCCTCCGCCGGTGCCCGGGAAGCCACTGCCCTTGCCGCGGAACTGCTGGAGGTCATCAAGACGCCGGTCCGGATCGAAGGACTGGAAATAGTCACCTCCGCCAGCATCGGAGTTGCAGTTTCAGGGGACGAAAGGGAAGGCCTTGAAGACCTGATCCGGCGGGCCGATATCGCTATGTACCGGGCGAAGGAACTGGGGCGCAGCCGCTGGGAACTGCATGAGCCTGCCGCCTCCGATCCCACCGTGGACCGGCTCCGCGCCCTGGGCGAGCTCCGCCGGGGAATCAACGAAGGCGCCCTCCGGGTGCACTACCAGCCCCGCGTGGACCTGCGTTCCGGGCGCACCATCGGCGTGGAGGCTCTGGTGCGGTGGATGCACCCCACACGGGGACTGCTGCCGCCGTCGGAATTCATCACCATGGCCGAAGAATCCGGGCTGGTGCGTCCGCTCGGGGCCTGGGTCCTGGGCGAAACGCTTCGACAGGCGGACAGCTGGCGCCGGGAAGGCCGCCGCGGCGCGGGCCTCGAATTCGCCGTCAACCTGTCCGCCCGCCAGCTCAGCGACCCGGACCTGGTGGCGATGGTGGAAGGTGCCCTCCGGCTGCGGGACATCGAGCCTTCGCACCTGCTGCTGGAAATCACCGAAACCGCCCTGATGGCAGACCCGAATGGTGCGCTTGTTTCGCTGACGGCCCTCAAGAAGCTTGGTGTGGGGCTCGCCGTGGACGACTTCGGCACGGGCTACTCAAGCCTGACGTACCTGAAGAAGTTCCCCATCGACGAACTGAAGATCGACCGGTCATTCATCAACGGCCTCGGATCGGATTCCGGCGACTCTGCCATCGTGGGCAGCTGTATTGACCTGGCCCATGCGGTGGGAATCCGGGCAGTCGCCGAGGGAGTGGAAACGTCCGGACAGGTGCAGACCCTCAAAGCGATGGGTTGCGACCTCGCCCAGGGTTACCACTTCGCCCGTCCGCTGCCTGCCCCGGACCTGAGGGAGTGGCTGGACGCCCATGCCGACGGCGATCCCGTCGGCGCATAAAAGTTTCCACCGGACTGGGAGTGCAGCTACCCGTCTATTCGGATACAACTGCACTTCCAGTCGGTGGAAAGCCTGAAACCTAAGAAGTGTGCGGCCGGCACCCTGGCCCGGTCAGTGGACGCTGCGGATGCCTTGGCCTGAATGCTTTATGCGGCGAGCAGAGCCGGCCGCGAGGTGGTATGTTGCCGCCGTGGCGCCAGGACACTGATAGTGCACGGCCTCTGCGACGGATCGATCATGGCCGGCAGCTGATGGGTATCGGAGCACGCCTGCAGCTGCTCCAGTGCCTCGTCATCCACCACGGCATGGGAGATGTCCAACTTCAGGTCCAGTCCCTGCTTGATGGAATTGGCGCGCTTGACCACTACGTAAAGCGCATTCACGCTGTGCACGGTGACATGCCCCTTTGCAATCACCAGAGCTTTCGCATGGTCGAGATCTACACGGACAACAATGTTGAGCTTTGAATTCACGTTGTAAAGCCTTCCCCGGCATTGGCTGCGACGCTGCAGCTTCTTGCATTGGCCTGTTTCTTAAGCCTCAATCAGAGTAGGGGGTGAATGTGATCCACGCAACAGTTACGGATTTATTACACCGTTTGGAGATGCTGATGTTGTGACGCCGCAGGCCGCCCCTGTTTCCCGCGGGCCCTGCCTGAAGCACTGGCAACGGCGGCCGTCGGCTCCTGAGCCGCCGGCCGCCGTCGTCCGCTCCCGCAGCGTTTCCGCGCCGGGCTCACACCGACTCGGGAAGCCTTCCTGTTAATACTGAGACCGGGGCCGCAGACCAGCGCTCACGCTCTGGTTCGTAGGAGATCACCACGGCGGCGTCGATGTCACGCGCTTCGTCCATGGCCAGCAGCAGGGCGTCTTCAACGTGCCGGGCGTATTCGAGCCGCTCGGCCAGCCCGCCCTGCAGGTCGCTGTCATCAATCAGGACATGGCCCTTGCCGTCCACGATGACCTTCAGCGAATACCCCTGGTCCTCATGGAGGGACCCGCGGGTGGATGAAATCTCGGTGACATTGTCTGCCCGGACCAACCCGTTGCCGAGCGTACGGATCCACACTTCACCCATGAAATGAACCTCCCCTTTGGTTGTGGGCGCGGATCAGCACCCATAAGGCAAACGCTAGTCCTTTGCAAGGGTTTTGTGACCCCCAAACAGGTGCCTTTCTCGCCGCTGCTGCCGGCCAACCTAAAATAAATCTGATGACTTCCCCGGATGCCCCAGAGCCCTTCACCCTGCGCGGTATCGCCGTGGCCGCTTTCGGCCCCACGTTGCTTTTTGGGATCGGGCAGGGCGCCATCCTTCCGGTAGTGGCACTGACCGCGCGCGACCTCGGCGCCTCCGTGGCCCTCGCGGCGCTGATCGTCACGCTGATCGGGCTGGGCTCGTGGTTTTTCAACCTGCCCGCATCCCTCGTGACGTTGAAATTCGGTGAACGCTGGGCCATCGTGGGCGCGGCGGTGGCCGCCGGCCTGGCGCTTGCCGCGGCGGGGCTGTCCTCCCTGATCCCCACCGGGCTGTGGCTGCTCGCGGTGGCGATGGCCGTCGTCGGAATGTCCGGGGCGGTCTTCGGGCTCGCACGGCAGAAATACCTCACGGAAGCGGTGCCGGTGGAGTTCCGGGCCAGGGCGCTGTCCACGCTGGGCGGCGTGAACCGGATCGGGGTGTTTATCGGGCCGTTCCTGGGCGCGGCGGTGATGCAGTTCTCCGGCATCGGCGGCGCGTACTGGGTGGGCGTGGTGGCCATGGCCGCGGCCGCACTGCTGTCCCTCACCATCCCTGACCTGGAAGTTGCGGGCGGGGCCGACGGCGGCCACAAGGGTCCGGAGCCCACCCTCCGCAGCGTTGCGGTGTCCCACGCGAAGGTCTTCCTGAGTGTGGGCGTGGGGATCCTGCTGCTGAGCGCGCTGCGGTCCTCGCGCCAGGTGGTCATCCCGCTGTGGGCGGACCACCTGGGCATGGACGCCAGCTCCGCGTCATTGATTTACGGGTTGTCCGGCGCCATCGACATGCTGGTGTTCTACCCCGCCGGGAAGCTGATGGACCGGAAAGGCCGGCAGTTTGTGGCCGTCCCGTCCACGCTGCTGATGGGTGCTGCGCTGCTGCTGATTCCGCTGACCGGGTCCTTCGCCGGGCTGCTGCTGGCGGCGCTGCTGATCGGGTTTGGCAACGGGATCAGTTCCGGGCTGGTGATGACGCTGGGGGCGGACTTCTCGCCGGACCGAGGCCGCGGCCAGTTCCTGGGGCTGTGGCGGTTCATGGCCGACGCCGGGTCCACCGGCGGGCCGGTACTCCTCTCCGGGGTGACGGCCCTCGCCTCCCTGGGCGCGGGAATATCAGCCACGGGCGTCCTGGGGTTCGCGGCGGCTGCCGTGTTCGCCGTCGTGATTCCCCGCATGAAGCACCGCCGGAACTACTGACGCAGGCGTTATCCTCAACAGATGAGTGAAACGGGTACCCCCGCTCTTATCAGTCCGCTGCAGAAGGGCATATGGTGGCTGCAGGACTACGTCTATGCCGCCAGCTGCCAGGTCCAGGGCGCGGTGTCCCGGGTGCAGCCAGGTTCCTTCCACAAGGGCCACCTCAACCCCGTGCTGATTATTCCGGGCGTGTACGAAAACTGGCAGTTTATGATGCCGCTCATCCGGTCCATCCACGACGCCGGACATCCCGTCCACGTGGTCACCGTGCTGCAGCGCAACAAGCTGGACGTTCCCGCCGCCGCGCGGATGGTGGCGCAGCATTTGGAGGAAGCAGGGCTGCGTGATGCTGCCATCGTTGCGCACAGCAAGGGCGGGCTGATCGGAAAGTACGCCATGCTGAACCTGGACCCCGAGCACCGGATCGAGCGCATGATCGCGGTGTGCACGCCGTTTTCCGGGTCCCGCTACGCCCGGTACATGCTGCTGCCCAGCCTGCGGATCTTCTCACCGAACAACGCCCTGACGCTCCAGCTGGCCCGCGAGGAGACCATCAACAGCCGGATCACCTCCGTTTACGGCCCGTTCGATCCGCACATCCCCGAGGGCAGCGTCCTGCCCGGCGCCACTAATATCGAGCTGCCCACGGCCGGGCACTTCCGGATCCTGGGTGACCCGGAGACCGCCCGGATCATCGTGGAGCAGCTGAACCTTCCGGCATGACGGGCGCTGTTGTGGAAGAGCCGGACCACTCACCGTCAAGCAGCCCGGTGGTGCGAAGGCAAAGCAGGTGGGCCACGGTCCTGGCGGTCCTGCAGCGGCTCCTGTACCTGGCGGTGACCATCGCCGTGGGCTGGGCCGTCTATTACTTCCTGCTCGCCCGGCTTTCACGCGGTCCGGAGCAGGCATGGGTTTTCCTGCCGGTCTGGCTGATCCTGGCCTACGCCCTGCTGCCGCGCGTCCACAAAATCCTCAGCAGCCTGTACATCCCGGACTACTTCATCGGCCGGACCAGGACGGGCGACGGCGTCCTGGGCGATCCCGTGAACCTCGCCGTGGTGGGGCCCAGGGAGGAGCTGCGGCAGGCCATGCTGACGTCCGGCTGGGTGGAGGCTGATCCCATCACGCCTGCTTCCGCCTGGCGCACCCTCACATCCACTGTCATGGGCCGCAGCTACCCGGCGGCGCCGGTGAGTTCGCTCTACGTGTTCGGCAACAGGCAGGACCTCGCCTTCCAGCGCGAGATCGACGGGAACCCGCGGAAGCGGCACCACGTCCGGTTCTGGAAATGCCCGGCCGGGTGGCGGCTGCCGGGCGGCCTGGCCGTGGACTGGGTGGGCGCCGGCACCTACGACCGCAGCGTGGGGCTGTCCCTGTTCACGTTCCAGATCACCCATAAGATCGCCGACCGGACGGATGAGGAGCGGGACTTCATCATCGAGACGCTCCGCTCGGCCAACGCCGTGGAGTCGATCCACATCGTCCTCAACTACTCCAGCGGCTACCACCACCGCAACGGCGGCGGCGATGCCATCCGTACGGACGGGCACCTCCCCATCATCGACCTGCACCCTCCGGAGCGGCTCCGGCGGTCGGGCTCGCCTTCCTAGAACAGCTTCTGGGGGAATGGGTCAGCCGTTGCCCGGATCCTCGGGGCTGGTGGCTGTGCCGAGGATGTGGGTGAGGGCCGGGGCCAGCGGCCCGGGGGAGAAGCCGAAGCGCCGGCAGGACTGGATGGTGAATCCTGCTGCCGTAATGGCCGCGGGCGCGTCCCGGTTCAGATGGCAGCCCCCGGCCAGCCGCCGCCAGGCCGGGGTTATGAGGTCTTCTGCGGCCGCGAGCACTGGGTTTGCTGAACGGACATGTTCGTAAAAGGCGAGCGTTCCGCCGGGGCGCAGGACGCGCCGGATTTCGCGCAGTGCCGCTGCCTGGTCAGGGACACTGCACAGGACAAGGCTGGTAACCACGGCGTCCGCAACCGCATCCTCGGCGGGAATCCGACCTGCGGCCGCGGCCCTGACAGTAACGGCCACTGGTGCCGACGCCGCACTCGTTATGGCCAGGTTCCGGAGGTAGTCGTCGGGTTCGATGGCGCACGGCGGGCATCAGGACTTCAGTTCACGTTGAATGTGTTGCTGGTAGCCGCGGGCAGCGTCCCGCTCGTGGCAGTCAACACACAGCCGGTGGCCTTTCCCGGAACCTCAAGCTCGGGGAAGGAAGCCACGCCTCCGGTGGAGGTTTTGGGGACGTTGTTTTTGAGGCTGCAGTTGGACTGCAGGGTTACCGGCACGGTGGCGTCTGTGGGGTTGCCGAAGGCATCCACGATCCGGACGGTTACCGCAGGGAGGATCAGTTTGTTCTTCTCGATTTCAGTGCTGATGGCGTCGAAAAGGAGCTTTCCTGGCGGTGCCGCCGAGATGGTTGCGGTGACTGCCGCCGGAGCCGCCAGACCCGGCGCTGCTGTGGTGATGGTTGCCGTGCCGGCTTTGGTATCGCCGTAGAAGAACGACGCCGACGACGAGGCCGCGGGGATGCCCACCGTGGTGGTCCTTACTCCGTTTGATGCCGCGGCGAAGAAGCCCGTGGCTGTTGACGTTGCCAGTGTGAGGGTGGTGGCTCCTGTGGTGACCGGGTTTCCGTATGCATCCTGGCGCTGGACTGTCACCGGGCCGAGCAGGGCTCCGCTGGAAGCGGGGCCGGTCAGGGTGCTGCCGGCAATGAGGACCAGCTTGTTCGCGGCCGCTGGGGTGACCGTGAAGCTGCGGCTGGCGATACCGGCGTAGCCAGGGCTGGCAGCGATGAGCGTGTAGCCGGTGCCGGCTTTGTCGATCGACAGCCCGGTGAACGTGGCTGTGCCGGACCAGTTGGTGTAGGCAGTTGCTGTCCCGGAGAGTGTTCCGCCGCCGGGGTTTGCCCCGATGCTGACGGTGATGGGCACGCCCTGTTCCCACACTTCAAGCCCCCAAAGGGTGCGCAACTGGACCTGGAATGACGTGATGGCCGAGCCGGCAGTTACGGTGACGCCTGGCTGGGACGTGTAGGAGAGATCGCGCAGGCTGGTCACCGTCACGCTGCCGCTTGCGGTGCCGGCGGCTGTCCATGAGCGGTAGACCGCGGTGACCACGTACCGGTGTGTCCCCTCCGGCACGGAGGTGTCCGTGCACGAGGTGGATGCGACAAGTGCCGACGGGCCCGAACCGCAGGCTGCCATGGCCGTGGTGCCGGTCAGGCGGGTGACGTAGTAGCCGGTGGGAACGATCGCTCCCAGGGAAGCAGCCCAGCTGACGGCAACGCTGGAGTTGCTGCTTGCCGGCACCTGCACGTCGGTGGGCGGAAGCAGTGTGGCGACTGACGCCGTCGTACTTCCTGTTCCGCCGGCGCGCCAGTAGGCCGCGGCCGGCGCGGCACCCACAAGAGCCGCCACGACGATGACGATAACGGCCAGGGCCACTGAACGGTCCAGCGGAGAAAACGAAACCAGCTCCCGCCGAAGCCGGGGGGAGGCTTCGGGGGAGCTGGCGTCTGTGGGCACGGGGACCTTCCAAAGAAATCGAGCTTGCAGCAGTTAGGCGGACTTCATCACCATCGGGCTATGAAGCTGATTGACTGTTGGAGGAAGGTGAACCCGGGCCCTCTTCAGCTGGCCGCGAAGTGCAGGGGTACCGCCGCACCCTTGCACCCGTCCTGGTTCACACCCGGGCGGTCGATCATCTGAAGCGTTACAGTGCCGGTTACTGACTTTCCGGCTTCGATTTCGGTGACGGTGAAGGACGGTGCGCCTACAGCGAAATCGGCTGCGGAGCATCCGGTGACGGCGGTCCAGGGTCCGTTGGTGCCAGCCACAGTAACGGCCACGTTGCTGAGCTTCTGGACGCCGGTGCCCGGGTTGGTCACCGTGAAGGTGGCGGTCTTAACCGGGCCGTTCGGGGAGAGGGGATCCCCGGCGATGGTGCTGGTGATGGTGAAGTTCGTGGCGGTGCCTGCTGCGGTGGTGGTGTCGTGCGTACCGGTGGCGCTCCAGTAAGCGAAAGCAGCGCCACCGCCGATAGCTACCAGTGCAACGGTGGTGCCGATGATGCGCTTTTTACGTCCTGCAACCTTGCCCATGATGTGCCCTTTAAAGTTTGTGCGGTGTTCCGCTGAGACCTTGTGAGCCTTAGCGGCTCCGATAGGAATAGCTTCGTGGAGCTGCCTCAAATTACACACGGGTAATCACTCAAGGTTGGGTCAAAAGTTGATCGACGTTTGCGCAGGTCAGGGCCGTTCTTCCCCGGGTCCGCGGGAAGGGACTGTCCCCGCGGACACGGGTGTGCCAGTCTTTGTTGGAGGGGACGTTTCCCGGTGGCAGGAGGACTGTAGTGAGGATCGCCTCAGGTCAGTTCAGTGCGGGCCGGGAACCCCGGAAGAACCTGCAGCAGATCGCCCAGCTGATGCAGGCAGCAGCGTTGGGCAACGCGGACCTGCTGGTGCTTCCGGAGTCCAGCCTCTACGCGAGCAGTGAACCCTCCATCGTCCTCGCGGACGTGGCGGAGCCCCTGGACGGCCCTTTTATCAGCGGCATCGTCGAGCTGGCAAAGTCCCTTAGGCTGCCGGTGGTTGTAGGAACCACCGAGGCCAACCCCGGCGGCCTTCCGTTCAACACCTTGGTGGCCCTCGACGGCGACGGCGACATCCAGGGAACCTACCGCAAAGTCCACCTCTATGACGCCTTTGGCTACCGCGAAAGCGACGGCATCAGCCAGGGCACCATCGGGGAGCCGGACCTGCTCTCCTATGGCCAGCTGCGCCTGGGCATGCTTACCTGCTACGACGCGAGGTTCCCCGAGAGCGCACGCTACCTGGTGGACGCCGGAGCAAACGTCCTGTTGCTCCCAGCCATGTGGATCGTGGGTCCGGGCAAGGAGGACCATTTCAACACCCTGGTGCGTGCCCGGGCCATCGAGAACACCTCATACGTGGTCACGGCCAACCAGTGCGGACCGCTGGCCACGGCCTACTCCATGGCGGTGGATCCCTTCGGCGTGGTGATCGCCAACGCCGGTGAGGCGCCCGGCGTCGTTTTTGCCCAGCTCGAACCCGAGAGGATCGCGGCCGTCCGGACGCGCGTCCCGTCCCTCCGGAACCGCCGCTTCAAGGTGGTCCCGGCGGATCAGGAATGAGCCTGCCGCGGGTGTCCTGTCAGCGCCTTGCTGAGTCCCGCCGTTGGGCAGTGAAGGCGAAGAGGGCCGTGGTGGCGACGGTGGCCAGGTACCCGGCAATGACGATCAGCGAGATCCCGGCCCAGAAGTAGTTGGTGGTGCTGGCTTCCTGCCAGGGACCCGGCGCGATCCGGACCAGCGAATACACTGCCACCGCGGCCGACGCCAGGCCGATCAGCACCGGCAGCGTCAGCCAGATCCTGGCCGAACCCAGGTGCGCGCCGAAACCCTCCCAAGCGATCCACGTCCCGCGCCGGATGATCAGCCACCCCGCGGGAATCATGAACGCGCCCACCAGCAGGAACGCCGCCACCACGTCGGCCGGCCGGTGCCACTGGTTGATCAGCGTGGACACCCCGGAGGCGATGGCGAAGGTTCCCCCCACGAAGCCGGCCATGGGACGCCAGCGGGGCGAGGCCATCAGGAACACTGCTGCCGCCGCCGATGCCGCCAGGGTGGTGTGCCCGGACGGCAGCGAGTTCAGCTCCAGCGTCACCACTCCCTTGTCCGGCCGCGCGGGCAACAGATCCTTGAGTACCTGCGTGGCAACATTGGCACTCACGCAGGCTGCCACCGCGATGCCGGCTTCGGTCCAGTGTTTGCGGATCACCGTGACAAACAGGACCACGACGGCGGCCATCACCAGTGAGATGGTGGGCAGCAGGTCCAGGAACTTGGTGCTCGCCTTGCCTGCCGGCCCGTGGATCTGCACGGCCTCCACCAATGCGGACTCATCGATGAACTGGCCCGTGGTGGTCTGGACGAAGTAGTGGTACGTGGCAATCAAGCCGGCGATGCAGGCGAGCGTGGCAATCACGAACAGGAAGCCTGAGCCCGGAGCGGGCCTGCTGGGAGTCCTGCTGGATGTATGCCGCGAGAGTGTCACCGGTTAAGGGTGTCACAGAAAGCTGGGAGCCCGCCGCACAGCACAACGGTGCAGGCTCAGGAGAGTGAAGCCGCCAGTTCCTCGATGATCTCGAACTGCTCGCGGACCCCGCCTTCCATGCCGGACTGGGCAATCATGTCGCGCACTTCCTTGCTGCCCGCATTGGTGCGGATGCTCACCAGGGTGGCGCCGCCGTCGGCCGGTTCAAAGGTAACGGTGTTGATCACGGCGCCCTCCTCGCTGTTGGGTGGGGTGTCCGGCATCTCCATGATTTCGGTGTGGACGATCCGCTCGTTCGGCACGATCTCCCGGTATGTCCCGTGAAAGGCAACCTCGAATTCCCCGTGCGCCACCATCACGTAGCGCCAGGAACCGCCCACCCGGAAGTCCATCTCCGCCACGGTCATTTCGCCGCGCCTTCCGGGCCACCATCTCCTGACGAGGTCCGGCGTGGTCCAGGCTTTGTAGACCAGATGCGGCGGCGCGTTGACGGTGCGGGTGATCAGGATTTCCTCGTCGCTGGGGAAGCTGACGTCCATGGTGCTGGTTTGTGCCATTGCCTTGCTCCTTAGCCTTGTGTGTCTTCGTCCTTGAGGTCCGCCAGGACATCCTCCAGTAGTTCGAAGCGTTCCTCCCAGAGGTGCTGGTAGCTGGAAATCCAGTCGTGGATGGGCTTGAGGGCTTGGGGATTCAGCCGGTAGACGCGCTGCCTGCCCTCGTCACGGACGACCACGGCACCCACCTCGCGCAGGACCCGCAAGTGGCGTGACACGTGCGGTTGTGCCAGGTTCAGCAGGTCCACCAGTTCGTTGACCGGCCGCTCGCCTCCGGTGAGGGCGTCCAGGATTTCCCGACGCCGGGGCTCGGCCACCGCGTTGAATGCATCTGCCGTTGTTGCTGCCCGTGCCATGGTCCTAATTATATATCGATATGGATATGAATGTCAGTGTTTGGGGCCGCGCGAATTGCTCGTCAGTCTTCCCAAAACCGTGAAGCTGAGTAGTGTGCGGATCAGGGGGGAACCATGGGCCTGCGCGCGGCTTGAGGGGCACCGATTCCTCCCACTAAGGAGAAGTCGTGTTCAAGGCAGGAGGTGCGCCGTGACCATCATCGACAACGCCGTGTACGTGGACGGGCTGCGCACGCAGGACCCCGGGAGCCTGGACGAAACCTACTTCGCGCTCCGGCAACGCGAGGGGATGGCCTGGATCGGGCTGTACCGGCCGGATGCCGAGGAACTGCAGTCCGTGGCTGAGGAATTCGGCCTCAATCCCCTGGCCGTGGAGGATGCCCTTGCCGGGCACCAGCGGGCCAAACTGGAGCACTACGGCGAATGTCTGTTCCTGGTCCTGCGGCCAGCCCGCTACCTGGACGACGTCGAAAAGGTGGACTTCGGCGAGATTCACGTCTTTGTAGGCCAGGACTACGTGGTGACCGTCCGGCACGCCGAGTCCCCGGACCTCGCCCGGGTCCGGCGGCGGATGGAGGCCATGCCGGAGTTCCTCGCGCTGGGTCCGGATGCCGTCCTCTACGGGATCCTGGACCAGGTGGTGGACGAGTACGAGCCGGTGGCGGCCGGACTCGAGAACGACATCGACGAGATCGAGGACGACCTTTTCGGCGCCGACCCGGACGTTTCCCGCCGGATCTACGAGCTGTCCCGGCAGGTCATCACCTTCCAGCGCGCCACCAGCCCGCTGGCGGGAATTCTGCAGGTCCTGACGGCTCCGACGGCGGAACGGGTACCCGACCCGGAACTCCAGGACCATTTCCGTGACGTGCTGGACCATGTCCTGCGGCTGAACGAGCGCGTGGCGTCCTTCCGGGCGCTGCTGCAGAACGCGCTCGCCGTCAACGCAGCCCTGGTGGCCCAGCGGCAGAACGACGAAATGCGCCGTCTCAGCGAGTCCAGCTTCGCGCAGAGCGAGCAGGTCAAAAGGATCTCGTCCTGGGCCGCCATCCTGTTCGCCCCGACCCTCGTGGGGACCATCTACGGCATGAACTTCCGCTCCATGCCGGAACTGGACTGGGTGTTCGGCTACCCGTTCGCCCTGGGCCTGATGCTCGCGATGGGGCTGGCGCTCTACTGGACGTTCCGGCACAACAAGTGGATCTAACGGCAAACGCGCGCTTGTACAGTGGGTCCATGCCTACTCCTGCCGTGCCCGCCCTTGACGAACTGCTGGCCGGTGCACACGTAGTGAGTCTGCCCATGCGCGTGAAGTTCCGCGGCATCATGGAGCGCGAATCCCTGCTGCTGCGCGGACCAGCGGGCTGGGGAGAGTTCTGCCCCTTCCCTGAGTATGGCGACGCCGAAGCCTCCCGCTGGCTGGCCTCCGCGATCGAGGCAGGGTGGGAGGGATTTCCGGCTCCGCTGCGGACAGTGATCCCTGTCAACGCAACCGTCCCCGCCGTTGCTGCCGAACGTGTGCCGGAGGTCCTGGCCCGCTTTGGCAGGGTGGACGCGGTCAAGGTGAAGGTGGCCGAGCAGGGCCAGACCCTCGACGACGACGCTGCCCGCCTCGCCGCCGTCCGCTCCGCTCTTCCGGATGCCGCCATCCGCGTGGACGCGAACGGAGGCTGGGACGCGCCCGCTGCCATTGCGGCGCTCACCCGGCTGGCCGACGTCGGACTCGAATATGCTGAGCAGCCCGTCCCCACGATTGAGGGCCTGGCAGAGGTACGCCGGGCTTTGCAGTCTGCAGGCGTTCCGGTGCTGGTCGCTGCCGATGAAAGCGTCCGCAAGGAATCAGATCCGCTGAAGGTGGCGCGGGCCGGCGCGGCGGACCTGATCGTGGTCAAGGTGGCGCCGCTCGGGGGAGTGCGGCGCGCCCTGGACATCGTGGCGCAGGCCGGGCTGCCCGCCGTCGTCAGTTCGGCGCTGGACACCTCGGTGGGGATCCGTGCCGGCCTGGCCCTGGCCGCCGCGCTGCCCGAACTGCCCTACGCGTGCGGGCTGGGGACGGTGTCCCTGTTCGAATCGGACGTCACCATGGATCCTCTGGTGGCCGACGACGGCGCCATCCGCCTCCGCGATGTCTCCGCCGACGCCGGGATGCTCGAGCAGTATGCGGCTTCCGCCGAACGCCGCGACTGGTGGCTGGCCCGGCTCCGCCGCGTCCACGCCCACCTCGCCCCCCAGCGACGCTCTCTCACTTAACGAGGCTTTTCCCCGGACGCTCTCGCACTTAACGCGGGTTTTCCCCGGACGCTCTATCACTTAACGCGGGTTTTCCTGTGACGCTCTATCACTTAACGGGGCTTTTTCCCGGACGCGCCATCACATTCCTGCAGGTCACATGCGGTTCACCGGAACTTCACCCTAGTGACTACTTGATGTAGAAATCGGCTGACAGGGTGGGCGGGACCTCATAGAAACACCTTGGAAGGCCCCCATGTCTGAAACGACTGCCCGCAAATTTCCGCTGTTGCCGATGCTCGGCCATACCAAGGGCAAGCGCAGTGCCGTCACCTGCGCGCTGAAGTGCGACAACGCCTGCGCCGGCGACGTCTGCAACAACAGCTCCAACAGCTACTTCCGGGACATCGCCTCCGCCACCATGTCCCGCCGCGCCGCCCTGGGCTTCGGCGCCGCCGGTGCGCTCGCCGTCGTCCTCGGTTCTGCCGTTGCCTCCGCCGAACCTGCCAGGGCCGCGGGGCTGTCCAAGGCTGCGAAGGAAGGCTTCGGCCAATCCAAGCTGCAGTTCACGGCCATCCCGTCCATCGACGCCTCCATGGACGCGGTCACCGTGCCGCAGGGCTTCACCTGGAAGCCCGTCATCCGCTGGGGCGACCCGATCTTCAGCGACGCCCCGGATTTCAACCTGGACAACCAGACGGCCGCCGCGCAGGAAAAGCAGTTCGGCTACAACAACGACTACACGGACATCCTGGAAATTCCGGGCAGCAAGGGCCGCCGCGCGCTGCTGTTCGCCAACCACGAGTACACCAACGAGAACATCATGTTCCCGGCAACCATGCCTGCGGACCAGGTGCGGGCTGTGGGGGCAGCCGCGCACGGGCTCAGCGTGGTGGAACTGGAGCGTAAGAACAAGAACCAGCCCTGGACCTACGTCAAGGGCGCGCCGCTGAACCGCCGCTTCCTGAACAACACGGTCTACGAACTGACCGGCCCGGTGGCCGGATCCGCCCTGGTCAAGACCGTTGCCGATCCCTCGGGCCGCCTCATCAAGGGCACGCTGGGCAACTGCGCCGGCGGCACCACGCCGTGGGGCACCATCCTCTCAGGGGAGGAGAACTTCAACGGCTACTTCGTGGCGCCCGGCACCTCCGCCTCGGACAAGCGCTACGGGCTGACTTCCAACGCCACGGCCCGCAAGTGGGAACTGGACGAGCCGCGCTGGGACTCCCGCAATGCCGGGTACGAAAATGAGACCAACCGCTTCGGCTGGATCGTGGAAGTCGATCCGTTCGATCCCGCCTCCACGCCCAAGAAGCACTCCTCGCTGGGCCGTTTCAAGCACGAGGGCGCCAACGTGATTGTGGCCGACTCCGGGCATGTGGTGGCCTACTCGGGCGACGACGAGCGCTTCGACTACCTCTACAAGTTTGTCTCCAAGGACAAGTACCGGGAGGGCGACCGCAAGCACAACATGACCCTGCTCTCCGCCGGTAATCTCTACGTCGCGAAGTTCACCGGCAACTCCCCGGCGGCCGAGATCACCGGCACCGGTGTTGTCCCCCAGGACGGAGCCTTCGACGGCATCGGCGAGTGGCTGCCGCTGGTGGTGGACGGGGCTTCCGCCGTTCCCGGCATGTCCGTGGAAGAGGTCCTGGTCTACACCCGCCTGGCCGCGGACAAGGTGGGCCCCACCAAGATGGACCGCTGCGAGGACGTGCAGCCCAGCCTCCACACCGGCAAGGTCTACGTTGCCTGCACCAACAACTCCAACCGCGGCACCGGCTCCAACGAAAAGGCCACCGAGGTCAACCCTCGCAACCAGAACCGCGACGGCCACATCGTCGAAATCACCGAGACCGGCGACCAGACCTCCACCACGTTCACCTGGAACCTGCTGATGGTCTGCGGGGATCCGGCCCAGGGTGACGTCACCTACTTCTCCGGCTTCCCGACGGACAAGGTCTCGCCTATCTCCTGCCCGGACAACCTCGCGTTCGACTCCGTGGGCAACCTCTGGATCTCCACCGACGGCGCCCCCTCCGGCATCGGCCGGGCAGATGGCTTGTTCAAGGTCACGCTGGAAGGTGCCGAGCGCGGCAAGGTGGAGCAGTTCCTGGCCGTGCCGCGCGACGCTGAGACCTGCGGCCCCATCATCCACGACGACGAGCGCAGCGTTTTCGTCTCCGTGCAGCACCCGGGCGAGGACGGCTCGTTCGACGCGCAGGTGTCATTCTTCCCGGATTACGTCCCGGCAGGCGCGACGCCGGCAGCGGGCCAGGTGCGCGCGCCCCGTCCTTCGGTGATCCAGGTATTCCGCGCCTGACTCCCCGCCGGTGTTTGCGCCCGCTGAAGTCCAACGCTCTCTCACTTAACGCGGGTTTTTCGGCAACGCTCTCTCACTTAACGCGGGAAAATCCAAGACGCTCTATCACTCTCTTCAGGAGAGTGATAGAGCGTTCCGGGTTAAGGCGCATCAAGTGAGAGAGCGTCGGGTTGAAGACGGCAACAAGTGAGCGGGCGTCGGGGGTGGCAGACTGGATTGGTGACTTCGCTGAACGAACCTTCCCCCGACGCAGCCAACACTTCCGACGCCGCCTCCTCCTTGAGCGCGCTGGCAGCGGCGCGGATCGCGGTCGGGGTGCTGCTCGACGGCGGGGTGCAGCACGTGGTGGTATCGCCGGGTTCCCGGTCTGCACCTATGGCATATGCCCTTGCAGAGGCGTCGGCGCAGGGCCGGGTGGAGGTGCTGGTCCGCATTGACGAGCGTTCCGCCGGCTTCACCGCGCTGGGGCTGGCCCTGTCCACGGGCTCACCCGCGGCTGTGCTCACCACGTCCGGTACCGCCGTCGGAAACCTGATGCCGGCGGTGATGGAGGCCAACCACGCGGCGGTTCCGCTGATTGTCCTCTCTGCGGACCGGCCGGACGAACTTCGCGGCACCGGCGCCAACCAGACCACTGTCCAGCCCGACCTTTTCGGTGAACAGGTGCGGTTCGCCGCCGATATCCCCGCGGGCTCCAACCCGGAACGGGCCGTCCAGACGGGCCTCTCTGCCGCCAGCGGGGCGTTTCCGGACCTCGCCCCGGGGCCGGTGCAGCTCAACCTTGCCTTCCGTGATCCGCTGGTTCCGGACGCTTCCGACCAACTGCCCGTGCCCGCCGAGCGGCAGCGCTACCGCATCGGCACCGAGCCGCTGATCATGAACCTCCCGCCCGCGTCAACCGACCTGGCCGAGCGCCGGACCGTAGTTTTGGCCGGGCACGACGCCGGTCCGGTCGCCGAGGCCTTTGCCCGCGCCCACGGCCTGCCGCTGCTGGCGGAGCCGTCGTCGAACGCGCGTTTCGGCCCAAACGCGGTAGGGCCGTACCGGCTGCTGCTGGAGCATTTCGGGTCCGGCGCCGCGCAGCATATCGAACGAGTGGTGCTGTTTGGCCGGCCCACCCTGTCCCGGCCAGTGGCCGCCCTCCTGGCCCGCGCGGACGTCCCGTCCGCCTTGTACCAGCCGGTTCCAGTCGCCTGGTACGAGCCCGGCCGGCGCACCGAACTGCCCCTGGAAAGCCTCGCCGACCTCGCAGATTTCGCCGGCCGCGGCCCGTCCGACTGGCTGGACACCTGGCTGCTCGCGGGGTCGGCCGCCCAGCACGCAATGGATCTTGTCCTGGCGGAGAACACACCGGCCACCGGCCCGTCCGTGGGGTCGCTCGTCTGGAAGCACACCCGCGGCCAGCTGCTGCTCGGCTCCTCGAACGGCATCCGGGACGTGGACCTGGCCGGGCTGCCCGCCCCCGAACCCGCAGCCACCGTCTATGCCAACAGGGGCCTGGCCGGAATTGACGGCACTATCTCCACTGCCACCGGCATCGCCCTCGGCGGCCGGCAGGAAACCACGGTGCTCCTGGGCGATGTCACGTTCCTGCATGATGCCGGGGGCCTGCTGATCGGGCCAGGGGAGGAGTATCCGCAGCTGCGGATCGTGGTTCTCAACGACTCCGGCGGGGCGATCTTCGACCTCCTGGAACACGGGGCAGTGCGTGAGGCTGGAACGTACGGCGACGCCGTCGAACGCCTCTTCGCTACCCCGCACTCAGTGGACATTGCGGCACTTGCTGCAGCGTACGGCGTCGGCCATAGCGCGGTGAGTACGACGGCGGCACTCGCCGAGGCGCTGGCCCTGCCGGTGGAGAGCCGCAGCATCATCGAAGTCCGGACCGACCGCAGCAGCCTCCGTGCCCTGCATGCCCGCATCAAGGAAGCCGTTGCAGTGGCAGTGGCAGGAGTCCTGGCGCGTTAGTCCCGACCTGCCCGCGCGCGCAGGAAGCGCTAGCCGGTTGGGGGCGTGAACTGGCTGGCACTGAATTCCGCGCCTTGCGGGTCCCGGATCAGTGCCTCGCGCGTCCACGCGGTGTCGGCCTGCGCCAGGACCTGGCCGCCCAGCCGCTCGGCGTCCGCCACAGTCTGGTCCCGGTCGGCGACGGTGAACGTGACGTGCCACCGCGGTGGTTTATCTGAGGCGCTGGCCACGATCCAGGCGATCGAGTCCTCGAAACCGGGCGGGGCAGCAATTCCGGCCTGCCGCGTCCGGATTTCCGGGTCGCTTGTCGCCGCAAGATGGTCGCCGTAACCGGGGCTGCGGACCATCAGTCCGTAGCCAATGTTGTCCACCTGCCAGCCGAACGCCTGTCCGTAGAAGGCTATTGCTGCGTCTGGATTCGGGGTGTGGAGATCACTGAAATTCCACGCACCCGGTTGATTTGCCACCTGGGCCCCTAACCGACGCTTCGCCTGCCAGAGGCGGAAGCGCGCCCCTTCCGGGTCGACCAAGGCCGCGCTGCGGCCGCCTTCTCCCGCGTCCGCCGGCGCTGACAGGAGGCTGGCACCTGCTGCGACGAGCTGATGAACCGCAGCGTCGGCGTCGTCCACGGATACATAGGTGTTCCAGGCAGTGGTTCCTTCCTCCCCGCTGCCCAGGCCTGCGACGTCCTGTCCGCCGAGCCGTGCTATCAGATACCGGCCCGGTGCTCCCGGCGGCATCACGTCCTCGAAAGTCCAGCCAAAGAGGCCCGCGTAGAACTGGGCGGCGGCTTCAACGTCCGGTTGCTCGGTGTCCACCCAGCAGGGGACACCGTGCGGGTAGGTCCGTTGCCGCATGCTTTACTCCTGTCGGATCTGTCCCTGCCAGCGCTCCTCAAAGGGGCCAACCGGAGATGGGAGGCAGTAGGATGGTCGCAAGGCTGCCGAGGCAGGGTTGCGTGGGACCTATTGTGTGCTGCGGCACCGCGGAAGTAAATGCCGGTCACAGGGTGCGTGCCGCCGTCGTAAGCCTTGTAAGTCGACGCGCAACTTACCCTGTGACGCAGAAATTCCCCGGCGCTCCGGATATATCCGGGCGCCAGGGAATCTGCGTGCCGATTCTGAATTTGCGGGTCGAAACTGGAGAAGCGCTACTCTTCGATCTCGATGTGGGTCGGATCCAGCACGCGGCGCAGGAACTCCTTGGTGCGCGGCTGCGTGGGGGCGGAAATGACCTGCTCGGCCACGCCTTCCTCGACCACAACGCCGCCGTCCATAAACACCACCCGGTCCGCCACTTCGCGGGCGAAGCCCATCTCGTGGGTCACCACCAGCATGGTCATGCCTTCCTTGGCGAGGTTGCGCATCACGGAAAGGACATCACCCACGGTTTCGGGATCCAGGGCGGAGGTGGGCTCGTCAAAAAGCATCAGCTCGGGGTCCATGCTGAGCGCCCGGGCGATGGCCACGCGCTGCTGCTGGCCGCCGGAAAGCTGGTCCGGGAACCGGTCCGCCAGGTGTCCCAGCCCCACGCGCTCAAGGTTATGCATGGACACCTTGTCCGCCTCGGCCTGCGAACGCTTCAGGACCTTGACCTGGGCGATGGAGCAGTTGCGCTTGGCATCCAGGTGCGGGAAGAGGTTGAACTGCTGGAACACCATGCCCACCTTGCGGCGCATCTTGTCGATGTCCACGTCAGGGTCGGTGGCTTCAAAGCCGCCCACATGGATGCTGCCTTCGTTGGGCTGCTCCAGCAGGTTCACGCAGCGCAGCAGGGTGGACTTGCCGGAACCGGACGGACCGATCAGGCACACCACCGCGCCCGGAGCCACGTCCAGGCTGATGCCCTTCAGCACCTCGTTGGAGCCGTAGGACTTGCGCAGGTCCTTGATGGACACCCCGGCGGCGTGCACGGTGGCGGTGCCGCCACGGGAGTTGTTTGCGACGTCGTTCATGGTCTTGCCTGCCTATCGCTTGGTCCGCGCGGAGCGGCTTTCGAACTTCCGGGCCAGAAGGCTCAGCGGGATGGTGATCACCAGGTAGAAGGCGCCCGCCACCAGCAGCGGGGTGAGGCCGGCACCCAGGCTGGAGATGCCGTCACGGCCGAACTTCGTGAGCTCATACTGCGAGGCGGTGAGGCCCAGGACGTAGATCAGCGAGGAGTCCTTGGTGAGCAGGATGACCTCGTTGGTCAGCGGCGGCAGGACGATCTTGAAAGCCTGCGGTATCACGATGGTCACCATGGCCCGCCACTGCGGCATGCCCAGGGAGCGGGCGGCCTCGAGCTGGCCCTTCGGCACAGCCTGCAGGCCGGCGCGGAGTGTTTCGGCGATGTAGGCGGAGGCCACGATGCCGAGGGACAGCATCACCACCAGGGTGATGTTCCAGGAGACACCGAAGGCCAGGGGAACACCGTAGCCGAAGGCGATGAAGACCAGCAGGGCGGGGATTCCGCGGAAGAACTCGATGTAGCCGGTGGCGATCCAGCGGTACAGGGGGAAGCTGGAGAGCTTCATCAGGGCCAGCAGCAGGCCGCCGGAGAGGCCCACCGCAAAGCCGAGGAACGTATAGATCAGGGTGTTCACCAGGCCGGTGGTGAAGATGCCGGGGAACATCGGCCCGATCTTGCCGAAGTTGAAGACGCTGTTGCCGATGGTCTTCCAGTCGGTGGCCAGGATCAGGGCGGCGATGGCCACTACAAAGATTCCGGCCTGGACATACAGGCTTACTCTGGCTCGCTGACGTGCGGTCATTGCCATGGGTTGCTCACATTCGTTGTGCGTGGCAGAGGCCCCGGACGGACTGCGGTACAGCCCGTCCGGGGCCCCTGCTGCGTAGTTCTTTGGGCCGTGAAAGAGCCGAGGCGGGGGAGCCCCGGGCCCTGCACGGCGACTACAGGGCGGTGGCTACTTGGCGGTTTCGCCGAACCAGGTGGTCTTGAACTTCTCCAGTGAGCCGTCGCCGGTCAGCCGCTTGAGAGTGGCGTTGACCTTGTCCGCCATGGCGGTGTTGCCCTTCTTGATGGAGATGCCCAGCTGCTCGCCGGTGGCAAAGTCCTCAACGCTCTTGAACTTGGGCTGGTCCTTGATGGCGTAGCCCAGGACGGACTGGTTGCCCAGGGCGGCGTCGATGGTGCCGGCTTCCAGTGCCTGCACCAGGAGGCCGGTGTCCTCGAACTGCTGCGCGTCGATGCCCTTCTCCTGTGCGTAGTCGGCGCCGGTGGTGGCCTGCTGTACGCCCACCTTCTTGCCCTTGGCGTCGTCCAGGCTCTTGATGCCCGACGTGTCGCTGGCTACGAGCGCCAGGTCGTCATCCAGGTACGGGGTGGAGAAGTCCATGACGGATTTGCGGGTGTCCGTGATGGAAATCGAGGAGATGCCCAGGTCGCACTGGGTGAGGGCGGTGCCGGTCTCGATGGCCTCGAAAGAGCTGTCCACGATGCTCAGTTCGGCACCGAAGTCCTTGGCGAGCTCCTTGGCGATGTCCACGTCGAAGCCGACCGT
Source organism: Arthrobacter sp. Soil_C_49 (assembly GCF_057656635.1). Lineage (NCBI taxonomy): Bacteria > Bacillati > Actinomycetota > Actinomycetes > Micrococcales > Micrococcaceae > Arthrobacter > Arthrobacter sp. Soil_C_49. Next base: position 124,521 of record NZ_JBDGJZ010000002.1, read on the forward strand.
CTGGCCGTCCTTTTCGAATTCGAACGGCTCGTAGGGGATGTCCGAGCAGACCGTGAGCTTGCCGGAGTTGATGAGCTGGATGCCGCCTTCGGACGCTGCCGGGGTTGAGCTTCCGCCGCCGCAGGCCGTGAGGGTGAGGGCGCCAACGGCGAAGAGTGCTGCTGCCTTGGCGGTCATTTTGGCCGTGGCCAGGGACTTGAGCTGCATGTTTCTTACCTTTTGTTGCAGGAGTATGCGGTACTAAATCGGTTCATAGTGTAGCGCCGAATAAGAGATGTGCATCACAGGAAACTTAGTTTCACTATTGGATAACTAAATTACTCCTGTTTTCAAGCCTAGGCGAAGCAGCGATGTCTCAGATACCGGACTCGCGGCCTAGTTCTTGATTCCGAGGGATTCCAGCATCGGCCGGAACTTCGCCCAGGTCTCGGCGAGCTCGGCTTCGGGCTGGGACCCGTCCACTATTCCGCAGCCGGCATACAGCCGCACGGTGGTGGGGCTTTCGATAACCGCGCCGCGCAACGCGATACCCCATTCCCCATTTCCTGCCGCGTCCAGCCAGCCGACGGGTCCTGCGTAGGGCCCACGGTCCAGGTGCTCCAGCTTGCGGATCAGGGCCCCGGCCACCTGCGTTGGTGTTCCGCAGACGGCGGCCGTGGGATGCAGTGCGTTGATCAGGGCCAGGCAGGTGGGCACGTGGCCTTCCACCTCGGCCAGCTCAGCCTTCACATCCGAGGCCAGATGCCACACGTTGGGCAGTTCCAGGATGAACGGCTCGTCATGGGCGTTCATGGCCTCGGAGAATGGCGCGAGCTGGGTGGTCAGCGACTGGATGGCGATCTCGTGTTCGTGCCGCTGCTTCTCCGACCCCGCCAGTACCCGGGTGGCGTAATCCATGGGAAGTCCGTCCTCCCCGTGGGCGTCGCGGCGGTCCAGCGTTCCGGCCAGCACCCGTGCCTGCGCAGTGCGCCCCTCCACCTGAATCAGCATCTCCGGCGTCGCGCCCACCAGACCGTCCACGCCGTAGGTCCAGCATTCGCGGTACCGCCCGGCGAGCTCCCGCAGCACTTTCGCAGCGTTGACGCCGGTGGGAACAGTCGCCACGATGTCCCGCGCAAGCACCAGCTTCTCCAAGGCCCCGGTCCGGATCTCCGCTACTCCGGCGGCCACCGCGGCCTTCCAGTCCTCCTCGCCCAGCGAGCCCGTGTGCAGGGTTGCCCCGGCGGCCAGGGGCAGGGGACGGACGACGGCGCCACCCGCCCGGGCGGGTGCCGCACCTGGGGTGCCGTCCCCGGCAGGGTCCGCTGCCGCCGTCGTGCTTTGAGCTGGGGAGCGGCTGCCGAGCCAGCGGTCCAGCGCGGCAAGTGCGCCAGTTTTGGTGAGGGGCGCGTCGTCGAACGTCAGCTGGGTGAGCCAGACGCGGCCGTCGCGGACGCCCACCACAATCTCGGGCACGATCAACCGGGACTCGTGGGCGGAGGTCTTGGAAAAGGCGAAGGAGCCGAAGGCCACCGGACCTGTGCCGGGCAGCTCAACGGAGTCTGAAATCTCGGCCTCGAGGACGAGGTGGCGCCACCAGATGTCCGCCTCGAGGAAGCGCTCTGGGCCGGTGGCCGTGAAGCGGGCGATCTCGCCGAAACCCACCAGTCCGGCTTCGCGGCGTGTCCAGCAGAGGACGTCGTCCCGGACCAAAAACGACGGCAGCCCCCCGGGGAACGCTTTGCCATCCAGGGGGACTGTCAAGGTACGGAACGTGCTCGTCATGATGAGACAACACTAGTACTTATAGGTACTGGGCTTACCGAGTACCGAATAAGTACCAGATGGGGCAACTGCGTCCCGGTGTCCGCCTTGGTCCGGACGCACCTGAACATTTGAGACAATGTCATGGTGAACCGAGCATCCTTGGATAAGCGTCCGGACGAAGTAGCCACGATGTTTGACGACGTCGCACCGAAATACGACGTCGTCAACGATGTCCTGTCGATGGGGCAGACCCGCCGCTGGCGCAAGGTTGTGGTGGAAGCCATGGAAGTTTCCAAGGGCCAGCGCGTCCTGGATCTGGCGGCCGGCACCGGCACCTCCAGCGAGCCATATGCCGATGCGGGCATAGACGTTGTCGCCTGCGACTTCTCCCTCGGAATGCTCAAGGTAGGCAAGCGCCGCCGCCCTGACATTGACTTCATCGCCGGTGATGCCACCAACCTGCCGTTCGCGGACAACACGTTCGACGCCACCACCATCTCCTTCGGCCTGCGCAACGTTAACGAACCGAAGAAGGCGCTGCAGGAGATGCTCCGCGTCACCAAGCCCGGCGGCCGGCTGGTCATCGCCGAGTTCTCGCAGCCCGTGGTCCCGCTCTGGCGCACCATGTACACCGAATACCTCATGCGCGCCCTGCCGGCCATCGCCGTGAAAGTTGCCTCCAACCCGGACGCCTACGTGTACCTCGCCGAATCCATCCGCGCCTGGCCGGACCAGGACCACCTGGCTGCCTGGCTTCAGGATGCCGGCTGGGACAACGTCACCTACCGCAACCTCACCGGCGGCATTGTGGCGGTCCACCGCGCCTTCAAGCCGGTAACTTCGGAGAACGGTGCTGCCGCCATCGCCGCGCACAAGGGCCCGGTGGCCAAGCTGCGTCGCAACATTACACGCTGACCTGTGAAGGTACTGATTGTCGGCGCGGGGCCGGCCGGCTCCACCGCTGCGTACTACCTTGCCAAGGCGGGCATCGATGTCACCGTTTTGGAAAAGACGAGCTTCCCGCGGGAAAAGGTCTGCGGTGACGGCCTCACGCCCCGGGCAGTCCGTGAAATCCAGAAGCTGGGCCTGCCCCACCCTGAAAACGACGGCTGGCGGCGCAACAAGGGCCTGCGCCTGATCGCCGGCGGCCGCACCATCGAGCTCCCATGGCCCGAGGTGTCCGACTTCCCGCAGTACGGCCTCATCCGCACCCGCCTGGGCTTCGACGAGGAACTGGCCCGCCACGCCAAGGCCGCCGGCGCCGCCATCCTTGAGCGGCACAGCGTCACCGACGCCATCCGCGCCGAAAGCGGCCGGGTCACCGGCGTCCGCGCAGCGCTCCTGGACGAATCCGGGCGCAAGACGGGGGAGACGCGCGAGTTCAGTGCCGACGTCGTACTCGCCGCCGACGGCAACTCCACCCGCACAGCTGTTTCGCTCGGCATCCAGAAACGCGACGACCGCCCCCTCGGCGTGGCCGTGCGCACCTACTTCACCAGCCCGCGCACTGATGACGACTGGATGGAAGGCTGGCTGGAGCTCCCCGGCCGCGACGGGAAACTGCTGCCCGGCTACGGCTGGGTGTTCGGCGTGGGCGACGGCACTTCCAACGTGGGCCTCGGCATCCTGAACTCCTCCAGGGAATTCGGCAAGCTCGACTACAAGCAGGTCCTGCGCGAATGGACTGCAGGGATGCCCGCCGAATGGGGGTTCACGCCGGAGAACCAGGTGGGCGAAATCCGCGGCGCCGCGCTGCCCATGGGCTTCAACCGCACCCCGCACTACTCACCAGGCCTGCTCCTCCTGGGCGACGCCGGCGGCATGGTTTCCCCGTTCAACGGCGAGGGGATCTCCTACGCCATGGAATCCGCCCGGTTCGCCGCCGAGTTCATCATCGACGCCTCCTCGCGCAGTGCCTCCTCGGGCGGAACGTACGACGCCGACGCGCACCTTTCGCGGTACGGGGACTACGTGCGCGAACAGTGGGGATCGCACTTCACCCTGGGCCGGGCGTTCGCCGCACTGATCGGCAAGCCGGCAGTTATGAAGCTTGCGCTCCGGACCGGGATGCCAATCCCCGTCCTCATGCGGTTCGTGGTCAGGCTCCTCGCGAACCTCACCGACCCGTCCGCCAAGGGCTTCGAGGACCGGGCTATCCGGGTCCTTGAGCTGCTTGTCCCGGCCACATCCAATACCTCCGCGGCTACGAACCAGCGGTATCCGCAACAAAAAGTTAGGGTTAACCCGTGACCAAACCCGCAGACCACAGCTGGACGCACGCCGGACACGGCCTGCCGGACTCTGAACCCAGCCTGAACACCACCGCCATTGCCACCGGACTGCAGCTGCCTGCGGGGTTCGCCGCGATCGCCGGCGACGCTGAGCTCGGGCCGGCCATCACCAACAACCTGGCCCGGGTCGAGAAGAAGCTCCGGGAAGCCATCGCCAACTCGGATCCGCTGGCTGACGCAACGTCGCGCCACCTGGTGGAAGCCGGCGGCAAACGCATCCGGCCGCTGCTGACACTTCTCTGTGCACACCTTGGCGACGCCTCGCTTCCCGCCGTGGTGCAGGCCGCCGTCGTGGTTGAACTGACGCACCTGGCCACCCTCTACCACGACGACGTGATGGACTCAGCCCCGTTCCGCCGCGGTGCTCCCACAGCCCATGAGGTGTGGGGCAACTCGGTGGCCGTCCTCACCGGCGACCTGATCTTTGCGCGCGCGTCCATCCTCGTGTCTGAACTTGGTGGACGGGCGCTGGGAATCCAGGCCCGCACGTTTGAGCGGCTTTGCCTGGGCCAGCTGCACGAAACCGTGGGCCCCCGCCCGGACGAGGATCCGGTAGAGCACTACCTTTCCGTGATTGCGGACAAGACCGGCTCGCTGGTGGCGGCCTCCGGGCAGTTCGGTGCCATCTTCTCCGGCGCCGACGAGGCCTACGAGGACGTACTGGTGGAGTACGGCGAGAAGGTTGGCGTGGCGTTCCAGCTCGCGGACGACGTCATCGACGTGACCGGTATCAAGGTCAAGTCCGGCAAGTCCCCGGGCACCGATCTGCGCGAAGGTGTACCCACCCTGCCGGTGCTGCTCCTGCGTAGGGCGGCCGCGGATGGTGACCAGTCCGCCGTCGAACTTCTGAAACTGATTGACGGCGACCTCACCTCGGACGAAGCCCTCGCCGAGGCCGTTGCTGGTCTGCGCGAACACCCGGTCACCGCCGAATCCTGGGTGGTGGCGCGGCAGTGGGCCAATGAAGCCATCGCAGCCCTGGCTCCGCTGCCGGACGGTGTGGTCAAGGAATCGCTGTCCAACTTCGCCGTGGCTGTGGTGGACCGCGCCAGCTAGTTTTGTTTCGTGGAAGCCCGGCTCCGTGGACGGGGGCCGGGCTTCTTCGTTGCGGGGGTGACTCTGTTGAGCGGTGCCTGGTTAAACGGGACAGCCCCGGTCCGCAGCAACAATACGAGTCATATGTTGCTGTGAACCGAGGCTATCTCTCCGTTCGCATCAGACCCGCCGGAGGCGTTTAGCGGATCCGGGAACAGTCTATGACAGTCTTGTCACAAGATGCAAGTCTCTTGTTACGGGCGGTGTCAAAACTTTCTCCCGCTGGATTTCCCCACTTTTCAGGTTGAGACCTGTCCATATCCCGGCATGTCTCGAAGACACGCAGGCGCGTTCGTCATAACCCGGGGAGATCCAGCGGGGTCTTTGTCCACATAGGACCCAGCCGCCCTGCCGCCGATGCCGAAGTTCGGGTCTGCTGGCTGCATGGACCTCACCCGATTCCTCAAACACGCCGGCTCGGTTGCCCGCACGTCCACGATCCTCCAGGCCGGTTTCACTGACCGCAGCATCCGCAATGCTGTGGCAGGGGGCGAAATACGCCGTCTTCGGCATGGCGTGGTGGCATTGCCGGACGCTGCTGCCGACATGACGGGCGCCGTCCTTGGCAACGGATTGCTGACCTGCGCCTCTGCTGCGGTCCACCGCCGGCTCTGGATCCTGCATGAACCTCAGGACCTCCACCTGTTGTGCCGCCACGGAGGACCCAAGGACGCGGTGGTCCACCGGGAATCCCTCGTTCCTCCCGACGGTCCGCGCCCGGTGGCCAGTACCACCGACGTCCTTCTACATTGCCTGCGCTGCCTTCCGCCGGTGGAAGCTGCGGTCATGGTGGAAAGCGCCGCGCGGCAAGGGGTGACAACTCTTGGCTATCTGCATGAACGGTTGGCGGGCAGGCGGAATGGCGCTGCCCGAAGGGTGCTGGAGCTGGTGGACGGGACGGCCGACTCGCCCGTCGAGGTACTGGCACGCATCCTTTTCCGCAGTGAGGGAATCCATACCGAGACGCAGGTGGAGCTGGCGGGGATCGGGATCGTGGATTTCCTCCTGGAAGGATTTCTCATTGTGGAGATCGACGGCGGCACGCACCTTGAGCCGCGGCAGGTCAAGAAGGACAGGGGCAGGAACAACGCGAGCACGCTCTCCGGCTATGCGGTGCTCCGGTACGGCTACGCGGACGTGGTCTACAACCCGCAAAAGATCGTAAACGAGGTCTGGCAGGTGCTCCGGGGCAGGGTGGTCCGCTGAGATTCCCCATGTTTCAATCCGAACCGGGCAGAAACGCCGCCAAAACTAGGGGACACGCCGGTCGGAAGCCCAAAACCTGGGGAGACTCAGCGGGGCCTAAGAGCAAGACGAGCAGCCAGCGGCAGCAGAACCTAGTCTTCGTCGTCCTCGAAGGCCCACTCGAACATGTCGAACACGAACTCGGAGAAGGTGCCCTCTTCGGATTTCCATTGGCCGCGGGCATTGTTGCGGCGGTACACGATGGGATCGGGGACGCTGAGGTCGCCCACCCGGAAACCCCAGGTGTATTCCTCTTCCTCATCCTCGAGGAACATCAGGAAGCCCTCGTCATCAACTTCGAGCTCGTCCGGGTCCCAGAAGTAGTGGTAGGCCTCCATCAGGTCCTCGCAGCCGCCAATGGCCAGGTAGAACTCGCGCAGGACCAGGGGAATCTGGAACTGGTGGTCGGCGAGGGCCTTGTCCAGTTCTTCCGGGGACAGGCCGTCCTCTTCCTGCCATTCATCCTCGAGATACTTTGGAACAAGCGAGCGGAATTTCTCGAGGAACATGTCAGTCATGCTCATATCCTAGCTAATCGCGGCCCTGCGATTCGCCGCTGCCGGACCCTGCCCGGTGCCACCCGCGAACGGCGAGCGGGGCCTGCCAGGAGCGCCGCCAGGCCAGGACCCGGAACGTGAACACCAGGGCCGCGATCACGGCCGCTGTCAACACATTGAAGACGCCCAGCACCCACAGGGCAGCGGTCAAGGCAGCCCCCAGGAAGGCTGGCAGCGCGTAGATGTCTTTGGGATTAAAGAGCTCCGGAACCTCGTTGGCGACCACGTCCCGCAGCAGGCCCCCGCCCACCGCCGACGTCACTCCCAGGAGCACGGAAGCAACCGGATTCAGGCCGGTGGACAGGGCCTTGAGGGTGCCGGTCATGCAGAACAAGGCCAGCCCGGCGGCGTCGAACAGGGTCAGCAGTGACGTGTACCGCTGGACGCTGGAAAACAGGAAATACACCAGGACGGTGGACAGCAGCGGCGGCACCAGGTAGGCCGGGTTGGTGAAGGCCGCCGGGACAACCGCAAGGATGATGTCCCGGATTACGCCGCCGCCAAGGCCCACCAGGGAAGCCAGCAACAGGGATCCCACAATGTCGATCTGCTTGCGCGCGGCGAGCAGTGAACCCGAGACAGCAAAGAAGAAGACGCCCAGCAAATCCAGCCACACGGGCGCGTTGTCAAAGGGGAATGTCATGGAGCGTCCCGGCGGTATCAAAGAGGGCGGACAGGGCGGCTCCAACGTTACGCTAGCCCCTATGAACAGCCCCATCATGATCGCCTGCGCCCATGGGACGTCCAACACACAAGGCGCCGCGGAGGTCAACGCCCTGCGCGATGCCATCGCCGCGCTCCGCCCGGGCCTCGACGTCCGGGAAGCCTACGTGGACGTCCAGCAGCCCGATCTGGTGGACGTGGTGGCGGGGCTGCCGGCGGGGGAGTCCGCCGTCGTGGTTCCGCTGTTGCTCAGCGTGGGCTACCACGTCAAGGTGGACATCGCCCGGGCGGTGAAGAGCCGGCCGGGCAGTGCAGCGGCCGCTCCGCTGGGCCCGGACCCGCGCCTTGCCGCGCTGCTGGACCAGCGGCTGCGCGAAGCAGGGGTCACGGACAACGACGTGATTGTGCTCGCCGCCGCGGGCTCATCCAACCCCAAGGCCGCCGTGAGCGTTGAGGAACTGCTCGGCCAGCTTCGGGAGCTGCGGTCAAACCGGATGGTGGCCGCCTATGGTGCCTCCGCCAAGCCGTCCGTGCCCGACGCCGTTGCGATGCTTCGCGAGGAACTGGAGGGAGGTGCCGGTGCGGGGGAGTCCGCGGGGGCTGTCGACGTCGGCGGCCGCGTGGTGATTGCCTCCTACCTCCTGGCGCCGGGCTACTTCCACGATCAGCTCGCCAAGGCGGGCGCCGACGTCGTGACAGAACCCCTGCTGCCCTCACCGGTACTGGCCGAGATCGCGCTGGAACGGTACGACGCCGCCGTCGCGAAGGCACGGGAAGCCGCTGCGGCGTCGCCCGCCAAAGCAGCTGCCGAACCGCCCGTTGAAGCATCAGGCGGAGCGCAGTCAGATACACAGGAGGGTGGCTTGTTCAAGGCCGTCCGGCGTTTCGTGACGAAATATTTCCCTAGGTGACTTAGCGTTTCCGGCCCTTTGTGACGCTATTCGAACGGGACCTACAGTCGATGCATGACTGATACAGCTCTAGCCGGAGCGTCCGCGGACAGCGCCGCCCCGAAGCGCCCGGCCCGCCCGTCCCGACCCGCTGCGAAACCGCACGGTCAGTGGAAAGTGGACGGCAAAACGCCCCTGAACGCCAACGAAACCTGGAAACAGGAAGACGACGGCCTTAACGTGCGCGAGCGTATCGAGACCATCTACTCCAAAGAGGGCTTCGACGCCATCCCCGGCCAGGACCTGCACGGCCGGTTCCGCTGGTGGGGCCTGTACACCCAGCGCAAGCCCGGGATCGACGGCGGCAAGACCGCAACCCTTGAGCCGCACGAGCTTGAGGACAAGTACTTCATGCTTCGTGTGAGGATCGACGGCGGCGCGCTCACCACTGAGCAGCTGCGCGTTATCGGCCAGATCTCCGTGGACTTCGCCCGCGATTCGGCCGACCTCACGGACCGCCAGAACATCCAGCTGCACTGGATCCGCGTGGAGGACATCCCCGAGATCTGGACCCGCCTGGAAGGTGTTGGCCTGTCCACCACCGAGGCCTGCGGCGACGTTCCCCGCGTCATCCTGGGCTCGCCCGTGGCCGGCATCGCCAAGGACGAGATCATCGACCCCACCCCGCTCATTGCGGAACTGGGCGAGCGGTTCATCGGCAACCCGCTGCTGTCCAACCTGCCCCGCAAGTACAAGACGGCAATCACCGGCCACCCCAGCCAGGACGTGGTTCACGAGATCAACGACTTCGCCCTCGTCGGTGTGCGCCACCCCGAACTCGGTGTCGGCTACGACCTCTGGGCCGGCGGCGCGCTGTCCACCAACCCCATGCTCGGCAAGCGCCTCGGCGCATTCGTGAAGCCGGAGCAGGCCGCGGATGTATGGCTCGGCGTCACCAGCATCTTCCGCGACTACGGCTACCGCCGCATGCGCACCAAGGCGCGCCTGAAATTCCTGATGGCCGACTGGGGTCCGGAGAAGTTCCGCCAGATCCTTGAGGACGAATACCTCGGTTACAAGCTGGCCGATGGTCCGGCCGCGCCCAAGCCCACCACCCCCGGCGACCACATCGGCGTGCACGAGCAGAAGGACGGCAAGTTCTTCATCGGCGCCACCCCGCTGGCCGGCCGCCTGTCCGGCGCCGCGCTGGTCAAGCTCGCGGACACCCTCGAGGCCCGCGGCTCGTACCGGCTGCGCACCACGCCGCACCAGAAGCTGGTGGTCCTGGACGTCGAGAAGGACCAGGTGGAGCCGCTCGTGGCCGAGCTGGACGCACTGGGCCTGTCCGCCCGCCCGTCCGTGTTCCGCCGCGGCACCATCGCCTGCACCGGCATCGAGTACTGCAAGCTGGCCATCGTGGAGACCAAGCACACGGCCGCCACCGCCGTGGCCGAGCTGGAACGCCGCCTGGCCGACCTTGCCGCCTCCGGCGAACTGCCGCACGCACTGTCCCTGCACATCAACGGCTGCCCGAACTCCTGCGCCCGCATCCAGACCGCGGACATCGGCCTCAAGGGAATGATGCTTCCCACGCCCGACGGTGACCCCTCCCCGGGTTTCCAGGTCCACCTGGGCGGCGGGCTGGCTTCCAACGACCGCGAGGAGGCCGGGCTGGGACGCACCGTCCGTGGCCTCAAGGTGTACGTCGACGACCTGCCCGACTACGTGGAGCGCGTAGTCCGCACCTTCGTGGCCCAGCGCGCCGAAGGCCAGACCTTCGCCGAGTGGGCCCACGCAGCAGAAGAGGAGGCACTCCAGTAATGAGCAAGCATGCACTCGGAGTAGACCCGGTCGTTGCGCCGGCGGTTGCCTCTGCCGAGGTTGACACCACCGTTGCGGCAGCAGCCGCCCCCAGGCTCCGCAGCAAGGACGAACTGAAGGCCCTCGCCGAAGCCGGCGCTGCAGAGCTCGGCTGGGACGCCCCCGCCCGCGACGTGATCGCCTGGGTGGAGCGGAACTTTGAGCTGCCCGCCGTCGCCGTTGCCTGCTCCATGGCCGACGCCGTCCTGCCGGCCCTGGTCGCGGACCAGCTGCCCGGCGTCGACGTCCTGTTCCTGGAGACCGGCTACCACTTCCCGGAAACCTACGCCACGCGTGACGAGGTGGCCGCGAACCTCCGCGTCAACGTGGTGGACGTGCTCCCCGAGAACACCGTGGAGCAGCAGGACCGGCTCCTGGGCAAAGATCTCTTCGCCCGCGACGCCGCCCAGTGCTGCGCCCTGCGCAAGGTGGCCCCGCTGCGCCGCACGCTGTCCGGCTACGAAGTCTGGTTCACCGGGGTCCGCCGCGACGAGGCACCCACCCGCACCAACACCCCGCTGGTGACCTGGGACGAGGCCAACGGCCTGGTCAAGGTCAACCCGGTGGCCGCGTGGACGTTCGACCAGCTGGTCCAGTACTCGGACGACAACCTCCTGCCCGTCAACCCGCTGCTTTCCCAGGGGTACCCCTCCATTGGCTGCCAGCCCTGCACCCGGAAGGTGGCGCCCGGCGACGACCCCCGCGCCGGCCGCTGGGCAGGGACCGACAAGACAGAATGCGGACTACACGTATGAGCACTTACCTATCCGAGGAGACCACCCAGGTGACTGAAGCTGCCGTATCCACGCGCCTCTCCAGCCTGGACACCCTCGAGTCCGAGGCCATCCACATCATCCGCGAGGTTGTTGCCGAGTTCGAGAAGCCCGCGCTGCTGTTCTCCGGCGGCAAGGACTCCGTGGTGATGCTGCACCTGGCCACCAAGGCATTCTGGCCCGGCAAGGTCCCGTTCCCCGTGCTGCACGTGGACACCGGCCACAACTTCCCCGAGGTCATCGACTTCCGCGACCGGACCGTTGAGCGGCTGGGCCTGAAGCTCGTCGTCGGCTCCGTGCAGGAATTCATCGACCGCGGTGAACTGGCCGAGCGCGCCGACGGCACCCGCAACCCGCTGCAGACCGTCCCGCTGCTGGACGCCATCCAGCGGAACAAGTTCGACGCCGTCTTTGGCGGCGGCCGCCGCGACGAGGACAAGGCCCGGGCCAAGGAGCGCATCCTGAGCCTGCGTGACGAGTTCGGGCAGTGGGACCCCCGCAACCAGCGCCCCGAGCTGTGGAACCTCTACAACGGCCGCCACACGGTGGGCCAGCACGTCCGCGCGTTCCCCATCAGCAACTGGACCGAGCTGGACATCTGGCGCTACATCGAGCGCGAGAACATCGAGCTTCCGGGCCTGTACTACGCCCACGAGCGCGAGGTTTTTGCCCGCGACGGCATGTGGCGCGCAGTGGGCGAGGTCTCCCAGCCGCTGCCGCACGAGGAAGTCATCACCAAGACCGTCCGCTACCGCACCGTGGGGGACATGTCCTGCACCGGCGCCGTGGAGTCCGACGCGTACACCGTGTCCGACGTCGTGGTTGAAGTTGCCGCCTCCACCCTGACCGAACGTGGCGCCACCCGTGCAGATGACCGCATCTCCGAGGCAGCCATGGAAGACCGCAAGAAGGACGGGTATTTCTAAATGAGCACCGACACTTTGGCTTCGGACCTGGAAACAGCCCTGCCCACCACCCTGTTCCGGTTTGCCACCGCAGGATCGGTCGACGACGGAAAGTCCACTTTGGTGGGCCGCCTCCTTCACGATTCCAAGGCCATCCTGGCTGACACGCTCGACGCCGTTGCCCGCACCTCAGCTGACCGCGGCTTCGGCGGCGAAAAGGGCGGCATCGACCTCGCGCTGCTGACCGACGGCCTGCGTGCAGAGCGTGAACAGGGCATCACCATCGACGTGGCCTACCGCTACTTCGCCACCGACCGGCGCAGCTTCATCCTGGCCGACTGCCCCGGGCACGTCCAGTACACCAAGAACACGGTGACCGGCGCGTCCACTGCGGACGCCGTCGTCGTACTCATTGACGCCCGCAAGGGTGTGCTGGAGCAGACCCGCCGGCACCTGTCCGTGCTGCAGCTGCTGCGCGTGGCACACGTGATTGTGGCCGTGAACAAGATCGACCTGGTGGACTTCAGCGAGTCCGTGTTCCGCGAGATCGAAGCCGACGTGCAGCAGGTTGGGCGCGAGCTGGGCCTCGGCTCCGACGGCATCGCCGACCTGCTGGTGGTGCCCGTGTCTGCGCTCGACGGCGACAACGTGGTGGAGCGCTCCGAGCGGACCCCCTGGTACACCGGCCCCGCGCTGCTCGAGGTCCTCGAAACCCTTCCGGCCGCCGACGAACTCGAAAGCCACCTGGAGAGCTTCCGCTTCCCGGTGCAGCTGGTCATCCGGCCGCAGGGCGCGCTGGCTCCCGACGCCGTGGCCGCCGGCCTGGATGCGGAGGCCTACCGTGACTACCGCGCGTACGCCGGCCAGATCACCGAAGGCTCCGTCAAGGTGGGGGACAAGGTCTCCGTACTGACGCCCGGCCAGGATCCGCGCACCACCACAGTGGTGGGCATCGACTTCGCCGGCGCCTCCCTGGAGGAAGCCGCCGCGCCGCAGTCCGTGGCCATCCGCCTGGCGGAGGAATTCGACGTGGCCCGCGGTGACACCATTGCTGCTGCCGGCACCGTCCGCGAAGCCTCGGCCGACCTCTATGCAGCGCTGTGCTGGCTGTCCCCGAAGCCGCTCCGCGAAGGCCAGAAGGTGCTGGTAAAGCACGGCACCCGCACGGTGCAGGCGCTGGTCCGCAACGTGTCCGGCAAGCTGGATCTGGCGTCCTTCAAGCTGGAGCCCGCCTCCAACCTTGAGCTGAACGACATCGGCCACGCGCAGCTCCGGCTCGCCGCACCGCTGCCGCTTGAGAACTACCTGCACCACCGCCGCACCGGCGCGTTCCTGGTGATTGACCCGCTCGACGGCAACACCCTCGCCGCCGGCCTGGTCAAGGACCACCCGGGCGACCACGAGGACGAGCGCTACAGCATCTAGTCTTCGCCCAAATTCGCCGGAATGGTGCGGGGTAGCCGTAGCGCTACGGCTACCCCGCACCGTTCCGGCGATTTCGTGGTTAACGGTGCGCTTCGCGCCCCGCTTCGAGGATCCCTTTGAGCTTCTGCAGGTCCTTCCGGGTCTCCCGCCGGATCATCGGGGCCATGACCAGTCCTGCGAGCTTCGAAAACCCTGACGGCTTGCCCGCGTTGCCCAGGGTCATCCTGGTCCCGCCGCCGGCGTCGCTCCAGGTGTAAGTGGTCTGCATGGGGAAAGGGCCCTGGGCGGTGCGCATCACCAGCTTCTCGCCGGGCATGTACTCAACAAATTCGTAGGTGTAGTTCAGCTCCCGGCCCAGGAACTTCGCCGTGAACGCGACCTTGGAGCCGGGCCCCACCGGCCCTGCGGTCAGGCGCTGGGACTTGTGGATGTTCACGTACCACTTCGGCGCGTTGTCCGGGTTGGCGGCATACTCCGCCACCTCCGCCCTGGGCCGGCTGATGAGGATCTCGGTCTGGACGTTCACCATGGTGCATCTCCTTCCGGGAGTCGGTTGCAAGGGCTGTCGCGGGGACCGGCGGTAGCCTAGGACTCACGTTAGTCCTCATCCGGCAGTGGGAGGCGGCACATGGAAACCATCAACAGCAAGCTGCTCAACTGGGCGTCCATCCTGGATGACAAGACCCGGGAACAGGCCGTAATGACGGCCGGACTGCCCTTCATTTACCCGCACCTGGCGCTGATGCCCGACGCCCACCTGGGCAAGGGTGCCACCGTGGGCTCCGTGATCCCCACACTGCACGCGATCATCCCGGCCGCAGTGGGCGTGGATATCGGCTGCGGGATGATTGCAGTCCAGACGCAGTACTCGCTGGCGGACCTGCCAAGGGACCGGAAGAAACTCCGCGAAGACATCGAGCGGGTCATTCCCCTCTCTGCGGGCCACAACAACAGGACGGTACAGCCCACCGCCGAGCCGCGGATCGCGGAGCTGAAGCGGCTGGCCTCAAAAGCGGGGTTCATCCCCGCCCAGTACGTGGCCAAGTGGGAGTTGCAGCTGGGCTCCCTGGGCTCGGGCAACCACTTCATCGAGGTCTGTGCCGATGAGGCTGATGCCGTCTGGCTGTTCCTGCACTCCGGTTCACGCGGCATCGGCAACAAGATCGCCCAGCATCACATCGGCGTCGCCCAGCAAATATCGCGGAAGCACCAGATCCATCTGCCCCACCCGGACCTCGCCTACCTCGACGAGGGCACGCCGCAATTCGACCGCTACATGGCGGAGTTGCGCTGGGCCCAGCACTTCGCGCTCCTGAACCGGGAGGAAATGATGGACCGCGTCATCACCCAGTTCAGCCGCTGGGTGGGCGGCAAGGTGCAGGAACGCGAAAGGATCAACTGCCATCACAACTTCACCCAGCAGGAGACCCACTACGGCCGGTCCGTCTGGGTGTCACGGAAAGGCGCAATCCAAGCCGGCCCGGGCGATGCCGGACTGATCCCCGGTTCCATGGGAACGGCGTCGTACGTGGTGGAAGGCCTTGGCAACCCCGCATCCCTGAACTCCTCCCCGCACGGGGCCGGCCGGGAGTACTCACGCAACGCGGCCCGCAGGACCTTCAGCCTGGACGAGCTGAAGAAGGCCATGCGCGGGATCGAGTTCCGGGCCTCGGAGGCGTTCATCGACGAAATCCCCGCTGCCTACAAACCCATCGACCAGGTGATGCAGGACGCCGCAGACCTCGTCAAGGTCCGGCACAAGCTGCGGCAATTGATCAACGTCAAGGGCAACTGAGTCCTGCTCAGTCAAGGTCCGGCTTCTTCGTCAAGGTTGCCTGGAGCAGGTAGGTGGTCTGCCGGCTGCACTGCTTAATCCGGCGGAGGTGGGCCGCCGCCAACTGGGGCAGGGCCACGGCCGGATCGGCACCGAGGATGTCGTGGCGCATGGCCTGCTCCAGGTCGATGGCCAGGCCAGCCAGCCGTTCCGCGCCCACCATCTGGCTTGACGTCTTGAGGCTGAGGACGGCATCCATGGCTCCGGTGACATCGCCGGTGGTCAGGGTCTGCCTCAGCTTCTCGTTCCGTTCGGGCAGGTGGGCGATGAAGTTTTGCACGAATACTTTCCAGACGCCTTCATCATCGTCGAGTTCTTCGCGCAGCCTTTCGAGCACGGACGGGTCCAGGAGCGGTGCATAACCGTCGGCCTGTGTCACGGCCGCCACCCGCGGTCAACCACGATGGCGGACAGAACCGGATGACGCACATTCCTGCATAGCTCGATACCCATGACCTGCCCCTATAAGTCAATTCGCTTATGAGCCTCCCCAGCAGGACTTTTATGGACGCTACGTGGGAGGGGAGCGGGAAGCACGAGTAGTGAGTACTCGAATCTGCGGCCAGGGGGCAGCACGGGCTCCAAGTGGTGCAGCGGAATATGACGCTAGATGAACCTTCGTGACCCCCCGTTTCCGCGTCATTGAACGGGTTTGGGTCACTCCCTATGGTGAAACAATGACTAGTTCCAAGCCCGGGATGACCCGCATCGTGGCAGGCGAAAGCGCGGTTCCCCAGCGCAAGCGTGCCATCGAGGCTGCCCTGGCCATCGGGCTGGTCCTGCTGATCGCTCTCGGCGCCGTGGTGGCATCCACTGTTTCCCGCAATACCGAGGCCCAGGCGGTTGAACCCACGCCCGCGGCGGAACTGAAGCTGGGCTATTTCGGCAACGTCACGCACGCGCCCGCCCTGGTGGGCATCAAGCAGGGTTTCCTGGCCGAAGCCCTGGGCAGCACCGCGCTCAGCACCGAGACCTTCAACGCCGGTCCTGCCGCCATCGAGGCGCTGAATGCCGGCGCCATCGATGCCGCCTACATCGGCCCCAACCCGGCCATCAACTCGTTCGTCAAGAGCCAGGGGGAGTCCGTCCGGGTCATTGCCGGCGCTGCAGCCGGCGGCGCCCAGCTGGTGGTCAAACCGGAGATCAACTCGGCTCCGGACCTCGAGGGCAAGACCTTGGCTTCCCCGCAGCTGGGCGGCACCCAGGACGTGGCCCTGCGCGCCTGGCTCGCGGACCAGGGGTATAAAACCAACGTGGACGGCAGCGGCGACGTCACCATCAACCCCACCGAAAACGCCCAGGCCCTGAAACTGTTCCAGGACGGAAAGCTCGACGGCGCCTGGTTGCCTGAGCCGTGGGCGTCACGCCTGGTGCTCCAGGCCGGAGCGAAGGTGCTGGTGGACGAAAAGGACCTGTGGGACGGAACGGGCACCGGCAAGCCGGGCGAGTTCCCCACCACCATCCTGATCGTGAACCAGAAGTTCGCCGCCGACCACCCGGACACCGTGAAGGCGCTCCTGGCCGGCCACGCGAAGTCGGTGGCATGGCTGAACGAAGCGCCCGCCGCGCAGAAGGCCTCCGTCATCAATGCGGCCCTGCAGGAATCAGCAGGCGCGGCACTTCCTGAAGACGTCCTCGCCCGGTCCCTGGCCAACATCACGTACACCCTGGACCCGCTGGCCGGAAGCTACCCCCGGCTGCTGCAGGACGGCGTGGAGGCCGGAACCACCAAGCAGGCCGACCTCAACGGACTCTTCGACCTCCGCGCGCTGAACGAGGTCACCGCCGCCACAGGCAGCACCACCAGGATTTCCGCCGCCGGCCTCGGCCAGAACTGATCCATCCCCACCACCTACCTAAGGACGGCACCATGCCAGTCGTACTGGAAAACCTGGGCAAGCGCTTCGGCGACGGCGCCCCGGTGCTGGACGACGTCAACGCCAACATCGGACAGGGCGAGTTCGTCGCCCTCCTCGGTGCCTCCGGCTGCGGCAAATCCACCCTGCTGAACATCATCGCGGGACTCGAAGCGCCGACGTCGGGCGCCCTCGAAGTGCCCAGCGACGGTGCCGCATTTATGTTCCAGGACGCCGCGCTGTTCCCCTGGCTCACTGCCCGGGAGAACATCGAACTGGCACTCAAACTGCGCGGCATGGGCAAGGCTGAACGCAAGGCGAAGGCGCAGGAGCTCCTTGAGCTGGTGCACCTCGGCACCGCGGGGGACAAGCGGCCGCACGAGCTGTCCGGCGGTATGCGCCAGCGCGTTTCCCTGGCCCGTTCGTTGGCACAGGACCGGCAGTTGCTGCTCATGGACGAGCCGTTCGCCGCCCTGGACGCCATCACCCGCGACCTCCTGCACGACGAACTCGAGCGCATCTGGAAGGAAACCGGGCGCACCATCGTCTTCGTGACCCACAACGTCCGCGAGGCCGTCCGGCTGGGACAGCGCGTGCTGTTGCTGTCCTCCCGCCCGGGCCGCGTTGTCCAGGAATGGGCAGTCACCGAGGAACACCGAACCGACGCCGGGCTTGCCGGCCAGCTGACCGGGGTCATCACCGCCCGGCTGCGTGAGGAGATTCGCCGCCATGCCAAGTAACTCCGTGTCTGATCCGTTGGTTGAGCCTGTCGAAACCCCTCACGTCCATGCCGCTTTGACGCGGACATCCACCGGGCACGAGGATCTGCGGGAACTTGAGTCCGGGCTCGACTCGTTGCAGTCCGACGCCGACCGGAAACACCGGATCGACTGGAGCCGCGTGCTCCTGCCCATAGCCGCGCTGGTGGCTTTGGTGCTCATCTGGCAGTTTTATGTCTCGCTCGGGGTGAAGCGCCGCGACCTGGTGCCGGGCCCGTTGGACGTGGTGACCCAGATGGGCGTGCTCTGGAACGAGGGCAAGCTGCAGGAATCCCTCTGGACCTCCATGCAGCGCGGCATTGTTGGCTTTGTGATCAGTGTTGCCATCGCAACCCCTGTAGGTTTGCTGCTGGCCCAGGTGGCTCCGCTGCGCCGGGCTTTCGGGCCGCTGATTTCCGGCCTGCAGGTACTGCCGTCCGTGGCGTGGGTTCCGGCGGCCATCATCTGGTTCGGCCTGACCGACGCCACCGTGTACTTCGTAATCTTTATGGGCGCCATCCCCTCCATCATTAACGGGCTCATTTCGGGCGTGGACCAGATCCCGCCGCAATACCGCCGCGTGGGTACTGTCCTGGGTGCGTCCCGGCTCCAGATGGCGCTGCAGATCATCCTCCCCGCCGCGCTGCCCGGATACCTGAGCGGCCTCAAGCAGGGGTGGGCCTTTTCCTGGCGCTCGCTCATGGCTGCGGAAATCATCGCCGTGGGCGGCACCATCGGCTTCGGCCTGGGATCGCTGCTGGACCAGGGCCGGCAGCTGTCCGACATGTCCGTGGTGATGGCGGCAATCCTGCTGATCCTTGCCGTCGGCATCCTGATCGAGCTGCTGGTGTTCGCGCCGATCGAGAAGCGTCTCCTGCGCAGCCGCGGCCTCCTTTCGGGGAGCACCCGCTAGGGTCCGCCGCTCCAGTCCGACCGCACAGAACCAAACAGCACAGCCCGACGGCGAGTCCCGGCGTCGGGCTGTGCTGTTTGGTTTGCGGCCGCGGAACCGGCGGACCCTTGCCACCCCCGGGCCACCTGCCTAGACTCGCGGGTACGCCGGTAGGGCCCGGTTCCGACAATTTGAGGAGACCGCCATGGCACCGAAACTTGGACTACTCGCTACGGTCGAGGCGAAGCCGGGCAAGGAACAGGAAGTGTGGGACTTCCTCAACGGAGGCCGGGAGATTGTGGACAACGAGCCGGGTACCCGGACCTGGTATGCCTTCCGCCTCAGTGATAACACGTTCGGGATTTTCGACACCTTTGATACCGAGGAGGACAGGCAGGCCCACCTCAACGGCGCCATTCCGGCCGCACTCGCTGAACACGGCCCGGCCTTGCTCGCGAAGGATCCCGACATCAAGCCGATCGAACTCATCGCCGTGAAGTAGGGCTGAAGGAAGGGCCCAGGGGAGGGTGGATACCCCACCCTCCCCGTCCGTCGTTCCGCCACTTTCCCGTACCCGAGCAATGTGACGCAGCGTTACCTTACGTGAACTGTTGTTGCTCGGCCTTTGTGGGCGATTGTGACGCGGCCCTACCGTTGATTCATGGCAATTCAGGATATCTACCCCACAGCACTGCGCCTCCTCGGCCGCCCCGTGCTGGTGGTGGGCGGCGGCCCCGTTGCTGCGCGCCGCGCCAAGGGGCTGCTCGACGCCGGTGCCCGTGTCACCGTCGTGGCTCCCGTTGCCTCCGCCGCCCTCCGGGAACTGGCCGACGCCGGACTCCTCACCTGGGAGCCGCGCACCTACTCTTCCTCCGACGTCGACGGCGTCTGGTTCGTCCAGACCGCCACCGGTGATTCCGCCGTGGACGCCCGGGTTTCCGCCGACGCCGAGGCGCAGCGCATCTGGTGCGTGAACGCCTCCGACCATGAAGCCTCTGCCGCCTGGACCCCTGCCGTTGCAGAAGTGGACGACGTCAAGATCGCCGTGAACGCCGGGGGAGACCCGCGCCGCGCCATGGCCGTGCGTGACGCCGTCGCTACCGCCCTCGAAACCGGGGACCTGCCGCTGCGCCGCCGCCGTGCCGCCCGCAACGGTTCCGTTGCCCTGGTGGGCGGTGGTCCCGGTGATACCGGCCTCATCACCGTCCGCGGCCGCCGTCTGCTGGGCCAGGCGGACGTGGTGGTCGCAGACCGCCTCGGCCCGCGTGAACTGCTCAATGAACTGGCCCCGGATGTCCGCGTCATCGAGGTGGGCAAGACTCCCGGCCACCATCCCGTTCCGCAGTCAGAGATCAACCGCATTCTTGTCGAGGAAGCCCTCAAAGGCCACCGCGTGGTCCGGCTCAAGGGCGGCGACCCGTACGTCCTGGGCCGCGGCGGCGAGGAAGCCGAATACTGCCGCCGGCGCGGCGTCGAGGTGGAAGTGGTTTCCGGCGTCACGTCCGCCATCTCCGTCCCCGCCGCAGCCGGCATCCCGGTAACTCACCGCGGCCTCGCCAAGGGCTTCAGCGTGGTGACCGGCCACGAGGAACTGTCCGAAGTTCCGGCCCGCCCTGACCACACCGTGGTGCTGCTCATGGGTGTGGGCCAGCTGCGCGAATCCGCGTCCGCCCTGGGCAAAGCCGGCATGCCGGCGGACACCCCGGTTGGTATCGTGGAGAACGGTTACCTGCCCAACCAGCGCGTCACCATCGGCACCCTCGGTTCCATCGCGGACCAGGCGGAAGCCGCCGGTGTGGCCAACCCGGCAGTCATAGTCATCGGTGACGTGGTGCGCGTGAGCCCGTTCGCGCCGTCGCACTTCAAAACCGCTGATTACGGAACCACCACCCCGAACAGCCCCCGCAAGACCTCCGTCACCACCTAGCCCCCACCCAACCGGGCAGCGCGAAGTGTCGTTATGAGCCGTCAAAACGACAGTTAGTGCAACCTGGTTGGGACGGACCGAAGAAAAGGAACACAGCCGTGTCATCAAGCACCTCCGTAGGTTCTGCCGACCGTCCGCTGCGCGTCGCCGTCGTGGGCTCCGGCCCGGCAGGCGTCTACGCCGCGGACATCCTCACCAAGAGTGAAGCTGTCAAGAGCGGCGAGCTGACCGTAAGCATCGACCTCTTTGACCGCTACCCGGCACCCTACGGCCTGATCCGCTACGGCGTGGCCCCGGACCACCCCCGCATCAAGGGCATCGTCAACGCCCTGCACAAGGTTCTGGACCGCGGTGACATCCGCTTCTTCGGCAACGTGGACTACGGCACGGACCTCACCATCGAGGACCTGCGCACCCACTACGATGCCGTCATCTTCGCCACAGGCGCCATCAAGGACGCGGACCTGAACATCCCGGGCATCGAGCTGGACGGCTCCTACGGCGGCGCGGACTTCGTCTCCTGGTACGACGGCCACCCGGACGTTCCCCGCGAATGGCCCCTGGAGGCCAAGGAAATCGCGGTGATCGGCAACGGCAACGTGGCACTGGACGTGGCCCGTGTCCTGTCCAAGCACGCCGATGACCTGCTTGTCTCCGAAATCCCGGACAACGTCTACGCCGGACTGAAGGCATCGCCGGTCACCGACGTGCACGTCTTCGGCCGCCGCGGCCCGGCCCAGGTCAAGTTCACCCCGCTGGAGCTGCGCGAGCTGTCCCACTCCAAGGACGTGGACATCATCCTGTACCCGGAGGACTTCGAGTTCGACGAGGAATCGGACCGCCAGATCCAGACGAACAACCAGACCAAGACCATGGTGGGCACGCTCACCAACTGGATCGCCGAGCAGCCCGAGGACCTCTCCGAGCTCAAGGCGTCCCGCCGCCTGCACCTGCACTTCCTGCACAGCCCGGTGGAGATCTACGACGACGCCGAGACGCCGGGCAAGGTGGCCGGCATCAAGTTCGAGCGCACCGAGCTCGACGGCACGGGCAACGCCCGCGGCACCGGCGAGTTCGTGGACTACCCGGTCCAGGCCGTCTACCGCGCCATCGGCTACTTCGGCTCCGCCCTGCCGGAGATCGAGTTCGACCACAAGAAGGGTGTCATCCCGAATGACGGCGGCCGCGTCCTGGACGCCTCCGGCACCCACGTGCCGGGCGTCTACGCCACGGGCTGGATCAAGCGCGGACCCGTCGGCCTGATCGGCCACACCAAGGGCGATGCCCTTGAGACAGTGACCTACCTGCTGGAAGACCGCGAGAACCTTCCGGTGGCCAGCGTTCCCGAGGCTGACGCCGTCGTAGAACTCCTGGACGCCCGCGGCGTGAAGTTCACCAGCTGGGAAGGCTGGCTGGCCCTGGACGCTCACGAGCTTGCCCTCGGCGCAGCCGCCACGGAAGCCGGCGGCTCGCACGGTGTTGAGGTCAAGCGTGAGCGCATCAAGGTGGTGCCGCGCGAGGACATGGTTGCCATCTCCCGCGACGGTGTCGCCGCGCAGGTCTAGCGCTTTTCGAAGTCAAATCAGTGGGATGGGCATTTCTGCCCATCCCACTTTTTTGGCCCATAAAGTAAATTCATTGGACAAACACTTCGCGGCTCCGGTCAGCCGTTCCCAGTCCCGCCTGCCCTCACCGAAGGACCTTCCATGAGTCACCCCAGTCACCCGCACGCGCCCGAAAACAGCGCGTCCGTTCCGCCTGTTCCGCCCGCTCCGTCCAGTTTTGCCGGACCCTACCCGGGCGGGTACCAGCCTGAGCCCTACGGGCAGGTTCCCTATGCCGGCGGCCCGGGTAAATCCTTCGTCACCACCTGGATCCTGTCCCTCCTGCTGGGCACCCTTGGTGTGGACCGTTTCTACCTCGGCAAGATTGGCAGCGGCGTCGCGAAGCTGGTGACGCTGGGCGGATTTGGTATCTGGGCCCTCGTTGACCTGATTATCATCCTGACGGGGAACGCCAGGGACAAGGACGGTGGTCCCCTGGAGGGCTACCCGGAGAACAAAAAGAAGGCATGGATCATCACCGGAATCGTCTGGCTCGCCAGCATGATCACCGCAATCCTGCTCACCATCGTGTCCATCAGCATTACAGCTGCAGCCCTCGAGGGCAGGAATGTTCCCGATCAGCCGTCTCTTCCCTCCGCCTCGAACGCAGGGCCGCCGCCGTCCGGAAGCGCCGCCGATGAAAACACACTCGTGGCCACGGTGTCCGAGGGCAACACCGTTAAGATCGGTGTCCTCGATTCCCTGTACACCACCGAAATCCCGGCCATGTCCTACCTTAAACCGGCGAACGGAGGGTTCCTGGTGTTCGAGGTCTCATGGGAGACGCTGACCGGAACCAGCACCGCCGCCCCGGCCGCCTTCGAGGTCTATGACGCCGAGGGTAACGAGGGCGAGCGGATCTACCTTGAGGATGGCCTCGGCGGCCTGCCCACGGAGGAAGTGGGCGCCGGGGACCTCCGCCAGGGACTCATCGCCTTTGACGTCAAGAAGGGGCCGGTCAAGGTGGTGGTCACCGATGACTATGGCGACCAGGCATCGACCTTCACCCTGACTGCCCAGTAATCGAGCACAATAAATGCCCGCGGCATCGCATGATGCCGCGGGCATTTATTGGAAGCCGGTTCCGCTGCTCCGGGGGCCAGGTTCAGTTAACCCGGCCGGGCTACTTCCCGGCTCCGCCTGCCGCCATCAGCTCCAGCCGCTTGAGTGTCTCGCGGTTGCGCACGGTGATCATGGGATCCCGCAGTGCCTTTGGCACCCTCTTGCCCGGCCCGCGGATGGCGTCCTCCGCCATGGTGACGAGGCACTGGTTTCCCTGGTCCTGGAGGGTGATCACCACCTTGGCTTCACCAAGAGGCCAGCCCCGTGCCACCAGTTCCAGCGACTTCCCCGGTTCGGCGGCGGTCACTCGGGTGCTGTCGTTGATCACCAGCGGCCAGGCGCCCACGGAGTGGTGGAGTCGTGATCCGGCCTCCGGCCAGGTGTCGTCCACCGCGCGGATCCGCGAGGCGCCCACCACCCAGCCGGAGTACAGCCAACCGTCGGCAATGACACGCCAGACGTCCGCGGCGGGGGTGTTGAACAGCTGTGACACGGTGGACATGGCGTTCCTTCCTGTTGCGGCTGGGCCGGGCTGGTTACTTCGAGTTTCCGGGCGTCCGACGGCGGCCTGCGTGACGGCGGCGCGGACGGCAGCGGGCGGCGCCGGCTGCTGGGCGGTTTGGTAAGAACGCTCCCGCAGCCGGCGGGTCCAGGCGTAGGCCTGGGCGCCGGGCGGCTGGTTCTCGAGCGGATTGAACCGCAGGGAAGTGTCGGCTCCTTGCGGGTCTGCCGTCAGGCGGAGTTCGCCGCATTGGTGCCATGGACCTGCGGGTTTGGCCCAGTACAGTCCGAGGACCCAGTGGCCGGACGTTACCGATCTGCCGGGCAGGCTGATGGTCCGCAGCCCCAGCAGCACCGGCCCGTTCCGGCCGCGGTAGGGCATCAGCGTGGTCAGGGTTGCGGTGGAGACGTCGAGTTTGGGCTGGAGCAGGAACCTTCCGGGAAGCTGCCAGCCGGTGGAGGCAAACAATATGTCCGCCACGTCGGATCCACCGGAAGCCTTGCCGTCGGGCGCACTGCCGCGCGCCCCGCCGTCGGACTTGCCGGAAGTTGCGCCGCCGGACGGCGTGATGCGCAGGGCCAGGCCCAGGACGTCCGGAAGCCTGGAAGGCAGCCCCACCGAACGCGAGAAGCGGGCCTGGACGTAGTCCGTCCCCGGCGCATCGAGCCAGTCCACACCGATTGGCCCGCCGGTATTCCCCGTCCGGGTCAGCTCCCCGGTGAGGCCCATGCCCTTGGGATGGATTGGCCGGTCAGGCCGGGCCACTTTGAGGATCCGGAACAGGCCCGCAAAGACATGGCCCGCCGCCTCCGAAACTCCGGGGGCTGCATCCTGGGGCCCGGGGCCGCCGGGTGCCGGGTGGTCCTGCAGCAAGTGCGACATGCTTCCTTCCTACCCAGAAAACCCTGGTGCTACATCCGTCCGAACCGCGAGCGGATCAGGGCGAAAATTCCGTACGCGATGAATCCTGCCCCGATGGCTATCAGCAGGGTGGGGCCGAACGGGTGGTCGCGCAGGGCCTTAAGGCCGCCGTCCAGTCCGGTTGATTCGTTGGGGTCGTGCTTGGCGGCAGCGATCACAAAGAGCAGCCCGGTGAGGCCGAGGGCAACCCCTTTGGCGATATGGCCCGAGACGCCCAGGCTGTCGATGAGCCGGCCGCGCCGGGTCCCGTCGAAGTGGAAAAGCTCTTCCTTGAAGCCGCGGCGGACGCCCTTGAAAACGAAGTAGATACCGATCCCGATGGTGGTCAGGCCCAGGGCCACCAGTGCCCACAGCCCCCACGGGGTTCCCATCAGCGAGGCGCTGAAGTCCTTGGTGCTCTCGCTGGAGTCGCCCCGCAGGCCCACGGCAAATCCGGCGAAGCTGAAGCCCACACTGCCGTAGGCGATAGCCAGGAATCCCGAGGAGATCAGCTTGGACACCCGTTCCTTGCGGGCCTTGCGGCGGACCCGCAGCGTTGCTTCGCTGGCCTGCCACAGTGCCAGTCCAAGACACGCAGCCACGCAGGCCCACATCACCGCCGGTCCCCACGCGTTGGCAGCGAGCTGTTCGATGGCGCCGGTGGGTTCAGCTTCTCCGGGCTGGCCGAACGCGACAGTGATGGCGATGGCCCCGATGATGACGTGCAGCAGGGCCATCACGGCGAACCCGGCCCGGGCCAGGACATCAAGCGCCGGGTGGTTCGAGGCCTCCTCGACGGCGTCGGCAGCCTGGCTGATGGTGGATTCGCTGTCCGACATCGCTTAGCCGTTCATGGGTCCTTCGGCGCGGATCTTCTCCGCCCCGGGTCCCTCAACGTGAACTGTGCACCGGACCACCAGTTGGCCGGGAGCGTTCTCCAGCTCCACCAGGGAATCGTGACCGCTGAGCACCGTGAAGACTTCCGAGCCTGGCACTACGGCCACGCCCTTGGCTTCGGCGGTCTCCCGGGCATTTCCGAACGCTTCGCGCTGCAGCCCTTTTACGTAGTTGCCGTCATCTTCACGGGCGGGGTCACCAAAGGCCCAGCCGAACAAACTCCCAGTAGTACCCATGCCGTCGATATTACGCGGTCTGCCCGCGCAAGACGGGCTTTCGTAACATTAGTAAGTGTGCTTAGTATGGGCGGACCATGACCTTGGCGGGACACCGCGAGTGACGTCCGCAGGCACGGCATCTGAATTCAGTTCAACGTTAGGAATGCACAACATGGCAGGAAATCTCATTGCCCGGTCAGTTCACGACCTGACGGCAGCGGCATGGTTCGGTGGATCCCTGATGGGCGCGATCGGCCTGAACGGTGCAGCGGCGGCAGCCAAGGATCCTTCGGAACGTACCCGGCTTTCGAGCGCAGGGTGGATGAAGTGGGCACCCTTCCAGACGGCTGCTTTCGCCTCGCACCTGGTGGCGGACCTCGCCATCGCCTGGGAGAACAAGGAACGCATCGCCAAGCAGGAGGGTGTTGCACGGGACACTGTCATCAAGACTGCAGTCACAGTTGCGGGCGCTGCCGTGACACTGTACTCCGGCATCCTGGGCAAGAAGGTCGAGAAGCTTGCAGACCAGGGAGCTGAGGGCGCCACGGAGCCGCGGCCGGACGCGTCGGATGAGCTGAAGGCGGCGCAGCAGCAGCTCAAAGTCCTGCAGTGGGTCATCCCCGCGTTCGCCGGCCTGGTGGTCATCCTCGGTGCCAAGCACGGGGAGATGCAGCGGCCCAAGAACGTATTCGCCGGCCTGCGGAGCTGACGCAACTACAGCTGACGCAACCACAGACGTACGACGACGGTCCGGCACCCAGGTGCCGGACCGTCGTCGTACGTGCCCTCCCTTGGAGGCGGCTAAACGGGTTTGGTTCCCGCCGGAGGCAGGTCCGGGTTCATGTCCTGCAGGTTGGGATCCTCCGCTGTCCACACCTGGATGATGGCCCAGGCGACGGCGGCCAACGGCACCGAAAGCACCGCACCTATGATGCCGGCCAGGATGGTGCCGGCGGTCAGTGCCATCAGGATCACGAGGGCATGGAGCTGCAGGGACTTGCCCATGACGACCGGCTGCAGGAGGTCGCCTTCGAGCTGGTTGACCGCCACCACCACGGCCACCACGATCAGTGCGACCACCGGGCCGTTCGCCACCAGTGCCACCAGGGCGGCCAGGATGCCGGCCACGGTGGCGCCCACGAGCGGGATGAAAGCGGTAATGAACACGATGATGGCCAGCGGAAAGGCCAGCGGAACCTGCATGATCAGCAGTGCCGCGCCGATGGCCACCGCATCCACCAGTGCCACGATGGCGGTGCCGCGCACGTACCCGCCCAGTACCTCCAGGGTGCGGCTGCCCACCCGGCGCAGCTTCGCTTCCCGCTGCCCGGTGAAGGGCCGGAGGAAGAAGTTCCAGATTTTGGCGCCGTCCTTAAGGAAGAAGAACAGGATGACCACCATGAGGCTGGCACCGGCGATGAATTCGGTGACCACCGACAAGCCGGTGATGGCGCCGGAGCGGACCTGGCTGCTGGTGGCGAACTGTACGATTCCCTCGCGCGCCTGGTTCAGCTGTTCCTGCTCGATGGGAATCGGACCGGTCAGCAGGAACTGCTCCAGCTCGTCCAGTCCTGAGGAAGCCTGTGCCGCCAGCTCGCCCCACTGGTTGCGGACCGAAAAGTAGATCACGGTGGAAATGCCGGCGAGCAACGCCAGCAGTGCGACGAAGGCGATGCCGGTAGCCACTCCGCCCGGAACCCCGCGGCGCCGGAGCATGTTGACAAACGGCCCGATCGCCGCGGCCAGGATCAACGCGATCAGGACCGGGATGACCAGAAGCTTGATCTGCATCAGGGCGTAGACGGACACCACGGCAACCGTGAGGATCAACAGCACCTGGGCCGCGCGGGTACCCACCCTGCCCAGCCCGTCCGTCCAGAGTGCGCTGGGCTGCTTGGCTGCCAGCTTCTTTATGCCCGTGGCAGGGTCACGCGGGGATCGTTCGACGGCGGCGGCAGGCCCCTGCCCGCCGTCGACTGGCGCCGGTCCCGGCTGCGGGCTGTCGGTGCCCGGCACCTGTTCGGTCAGGCGTATTCGCGCCATGGGGACTCCTCGTTCGTCGGCGGATGCCCTAAGCGCGGTGCGCACCCAGGGAGACAACCTTCGTCAGATAGTAAGCCTACTGACCGATTGGGGAGGGATGAAACCCCGTGGCCGCCTGACTTCCCCAGGTGCGGGGAGTTTTTGTCCAGATATGCAGACTTCACCTGCCAATAAGCCTGCATATATGGACAAAAACTCGAAAGGGGGAGGAGCTAGCCGGCGAGCCACTCTGCGCACGAGTTGAGGTTTCGGTTCACGGTGGCCACCGCCGCATCCTCATCACGCTGCTCGATCGCCACCAGCAGGAGATCGTGCCCCTCGTGCTGGAGTCCGTCGAATCCCGGCCGGCGGAGCTGCTGGAGCATGTCCTCGTGGACCACGGCGCCGAAGCTGATGTAGAGCTCGTGCAGCAGCGGGTTGCCGGACGCCTGGGCCACCCGCTCGTGGAAGCCCCAGTCGGCCCGCGCCCAGGCCTCAAAGTCTTTGCTGTTCCAGGCGTGGACGCGCTCGGCGAGGAGGGCACGCAGGGCCGTGACGTCGTCGGCCGTGGCATTCCGCGCCGCCAGCCTTGCCGCCTGGGTATCCAGGCCAAGCCGGACCTCCAAAATGTGCGCCTCGGTGTGATCCTGGTACATGCGGCGGGCGGCGCCGGAGATCTCGCTGGTGGCCCGGACGTAGGTGCCGTCGCCGCGGCGGACTTCCAGCATGCCGCTGTGCGCCAGTGCCTTGATGGCCTCGCGAAGGGTGCCGCGTGAAACGCCCAAATCGGTCATCAGGCCGGTCTCGGAGGGGATCCGCTGGTGGAGGGGCCATTCGCCGGACTGGATCATGGTGCGCAGCTTGGCGGTGACTTCCTCGGCAAGCGGCGGGCGGTGGGAGGTGCTGAGGGCCATGGCGTCCTACTTCCTCTCTGCGGCGCCGGAAGTGCCGGCCGGCGGAGCGGCCGTGCGGACGGCGGCGCCTGCCACGCTGCGTGTCATCGCGCTGCCGGTAATCAGGTGCGCCACCACAATCTGGGCCAGCGACAGGGCCAGCAGCAGAGCAAGGGGCAGCACCCAGCCGCCGGTGGCGCTGTGCAGCAGTCCCATGCCAAAGGGGCCGGCGGTGGCGAGCAGGTAGCCGGTGGACTGCGCCAGCGTGGACAGCGCCGTGGTTTCGGCCGTGCTCGCGCCGCTCCGGCTGATCATCACCATCACCAGCGGGAAGATGCCCAGGCCGAACCCCAGCAGGATGGCCGGAACAACAGCCAGCCCCACGGGCAGGACCAGGAGCAGGGCCAGTCCCACGGCCATGGTGATGCTCACGAGGTAAAACGCCGGGCGCAGCATGCCGGGCCGGGAGCCGATGGCGATGAGCAACATGCCGGCGGGGACGGACACCAGCTGCATCAGCCCGAACATCAGCCCGCTGTCCGAAGCATTCATGCCCATGGTGGTGAGCATGTACGGGAACCAGCTCAGCAGCGCATAGGCCAGCAGGGCCTGGAGCGTGAAGATGGCAGTCAGGAGCAGCCCTTTCCGGGTCCGCAGCAGCGGCCAAGGGGACACTTGCCGGGCGGCGGAGCGGGGGCCGTTGCGGTGTGCGTGCAGGGCCACGGGGAGGAAGCCGAGGAAGGCGGCCACGGCGGTGATACCAATGGCGCCCACGGCGGCGGACGGCGATCCGAGGGCCTGCGCCAGCGGAACAACGGCGACGGCCGTCACGGTGGCTCCCGTGGTCATCGTCACCGTATATACGGCCGTCATCAGCGAAGTCCGGTGCGCGAAGTGCTCCCGGATGAAGGACGGCATGGCCACGTTGCACACTGCCAGTCCGGACATTCCCACCACGCTGCCCAGCACCAGCATCCCGGTGGCGGGGATGCCGCGGAGCAGGAGGCCGCCGGCCAGCATGGAGAGGGACAGCAGGATTGCCTTCTCCACGCCCAGCTTGCCCGTCAGCCAGGATGTGGCCGCGCCCGCCACGGCAAAGCACAGCGTGGGGATGGAAGGGATGATTGCGGCCACGAGCGTCCCGTAACCCAGAACGGTCTGCAGGTCATGCAGCAGTGCGGAGGCCCCCGTGATGCCCGCGCGCAGGTTGAGCCCGATCAGCACCAGCGCAATGACGCCGAAAACGACGGCGGAGCGCGGCCTCGTTGCGCCCTGCACCTGGGCGGGTGCAGCAGCGGGCGCGGACGCAGCGGGACGGGCCGGAGCGGGGGCAGCGGCACGCGCCGAAGCGGGTGCAGTGAACGGGACGGCGGGGGCGGTGGCAGGGGAAGGGGGAGTGGCGGGCATTTTTCAAGGCTAAAGGTTAGACGTTTGATGTTTCCAGTTTTGTGGGCAAGCTCTCCCGGCTGCCCGGGCCGGGGCAATAGACTTCCAGCGGGGGCCGGGACGTCAATCCGTCCGGCCCGTGCAGGACCAACACGGAAGGACAGCTGTGATGGCTTCCCAGGGAATCGAGATCGAAGAGAAGTACGACGTCGGCGATGACGCCGCAGTGCCCGCGCTGGAGCAACTGCCGGGAGTGGCCCGGGTCGGGACTCCCCACTCTGCCGTCCTCGAGGCCGTCTATTTCGATACGGACAAGCACACGCTGGCCTCCCGCCGCATCACCCTGCGCCGCCGCACCGGCGGAGCCGATGCCGGCTGGCACCTCAAGTTGCCGCCCGAAGCCGGCGCGGCAACAGAACCCCACCAGCGCCGCGAGGTGCACGCGCCGCTGGGCCAGCCCGGCGTCGTGCCTGACAGCCTGCTGGCACACGTGCAGGGGTATCTCCGAGGAGCCGAAGTGAAGCCTGTTGTCCGGCTCCACACCCGGCGCACCACCCATGCCCTGTACGGCGGGGACGGAGTGCATCTTGCGGACCTGGCCGACGACCAGGTGGAAGCCACCCGCCTGCGCCAGGGGGAGGCTGCGGAACAGTCGCAGAGCTGGCGCGAGTGGGAGCTCGAGCTCGTCCACGGCGGGCCGGATCTGTTTGCCCCCGCCGCCGAACTCCTCGTCGCCGCGGGCGCCCGGCCCGCCGGCCACGCCTCCAAGCTCGCCCGCGCCCTCGGCCGGGAATCAGGCGCCGCGGCGCAGGAGCAGGAAACCGCGCCGGCACTGATTGCCGGCAAGAAGGCCCCGGCGGCCGCCGTCGTTACCGTCTACCTGGGGGAGCAACTGCGCAGGCTCCTCGCCGAGGACGCGGCCGTGAGGCTGGAGGAAGGCGAGGGAATCCACAACATGAGGTCTGCCATCCGGCGCCTCCGCTCGGTGCTGGCAGCGTACCGGAAGCTTTACCGTGCCATGCCGGTGCGGCGCCTGCGCGATGAGCTTGACTGGCTGGGCCTGGTACTTGGTGATCCGCGGGACGCCGAGGTGGCGCTGGAGAGGCTGCGCGGGCACCTTGACGAGCTGCCGCCGGGGGAGGGTACGGACGCCGCCCGGGCCCTGGTGGAGCGCAAGGCAAAGGACGCGTTCGACGCCGGGTACCGCCGTGTGCAGGAGGCGTTGCAGTCCGAGCGCTACTTCCGGCTGCTGGACAACCTGGAAGACTTCCGGGACCGCCCGCCGGTGCGGGCGGACGCGGTGGCGCCGGGCCGGAGGCTGGCGGCCAAGGCCGTGGACAAGTCTGCGAGCCGGCTGCGTCGCTCGCACAAGGCCGCCCGTCACGCCCGGCGGGGCACGGACCACGAAAACGCACTCCACCAGGTACGCAAGGACGCCAAGCGGCTGCGCCATGTGGCCGAGTCGGCCGCGCTGGTGACGGGCAAACGCGCGGGGAAGGTGGCCAAGGCTGCCCACAAACAGCAGAAGGTTTTGGGCGATTACCACGACGCCGTGATGGCCCGGAACCTGCTGCAGGACCTCGAATCCGGCCCCGCCCTGCCCCAGTCGACCGCCGAGGCGCTGGCCGCGCTGGGGAAGCGCCAGGCCGACCTGATGGGCGAGGCGGAAGCCAAGTACCGCAAAACCCGGAAGAAGTCCCGAGACCTGCTGCGGCGCGGGGTCATCTAAGGGGCCACAAGGCAACGCGGGGTCAGATGACGCCCAATCAGCGCCAATTATTGGGCGTTTCCTGACCCCGCGTTGGGGCTACTTGCCCTGCCGGGCGGACAGCCGGGCCACCGCCAGGGCAAGCCAGAGCTGAACCCGGTCCGTGGTGACCGCGGGGTCGTACCCGGTCAGTTCTGTGATCTGCGCCAGCCGGTACCTGACCGTGTTCCGGTGCAGGGTGAGTTCCTCGGCGACGGCGGCCACGGAACCGTTGTTGTTCAGGTAGCTCTCCAGCGTGGTCATCAGCTCCGCGCCATGGGCGGCGTCGAAGGTCCGCAGCGGATTCAGGGACTCGTGGGCCATGTCCGCCAGCGGCACGTCCTCACTGGCCAGCAGCAGCGACGTCAGGCTCAGCCGCTCCGGCTCATTGACCGGAAGTCCGTGGCTGGCCGCGTCCCGCGCCTCGAAGTAGCTCCAGCGCAGGCCGTTCGGCTTGGTGTACGCGCCGCCGATCCCGATCGTCGCATGGATCCCCGCCTCAGCCAGGTGGTCGCTCAACTTCCGCGCCAGCGACGGCGCCGCCCCGCCGTCGTCGTTCATCACCAGCACCAGGTCCTTGCCCACGACGGCGGCAACGGACTTCTCCAGTTCCCGCGGCACCGAGGTGCTCACCAGGGCCTTGTGATGGGCGGCTGAGACGGCCAGCAGCACCACGTTCTTGCGCGTGCTGTTGATGCCCACGCCGGCCAGGCGGCGCTGGGCCTCACTGGTTTCCAGCGCCCCGTGGATCACGTCCTCCAGTACCTGCCCGCACAGGGCGCGTTCCGCCTGGCGCTGCTTGACCATGTTGTTCAGCTCCACGCTGATCAGGTTCTGGGCGTAGCCGATGATGCCGGAGTCCTCAAAGGGCTTGCGGACCCAGAGGGTGCAGGCATCCCGGCGGCCGGTGGGGATGGGGTAGGAGGCCCAGGTGTCGGCCTGCGGATTGTCCTTGGTGCTGTTGTACAGCTGTGCGGTGAACTGGGTGAGCGCGATGTCCGCCCGAAGCATGCCGCCCAGATGTTTCAGCAGCTCGGCCAGGCCGCCGCCGGTCAGCAGCGCGCGGGCCAGCACCTGGTGCCCGGCGATCAGGCGTTCCAGCTTGGCGTAGTGGTCCGCCGACTGCGCATCCGCCACCAGCTTGCCGATGGCGATGAACGGTGTCTCGTAGGGAACTTCCACCACGGGAAGGCCCCAGCGGTTGGCCTCGGCGAGCAGGGCCGGCGGCACCGCCTCGTGCGAAAGCCCTACGCCGAAGCCGATGCCCACGGCACCGGCGCGCTGCACCTGCCGGACGAAACGCCGCTGCTCGGGCGCCGATTTCAGCCGCAGGCCGGTGGTGAGGATGAGCTCGCCGCCATTGATGAAGCGCTGCGGGTCTTCCAGCTCGGTCACTGCCACCCAGTTGATGTCCTGGTGCCAGGTGGTCTCGGCGACCCCCACTTTGGACAGGTTCAGGGATTTGACACCCAGGAGCGCAGCAAGGGAAATGGCCATGCACCAAGGATAAACGGGCGCTAGTCAACCGCACTAAAAAGCAGCAGGAAGGGTGTGCAGGTGGCTATTCACGGGGCAGGGGTGCTGGCATAGGCTCAGAGCAGTCAGATCCATCAGTTTCGACGCCGATGGCCCCCAGGAAAGAGGTTGCACACCGTGGTCCAAACCTTGCAGAACTTCATCAACGGTTCTTTTGTCACGCCTGCCGGCAGCGGCACGCTGGACATCGTGAACCCCACTAACGGTGAAGTGGTGGCCCGTTCGCCCATCTCCAACCAGGAGGATGTGGACGCGGCCATGGCCGCAGCCAAGGAAGCCTTCAAGAGCTGGAAGCACGTCACGCCCGGCCAGCGCCAGCTGATGCTGCTCAAGCTTGCCGACGCCGTCGAGGCCAACAGCGACGAACTGGTGGAGGCGCAGCACCGCAACACGGGCCAGGTGCGCTCCCTGATCGCCTCTGAGGAAGTTGCCGCCGGCGCCGACCAGCTGCGCTTCTTCGCCGGAGCCGCCCGTATCCTCGAGGGCAAGTCCGCCGGTGAGTACTTTGAGGGACACACCTCCTACGTCCGCCGCGAACCCATCGGCGTTGTGGCCCAGGTGGCCCCCTGGAACTACCCGTTCCTGATGGCCATCTGGAAGATCGGCCCCGCGCTCGCCGCCGGCAACACCATTGTCCTGAAACCCTCGGACACCACACCGGAGTCCACCCTGGTCCTGGCCCGCCTGGCCGGTGAGATCCTGCCCGCCGGCGTCCTGAACGTTGTGCTGGGCACCGGCCAGACCGGCGCCATGATGGTGGACCACAAGGTCCCCGGCCTGGTGTCCATCACCGGCTCCGTCCGCGCCGGCATCGCCGTCGCTTCCGGTGCCGCGAAGAGCCTCAAGCGCGCCCACCTGGAGCTCGGCGGCAAGGCGCCGGCCATTGTGTTCAAGGACGCCGACATCAAGAAGAGTGCCGCGGCCATCGCCGAGTTCGCCTTCTTCAACGCCGGCCAGGACTGCACCGCCATCACCCGCGTGCTCGTGGAGGAATCAGTGCACGACGACGTGGTGGCTGCCATGGTGGAGCACACCAAGACCCTGCACACCGGCTCGCAGAACGACGAAGACAACTACTTCGGCCCGCTGAACAACATCAACCACTTCAAGCAGGTCACCTCCGTGGTGGAGAACCTGCCAGACCACTGCCGGATCGAAACCGGCGGGCACCGGGCGGGGGAGAAGGGCTTCTTCTTCGAGCCCACCATCGTCACCGGCGCCAGGCAGACGGACAGCATCGTCCAGCAGGAAACGTTCGGCCCCGTGATCACTGTCCAGAAGTTCAGCACCGAGCAGGAAGCCGTGGAGTTGGCCAACGATGTGGACTACGCGCTGGCCTCCAGTGTGTGGACCTCCAACCACGGCACCGCGATGCGACTGAGCCGCGACCTGGACTTCGGCGCCGTCTGGATCAACACGCACATCCTGCTGACCGCCGAAATGCCGCACGGCGGCTTCAAGCAGTCCGGCTACGGCAAGGACCTCTCCATGTACGGCGTCGAGGACTACACGCGCATCAAGCACGTGATGTCCGCACTCGACTCCTAGTCCCCACCGGCACCCTCACCTCGCTCCGCTCGGCCAGGGAACCCTCCCCACCGGCCCCCTCACCTCGCTCCGCTTCGGCCAGGGAACCCTGCCGGTGTGGGCCCAATAAGCAAGAAAGGCTTTCCCATGACTGCCACCGCATCAGACATCACTTACCGCCTCGAGCAGAAGCGCCGCGTCCAGGCCGACTTCCCCGGCCCCAAGTCGCTGGCCCTGGCCGAGCGCCGCAAGGCCGTCGTCGCCGCCGGCGTCGCCTCCGGCGTCCCGGTTTACGTTGCCGACGCCGACGGCGGCATCATCCACGACGTGGACGGCAACTCCTTCATCGACCTCGGCTCAGGCATCGCCGTGACCAGCGTCGGCGCCTCCGATCCCGCCGTCGTCGGTGCCGTGAAGGAAGCCGTGGAGCACTTCACGCACACCTGCTTTATGGTGACGCCGTACGAAGGCTACGTGGCCGTCGCCGAGCAGCTGAACCGACTCACCCCCGGCGACCACGAGAAGCGCACCGTCCTGTTCAACTCCGGCGCCGAGGCAGTGGAGAACGCCATCAAGGTGGCCCGCCTCGCCACCGGACGCGACGCCGTCGTGGCTTTCGACCACGCCTACCACGGCCGCACCAACCTCACCATGGCACTGACCGCCAAGGCCATGCCGTACAAGACCAACTTCGGCCCGTTCGCGCCCGAGGTCTACCGCATGCCCATGAGCTACCCGTACCGCGAGGAAAACCCGGAGATCACCGGTGCCGAGGCCGCCAAGCGGGCCATCACCATGATCGAAAAGCAGATCGGCGGCGACCAGGTTGCCGCGATCATCATCGAACCCATCCAGGGTGAGGGCGGCTTCATCGTCCCGGCCGAAGGCTTCCTCCCGGCGCTGGCAGCGTGGGCCAAGGAAAAGGGCATCGTCTTCATCGCTGACGAGGTCCAGTCCGGTTTCTGCCGCACCGGTGAATGGTTCGCCGTCAACCACGAAGGCGTCATCCCGGACATCATGACCCTGGCCAAGGGCATCGCCGGCGGTATGCCGCTGTCCGCGATCACCGGCCGGGCAGACCTGCTCGACGCCGTCCACCCCGGCGGCCTGGGCGGCACCTACGGCGGCAACCCGGTGGCCTGCGCCGCCGCACTTGCCTCCATCGGCACCATGGAGGAATACGACCTGGCCGGCCGCGCCCGCCACATCGAAGCCCTCGCCACCTCCCGGCTGCGGGACCTGCAGGAGGAACTGGCCGGAGCCGGATCCGCAGTGATCGGGGACGTCCGGGGCCGTGGCGCGATGCTGGCCATCGAACTGGTGCAGGCAGGTTCGAAGGAACCGAACCCTGAGCTGACCAAGGCCGTCGCCGCCGCCTGCCTCAAGGAAGGCGTCATCATCCTCACCTGCGGCACCTATGGCAACGTGATCCGCCTCCTGCCCCCGCTGGTCATCACCGATGACCTGCTGAACGACGGCCTGGAGGTCCTGGCCGCGGCCATCAAGGCCAACGCGTAGCACTGCACAGAGTTAGCGTCCCCTCGCAACGGCGCGAACAAAACCCGGGCCCCGGAACTACCGTTCCGGGGCCCGGGGGTTTTAAGGCAGCAGTCTGTTGCCGTTGTCCGGCCCGCCGATGACCACCTGCGCCGGACTGTGCAGGACGTATCCGTTGAGCCAGGAGAACAGGGCGCGGACCTTCTGCTGGAATCCGGAGAGGAGCGCCAGGTGCACCAGCAGCCAGGACACAAACGCCAGCGGGCCCTGTAGCTGCAGGCGTTTGCGGCCGAGTTCGGCGACGGCGGCGCCCCGCCCGATCATCGCCATGTACCCCTTGTCCACGTAACGGAAAGGCTGCCGGGCACCGCCGTTGAGGTCGGCGTAGATGTTGCGGGCCGCCCACTTGCCGGCCTGCTGGGCCACGGAGCCGAGCTGGGGCAGTTTTGCCCCGGTTGAATCGGTGATGTTGGCGGCGTCGCCGATGACGTAGACGCCCTCGACGTCGGGAACGGTCAGGTCGGTGCGGACGTCGATCCGCCCGCCCTTTCCCTGCGGCAGCCCGGAGCCGGCCAGCAGGCTGCCACCCTTCAGGCCACCGGCCCAGACCACTATCCCGCCAGGGATGTCCGTCCCGTCAGCCAGTGTCACGCCATCGACCCGGACCTGGCTGACGCTCACGCCCATGTGGAGCTGGACGCCAATTTTGGCCAGGCGTTTCCGCGTGTATTCCTGCGACTTGGCGGAAAACATGGTGAGGACGTTCGGGACCATGTCCACCAGGTGCACCCGGCACCGCGCCGCGAGGTCGGGGGAAAAGTACTTGGCCACCACGAATTTGATGTTTTCCGCCAGGGCGCCTGCCGTTTCCACGCCGGTTGGCCCGCCGCCCACCACCACCATGTCCACTGCTGCCCCGGGCTCCCTGTCCGCCCGGTCCAGCAGCCGGGTCACGCTGGTTCCGAGACTGGTAGCGTCCGTGACGGAGTACAGCGGAAAAGCGTGCTCCTCGGCGCCGGGGGTATTAAAGAAGTTGGGGACGGCGCCCACGGCAAGGACCAGGATTTGGGCGCGGAACGTCTCGCCCTCGGCGGTGGTGACGGTGTGGTCCGCCGCGTCTACGGCGGCCACCTCGGCGGTCAGGACGCGCACGTTCCTGCGCCGCCGGAAGACAGATCTGATCGGCCGGGCAATGGCTGAGACACCGATCTGCGACGTTGCCACCTGGTACAGCAGGGGCTGGAACTGGTGGTAGTTGTTCGAGTCGATCAGCAATAACCGAACGCCCTTGCGGCCTAGTTCCTTGGCTGCGGCGATGCCGGCGAACCCGGCGCCAATCACGATGACCTGATATGAGTCCTCCATCCGAGCAACCTACTCCACCGGGGTTCCCGGCAACAGGGGCCTAGGAGGATTTCACGGAAGCTTTTCCGCGCCGCCGGGCCACCGACGTTTCGCGGGCGGTGCGCAGTATATCCACCGTCAGGACCAGCAGCGCCACCCACACCACACCAAAACCGATCCACCGGTCCGTGGTCATCACTTCCTTGAACACCAGCAGCGCCAGGATGAACTGCAG
The DNA here is from genome assembly GCF_057656635.1 of Arthrobacter sp. Soil_C_49. Classification (NCBI taxonomy): domain Bacteria; kingdom Bacillati; phylum Actinomycetota; class Actinomycetes; order Micrococcales; family Micrococcaceae; genus Arthrobacter; species Arthrobacter sp. Soil_C_49. The sequence goes on from NZ_JBDGJZ010000002.1 coordinate 162,608, forward strand.
CAACGGTGCGGCATACTGGAGCAGCCCGATGGTGGTCATGGGGAGCCTGCGCGCCGCCGCCCCGAAGAACACCAGGGGCACGGCGGTGATCACGCCGGAGGACAGCAGGAGCCAGAAATGGCCGGGACCCTGGGTGGTGAGGGTGGCCGTTCCGGCCGCTGCGAGGTAAATCATGGTGGCGGCAGCAAACGGAGCCAGCACCATCGTTTCCACGCTGAGGCTGGTGACGGCGTCCACCCTGGGTCCCACCCGCTTCTTGACAAAGCCGTACAGGCCGAAACTGAAGGCCAGGGTCAGCGCGATCCACGGCAGCTTGCCGTAGGAATAGGTAAGCACCCCCACGGCGATGAAACCGATGCCCACGGCCGCCCACTGGAGCGGTCGCAGCTTCTCCTTCAGGACAAAGACTCCCAGCAGGACGGAGACCAGGGGGTTAATGAAGTAGCCCAGCGACGCCTCCACGGCCTGTCCGGTGGTGACCCCGTAGGTGTAGGTCAGCCAGTTGACGGCGATGAGGAGGGCGGCCACGGCAAGCGTGCCAAAAACGGAACGGTCCCGAAGCGCCCTGGCCAAGGCACCCCACGAACGGGTCACCGTGATGAGGAGCGCGCAGAACAGCAGCGACCACACCACCCGGTTGGCCACAATTTCGACGGCGCCCGCGGGCATCAGCACAAAGAAGTACAGCGGGAGCAGCCCCCACAGCCCGTAGGCGCCGATGCCGAAGAGGATTCCCGCCGTCGTCTCCTTGTCCACCGGCTTCAGCGGCGCGCCCTTGGTGCCGGCTGCGGCTGCCGGTCCCGGTGCGAATGTTGCCGCTGACGGGGCGGGCACACGGGCAGGAGCGGAATATCCATCGGGAGAGGGCACGACATCCATAACATCAGTTCCGGGGCAGGTATTCCAGCAAATAGTCAGTAGGCTTGCTTTTATGATAATTGCCGACCGGCCGGAGGTTTCCTGATGAGGCTCCGGCGCAGCAACGCTTCGGGCCGCGGTTACCGCCGGGTGGCAGCGGGCAAGGGGTTCAGTTACCGGGACCTGGACGGCTCCACCCTGCCCCCGGGCCCGGTCCGGGACCGGCTGGATAGCATCGGGATACCGCCTGCCTGGACGGACGTGTGGATCGCCCCGTTCGAGAACGGGCATATCCAGGCCACGGGTGTGGACGCCGTGGGCCGGCGGCAGTACATCTACCACCCGGAGTGGCGGGAGCGGAAGGACCGGGTGAAGTTCGACCGGTCCCTCCAGTTGGCCGAATCACTGCCTGTGGCCCGCCGCCGGGTGACCATGGACCTGCGAAGCGAAGGGTTCACGCGGGACCGCGTCCTTGCAGCCGCCTTCCGGATGCTGGACAGCGGATCCCTGCGGGTGGGGTCCGAGCGGTACACGAACGAAAACGGCAGCCGCGGCCTGGCTACGCTGCTCTGCGCGCACGTCCAGGTCCGCAAGGACCGGATCCTGCTGAGGTTCCCGGCCAAGAGCGGCAAGGACTGGGAGTCGGAAATCCGCGACGCCGACCTTGCCGCCCTGCTGCGCCTGCTCAAGCGGCGGGGCCCCAACGCCCGGCTCCTGGCGTACAAGGAGGGCCGGCAATGGCGGCCCATCACCAGCGCCGATATCAATGCGTACGTGAAGGAGCGGACCGGCTCTGACTTTACGGCCAAGGATTTCCGGACCCTGCATGGGACGGTGGCGGCAGCCGCGAGCCTGGCCAGGACCGGTCCGCAGAGAACGGCCGCAAAGCGGAAGCGGGCCATCAGCCGCGCCATGTACGACGCCGCCGACGTGCTGGGGAACACGCCGTCGATCGCCCGGAAAAGCTATGTGGACCCCCGGGTGGTGGACCACTACCACGAGGGCGAAACCATCGACCCCAAGCGGCCGGACTCCGCAGAAGCAGAATTGCGCGCGCTGCTTTACCGCGAAGGCGATGTGGTTCCGCTGGCGAAAAGCGGCTGAGGCCGGGTTTCCGTTCCGCCGCCGGGGGTCCGGGGCCATTTAGAATAAGTGATTGTGCGCTGCTCTTACCGCGCACCCTCATCGGTCAGAAGGGCTCCGAGTGTCCAACCACGGCGAAACCACCCCCACACGTCCCCTCCGGGTAGCCATTGTGGGCGCGGGACCGGCAGGAGTCTACGCTGCGGATATCCTCACCAAGTCCAGCGGCGTGAAGGACGGCGACTTCGAAGTCAGCATCGACCTTTTTGAGGCCTACCCCGCGCCCTACGGACTGATCCGGTACGGCGTTGCGCCGGACCACCCCCGCATCAAGGGCATCGTCAACGCCCTGCACAAGGTCCTGGACCGCGGCGACATCCGGTTCCTGGGCAACGTCACCTACGGCCGGGACCTGACCCTCCACGATTTCCGGGCCTTCTACGATGCCGTGATCTTCTCCACCGGTGCCGTCAAGGATGCGGACCTGGCCATCCCGGGCATCGATCTGCAGGGGTCCTTCGGCGGTGCTGATTTTGTCTCCTGGTACGACGGGCACCCGGACGTGCCGCGGGACTGGCCGCTGGAGGCGAAGGAAATCGCCGTCATCGGCAACGGGAACGTGGCGCTGGATGTGGCGCGCATGCTGGTCAAGCATCCGGAAGAGCTCCTCAGCACCGAGATCCCGGACAATGTCTACCAGGGCCTGAAGGCCTCGCCTGTCACCGATGTGCACGTGTTCGGGCGCCGCGGCCCCGCGCAGGTGAAGTTCACGCCGCTGGAACTGCGCGAGCTCAGCCACATGAACGATGTGGACATTGTGCTCTACCCGGAGGACTTCGAGTTTGATGAGGCCTCGGACGAGGCGATCCGGAGCAACAACCAGATCAAGACCATGGTGAACACGCTCACCAACTGGCTGGTGGAGGAGCACGCCGAGTCTGAGAATCCCTCCTCCCGCCGTCTGCACTTGCATTTCCTGTACAGCCCGGTGGAGGTGCTCGACGACGGCACGGGCAAAGTGGGCGGGATCAAGTTTGAGCGCATGCAGCTTGATGGCACGGGCAACGCCAAGGGCACGGGCGAGTTCATCGACTACCCCGTCCAGGCCGTATACCGCGCCATCGGCTACCACGGCTCGCCCCTGGACGAACTGGAATACGACGCGAAGCGCGGTGTCATCCCCAATGAGGGCGGGCGTGTGCTGGACGCCGAAGGCACCCCGGTACCTGGGATCTATGCCACCGGATGGATCAAACGCGGACCCGTGGGCCTGATCGGCCACACCAAGGGTGACGCGCTGGAGACCATCGGCTTCCTGCTTGAGGACCGGCTCACCCTGCCGCCCGCCAAGAATCCCGACCCGCAGGCCATCATCGACCTGCTGGAAGAACGCGGCATCGAATACACCACCTGGGAAGGCTGGAACAAGCTCGATGCCCACGAAGCGGGCCTGGGTGCAGCGTGGACCGGCCCCGAGGGCCTGGACCACGTAGTGCGGGAACGGATCAAGGTGGTGCCGCGCGAGGAGATGATCCGCATCTCGCGCGGCTGACCTCCCGCTTCCACCCCGCCCGGGAGTTTTTGTCCAGATATGCCGACTTAAAGCCCTTGAAATCGGCATATCTGGACAAAAACTCTTCCGCTAGGTGGGGGAGGAGGGCCGCGTTAGAATGGCGACCACCCCTTGGCCGGCTGAGCAACGCCGTGCCTGCAGGCAGCAGCAGGAGTTCGATGAAGAACCTGATCCAGCCCGGCGTTACCGTCGGCGCTGAACCGCGCCAGCGCGCCGCCCTTACCGGACATGAATACCTGGACAACAGCCTGACGGACAGCGCCGTGCCGGTGGAAACGCCGGAGCTTCCCGGGCTGCGCAGCCTGATCCGCGAGTCGTGGCAGCGTTCCGCCGGCTTCAAGGCGAACCCGGACAATCCCGCCGCCCCGCTGGCGATGGACCGGGATGAGCTCGAGGATTACCGCAGCCAGCACCCCCTGGCCGCCATCATGCCGGTCATCAACAAACTCCTGGTCCAGCCCAGCCACGACAGCGGACTGCTGGTGGCGGTGGGCGATGAAGTGGGCCGGCTGCTCTGGGTGGAAGGTGACCCCGCCTTGCAGCGCCGGGCCGAAGGCATGATGTTCGTTGCCGGGGCCGACTGGTCCGAGGCCACGGTGGGCACCAGTGCGCCCGGCACCGCCCTTGCCCTGGGCCGTGGCATCCAGATCGCCGGAGCTGAGCATTACCAGCGGGCGGTGCATCCCTGGAGCTGCACCGCAGTGCCCTTCCATGACCCGGATTCCGGTGCCGTCCTCGGCGTGGTGGACATTACCGGCACGGCCACGGCGGTGGCGCCGCATACCCTCTCGCTGGTGGAGGCAACAGTAGCGGCCGCCCAGGCACAGCTGCGTGTGGAGCGCCTCCAGCTTGCCGCGGAGCTTGCGCAGAGGCCCGTACGACGCCGGGCCGCGGCTTCTTCTTCCCGCGCACCGGGACAGGCGGTCAAGGAAGGCAGCCTCTACCGGAACAGCCTGCAGCTGCTGGGACGCGACCAGGCACTGCTCAGCCTGGAAGGCAAAACCGTTGTTCTTTCCGCCCGGCACAGCGAAATCCTGGCGCTGCTCAGCACCCACCCCGACGGGCTCAGCGCCGAAGAGCTGAGCGCGCTGCTCTACCCCGGCGACGGCTCCACCATGACCCTGCGGGCCGAAATGGTCCGCCTCCGTAAGGTCCTCCAGCAGCTCAACCCTGGCGCCGTGCCCGGATCCCGGCCCTACAGGCTTCCCGTGGATGTAGTGCCGGACAGCGGGCAAGTCCTGAGCTGCCTGCAACGCGGCGCGCACCGCATCGCCCTTGAAATCTACCGGGGGGCAGTCCTGCCCAGGTCCGAGGCGCCCGGCGTCGTGGAGCTGCGCAACAACGTCTCGACGCTGCTGCGGGAGGCGGTCCTCACCGACGGCAGCGCCGAAGCCCTGCTCAAGTACGCCGGGCTTCCCGAGGCAAGGGACGACGTCGAGGTCCGCCGCGCCGCCCTGCGTCTCCTTCCAGCCCGCTCACCCAAGCGGGCCGCCGTCGTCGCGCACCTCGAACGGCTGGAGGCCGAACTGCGCGCCTAACTTGAAATCGGGGCGCAACCTGACTGCAACCTCCCCGCTCCTACGCTGTTTCCAACGGCGGCCGCCAGCAGCAAGCGCCGCCCACTGCACAGCAAAGGAGCTAGCAATGACTGTTTACGCCCAGCCCGGAACCGAGGGCTCGAAGGTCACCTTCAAGGACCGCTACGAAAACTGGATCGGCGGCGAATGGGTGGCCCCGGTCAAAGGCCAGTACTTCGAAAACATCACTCCTGTCACCGGCAAGGCCTTCTGCGAGGTAGCCCGCGGAACCGCTGAAGACATCGACCTGGCGCTGGACGCTGCCCACAAGGCGGCACCCTCCTGGGGCAAGACGTCCGTGGCCGAGCGCGCCGCCGTCCTCAACAAGATCGCCGACCGCATCGACGAAAACCTGGAAATGCTCGCCGTCGCCGAAACGTGGGACAACGGCAAGCCCATCCGCGAAACCCTCAACGCCGACCTCCCGCTGGCCGCCGACCACTTCCGCTACTTCGCCTCTGCCGTCCGTGCACAGGAAGGCCGGCTCTCCCAGCTCGACGACGACACCACCGCCTACCACTTCCACGAGCCGCTCGGCGTCGTGGGACAGATCATCCCGTGGAACTTCCCCATCCTCATGGCCGTCTGGAAGCTGGCACCGGCGCTCGCCGCCGGCAACGCGGTGGTGCTCAAGCCGGCCGAGCAGACGCCCTCGTCCATCCTGGTCCTCGTGGAACTCATCGGCGACCTGCTGCCCGCAGGCGTGCTGAACATCGTCAACGGCTTCGGCGTGGAAGCCGGCAAGCCGCTCGCCTCCAGCCCCCGGATCCGCAAGATCGCCTTCACTGGCGAGACCACCACGGGCCGCCTGATCAGCCAGTACGCCAGCCAGAACCTCATCCCCGTCACGCTGGAACTGGGAGGCAAGAGCCCCAACATCTTCTTCAATGACGTCGCACAGGACAACGACGCCTTCTACGACAAAGCCCAGGAGGGCTTCGCACTGTTCGCCTTCAACCAGGGCGAAGTCTGCACCTGCCCGTCCCGTGCACTGGTCCAGGAAGACATTTACGAGTCCTTCATGGCCGACGCCGTGGCAAGGGTGGAGAAAATGGTGCAGGGCAACCCGCTGGACACCGAGACACAGGTTGGTGCCCAGGCCTCCAACGACCAGTTGGAGAAGATCCTGTCCTACATCGACATCGGAAAGCAGGAGGGCGCCAAGGTGCTCACCGGCGGCGCACGGGCCGAACTGCCCGGCGATTTGGCCGGCGGCTACTACGTCCAGCCCACGGTGTTTGAGGGCCACAACAAGATGCGGATCTTCCAGGAGGAGATCTTCGGCCCGGTGGTGGCAGTTACGAAATTCAGCGACTACAACGACGCCATGGGCCTGGCCAACGACACCCTGTACGGCCTGGGCGCCGGCGTATGGTCCCGCAACGGCAACATCGCCTACCGGGCCGGCCGCGAAATCCAGGCCGGCCGCGTCTGGGTCAACAACTACCACGCCTACCCGGCGGGAGCCGCGTTCGGCGGCTACAAGTCCTCGGGCATCGGGCGCGAGAACCACGCCATGATGCTGGACCACTACCAGCAGACCAAGAACCTGCTGGTCAGCTACAACGAAAACAAGCTCGGCTTCTTCTAACCCGCACCGCCGCTACAACGACGCAAGGATTTCGCCAATGACGACGACAATGCAAGCAGCAGTAGTAAACGAATTCGGCACCGACCTCCAGGTCCAGAACCTCCCCATCCCGACCCCCGGTGCCGGGGAGGCGCTGGTCAAGGTACTCACCACGGGGGTGTGCCACACCGACCTGCACGCCGCCGAAGGCGACTGGCCGGTCAAGCCCTCGCCCCCCCTTTGTTCCGGGGCACGAGGGAGTGGGTGAAGTGGTGGCACTGGGGGCCGGCGTCACCGACCTCGCTGTCGGGGACCTGGTGGGCAACGCCTGGCTGTGGTCCGCCTGCGGCGACTGCCAGTACTGCCGCACCGGCTGGGAAACCCTGTGCGAGGCGCAGAAGAACGGCGGCTACAGCGTGGATGGGTCCTTTGGCGAGTACATGCTCGTCGATACCCGCTTCGCCGCCCGGATACCGGCGGGATCCGACCCCGTCGAGGTGGCGCCGGTGCTCTGCGCCGGTGTCACCGTCTACAAGGGCCTGAAGATGACAGAGGCCAGGCCCGGCCAGTGGGTCACGATCTCCGGCATCGGCGGGCTGGGGCACATTGCGGTGCAGTACGCCGTCGCCATGGGCCTGCGGGTGGCCGCGGTCGACATCGCCGACGACAAGCTCGCCCTCGCCAAAGCCCACGGGGCGGAACTGACAGTGAACGCCCTGCACGAGGACCCCGTGGAAGTCATCCAGCGTGAAACCGGAGGTTGCCATGGAGTCCTGGTTACGGCAGTGCACCCGTCGGCATTCGGGCAGGCTATCGGGATGGTCCGCCGTGGCGGCACCATCGTGTTCAACGGGCTGCCGCCGGGGGACTTCCCGGCGCCGATCTTCGAGATTGTGCTCAAGGGCCTGACGGTCCGCGGCTCGATCGTGGGGACCCGGCAGGACATGGAGGAGGCCTTGGATTTCTACGCCCAAGGCAAGATCCATCCCACGGTCTCCGTCCGGGAGCTCTCCGAGGTCAACGCCGTGTTTGACGAGATGAAGCACGCCAAGATCGACGGCCGCGTGGTCCTGAGGTTCTGATGACCGCCGACAGCATCGATGCTGCAGTGACGCTGCCCGGGGAGGACTTCTCCCGGGTGGCGCTCACGCCGGCGGCCGTGGACCTGCTGCGGGTGCTGTGGGACCGGCACGGGCCGCTCATGTTCCACCAGTCCGGCGGGTGCTGCGACGGGTCCTCACCCATGTGCTATCCGGCAGGGGACTTCCTGACGGGCGACGCGGACGTTCTGCTGGGCCTGTTCGACGTGTCCGAGGGACTGGAGCCGCAGCCGTTGGAGTTCTGGATGTCCCGGGAGCAGTTCAACTACTGGAGCCACACACACCTGACTGTTGATGTGGTGCCGGGACGGGGCAGCGGCTTCTCGGTGGAAGCTCCCGAAGGCAAGCGCTTCCTGATCAGGTCCACACTGATGGATTGGCCGGTTTAGGAGCAAAAATTTCGTAGGGAGAAGCCCGGCCCGAACAACTGGCCGGGCTTTTCCCGTCTCACCATCCGGAACAATTGGGACCGTCCAGTGGATGGACACTATCGTTGATAGGTCTGTTTCCATCAGAAATCAGGATTGTGATCCCCCTATGAACCTCCTCCGGACCAAATCAATCGAGCAGTCCATCGCCGACGCCGATGAACCCGGACGCAAGCTCAAGCGGTCCCTCAGCACGTGGGACCTGATGATCATGGGCGTTGCGGTGGCCGTGGGCGCCGGTATCTTCTCCGTGGGCGCCAAGGCTGCAGCCAACTTCTCCGGCCCTGCCGTGACGTTGTCTTTCGCCATCGCCGCCGTGACCTGCGCCCTCGCCATCATGTGCTACGCCGAGTTCGCCACCGCCATCCCCGTGGCGGGCTCCGCCTACGTCTTCACGTACGCCACCATGGGTGAGCTGCTCGCCTGGATCATCGGCTGGAACCTGATCCTGGAGCTCTTCACGGCTGCAGCGGTGATCGCCAAGTACTGGGGCATCTACCTCAGCAAGGTCTTCGCACTGATGGGCGCCGACATTCCGCCGGCCATTTCGCTGGGCGGGGTGGACCTTTACTGGGGCGCCTTCCTCATCGTTGCCATCTTCACCGTGCTCCTGGTGCTGGGCACCAAACTGTCCGCCCGCGTGGGCAACATCTTCACCCTGATCAAGATCGGCGTGGTCCTCTTTGTGATCGTCGTCGGCTTCACCTACGTAAAGTTTGAGAACTACAGCCCGTTCATCCCCGCCGCCGAGCCCACCGGCGGTACCGGCACTGCGGACGTCCTGAAGCAGTCGTTCTTCGGCTTCCTCACCGGGGCTGCCCCCGCGCAGTACGGCACCCTGGGCATCTTCGCCGGCGCTGCCCTGGTGTTCTTCGCCTTCATCGGCTTCGACGTGGTGGCCACCTCCGCGGAGGAAGTCAAGAACCCGCAGAAGACCCTGCCGCGCGGCATCTTCGGCGGACTTGCCCTGGTGACGCTGCTGTACATCCTGGTATCCCTGGCCCTGACCGGCATGGTGTCCTACACGGAACTGGCTGCGGCGGAGAGCCCCACCCTCACCACGGCGTTTGAAGCAGTGGGTGACACCTCGGCCGCCAAGGTCATTGCCTTCGGGTCGCTGGTAGGACTGACCACCGTGATCATGGTGCTCCTGATGGGCCTGTCCCGCGTGGTCCTGGCGATGAGCCGCGACGGACTCCTGCCCCGTTCGCTGTCCAAGACCAGTGACAAGCGCTCGACACCGGTCCGCCTCCAGATCATCTGCGGCGCCGCCGTGGCACTGGTGGCAGGGCTGACCAACGTGGATCTGCTAGAGGAAATGATCAACATCGGCACGCTGTCCGCCTTCGTGGTGGTGAGCCTGGGCATCCTGGTGCTGCGCAAGAAGCGCCCTGACCTCAAGCCGGCCTTCCGGGTACCCTTCGGCAAGGTCCTGCCGATCGTGTCCGCCGTGCTGTGCCTGTACCTGATGACCAACCTGGCCGTGGAGACCTGGATCTTCTTCGCCATCTGGCTGGCGATCGGCCTGGCCATCTACTTCTCCTACGGCCAGCGCCACTCCCGCCTGAACGAGAGGTTCGCCTCGGCCAGCACCGCCGTCAACGGTGCTCCCGCTGCCGCGGGTGCTGCCGTCAGCGCGGACAGGGACGACGAAGACGAACTCTCACGCACCTGATCAAGCATCGCAATTACCGGTAAAGTTCCCGGACAAGACTGCCCCGCCCCGCATCCGCAGGGCGGGGCAGTCTTGTCTTTGCGGTGCGGGGTCGGGCCTGAATCGCAGGTGCATTCCGCCTCCGTTGCAGAGCTGTCACCAACGAGCCCTGTATTGGCACGATGCACAGCCTTACCATGGTGGAATCAGATGATCGAACCCATGTTCGAATGGCGAACACCACGGCCTGGGGAGGTAAGCGACCCCAGTCATGGGCACAAAGGAGTGAACATGTCACGTCGGATTCTTTCCCTTCTCGCAGCAGCATCGGTCCTTGGACTGGCGGCCTGCGGCAGCGGCTCGCCGAGCGCCCCCGGTGGCGGAAGCGCTCCCGCCACCGGGGGCGGGGACGGCGCACTGACCAAAGTCGCCGTCGGAGTCATTCCCATCGTGGACTGCGCACCGATCTACCTCGGCGACAAGCAGGGCTTCTTCAAGGAGGAGGGCCTGCAGCTGGACATCCAGACGGCAACGGGCGGCGCGGCGATTGTTCCAGGCGTTGTCAGCGGCAGCTTCGACTTCGCCTTCTCGAACCTGATCTCGGTCATGGTTGCCAAGGACAAGGGCCTCGACCTGAAGTTTGTCGCCAACGGAGCCTCCACCACCGGAGAGAAGGGCAAGGACATCGGCGGCGTCGTGGTCCCGGCCGGATCTGCCATCAAGTCCGCCAAGGACCTGGCCGGCAAGACCGTTTCGGTGAACAACCTCTCCAACATCGGCGATACCACCATCAAATCGGTCATCGAGAAGGATGGTGGTGATCCCAACGGCGTGAAGTTCGTTGAGGTCGCTTTCCCGGATGCCCCCGCAGCCCTGGCCAACAAGCAGGTGGATGCGGCATGGATCCTCGAACCGTTCCTGTCCAAGGCTGTGGATGAAGGCGGAACGGTGGTGTCATCGAACTTCGTGGAGATGAGCCCGGAGTTGGACATCGCCGGATACTTCACCAAGGGTGACACCATCAGCGGCAAGGCGGAGCTGACGGACAAGTTCACCCGCGCCATGAACAAGTCCCTTGAGTACGCCCAGGACCACCCCGACGACGTGCGGGCCATCGTGGGCACGTACACGAAGATCGACGAGCCCACCCGCGCCAAAATGATCCTGCCTCGGTACCGCGTCGACTTCGACAAGGACGCGTTCACTACGCTCGGTGAGGCCGCGGCCAAGTACGGCACGCTGTCCAAAGCTCCGAGCGCTGACGATCTCCTGCCGTGAGCCCGGAAACCCCGGCTGCCGGCGGGGCCCTGCTGCGGCAGTCGCAGCCCCGCCGGCCAGCCGGTAAAGGGGCAGCCAAACAGCTGCTGGGACTGCTGGGCATCGTGGGGTTCCTGGCCACCTGGGAGCTTATTCCGCGGGTGGGCCTTATTGATGGACGGTTCCTGCCGCCGGCGACCGAGGTGATTGCCGCTCTCGTTGTGGACCTTGGGCTCACGGCCTTCTGGGTTGCTGTGGGCGAGACCATGAAGGCCTGGTTCCTTGGACTCCTGATTGCGGTGGCCGCCGCTGTCCTGCTCGGTTTCGTCATCGGCTCGAGCAGCTTCCTGCGGAAGGCCACGAACTCCACCATCGAGTTCCTGCGCCCCATCCCGTCTGTGGCGCTCATCCCGCTGGCCGTGCTGCTCTTCGGGGTCAAGATCGAGTCGTCCCTGCTCCTGATCGTGTACGCCTCTTTCTGGCAGGTCCTCATCCAGGTGCTCTACGGGGTGGCCGACGTGGACATGGTGGCCAACAACACCGCAAAGACCTACGGCCTGGGCAAGATGGCACGGGTCCGGTACGTTGTGTTTCCCACCGCGCTGCCTTACTTGATGACGGGTGTCCGGCTGGCCGCCGCCGTAGCGCTGGTGCTTGCCATTACTGCGGAACTGGTGATCGGGTCCCCGGGTCTGGGCCGGGAGATTGCCCTCGCGCAGTCGGGCGGAGCCATTTCCGGGATGTACGCCCTGGTCCTGGCAACCGGACTGATCGGCGTCCTCATCAATATGCTGATGCGCCTCGTCGAAAAACGGATTCTGGCCTGGCACTCCTCGGTCCGGTCGGAGGTGCTCGTATGAGGACGGTCAAGAACCTCGGGTTCATCGTTGGCCTGCCGGTACTGCTGGTGATCATCTGGTGGTCCTCCACGCTGGGGGCCGTCAACTTCTTCGTTCCCCGGCCGGCAGACCTTGTCGGAACCTTCGGCAAGGTCTGGTTCGGGGACCGCTTCTTCTCGGACGTGCTGCCCAGTGTCGGCAGGCTGGTGCTGGGCGTCGCGGCGGCCATCGTCATCGGGGTGGTGGGCGGAGTCCTGATTGGCTCGATCCGGTGGCTGCGGGCCCTGCTGGAACCCACGTTGGAGTTCTTCCGTGCCGTCCCGCCACCGGTCCTGGTGCCGGTGCTGATGCTGCTGATGGGGATTACCGACTCCATGAAGGTCACAGTCATCATCTCGGGGTGCGTCTGGCCCGTGCTGCTGAACACCATTGAAGGAGTGCGCGCGGTGGACCCCGTGCTCTCCGATTCCGCACACACCTACGGCATCGGCGGGTGGGCGCGCATCCGCTATCTGGTACTGCCATCGGCGAGCCCGCAGATCATGGCCGGCGTGCGCCAGTCGCTTTCCCTGGGGCTCATCCTGATGGTGATTTCCGAGATGTTCGCCTCGTCCTCCGGGCTGGGATTCACCATCGTGCAGTTTCAGCGGTCCTTCGCGATCCCGGAGATGTGGTCCGGCATTGTGGTGCTGGGCCTGCTGGGAGTGGTCATGTCCTTCATCTTCCAATGGGCCGAGCGGAACATCCTGCGCTGGTACCACGGCCAGAAAGAGGTAGAAAATGCAGCCTGACCCAAACCGGTCCAACAGCGAGGCCACGCTTTCAGTCCGCGGGCTGAAAAAGGTCTACCAGACCGACGGCGGCGATATCGAGGCTGTCCGGAACCTCACCTTCGACCTCCGGTCCGGAGAACTGGCATGCCTTGTGGGCCCCTCGGGCTCCGGCAAGACAACGTTGCTCAAATGCATCTCCGGGCTCATGGCACCCACCGAGGGTGAAGTGTTGCTGGACGGCAAACGGGTCACCGGGCCACCGAAGAAGATGGCCGTGGTCTTCCAGGAATACGGGCGTTCGCTGTTCCCGTGGATGCGCGTCCGCGACAACGTGGAACTGCCGCTGAAGAACCAGGGTGTTCCCAGGGCGGAACGCGCCAGGCTGGTGGATGATGCCCTTGAGGCCGTGGGCCTCTCGCACGTGCCACGGTCCTACCCGTGGCAGCTCTCGGGCGGCATGCAGCAGCGCGTGGCGATAGCCCGTGCCATTGCCTACCAGCCCGAAGTCCTGCTGATGGACGAGCCGTTTGCGGCCGTCGATGCCCAGACCAGGGCGGACCTCGAGGACCTGATCCGGGTGGTCTGGAAGAAGCTGCGCGTCACCGTCCTGTTTGTCACCCACGACATTGACGAATCTGTTTATCTTGGCGAGCGTGTCATTATCCTGTCCAGCTCACCGACCATCATCCAGGAGGACATCCGGATCGACCTGCCGGCGGAGCGCGACCAGCTGAACACCCGTTCCTTGCCCCGCTTCACCGAGCTGCGCCATCACGTGTACGAGCAGATCCAGCTGGCGAAGAAGGGGCACCGCCCCGCTGCGGCCTCAGTCGGGGAGGATGCACAGCTCAAGGGGCAGCATGCCGGCTGACCCAGTCCACCAAAGGCCGCAGCTCCTCCCATAGTGAAGCGATCTCCTGCGCGGCGGCAGGGGTGGCCAGCCATGCCGGCTGACCCAGATCGGTGGCTGCGGACAGGGACTTGTGTTTCAGGAGTTCAGCCCGCGGATGGTCCTGCGGATACCCGCGCGGGACAGTCTTGAGCTTCTCTCCCTCCACCATGAATCCGGCGCCAGCCACGGTCTCGACAATGTGCCGGAGCGCTTCGCCGGTTCCCGAGGCGTCCACTGAATTGCGGTACCGGGCCAGCTGGGCCGGGGTGTGGGAGTGGTAGCCGCCGCCTACGAGCAAACCCTCTGCGCTGACCTGAAGGTAAAAACCGACACCTTCCTGCACGGAGGCAAAGGCACCCTGGGCTGTTTTGTACGGCGACTTGTCCTGGGAGAACCTGATGTCCCTGTTGGGCCGGAAGATCTTGCCGGGTCCAAACCGGGGCTCCAGCTGAGCCAGCAGTGCGAGGAACGGGTCCCGGACCAGCGTTTGGTAGCGGTCCTTGTTGTCCAGCCACCACTCACGGTTGTTGTTGTCCTGCAACTCCTGGTAGAAGCCGAAGGCGGCGGCGGGGATGCCCTGGAAAGTTGTCATGCGTCGATCCTAGGGACACCGGGCAACGTCAGCCATGGCCAGCAACGGCTATGTGGAAAAGAAAAAACCACCCCGCCACGTAAGTCTGTGACGGGGTGGTTTTCAGCAACTCAGAGAGGGGCTGGATCAGCCGATCTTGTTGGCGGCTTCTGCCTCGGAGAGCGGTGCAGCGCCGAGGTTGGCGCGCAGCTTGGCGCCGAGTTCGGCGTCAACGTTGGTCCAGTACTGGATGGCGCGTTCCTTGATGTCGGAGCGCTTGACGCCGCCCACGGCACCGGTGATGGTGTCCAGGAAGCGGGCCTTGGCGGCGTCGTCGTAAACCTCGCGGTACAGCGCGCCGGCCTGGACGAAGTCGCTGTCCTCGGCGTGCAGGGAGTGCGCGGCGAGGGTCAGCTCGCCGTCGTTCTCCCAGCCGCCGGCAGGGTTCTGCGGCTCAAGGGCAGCCGGGCCGCCGAAGGTGTTCGGGGCGTAGACCGGAACCGAAGGGGCGTTGAACAGGTAACGTCCGGCGCCGTCCTGGCTGTAGTTGTTGACCTGGTTCTTGGGCTGGTTCACCGGGATCTGGGCGTGGTTGGTGCCCACGCGGTAGCGGTGCGCGTCCGCGTAGGAGAAGATGCGGGCCTGCAGCATCTTGTCCGGGGAAGCAGCGATGCCCGGAACGAAGTTCGACGGCGCGAAGGTGGCCTGTTCGATCTGCGCGAAGTAGTTCTCCGGGTTCCGGTTCAGCTCCATGGTGCCCACCTTGATCAGCGGGTAGTCAGCGTGCGGCCAGACTTTCGTCAGGTCGAACGGGTTGAAGCGGTAGGTCTTGGCATCCTCGTACGGCATGACCTGGACGTGCAGGTCCCAGGACGGGAAGTTGCCCGCTTCGATGTTCTCGGACAGGTCGCGGATGTAGAAGTCCGCGTCCGAACCGGCCAGGGCTTCAGCCTGCTCGCCGGTCATGGAGTTCACGCCCTGGTTGGACTTGAAGTGGTACTTGACCCAGAACCGCTCGCCCTCGGCGTTGATCCACTGGTAGGTGTGTGAGCCGTAGCCCTGCATTTCACGCCAGGAAGCGGGCAGGCCGCGGTCACCCATCAGCCAGGTGACCTGGTGGGCGGACTCGGGGGACAGCGTCCAGAAGTCCCACTGCATGTCGGCGTCGCGCAGGTGGGTACCCGGGAGGCGCTTCTGGGAGTGGATGAAGTCCGGGAACTTGATGCCGTCGCGGATGAAGAACACCGGGGTGTTGTTGCCCACGAGGTCGTAGTTGCCCTCGGAGGTGTAGAACTTCACGGCGAACCCGCGGGGATCGCGCCAGGTGTCCGGGGAGCCGTTCTCGCCCGCAACGGACGAGAAGCGGATCAGCATTTCGGTCTCGGCGCCCGGCTGGAGGAAGGCTGCCTTCGTGTACTTGGACACGTCCTCGGTGGTCTTGAACGTACCGAATGCACCGCCGCCCTTGGCGTGCACTACGCGCTCCGGCACCCGCTCGCGGTTGAACTGTGCGAGCTTTTCCACCAGGTAGTGGTCAGTCAGGATGATGGCACCGTCGGCACCAACTGACTTCGAGTGCGCGTCGGACGTAACGGGGGCACCTGACTGGGTTGTTGAAATGGCAGTCATTGTTCTCCTATTTCTGTGTTTCTTCTGAGGGACGATTGGAAGGAAGTTGTTGGGACTGCTGGCAGTCCTGGCAGATGCCCTGATACATCACATCGGCGATCTGGATGGTCATCGGCTTGGCGTGCTCATCCCAGTGGGGCGTGAGGCAGGGCGCGTGCCCCACGGCGCAGTCCACGTCCTCAACGCGGCCGCAGCTGATGCAGATGGCGTGGTGGTGGTTGTCGCCGACCCGGGTTTCATACAGCGCGGGGGAGTGCGGCGGCTCGAAGCGCCGCAGCATGTGCAGGTCAGTGAGGTCCCCCAGCACGACGTAAACGGACTGGGCTGTCAGCTCGGGGAGCTCGGCGCGGGCGGCGGCCAGGATGCTCTCGGCGGGGGAGTGGGGATGGCGTTCGACGGCGGCGAGAACCGCCAGCCGCTGTTTGGTCACCCTGCGGCCGTGGGCACGCAGGTCGGCAGCCCATGCCTCCTGGCCGTCAAAGTGCTCCGTCATGGCTCCATTGAAACACTTATTCTGAGTTTCTCACAATAAGGCTTGGCTAACCTCGGGTGGAGGGCCAGCGGCCCCTGCGACATTAGGGTTACAGGGTGGGGAAACTGCTTGCTGACATCACACCGCTCAAGGAGAGCCCCGACTTCCGCCGGCTCTGGCTCGGCTCGGCCGTCTCCGCCGTCGGCAGCCAGCTCACCCTGGTGGCAGTGAGCCTGGAGATCTACCGGCTGACCCTGGACAGCTTCTACGTGGGACTGCTGGCCGTCTTCGCGCTGGTGCCCCTGGTGATCGGCGGACTCCTGGGCGGATCCATCGCCGACTCCCATGACCGGCGCCGGGTCGCCCTGCTGGCCAGCACCGTGCTGTGGCTGACCACCGGCATGATCGCCCTGCAGTCCTGGCTGCAGCTTGGAAACGTCTGGGTCCTGTACTTCCTGGTGGCAGTACAGAGCGGCGCGCAGGCCATCAACCAGCCGGCCCGCAGCGCCATCCTGCCCATGCTGGTCCGCAAGGAACTCCTGCCCGCTGCGAACGCCCTCAGCATGATGTCCTTCGGCCTGGCCATGACTGCCGGACCTCTCCTGGCGGGCGTGCTGGTGGCATGGGTGGGGTTCGGCTGGACCTACACCATCGACTTCGCCAGCTTCGCCCTCGTGCTGTGGGCCGTCTACCGGCTCCCGCCCCTGCCGCCGTCGGGAAGCCGCGGCAGGCCCGGCGTCCGCTCCGTCGTTGAGGGATTCAGGTTCCTCGGCACCCGCCCCAACCTCCGGATGACCTTCGTGATCGACCTGGTGGCCATGATCCTGGCCCAGCCGCGCGCCCTGATGCCGGCCGTTGGCGCGGTGATGATCGGTGGCGGCGAAGCGACAGTGGGGGTGCTGCTGGCCTCAACGGCGGTGGGAGCGTTCCTGGCCGGCCTGTTCTCCGGACCGCTGGGGGGCGTCCGCTGGCAGGGGAGTGCGGTGGTCTTCTCGGTGATGGGGTGGGGTGCGTCCATGGCCGCTTTCGGGATGGTGGTGGTGCTCGCCGGACGGTCCACGGACGGGGGTGTCACCTTCTGGCTGCTCCCGGCAGCGCTGTGCTGTGCACTGGCGGGAATCGCCGACTCGATCAGCAGCGTCTTCCGCAACACCATCCTGCAGGCAGCCACGCCGGACCACCTCCGGGGACGGCTCCAGGGCGTGTTCATCGTGGTGGTGGCAGGCGGTCCCAGGATCGGCGACCTGCTGGCAGGAGGTGCCACCAAGATTTTGGCTGAGGGATGGGTCCTGCTCTTTGGCGGGCTGCTGTGCATCGCAGGGGCGTGGCTGGCGGCAAAGCTGCAGCCGGGATTCCGGAAGTACGACGCGCGGAACCCGGCTCCCTAGTAAGCCGTTCCCATAGAAGAGCGAGGAGGAAACGTGCACAAACACTACAACGGACTGAAGACGGCAGCGCTTTTCGGCGTGCTGTGGGCGGTGCTGCTGGGCCTCGGCGCGCTGATCGGCGCCAGCACCCGGAGCTCCGCGCCGATCTGGATCATGGCGCTGCTCGGAGTGGCCACCACGGCCTACGGCTACTGGAACAGCGACAAGATCGCCATCCGGTCCATGCAGGCCTACCCCGTCACCGAAGCGCAGGCACCGCAGCTGTACCAGATTGTCCGCGAGCTGTCCGTGCGTGCCAACCAGCCGATGCCGCGGATCTACCTGTCGCCCACCATGAATCCGAACGCCTTCGCCACCGGCCGGAACCCGCGGAACGCGGCGGTCTGCTGCACCGAAGGAATCCTGCATCTCCTGGACGCCCGCGAACTCCGCGGCGTCCTGGGGCACGAACTCATGCACGTCTACAACCGGGACATCCTCACCTCATCAGTGGCCGCCGCCGTCGCAGGCGTGATTACGTCGGTGGGCCAGATGCTGCTGTTCTTCGGCGGCGACCGGCGTAATTCGAACCCGTTGGCGATGCTGGCGATGGCACTGCTCGCCCCGTTCGCGGCGTCACTGATCCAGCTGGCCATCTCGCGCACCAGGGAGTACGACGCCGACGAGGACGGTTCCGAGTTGACCGGAGATCCGCTGGCGCTCGCCTCAGCCCTGCGCAAGATCGAGCAGGGCGTGAGTATTGCGCCGCTGCCGCACGACCAGCGGCTGGTGAACGCCTCGCACCTGATGATCGCCAACCCGTTCCGGGGCGGGGCCATGAACAAGCTGTTCGCCACGCACCCGCCCATGCGCGACCGGATCTCGCGGCTGGAACGGATGGCTGGCCGGCCGCTGCGCTAGTGTCCGCCGTCGTCCGTTCTGTCCGGCGACGCACATAACCGTCCTCGACGCGCATAACCATCCTCGATGCGCAAAAACGCCGGCGCTACCGTAATCCGGGTAGCGCCGGCGTTTATGCCTGGCGCAGGAAGTTTCCTGCGTCGAAAACTGTGCCCCGCGGTGCTAGCTGCGGAAGTTCACAAACTGCAGGTCGGCCTCGTCGAAGTCCTTCAGCAGTGCCATGGTGGCCTGC
Source organism: Arthrobacter sp. Soil_C_49 (assembly GCF_057656635.1). NCBI lineage: Bacteria > Bacillati > Actinomycetota > Actinomycetes > Micrococcales > Micrococcaceae > Arthrobacter > Arthrobacter sp. Soil_C_49. The sequence goes on from NZ_JBDGJZ010000002.1 coordinate 181,404, forward strand.
AGGTCATCGCGGGACTTGGACGTCACGCGCAGCTCGTCGCCCTGGATTTGGGACTTCACAGACTTGGGTGCTTCGTCCCGGATCAGCTTGTTGATTTTCTTGGCCAGGTCCTGGGCGATGCCCTCCTTGATGGAGGCCTCAAGGCGGAACTCCTTGCCGGAGGCGTAGGGCTCGCCGGTGTCCAGGGACTTCAGTGAGATGCCACGGCGGATCAGCTTGGACTGGAGAACGTCCAGGACCGCCAGGACGCGTTCCTCGGAGTTGGCCTTCATCAGGATCTTCTCGCCGCTGAAGTCCACCTCCGCGCCGACACCCTTGAAGTCGTAGCGCTGGGCCAGTTCCTTCTGTGCCTGGTTGAGCGCGTTGGCCACTTCCTGCTTGTCCACTTTGCTTACGACGTCGAACGTTGACTCGCCTGCCATGACTCTCCTTGTGCTGGTGGGGGCCTTGTCCGCGGACAGGGCCGGGATCGCTGCATTCAAGCCTAATACGGATGCCGCCGTTGAGGGGGAGCCGAATTTCACAGTTCCCTCTCAGCGGACATGCCGGGGGAACCAAGGAGGCCCGGGCAGAGTTGAAGGAGTTGGAAAGCAGTACGAAGGGACCACCATGCACCGCAAAGCCATCCGCTACGTCACGCAAACCACCTCGGCGGCAGCCGGGGCGGTTGCTACAGCAGCAACTTCGGTGGCCGCAGCGGCAGTGGCAGCGTCCATCATTTTCAGCCCGGTGGCGGATGCATCCTCCCGGATGGACGGCGTCCGCGAGGACCTGCTCCGGGCGGTGCAGCTGAACCAGATCACCGAAGAGCAGGCCGTGAAGTTCGAGGCGAAGCTGGCAGGCAGGATTCTCGGCGAGGCGTGACGACTGCCGTTTAGGCCACCCCGAAGGGCCTAAAGCCGCGCAATTCCGGGCTTCTGCCCGCCGATTCGATTCTTCGGCGGAAGTTCTGTAAAGTTGTCTTGCCCGCGGTTACTGGAAGCGGAACGGCCCGGAAACGGACGCTCCGAAGACTGCATCTACGGGTACTTCTTTTGAAGTTCGGCAGATTACCCGAGCGGCCAAAGGGGGCTGACTGTAAATCAGCTGGCAACGCCTACGGGGGTTCGAATCCCTCATCTGCCACCCAAGGAAAAGCCTCCGGAACCACTGGTTCCGGAGGCTTTTTCGTGCTTTTAAGCCGATTCCAGTCAGGGGCTTAGCGCTCCCTCACACGCTTTTTGTCCTGTAACCCGAGGTGCCGGAGCTGCCCATCAAGGCGGCAAACCCGTCGTCGACATGGCAGTGGCACGGGCGTAGGCTGGCACCATCGGCGCAAGTGCCCGATGCCCTGCGTCGATCAAAGAATCGATAAAGGAGGATCAATGAGTGCCGTACGTGAATTCATGACTACGGACGCGCAGTGTATTAAGGAAAACCAGTCCCTCGCAGATGCTGCCCGGATGATGCTGGACCTTGACTGCGGATCGTTGCCGATCTGCGGCGACGACGGCAAGTTGAGGGGCATGATCACCGACCGTGACATCGTGCTCAAGTGCGTGGCCGCCGGACGCGATCCGCGCGAAATGATGGCCCGTGACCTCGCCTCCGGCAAGCCCTACTGGATCGACGCCGATGCAAACGTTGATGAGGCCATCGACATGATGGAGACCCACCAGGTCCGCCGGCTTCCAGTCATCGCCGACCACAAGTTGGTGGGGATCCTTAGCCAGGGAGACATCGCCCGCAATTACTCCGAACAGCGAGTGGGCGAGCTGGTGGAGCACATCTCCGAACGCAAACGGATGAACGCTTAACCCGGTAATTCTTTATCAACCAACGCCACGGAGGTCCCTCCGTGGCGTTTCTTGATGCCAAATCCTGGCCTTGTCCGCAGCTCCCTGCCCTTGAAGGTTAGGAGCCGCGGACAAGCTTATGAATCCTCACGCACCGGCAGAGGACTGTCAGTTCAACGCAATCAGGAGCATCTGGCTGGTTCCCGGGATGCAGGTCTGCAGGATCGCCCGCGGGAAGCCGCCAAACACATTGATGACATCGTTGGTGGTCCCCGGGTTGGGCACCTGCCCGCGGGCCGTCACCGTGTAGGTTCCGTAGCCCGGGATGCTCACCGTTTCACCCAATCCGATTCCGGAGAAGCGGGCCCAGCCGCCGCAGAAATCATGTTCGGTGATAAAGAGCGAGTAGCCGTCATTGGGGGTGAAATGGATAGGTCCGATGCAGGCGTCAACCATGGACTGCCCGCCGGCGCCGGCTACGTAGATGGTGCGGACGGCAGGGGCGGCCGCGACAGGTGCAGGCGCCGGAGCGGCTGCCGGTGCCGGCGCGGGGGCCGCGGCCGGTGCGGCAGCAGGAGCAGCAGCAGGTACTGGAGCCGGTGCGGCAACGGCCGGGCCGGTCAGGACCAGCGTCTGGCCCGGGACGATGATGCTGTATTGCCCCAGCCCGTTCGCGGCGAGCATGGCGTTCATGTCCACCCCGAACCTCCCGGCAATGGCGCCGACGGTGTCGCCGGGCACCACGGTGTACTGGTTTCCGACCGCGGCCGGTGCCGGTTCAGGGGCGGGCGCAGGTTCGACGGCGGGTGGCGGCGGTGCTGCCTCCGCAGGCGCTTCGGCGGCCGGCGGGGCAGCGGCGGGCGTTTCGGCCGGTGCCTCTGCCGGCGCCTGGACAGATTCCGCGGAACCGGCAGTATCGCTGCCCTCCGCCTGGGAAACAGCCTCGGCAACGGGAGCGGCCGCCGTCGTATTTGGAGCGAGGCTGGCCGGTGCCGCCAGGGCTCCGACTCCCACTGCCGCCACAACGGCCGCGGTGGCCATTCCCGCCCACAGTTTGTTGCTGATGGTGGGGCGGCCGGCCGTCAGGTCAGAGCGGGGGACATCGGTGGCGAAACTACGGCTCGGACCGTCGGGAGTAGAGAGGTATGCCTGGTTCATGGGTAGCCCATCGAGGTGCGGTCCGGCCGGGCAGCTGCGGGCGCAGGAAGCGGGGCAGGACGGATCGAGGTGTGATGCACCGGCGGCCCAGCCTTAGGCCAGGTCGCCGCCGGCGCACGATGGAGGCGTCCGCATACCCAGAAAATACGGAAGCTCCGCGAGAAGGCACTGCCATCCGGAAGCCACCCGGCGAACAGGCCAGCACATGTTCGGTCCTAGGAATCCCGAGTCTAGGAAGTGCGGGATGGCGCGGGCACCAGTAGGGATTACCCGAATATTTTGGGCCGGTACTTGGGAGTGCTGTCCCGGATACTCAAAACCGCCGGGGCGTACTACCTGCCGCTGCAGGCCATGCTGCTACCGGCTTTGCCGGTCTTTCAGCTCCGCGATGTCGCGGCGCAGCAAAGCGATCTCCGCAACCAGTTCCGCCACTTCCGCCCGCACCGGCTCCTCGGCCTCGGCCGCCGCTTCGGCGGTATCCTCTACCCGCTGGACCAGCCAGGACGCGATGGAGGCCGTGACCACGCCAAGAACCGCGATGCCGCTCATCATGAGGGCTGCTGCCACCATCCGACCCAGAGGCGTTACCGGGTACATATCCCCGTATCCGACCGTGGTGATGGTGGTGATGGCCCACCACAAGGCATCGCCGAACGTCAGGATCTTCGCCTCCGGCGCAGACTGCTCCACATCCAGGACGGCGAGGGCGCCCACAAACACGAGCATGGTGGCCGATCCCACCACGTAGGTGACCACGCGTCCCCGGAGGGTGTCACCCAGTGTCCGGTGGAGTACGGACAGCAGCGTCACCAGCCGGAGCAGGCGCAGCGGCCGGAAGAACGGCAGGGCCACAATCAGCAGCTCATGCAAGTTCCGCACGAACCAGCTGCCCCGGTCAGCCGCGAGCCAGAGGTTGGCCAGGTAATCCACGGCGAAAATACCCCACGTGGCCCACATAACGGCTTCGAGCCAGAAGGCCGCGCTGCCCTCAATGCGCCCGATAACCTGCGACGCATACGCTGCCAGGAAGATGAGCGCCGTCAACGTGAGCGGCCAGTCTGCCAGGTCCCGGTAGCGTTGTTGCGTCATGCAGGAAATCCTACGTGGACGCCGAACCGCTTCACCGGCACCGCGACTGGTTGTTACCCGCGGGTAACATAGGGGGATGCACCTGCTGTTGAGAACCCTCCTGCTGCTGATCACCTCGTCCCGGCGGCCGCCGCTGACCGTCTGGGACCATTCATCGCTGCCGCTGCGCGTGCTGCCCACGGACATCGACATTGCCATGCACGTCAACAACGGGATGTACCTGTCCCTGATGGACCTTGGCCGGTTCGACCTGATGGTCCGTTCCGGCGTGTGGAAGCGGATGCGGCGCCGGGGATGGGGCCCGGTGGTGTCCGCGGAAACCATCTCGTTCCGCAAGTCCCTGCAGTTGTGGCAGCAGTACACCATCGAAACCCGGATCATCGGGCTGGACGCCAAGGCCATCTACTTTGAGCAGCGCATGGTGGCCGACGGCGAGATTTACGCCCGCGCCTACATCGCCACCCGCCTGGTCCACCAGGGCAGGCCCGTCAGCCAGGACGACATCCTGCGCGAGTTCGGCGAGCCACCGGCAGACTTGGAGCTCCCTGAATGGGTCCATGAGTGGCGGGCGTCCAGTGCGCTGCCCGGGAGCCGGACGCCGGCGCCGCACGGCTGGGCCTAGCCGTCCTGCGCGTCGCGGCCCGGCGGCCTTAAGCGCCCACATCACGCCGTTCGAGTGCGACGGCGGCCAGCACCACGAGTGCCGCGGCGATACCCCACAGCCAGGCGGCCGCAGCCCAGTCAGCGCCGTTGGCAACGGGGGAGTTGCTGTACGCCCAGTGGTACGGGCTCAGGTCCAGCAGCCACTCCACATCCTTGCTTTGCCGTCCGACGGCGTTGAACACGTACCCGAGTACCCCCACCGCAGCGCCGGCAAAGATGCCATGGATCCTGCGGCCGGTGATGGTGCCCACGCAGAGCGCGGCGGTGCCGCTGAGCAGTGCCAGCCCGGCGAACAGGACGGTGGCGCCGAACAGGTTGCCCGGCTCGATCCCCAGCTGGGAGGGGCCGTTCAGCAAGGACACGAGGACGAAGACCAGGCCCGCCAGGATCAGCACCCGCAGCAACAGTGCCAGGGCCCGTTCCAAGACCACCTGGACGCGCCGCACCCCGTGGGCAAGCGTCAACTCCAGTTGGCCGGACTCCTCGTCCCCGCCGACGGCCGCCGCTCCCCAGGCCACGGATGCGATGGTCATCAGCAGGAAACCGATCAGGCCGTACAGGGTGGCCTGCGTATAGCCGGGGCCGGTGGCGATCTGGTCGTAGTTCAGGGCTTTGGTCATTTCGGCGGGCAGGGCGTTGACCATGTCCTGCATCTGGGCGCTGCCGCCGATGGACGGGTAGAGGGGCAGGTAGAGGAACGCTGCGGCCGCCAGGCCAGCAGCCCAGGCGAGGGTGGACCGCCAGGTATCAAAGAAGGCCCGGCGGAACAGCGGGAGGGCTGTTTTCACTGCCCCTCCTCTGGGTGGGCCGAATACATCTTCAGCACGGCATCCTCCAGATCGGGTTCCTCAAGGACGAGGTCGGTCAGCTGCAGGGATCCCAGGATCCGGACCAGCGGCTGGATGGGGCCTTCCAGCAGGGCGGACAGCGTGACGGTACCGTCGGACTCCAGCACCTCCACCTGCCCGACGCCGGGCACCCCGGTCAGCAGCGCAACGGCGTCGTCCGCTGCTATTCCGGCAGCGGTGATACGGACGCGCCGCACAGCACCTTCGCGGAGGCCGCTCACGGATTCCACGGCGATGATGTGCCCGTCCCGGAGGATGGCCACGGTGTCCGCCGTCTGCTGGACCTCGCTCAGGACGTGGGAACTGAGGAAGATGGTCTGGCCCCGGTGCCGGGCTTCGCGGACCATGGCATGGAATTCCTGTTGGACCAGAGGGTCCAGGCCGCTGGTGGGCTCGTCGAGGACCAGCAGTTCCGGCTGGTGCATAAAGGCCTGCAGCAGGCCGAGCTTCTGTTTGTTGCCCTTGGACAGTTTGCGCGTGTGGCGGTCCAGGTCCAGGCCCAGGCGATCGGCCAGTTCGTTGATCCGGCCAGGCGGAACGGGACCGCTGACCGCTTCATAATGCGCCAGCAGCTTGCGGCCCGTCACCCGGCCCTCGAGGAACAGCTCGCCGGGCAGATAGCCGATGCGGCGCCGCAGCTCCGGCCCGCCTTTCCGGGGATCAACGCCCAGCACCCGCACTTCGCCTGCGGTGGGGCGGATGATGTCCAGGAGGCAGCGCATGGTGGTGGTCTTCCCGGCACCGTTGGGTCCGATCACGCCGAACACCGAGCCGGCTTCCACCGCGAAGTCGATCCCGTGCAGGACCTCGCGTCGGCCGAAACTCTTGGTCAGGGACCGGGCCGAAATTGCGATAGCCATGATCCCTCCTGGACCGCGCATATACAGCTGAACCCCAGAATAGGCGTCCGGGATTGAGCTGTATATGCGCCGGGCAGTCTTATTCCCGATGACGCGGGGAGCGAACAAACCGCCCCGGCCACGACATCCCGGCCGCGCACGCGTACGGTTAAAACATGGCTACCGTTGACATCACTGGTGAACAGTTCGCATCGACTATCGAAGGCAATGACATTGTCCTGGTGGATTTCTGGGCAGAATGGTGCGGCCCCTGCAAACAGTTCGGCCCCACGTACTCCGCCGTCTCCGAGAAGCACCCGGATGTCCTCTTCACCAAGGTGGACACAGAAGCCGAGCAGCAGCTTGCCGCAGAGGCAGGCATCTCGTCCATTCCCACGCTGATGGCCTTCCGCGAAAAGGTGCTGGTGTTCTCACAGCCCGGCGCGCTGAACTCCCAGCAGCTGGAACAGGTTGTGGACGCCGTCAAGGCCCTGGACATGGACGAGGTCCACGCCCATGTGGCCCGCCAGCGGGAAGAAGCAGCGGCTGCCAGCAAATCGGCGGGACCCCAGGACGGCTCCCAGATCCCGGAAGCGTGAGCCTCCCTTAAACTTCGAAGCGGCGCCCTCCACCAGGAGGGCGCCGCTTTCGGGTTAACCGGGGGAGCTAGAGGCGTTCCAGCTTGACGGGCTCGGCCAGCAGTGCGCTGAGGGACTCGTTCAGGTCCTGGACGGCGATGCCCTTGGAGTGCTTGGCCAGATCCTCCTCGGACGCCCACTGTTCGGTCAGGACCAGCTTTTCCTCGGTGGCTTCGGTCAGCTCGTAGCGGATGCAGCCGGGTTCGTTCACCACCTCGTCAATGGCGATTTCCAGGGCCAGCTTTACACGGTAAAACTCGCCGTCGTTGGGGATGAACGTTGCCTGCAGGTCAATGGGAGAACTCATGGATGCCACAATACCGGGCACCGCGTGCCGGCCCGCTCCTGTTGACGCCGGCCACCGGACTGTTGCCCGTCCAGATGCTTTCATTGCCCGGGGCCGCTTGGTAGCGTGCCCTCATGCGCGCTTACACAGCCGGGGACACTGACGTCCCATTGCTCGAGGAGACCATCGGCGGGAACTTCGAAAAGATGGTGGCCAGGTTTCCGCTCCACGACGCACTGATCGAGGCGGCCCCGGTGCCCGGCGCGGACGCGAGGCGGTGGAGCTACACCAAGATGAACGACGATGTCGACCGGCTGGCCCGTGCCCTGCTCGCCCTGGGCGTCGCCAAGGGGGAGCCGGTGGGGATCTGGAGCCCGAACTGCGCCGAGTGGACGCTGCTCCAGTACGCCACGGCAAAGGTGGGCGCGGTCCTGGTGAACGTCAATCCCTCCTACCGCAGCCACGAACTGGAGTTTGTGGTGAAGCAGAACGGCATGCGGATGCTGGTCACGGCGCCCTCGGACCGGAACAGCGACTACGTGGGCATGGCCCGCAAGGCGCTCGCAGGATGCCCGGACCTGCGTGAACTGGTGTTCCTTCCCCTGCCCGGAGGGAAAGCGTCCAGCTGGGAGGGGACTGGCGGGGAAGGGTCCGACGGCGCCGTTCCGCTCAGTGCCGCGGAACTCACCTACGCCGAGCTGCTTCGTGGGGCGGACGCCGTCGGGCATGCCGCACTGAAGGCCCGTATGGCTGAGCTCAGCCCGCACGATCCGATCAACCTGCAGTACACCTCCGGGACCACGGGCTTTCCCAAGGGCGCCACGCTGACCCACCACAACATCCTGAACAACGGCTACTCGATCGGGGAGCTGCTGGGCTACACGGAGCACGACCGGGTGGTGATTCCGGTGCCGTTCTATCACTGCTTCGGCATGGTGATCGGCAACCTGAACGCCCTGAGCCACGGGGCTGCCACCATCATCCCGGGCCGCGGCTTCAACCCGGCCGCGGCGCTGGAAGCGGTGCAGGACTTCGGCGGGACGTCGCTGTACGGGGTGCCCACCATGTTCATCGCCGAACTGGCGTTGCCGGACTTCGCTTCCTACGACCTGTCCACGCTCCGCACTGGCGTGATGGCCGGCTCACTGTGCCCCATCGAGGTGATGAACAGGGTGATCTCGGAGATGAACATGCGCGACGTGGCCATTTGCTACGGGATGACGGAGACCTCGCCGGTGTCCACCATGACCCGCGACGGGGACACCCTGCAGCACCGGACGGAAACCGTGGGACGGACCATGCCGCACCTGGAAAGCAAGATCATCGACCCGGTCTCGGGTGACGTCCTGGAACGCGGCCAGATCGGTGAACTGTGCACCCGCGGCTATGCCGTGATGGAGGGGTACTGGAACCAGCCGGACAAGACCGCCGAGGCCATCGACGCCGACGGCTGGATGCACACCGGTGACCTGGCCCGGATGGACGACGACGGCTACGTGGTCATCGAAGGCCGGATCAAGGACATGGTGATCAGGGGCGGCGAGAATATCTATCCGCGCGAAATCGAGGAGTTCCTCTACACCCACCCGTCCATCCAGGACGTGCAGGTCATCGGGGTGCCGGATACCAAGTACGGGGAGGAACTGATGGCCTGCATCATCCTCAAGCCCGGTGCTGCACCGCTGGACGCGTCCGCCGTTGCCGAGTTCTGCCGCGGGAAGCTGGCGCACTTCAAGATTCCCCGCTACGTCGACGTACGGGAGAGTTTTCCCATGACGGTGTCCGGGAAGGTCCGGAAAGTGGAGATGCGCGAGGAAGCCGTGGCCAGGCTGGGCCTCTGACTGCAACGCGGGGTCAGATCCGGCCCAAAAATAGCGGCATATTGGGCCAAAAATGACCCCGCGTTGGGTGGATAGACCTATACCTGTGGATAACTCCGGAAAAGGCTGCTCCGACGGTGCACACTTGGAGCCATGGTTACCGCCAGACCACTTCCCGAGACTCTCGCCAAGCTGCCTTTTACTATCTACCAGGCACGCGACCTCGGCGTTGCACCGAAGCGTTTGCGCGCCAAGGACCTTGTTGGGGCAGGGCGGCTGATTCGGGCCCATACCGGGCGGGATCTCGAGGTGGCTGAGCGAGCCCGCGTGCTCTGCGCGGCGACCCCGGACGCCTGGGTATCCCACGAGACAGCGGCCATCTTATCCGGGCTGGGACTTCCTCCCTGGCTGGGCAACGACCCGCGTGTCCATCTCAGCAAGCCGCACGGGTTGCCGCGGGTCCGGCGGGCCGGGATCGTCGGTCACCGCGTACATGTGATTTCAGGTGAAGTCACGGAAGTCGATGGAATCAGGGTCAGCGGGCCCGCTCGGACATGGCTCGACCTGGCCCATGAGCTGCCCCTCCGATATCTCGTGGCCATGGGCGACCAACTGATCCGGATTCCTCGCCCTGAACTGGAGTTCCGCAGCGTGCCGCTTGCCTACAAAGAAGGGCTGCGCCTGTTAATTCGGCAGCATCCCAACATGAAGGGAGTGGAAAAGGCGCGCCTCGCCCTTGACGACATGCGGGTAGGGTCTGATTCATTTCCGGAGACATTCCTTCGGCTTGCGATGCTGGACGCGCATCTGCCCGAGCCGGAACTGCAGCTCCGCCTTGATCCCGACAATCCGCGGTCGCCGGCAGCCGACCTTGGGTATCGTAAGTACCGGATCGCTGTGCAGTACGACGGCGAACATCACCGGTCGAGGGAGCAGCAGTCACGCGATAATCGCCGCGATGAATTCTTCATCAACGCCGGCTGGTCCTATTTCAAGCCAAACGCGGACGACCTCGCGGACGGCTTTCTGGATCTCATCTCGAGGATGAAACGAGCACGCCGATCTTCTCAAAACCGGTTTTCCTAAAGAACGCGGGGTCACTTTCGGCCCAAAAACCGCGGTTTTTCGGGCCGAAAGTGACCCCGCGTTGCAGTAATACAGGCAGCAGGGTCAGTGCCGGCGGTGGTCCTGGATGGTCATCCGCGGGCCGAACGTGGGTTTCCGGAAACCCGTGCTCTGGATCATCCGCACCACCCGCTGCCGGTGCCCCTGCCAGGGGGCCAGCAGCCGGAGCATGCCGGCGTCGTCCGTCCGGCGGCCTGTCAGCGCCGCGCCGACGTAGGCGGCCAGGTGGTAGTCGCCCACGGAGATGGAGTCCGGGCAGCCGTGGGTCCGCTGCACCACCTCCGCCGCCGTCCAGATGCCGATGCCCGGGACGGTCTGCATCTTCGCTGCCGCCTCCAGCGCCGGCAGTGCTGCCAGCCGTTCAAGCGCGACGGCGGAACGCAGCGCCCGCATGACCGTGGCCGAACGCTGCGGTCCCACCCCCGCCTTGTGCCATTCCCAGCTGGGGATCTGCGCCCACTGCGCTGCCGTAGGCGGCAGCATCAGTCCCGCGGGCGCCAGCAGCCCTGCCTGCGGGGCCGGTGAGCCGAAGCGGTGCACCAGGTAGCGGTAGGCCCGGCGGGCCTCGATCACGGTCACTTTCTGCTCCAGGATGATCGGCACGAGCTGGTCGATCATCCGTCCGCTGGCGGGAAGCCGGAGGGCCAGGCTCCGCCGCCGCGCTTCCCGGACCATGTGGGGGAGCGTGGCGTGGAAGGCCGCCGCATCAAAGGCGCTCCAGTCGTCATCCGCGCCGAGGAGCCTGGGCACTGAGCCGATGGCGGTGCCTGCTCCCGGGCCCCACCCCTGGACATCCACCCGGAACTCCAGTTCGGCGCTGCCGGCGGGGCTGAGGCGCACGGTGGCCGGCCCGTCCGGCGTCGTAAAGGCATGCCAGATGACGCCGCCCTGGACACTGAAGGACGGATCGCTGTTGCCCCGCAGGAGCGGGCCCAAGGTACGGGCAAGGTCATACGGACCGCCTGGATACCAGCGGAGAGAAGCATCCGCGGCGGCTGCAAGCCGGGCGGGTGCCTCTGCAATGGTCATAAGGCCATCGTCCCACGGCAGGCTGACAATGTGCCCGTCGGGGCAGTACCAGGAGGCCTTAATCCGCGGCGGGCAAACGACTAGACTCCCAGGTGTGGCGCGGGGCGCCCGCGCCTTCCCTTCGCATTCAAAGGAGCATGCAATGGCTGGAGTTGTGCATTTCGAGATCCCCGCCGACGACAAAGAACGCGCCAACGCCTTCTACGAAAGCGCGTTTGGCTGGAACCTGAGCCCCATGCAGGAGATGGATTACACCATCGCCATCACCACGCCCTCGGACGAACAAACAGGGATGCCCAGCGCGCCCGGCGCCATCAACGGTGCCCTGTTCCCGCGCACGGACAACCTCAGGACGCCCATCATCACCATCGACGTGGAGGACATGGACGCCGCCCTCGCCCAGGTGGAATCCGCCGGCGGTTCGGTAGCCCAGGCAAAAGACGCCGTTCCGGGCATGGGTTACTTCGCCTACTTCAAGGACACCGAAGGCAACATCATGGGCCTCTGGCAGACAGATTCTTCGGCCGGGAGTTGACCGACGGGGAATGCACCGGCGAAAGCGGTAGCTTTGTACTCATGAAGTACGCCCAGTCCGTCCTGGACCTCATCGGCAATACCCCGCTCATCAAGCTCAACCACGTGACGGAGGGCATCAAAGCCACAGTCCTGGTGAAACTGGAGTACGTGAACCCGGGCGGATCCATCAAGGACCGCATCGCGGTCCAGATGATCGAGGATGCCGAGCGGGACGGCAAGCTCAAGCCCGGCGGCACCATCATCGAGCCCACCTCCGGCAACACCGGCGTGGGCCTGGCGCTCGTCGCACAGCAAAAGGGCTACAAATGCATCTTTGTGGTGCCGGACAAGGTGGGCGAGGACAAACGGGCCGTCCTGCAGGCCTACGGCGCCGAAGTGGTGGTGACGCCCACCGCCGTGCCGCCGGACAGTCCGCAGAGCTACTACGGCGTCTCCGACCGGCTGGTGCGCGAAACGCCCGGCTCATACAAACCTGACCAGTTCTCCAACCCCGCGGCACCGGGCAGCCACTACCAGAGCACCGGCCCGGAGATCTGGCGGGATACCGACGGCAGGGTCACCCACTGCGTGATCGGCGCCGGCACCGGCGGCACCATCACCGGCACCGGCCGCTACCTTAAGGAGGTCTCGGCCGGCAGGACGGAGGCCGACGGCGGGGTGGTCCGGATCATCGGCGCCGATCCCGCAGGTTCGGTCTACTCCGGCGGCACCGGACGCCCGTACTTCGTGGAGGGCGTGGGGGAGGACATGTGGCCGGCGAACTACGACAAGTCCGTCCCGGACCAGGTGATCGCCGTCAGCGACGCCGATTCCTTCGCCATGACCCGCCGCCTCGCCCGTGAGGAGGGCCTGCTGGTGGGCGGGTCCTCAGGGATGGCTGTAGTAGCCGCGCTGCAGGCGGCGCGGGACCTCCCGGAGAGCGCCGTCGTCGTCGTGATCCTGCCCGACTCCGGCCGCGGCTACCTGGCCAAAATCTTCAACGACCAGTGGATGCGCTCCTACGGTTTCCTCTCCGGCGGCGAGGAAACCTCGGTGGGTGAAGTCATCAAGTCCAAGAACGGCGAACTGCCGGACCTGGTGCACATCCACCCCAACGAATCAGTCCGCGACGTCATCAACATCATGAACGAGTTCGGCGTCAGCCACATCCCGGTCCTGTCCCAGGAGCCCCCGGTGGTCATGGGCGAGGTACTGGGTGCGGTGGATGAGCGCAGCCTCACGGCCAAGCTGTTCCGCGGGGAGGCCAGGCTGACGGACAAAATCGCCGAGCACATGGGGCCCAAGCTGCCCGTCATCGGTTCCCTCGAAACCATTTCGGCGGCCCGGGAACTGCTCTCGGACGTGGATACGGTGATGGTCACGTTCGTTGGTGCCCCGGTGGGCATTCTCACCCGGCACGACCTCCTGGCCTACCTCAGCAACTGACCTGCACCCCATAAGGAGCATCATGTCCCTCCCGGAAAACCAAGGTTTCAACACCCGCGCCGTCCACGCCGGCCAGCCCTTCGAGCCGCGCACCGGTGCCGTGGTTCCGCCGCTGCACTTCAGCTCCACCTACGCCCAGGACGGCATCGGCGGCCTCCGCGACGGCTACGAATACGGCCGGGGCGGCAACCCCACGCGGGACGCCCTGCAGGAACAGCTCGCCGCGCTGGAAGGCGGAACCCACGCCTACAGCTTCAGCTCCGGACTGGCGGCCGAGGATTCGCTCATCCGGGCCCTCACACGCCCCGGCGACCACATCGTGCTCGGCAACGACGCCTACGGCGGCACCTACCGGCTCATCAGCCGGGTACTCGGCGGCTGGGGGATCGGCAACACCCCGGTGGACATGGCCAACCTCGACGCCGTCCGGCAGGCCGTCGCCGCCAACAAAACCCGCTTCGTGTGGGTGGAGACGCCGTCCAACCCGCTGATGAAGATCACCGACATCGCCGCGCTCGCAGAGATAGCGCACGACGCCGGCGCCCTCCTGGTCGTGGACAACACCTTTGCGTCGCCCTACCTGCAGACTCCGCTCGCCCTGGGTGCCGACGTGGTGGTCCACTCCACCACCAAATACATTGGCGGGCACTCGGACGTGGTGGGCGGCGCCGTGGTGGTCCAGGACGCGGAACTGGCGGAGAAGATCGGCTTTGTGCAGTTCGCCGTGGGCGCCGTATCAGGTCCCATGGATGCCTTCCTCACCACCCGCGGCCTGAAGACGCTGGGCGTCCGGATGGACCGGCACAGTCTCAACGGTCAAGCCGTGGCGGAATGGCTGCTGGAGCGTCCCGAAGTGGAGGCCGTCCTGTACCCGGGGTTGCCGTCGCACCCCGGCCACGAGCTCGCGAAGAAGCAGATGCGCAGCTTCGGCGGCATGGTGTCGGTGCAGTTCAAGGGCGGCGAAGCGGCGGCCCGGAAGGTGGCCGAATCAACGTCGGTATTCACCCTGGCCGAGTCACTGGGCGGTATCGAATCGCTGATGAACTACCCGTCCGAGATGACCCACGCATCGGTCAAGGGCACCGAGCTCGCTGTCCCGGTGAACCTGCTGCGGCTGTCCTGCGGTATCGAGGACGTGGAGGACCTGGTTGCGGACCTCGAGCAGGCGTTCTCGTCCATCCCCTAGGCACCGTCCGGCGGGAGGCTGGCTTTCTTCAAGAAAGTTAGATACGTTGCCAGTATGGCACTCCGATCCGACTGGTCCCGCCGCAACTGCAGCATGGCCCGCGGCCTCGATATCCTTGGCGACCCCTGGACCATCCTGGTACTCCGGGAAGTGTTCTTCGGGAACGGGCGCTTCGATGCGATGAAGTCCCGGCTTGAGGTGGCAGACTCCGTGCTCACCAAACGCCTCGCCGGCCTCGTGGACTCGGGGCTGCTGACCAAAAGCGCGTACGACGACGGCGGCCGCGCCCGGAGCGAGTACATCCTCACGGAGAAGGGCGAGGACGCCCTCCCGGTGCTGAATGCGGTCACCATCTGGGCCGAGAAGCATCTCCCGGCTCCGTCCGAGCAGGCCCACATGTACGTCATCCATACAGGCTGCGGGCAGCGCACCAGCTCCGCCGATACCTGCACCGGGTGCGGTGAGCAGCTGACCGCGGCCAACACCAGCTGGCACAGCCAGACAAGAACACCCTCGCCGGTGGAACTCGCCACCGCCGCATCCCCGAAGGGAACAGCCGCGTGAGCGACGACAAACCCCTCAACGCAGCTTCCGCCGTCGTCCATCCGCCTGAAACCCCGCAGCGGCGCCGGCGACTGCACCCGGCCTGGATCGTTGCCGCCGTCGCCTTCCTGGCGCTGGTGGGGGCTGCCGGTTTCCGGGCCGCCCCGGGCGTGCTGATGGTTCCGCTGCAGCAGGAGTTCGGCTGGTCCACCACCGTGCTGTCCGCGGCCGTCAGCATCAACCTGGTCCTCTTCGGACTGACGGCGCCGTTCGCCGCGGCGCTGATGGAACGGTTCGGCATCCGGGCCGTGACGGCAACGGCCCTGGTGCTGATCGGTGCCGGCAGCGCCCTGACCGTGCTGGTGAACCAGTCGTGGCAGATCCTGCTGACCTGGGGCCTGCTGATCGGGCTCGGGACGGGTTCCATGGCTCTGGTGTTCGCGGCCACCATCGCCAACACCTGGTTCGTCAAAAACCGCGGGCTGGTGATCGGCATCCTCACCGCAGGAAGCGCCGCCGGCCAGCTGGTCTTCCTCCCGTTCATCGCCGTCCTCGCCCAGGATCCGGGCTGGCGGCAGGCCTCGCTGCTCATCGCGGCAGGCGCACTTGCGGTGGTTCCGCTAGTGCTGAAATTCCTCAAGAACTCCCCGGCCGACGCCGGCGCGCTGCCGTACGGCGCGGAAGAACCGGAGGCCGGAACCCTTGTCCAGGCATCGCCCGCGGACAGCGGTCCCCGCGCCAACGCCGCGGTGCGCGCGCTGCAGGCGCTGAAGCGGGCCAGCAAGGTCCGCACCTTCTGGGCCCTGGTGGCGGGCTTCGCGATCTGCGGAGCCACCACCAATGGGCTGATCGGCACCCACTTCATCCCCTCCGCCCACGACCACGGCATGCCTGAAACCACCGCCGCTGGGCTGCTCGCCGTCGTCGGGATCTTTGACATCGTGGGAACCATCGCCTCGGGCTGGCTCACCGACCGGTTCAACCCGCGCATCCTGCTGGCCGTCTACTACCAGTTCCGGGGCATCGGCCTGCTGGTGCTGCCGCTGCTCCTGAGCGCCGAGGTGCAGCCCAGCATGATCGTCTTTGTGGTCATCTACGGCCTGGACTGGGTGGCCACCGTCCCGCCTACTGCCGCCATCTGCCGGGAAACCTTCGGCGCGGACGGCAGCGTGGTGTTCGGCTGGGTGTTCGCCGCCCACCAGCTTGGAGCCGCCGCAGCGGCCCTGGCCGCCGGCGCCATCCGGGACTCCACCGGCCAGTACACCTACGCCTGGTTCGGGGCCGCGGCCATGTGCACCATCGCCGCCGTCATCAGCGCCACGATCCGCAAGCATGCCGCCCCGCGGGAAGAGCCCGTTCCGGTGGCCTGACACCACGCCATTAGGCTGGTGCCATGGAACCCCTTTTGCCCGGCGCTGCCCGCACCACTGCCTTGATCACGGGTGCCGGAAGGCTGGCTGGCATCGGCGCCGGGATCGCCCGGCAGCTGGCGGCCGAAGGCTGGGACCTGGTCCTGGCCTACTGGCAGGACTACGATGCCAGGATGCCGTGGGGGAGCGAGCCGGACGACGTCGTGCGCCTGACCGCCGAGCTGGAGGCAATCGGCGCCCGGGTGCATACCCTGCCCGCGGACCTGGAGGATCCGGCCGCCGCGGAGCAGTTGCTCGCCGAAGCCGTCCGGCTGGCCGGGCCGCTGCAGGGCCTGGTGCTCAGCCACGCCGAGTCCGTTGATTCGGGAATCCTGGACACGAGCCTGGAATCCTTCGATCGCCACTTTGCCGTTAATACGCGTGCCAGTTGGCAGCTGATTGCCGCCTTTGCCCGGCAGGCAACGCACGACGGCGGCGCGATCGTTGCGCTGACCAGTGACCACACAGCGTTCAACCTTCCCTATGGCGCCTCGAAGGGCGCACTGGACAGGATTGTCATCGCTGCCGCGCGGGAGCTGGGGCCGTTGGGAATCTCGGCCAACGTCCTGAACCCCGGGCCGGTGGACACAGGGTGGATGGATGACGAGGTCCGGCAGGCCGTCGTCGAACGCCAGCCCACCGGCCGCCTGGGTACCCCGGCCGACGTCGCCGGTACCGTTGCGTTCCTGCTCTCACCCGCCGGCCGCTGGGTCTCCGGGCAGCTGATCAAGGCCGACGGCGGCTTCTCGGCCTGACATCTGCACGTAGGCAACAGGAGTCCGCAGTCCTAGAATCACGGATATGGATGCCGTTGAGGTAGCCGGACTGAGGATTGCCTACCAGCGGTCCGGCAGCGGTCCGCCGCTGGTCCTCTTCCACGGCGCCGGCGACGACAGCAGGATCTGGCGCCAGCAGCTGGAGGACCTCTCCCGGGACTACACCGTGATCGCCTGGGACGCTCCCGGATGCGGCCAGTCCGATGACCCGGCACCGGACCTCTCGGCCCGGGACCTGGGGCTGCTAGCCGCGGGCTTCGTGGAGCAGGCCGTTCACGGCACCGGAAAACCGCACCTGCTGGGGCTGTCCTGGGGTTCCATAGTGTTGCTGGAGTTGTACAAAGGGTATCCGGACCTGCCCGAGTCGTTGCTGCTGGTATCCGCGTACGCCGGCTGGGCAGGATCGCTGCCGCCGGAGGAAGTGGACCGCCGGATTGCCATGGTGGAAGCGGAAATCGGCGAGCCGCCGGGAAAGTTCGTGAACGAGTGGCTGCCTACCCTGTTCACGCCACGCGCCGACCCCGCGGTAGTCGCCGAGATTGCCGCCATTATGCTCGATGCCCGCCCGGCAAGCCTGCGGGCATTGCTCAGCGCGAGCGGACGCGCGGACTATCGTGATGTCCTGCCCACCATTGCTGTTCCCACCCTCCTGGTCCACGGCGAGGAAGACCAGCGCTCGCCGCTGCCGGTGGCGCTGGAACTGCACCGGCAGATTCCCGGGGCAGAGCTGACCGTGATTCCCGGCGCGGGTCATCTGGTGTTCGCCGAAGCGCCCCATGCTTTTAATGCCGAGGTCCGGCGCTTCCTGCGGGGTCTGGCCTGAACCGTCAGCGGAAGGCGCCAAGGCCGGTGATGTGCTGGCCGAGGATCAGCGTGTGGACTTCGTCGGTGCCCTCATACGTTCGCACCGATTCCAGGTTGGCCGCGTGCCGCAGGGGCGGGTAGTCCAGGGTTATCCCGTTGCCGCCCAGGACAGACCGGGCGTCGCGTGCAATACGGATGGCTTCGCGCACATTGTTCAGCTTGCCCAGCGAGATCTGTTCCGGCCGCAGGACGCCGGCGTCCTTGAGCCGGCCCAGGTGCAGAGCCAGCAGTGTGCCTTTCTGGATCTCCACCAGCATGTTCACCAGCTTTTCCTGGGTCAGCTGGTAGCCGGCCAGCGGCTTGCCGAACTGTAGCCGCTCCTGCGAATACGTCAGAGCTGCCTGGTAGGAATCGCGGGCAGCACCCATGGCGCCCCAGGCGATGCCGTACCGCGCTTCGTTGAGGCAGGTGAACGGCCCGCGCAGACCGCGCGCCGCCGGGAGCAGGGCCTCCGGACCCAGCCGGACGTCGTCGAACACCACATCACACTGGATGGACGCACGCATGGACAGCTTCTGCACGATCGGCGTGGCAGTCACGCCGGGTGTTCCGGCCGGCACCAGGAAGCCGTGCACGCCGTCGTCCGTCATGGCCCACACCACCATGACCCCCGCCACGGAAGCGAGCCCGATCCACCGCTTGGCGCCGTTCAGCACCCACCCGGCGTCGTCACCGGAGCCGTCGCGCCGGGCAAAGGTGGTCATGGAGGAAGGATCGGAACCGGCGGTGGGCTCGGTGAGTGCAAAGCAGCCGATGACTTCCCCGGCGGCCATCCGGGGGAGCCACTCCTGCTTCTGGTCTTCCGATCCCCACGTGTGGATGGCAGTCATGGCCAGGGAACCCTGCACCGAAACGAAGGTGCGGATGCCTGAGTCCCCGGCCTCCAGTTCCATCGCCGCCAGGCCGTATTCGACGGCGGTACGGCCGGGGCAGCCGTAGCCCTTCAGGTGCATCCCCAGCACCCCAAGCTCACCAAGTTCCGGTGCAAGCTCCAGCGGAAAGACGGCATCGTCATACCAGCGGGCGATGTCCGGCCTGATGCGCTGGTCCGTGAAGTCCCGGACCTTCTGCCGGAGCGCCAGTTCATCCGCTGTCAGCAGGGAATCAAGGGCGAGGACATCAGACGGGTCGGCTGTCACGGTTTCCCCACAAAGTAGCTGCGGGTGGCGGGCAGGAACCGGCAGACGATCGCCAGGACCACTCCCAGGGCCAGGAGCACCACGCCGCTGATGAAGGCACCGCCAACGCCGAAGATCTGGGTGTCGCCGTACGCCGGGTCCCACATCTGGACGGCTGAGACAAAGAAGGCAGCGGTCAGCAGCAGCGCGCCCACGAGCGGCAGGATGCCCCGGAACCACAGGTTGCGCGCCGACTGCCGGAGTGTGTTCCGGAAGTACCAGAAGCAGGCAAAGCCGGTGAGGGCGTAGTAAAAGGCGATGAAGAGGCTGATGGCGCTGATGGAGTCCGAGAGCAGGTTTTCGCTGAGGAAGCTCATCGCCACGTAGTAGGCGATGGCGGCGCCGCCCATCACCTGCGTGGAGAAGCCCGGCGTCTGGTTCTTTGGGTGCACTTCGCCGAATTTTGCCGGCAGGGCGCCGTGCACGCCCATAGACAGGGTGCCGCGGGCCGTGGGCAGGATGGTGGTCTGCGTTGAGGACAGGACGGAGGCCAACACCGCGACGACGATCAGCCAGCCCCACGGGCCCAGCACCACGTCCTTCATGGCCAGGAAGACATCGTCCTGGTTCGCCTCGTTGCCGAGGCCGATCCCGTCGTCGCCGACGGTGGCGTACATCATGACCAGGAGCGCAACGGACACATAGATTGCCACCAGGACGAAGGCCGAGATCACTGCGCCGC
This sequence comes from Arthrobacter sp. Soil_C_49, assembly GCF_057656635.1. NCBI lineage: Bacteria > Bacillati > Actinomycetota > Actinomycetes > Micrococcales > Micrococcaceae > Arthrobacter > Arthrobacter sp. Soil_C_49. Next base: position 201,274 of record NZ_JBDGJZ010000002.1, read on the forward strand.
GGCCCGGAGTAGTGCTGGGGTTTTCGGTTTCCTCGTTGACTGCCAGGCAAGTGTCCCAGCCCCAATAAATAAACAGGGCCAACAGGGCGCCGTGCACCACGGCGCCGGGATCGGCGAATGCGCCTATTGGGTTGAACCACTCAAAATCGAAGGGCTGGATCGTGGTCTCGCCGCTGGCCGAGCCCCTGATGATGCCCACCACGATGGCGAGCGCAAAAATGCCCAGCGATATGTACTGCACGTAGGTGAGAACTCGCTGCACATGTTCGCCCAGGCGGATGCCGCGGTAATTGACCAGCGTCATCACGGCAATGAACAGCACGCCCGTGGCGGTCACCAGTACTTTGTTTTCGGCCAGCGAACCGTCGCCCACCAACAGCCACAGGTACTGGCCCGCCACCTGCGCGAGGTTGGCCAGGACGATGATGCCCGCGAGCGCAACACCCCAGCCGCCCAGCCAGCCTGCCCATGGCCCGAACGCCCGCCGGGACCAGGTGAACGTGGTGCCGCAGTCCGGGATGGCGCTGTTGAGTTCCCGGAAGGCGTAGGCGATGAACAGGACCGGGATAAAACCGATGAGCAGGATCAGGGGAGTGTAGTCCCCGTTCACCGCCACGATCAGTCCCAGGGTGGCGGCCAGCGAATAGACGGGCGCGGTTGAGGCCAGGCCAAGCATGACGGAGTCGCCGAGGTCCAGGATGCCGGCGCGCAACCCCTTGGCGGGGACGCCGGCGCCGGGCGCTCCGCCCGGGCCTCCCGCCGTCGTAATCTCAGTGCTCATGCCGCACCGGGGCCGGAAATGTCAGGGGGCTCATAGGGCGATACCTGCCTTGCTGGAATTGGCCGCGGCTGAGAGCGGGGCCGGAGCGTCAATGGTGTTGGGCACGAACCTGCAGAAGTAGTCCGTGACCGGGCCGTCCGATTCACGGATGCCGCAGCCCACGGACTCGCCGTCCACCACCCACAGGCCCAGGACCGGATGGTTGCCGTCGAAGTCCGGAAGGGGATGGTACTGCTGGTAGCACCAGCCCTCGCGGCCGTACCCGCCGGGCTGTTCGAGGTTGATGCCCTGTGCGTGGATCCGGATGTTATCGCCTTCGCGGCCGTGCAGCGGTTTGGCTACCCATTCCGTCAGCTGCCCCGGTTCGTTCAGGTACGCCGGAAGCAGGTTGGGGTGCTGCGGGTACAGGTGCCAGAGAGCCGCGAGCAGTGCCTTGTTGGAGAGCAGCATCTTCCAGGCCGGCTCCACCCACCGGGGGTTGTGGGCGCGTTCGAGGAGGCGGTGGCCGAACGGTTCCTTCATCATCAGCTCCCAGGGGTACAGCTTGAAGATGGTGCTGATCATGAAATTGTCCAGGTCCACGAAGCGGTTCAGGTTGGGGTCCCAGCCGATATCGGACATGTTGATGCCGATGGTGGTCCAGCCCGCCTGGCTGGCCACGTCCCGCATATACGCGGCGGTCATCCAGTCCTCGCCGGACTCCTCAACTTCCGAGTGCGCCACGTGCAGGGTGCTCATGCCGGTGCGGAACTGGAACTTCTTCCACTGCCGGATCAACGCTTCGTGGATGCCGTTCCACTGGTCCTTCTCCGGGAAGACGTCCTGCAGCCAGAACCACTGGGCGACGGCGGCCTCGATCAGCCCCGTGGGAGTGTCCGCGTTGTACTCGAGCATCTTGGCAGGACCGCCCTGCCCGTCGTAGATGAAATCGAACCGGCCGTAGACGTCCACGTCCGCCGCCTGCAAGGAGGCCGCAGCCAGTTCCAGGGCCTGCGGTCCGATCCCGATGTCCCCCATGGCCCCGGTGGCCAGGAAGCGCGCAGCCTCCAGGCACATTTTGTGCATCTCTTCGGCTGTTTCCTCGAGGGCTTCCACCTCGTCCACGGTGAACTCGTAGTAAGCGGACTCGTTCCAGTATTCGATCTTCCGTCCGTCATCCATGGTGGTAGTGGAGAACACCAGGCCCTGCTCCTCGATCTTCTGCTTCCACCCGGGCCTGGGCTCGCACAACTTCCGCTTCACGCCTAACCCCCCGAGACTTTGCCGCCGCCGCCACTGGTTCCGCTTTTGGCGCTGGTGCCGAAGCCGCCGCGGCTCACGGTGCCGCCCTGGGTGCTGTACCCGGTGGACGCCTTTGCCCCGCTGGGCACGGTCCTGGTGTAGTTGGGCGCGGTGGACCGGTTCTGCCCCAGCGGCGGGACGTAGGCGCCGCGGGAGAAGAAGTACCAGGCGTAGATCCCGCCGCCCCGCCCCGCCGAACTGTTGCAGCTGGTGTCCTCCACGCGCTCGCCGGTTTCGTCGTTGAAGCAGACCTGCGCGTATTCGGGGTCGTCCTGGTTGCTGGCCACGACGGCGGTGATGGTGCCCGCCAGCAGTGCCGTGACGCCCAGCCCCACCACCACGGTCCGCCGCTGCGAGCGCTTCTTCCGCGCCGCGGCCTCGTTCAGCTGCTTTTCCCGGTCCCGGGCGAACGGGTCCACCGGGGTGACGGGCTGGTTCAGGAGGTCGGGACGCAGTTCAGGCTTGGGAACCTGCCAGGGGGGAGGCTTGGGCGCGCCGCTTTCCCCGGGAGCACTGCCGGACTGGTTGCCTGGGCCGCCCGCGGTTTTGCCGCCGTCCCGGGGTTTTCCGGCGTCACCTTGCGGCCCGTGCTCCGGATCTTTGTTCGGGTCCATGGCGTCCCCCTCAGTAGTCCACGTGAATTGGGCACAGCGCTGCACCCCCAATTGCAATCCTCGAATCAGCGTAATCCCTGGCGGGTCCGGCTGCGAGCAGGAAAGCCCGGAAGAACTCCCCATGGTGGTGGTGGCCCGCGCAGCGGTGGCCGGATCCCTACACTGGTGCCATGGAAACCGCCTCAGTACTTGCCGTCTGCAGTGTCCACCAGCTTCTCCCGGACGCCTCGAACGTTGGAGTGACAGCCATCGACAAGCGCGCGGTGGAAGGACCGGTGAAGGTGCACAAGCTGGGCCTGCAGGGCGACATCCAGGCCAACCGTGTCCATCACGGCGGACCGGACCAGGCCATTTACGCCTACTCCCAGGCCGACGCCGATTACTGGGCCGCGGAACTGCAGCGCGAACTCCCGCCCGGGATCTTCGGCGAAAACCTCCGGGTGGCCGGGATCGAGCCCACCAACGCCGTGATCGGGGAACGCTGGAAGATCGGCCTGGACGTGGAAGTTGAGGTCACCTCGCCGCGCACGCCCTGCGCCACGTTCCAGCGCCGGATGGGGGAGCCCCAGTTCGTCAAGCGGTTCACCGGTGAAGGACGCGTGGGTGCCTACCTCCGGGTGCTGCGCGTCGGCACCATCCGGGCCGGCGACCACATCCACAAGCTGTACGTCCCGAAGCACGGGGTGACGGTGGGCAAGTGGTTCAGCGAGCCGGACCTTGAGGCCATGGAGGCGTTGAAGGACGCCGACGCCGACGGCGAGATCCGGCTTCAGCAGCCGGAGTTCAGGAAGAAGTTCGAGGCGCTGGAGCGGCAGCTGGCGCGGTAGGCGCCGGCCGCAGCGGCCGGACGGTGAGGCATGTGCGCAAGGTCACCGCCCGCCGTCGTACGCTCAATTTCCGCTGCGGCACCTGCGTACCTTACACTTGAAACATCCCCCACTCCGGAAATCCCTTATTCCTGCCCAATTTTTGAGGCAGGACTGGCAAGTGTTGGGGCCCGCAACTGTGATGCGGGCATTTTCATAGGGAGAGCCGGCTAAAGAAAACGCTGTACAGACTGCTGGGATAGCAGCCAAGAGATGCAGCGCGAAGTCCTGCCACGGGATTGCGAAAGCGCCGGACTTCTGTGACCGGCCGGTCAATGTTTGCCCGGCATCCACGGCACACGTACTGCGGCTCCGCTCACCTCGGGTAGTGCCGCCTGGCCCCCTATGGATGAGGAATATTTCCCTATGCCCGAAAATCAAAACGAAACCATCGACGCCCGGAACACCGGCGCCGAGACCGCAGCCGTCGAATTCACCGAGGCCGCCATCCCCGCTGCAGAGCCCGTTGAGCCCGCAGCCGAGACTTCCGCTCCGGCAGCTGAAGCTCCCGCCGCCGAGACTCCCGCCGCTGAGGCTCCCGCAGCCAAGGCCGAGGAATCCGAAGAGGATGGCGTGCGCTTCGCCGATCTCGGCATCGACGGCCGCGTCCTGGCTGCCCTGCAGGATGTTGGCTACGAGAAGCCCTCACCCATCCAGGCAGCAACCATCCCGCTGCTGCTCGAAGGCCGCGACGTTGTGGGCCTCGCCCAGACCGGCACCGGTAAGACTGCAGCATTCGCAGTACCGGCACTGTCCCGCCTGGCCGAGCTCCACGATCTCAACGGCCCGTCCCGCAAAACGCAGGCCCTGGTGCTGGCGCCCACCCGTGAGCTCGCGCTCCAGGTAGCGGAGGCCTTCACCTCCTACGCCAAGCACATTGATGACTTCACCGTGCTGCCCGTGTACGGCGGCTCCGCCTACGGCCCGCAGCTGGCTGGCCTGCGCCGCGGCGCCCAGGTGGTTGTTGGTACCCCCGGCCGCGTCATCGACCACATCTCCAAGGGTTCCCTGGACCTCTCCGAGCTCCAGTACCTGGTGCTGGATGAAGCTGACGAGATGCTGCGCATGGGCTTCGCCGAAGACGTGGAGCAGATCTTCCAGCAGACCCCCTCGGACCGCCAGGTTGCGCTGTTCTCGGCCACCATGCCGAGCCAGATCCGCCGGATGTCCAAGCAGTACCTGAACAACCCGGCCGAGATCTCGGTGAAGTCCAAGACCACCACCGGCGCCAACACCCGCCAGCGGTACCTGCAGGTGATGGGCCCGCACAAGCTGGACGCGCTGACCCGCATCCTCGAGGTTGAAGAGTTCGACGGCGTCATCGCCTTCGTGCGCACCAAGATGGCCACCGAGGACCTGGCTGACAAGCTGAAGGCGCGGGGCTTCCAGGCCGCCGCCATCAACGGCGACATCCCGCAGCAGCAGCGCGAACGCACCGTCGACGCCCTCAAGGAAGGCCGCATCGACATCCTTGTGGCCACCGACGTCGCCGCCCGTGGCCTTGACGTGGAGCGCATCAGCCACGTGGTCAACTACGACATCCCGCACGACACCGAGTCCTACGTTCACCGCATTGGCCGCACCGGCCGTGCAGGCCGTTCCGGCGACGCCATCCTGTTCATGACGCCGCGGGAGAAGTACCTGCTGCGTTCCATCGAGAAGGCCACCCGCCAGCCGGTGGAGCAGATGCACCTGCCGACGGCCGAGACCGTCAACACGCTGCGCCTGGGCAAGTTCGCCGAGCGCATCACCGAGACCCTCGAGTCCGAGGACGTCGCCGCGTTCCGCGACCTCATCGCTTCCTATGAGGAAGAGCACAACGTTCCCGCCGCGGAGATCGCTGCCGCCCTTGCCGTGATGGCGCAGGGCGGACAGCCGCTGCTGGTCAAGGAACTGCCCGCAGCTCCCGAGTTCCAGAAGCGCGAGCGCTCCAAGGACGGCTTCGGCTCACGTGGCCCCACCCGCACGCTCACCGAGGGCAATGCCACCTACCGGATCGCCGTGGGACGCCGCCAGCGCGTTATGCCCGGCTCCATCGTGGGCGCCATCGCCAACGAGGGCGGCATCTCCTCCGCACAGATCGGCGGCATCGACATCCGCTCGGACCACTCCCTGGTGGAGCTGCCCGCGGACCTTAGCCCCGAGCAGCTGCGTGCCCTGTCCCGCACCCGGATCGGCGGCGAGCTGATCCACCTTGAGCTGGACAACGGCCGCAAGCCTTCCGGTGACCGCGGCGCCTACCAGGGCAACCGCGGCGGTGACCGCGGCGGCAACTTCAAGGGCAACGGCGGGTTCAAGAAGGAATTCCGGAAGAACGACGGCGAGCGCGGCTCCGCTGACCGCGGTGGCCGTTCGTACAGCGAGCGTTCAGAGCGCAGCTTTGGTGCCGACAGCGGAGCCAGCCGCGGCCAGGCCAGTGACTCCCGCTTCGGCGGACACGGTGACGGCTCCCGCAAGCCCCGCCACGGCAACGAGGGCGGCCAGCGCGACTTCAACCGCAAGGGCAAGTGGTAAACGCGTCAGCTTCTAACTGACAATTCCCCCGATGGGCCGGCTTTCGAGCCGGCCCATCGGCGTTTAACCGGCGCGGAGTTTTTGTCCAGATCTGCAGACTTCCGGGCGGCGGAAACCTGCATAGCTGGACAAAAACTCCAGCGGGGTGTGGGGCTTGACACATCGCCCCGTTGATTCGGCTGCAAAACCTGCCGCCGGCCCTGTCCCTGCGGCCGCCGGAACGACCCTGCATTCCAGCAATGGCGCGGAAACTGGGGGTCATCGCGGGTAGAAACGCAACTGTTTCACGGCCTCCCGGGCGGCGCGGACGCCGATTTGTTGGTGGTGAAATCTTCCGGTAGAGTATTTACTCGTTGCCCCCCTAGCTCAGTGGTAGAGCGCGTTCTTGGTAAGAACGAGGTCACCGGATCGATTCCGGTGGGGGGCTCTGGATGAGGGCCTGCGTCAAGGCGGTTTTGACCGGCTTGACGCAGGTTTTTCTCATTCGTGGCGGTGTAGCTCAGTTGGTTAGAGCGCACGACTCATAATCGTGAGGTCGGGAGATCGAGCCTCCCCACCGCTACAGGCTAAGCCCCGGAATCCCCCGAGATTCCGGGGCTTTCCTGTTTAAGCTGGGCCGCGGGCAGCGGTGCTTGGCGGGCCCACGTCATCGATTGGCCAGTTCCGCGGGGCTAATGTAACGTTTAGGTCACTGGTTGGCGCACACGCCTTTGGGGGGCATTCGAAATGTTCGTGCGTGTGATAAGTCCCAGGCCTTTTGCGCCTTGCGTTTTCCGCAGACCGTGACCATTCCGGGTGAGTGACCTTCGTGTCACTGCCCCGTTCCGCACTCCCATGAAGAGGCTCAGTTTTCCATGCGCAGAAATAGTCTGCTGGCTGCCGGCATACTCTCGGTTCTACTCGCCACATCGGCGTGTGGTGCCGTGACCGGTTCCCCAAACTCATCCGCACAATCTCCGGACTCCGCCCTTGCCGGCGTTGAGGCCAGCGCCAACGACACCGCCGAGGTGGGCGCCTCCCAGCGCGCCGCCGCCGACAGGGCTGCCAAGGCCGCCGAAGCCAAGAAGGCCGAAGCTGCTGCCGCCGCTGAAAAGGCAGCTGTAGCCGAAAAGGCTGAGGCAGCTGCCGCGGCCGAGAAGGCTGCCGCCGAGAAGGCGAAGGCTGACGCTGCTGCCCAGGCGGCGCCTGCCAGCCCGGCACCCGCCGCCCTGCCCGCCAACATCGCCGCGGCTGCCGCGGCTCCGGCGCCAAAGGCCGCTCCGGCCCCGGCGCCCGTCCTGCCGCAGTCGACCAACGAGCGGATCGTCAACACCGCGTACACCACGGCGTACACCTGGCATGACAACACCCCGGCAGGCTCAGTGGCCATCAGCCACCCTGTACTGCACAAGACCGCCGGCGGCACGGGCACCTTTGAGGACCCCATCACCATTGCCGTGGGTCATTCCCTAGCTACCGGCCAGGACGTGCTCGACTTCCCGGCCGGCACGAAGATCTACCTCCCGGACGTCCGCCGCTACTTCATCGTCGAGGACACCTGCGGCGACGGCAATGACCCCCAGGGCGGCCCCTGCCACCAGGGCGTCAACGCCAACGGCACCAACTCCACCATCTGGATCGACATGTGGATCGGCGGCCAGAGCATGAGTGCATCCGGCGCCGACGAATGCGCCAGCAGGGTAACCAACGTCAACACCGCAGTCTTCAACCCGGCCAGCAACTACGTTGTGGCGCCGGGGGCAGGAGTCATCCACGACGGCAAGTGCGATGCAGGTTACGGCAACGCACTCGTGAAGCAGTAGCCACAACAAGACTGGGCCGCCGGATCCAACCGGAGGCCACCAACGGGGGCCGGCAAACTCTGCCGGCCCCCGTTCCTGTCCCCGCGTGACAAGCGCCCCGTTTGGCCGTAGTTTTGCGGCAACTGACGGATGGGGAAACGTATGGGCTTTCTTGACGAAATCATGGTTCCGTTCAGGTGGCTTGTGTCCGCGATCATGGTGGGTTTCCATGACGGGCTCAGCGCCCTCGGTATGCCGGCAGCGAGCGGCTGGACGTGGACGCTGGCCATCATCGGGCTGGTGCTGGTCATCCGCGCCGCCCTGATTCCCGTGTTCCTGCAACAGGTAAAGGCCCAGCGCCGGATGCGGCTGCTGCAGCCGGACCTGATGAAGCTGCAGGAAAAATACCAGGGCAAAAGTGACGCCGCCTCCCGGCAGGCGATGGCCCAGGAGCAGATGGAATTGTACAAAAAGCACGGGACCAACCCCTTTTCGGCGTGCCTGCCCATGCTGATCCAGGTGCCGTTCTTCCTTGCGCTGTTCCAGGTCCTGTCCGGCATCAGCGCACTGGCCCGCCAGGACCAGGGGATCGGTGCCATGAGCCGCGACCAGGTGGTGCAGTTCGACCAGTCCGGCATCTTCGGAGCCCCACTCACCGCGGCAGTACTGCACGGCGGCGGCGGCGACCAGGCAGCCGTCGTTGTGCTGACCGTCCTGATGATCCTTGCCATGACCGCGGCGCAGTTCGTCACGCAAAAGCTGATCCTCGCGCGGAACGCCACCTCCGGCGCCCCTGAAGCGCCCTTCATGCGGCAGCAAAAGATCCTGCTCTACAGCCTGCCGCTGGTGTTCGGCCTGGGCGGGATCCTGTTTCCCATTGGTGTCCTGATCTACTGGACGGTGACCAACATCTGGACCATGGCCCAGCAGTTCTTCGTCCGCGACCGGCAGCCCGCCGGCGGTGGGGGCCGGCCGGACGCGGCGTAGGGAAGTCCTGCCCTTACGCAAACCCACCCGCACGGGCAGAATGGGCCGATGGCCCAGCTCATCTACACCGGCATTACCTCCTTGGACGGCTACCTCGCGGACAGCCAGGGCAACTTCGACTGGAGCGCGCCGGACGAAGAGGTCCACGCCTTCGTGAACGACCTGGAGCGCGACGCCGGCACGTACCTTTTCGGGCGGCGGATGTACGAGGTCATGTCAGTGTGGGAAACGATGGGCGGGCCCGACGATCCGCCGGTCATCCAGGACTTCGCCCGGATCTGGCGAGGGGCAGACAAAGTTGTCTACTCCTCCTCGCTCGCCGCCGCCACCACCGTACGGACCCGGGTGGAACGGAGCTTCAACCCCGATGCCGTGCGGGAGTTGAAGGCCGGTACGGAGCGCAGCATCGGCATCGGCGGGGCCACCCTGGCGGACGCCGCACTCCGTTCCGGGCTCGTGGACGAATGCCGGATATTCCTCAACCCGGTGGTGGTAGGAGGGGGCCTGCGGTTCCTGCCCCACGGACTGGACCTGCGCCTTGATCTCCTTGACGAGCGCCGCTTCAGCAACGGCGTGGTGTACCTCCGCTACCGATGCCTTGCATAAGGGGCAGAATGGGGCCATGACCCGAATCGCAATCATCGGCGGCCACGGAAAAGTGGCCCTCCACCTGTCCGCCCTGCTCACGGCGGAAGGCCACGCCGTCACCTCGTTCATCCGCAACCCGGACCATGCCGCCGATGTCGCGGAAACCGGTGCCACGCCGTCGGTCCTTGACGTAGAGAAGTCGACGACGGCGGCCCTCGCCGGGGCACTGCAGGGCCACGACGCCGTGGTGTGGTCCGCGGGCGCAGGCGGCGGAAACCCGGACCGGACGTACGCGGTGGACCGGGACGCCGCCATCCGCTCCATGGACGCAGCAGCGCAGGCAGCAGTCGACCGCTACGTGATGGTCTCCTACCTGGGTGCCCGCAAGGACCACGGGGTGCCGGCGGACCATGGCTTCTTTGCCTACGCCGAGGCCAAAGCAGCGGCTGACGAATACCTGCGGGGGACTGGCCTTGCCTGGACCATCCTGGGGCCCGGGACCCTGACGGACAAGCCGGGAACCGGCCGGATCGACGTCAATCCCTCCCGGGAGGGCGGAACCGAAACCTCGCGAAGCAACACCGCCAGCGTGGCCGCAGCCGTCCTGGACCTTCCGGAGACGGCCGGCAGGACCATTGAATTCTGTGACGGAACCCTGCCCATCGCCGCAGCCTTGGAGCCGTAGCCCGGACTACGGAAGCGGGGCCAGTTCCAGGTCCAGGGAGTTTTTCTCCACATAGTCCAGTGCCGCGCGGACCGCGCCGACCGTCACCATCGCATCGCCGAGCGGGGAGACGGCAATGCGCGGGGGAGTTGCCGTGTAGTCCGGCAGGCGGGCAGCGATCGGTTCCAGAAGCACTCCCGCCGAGTTAGCCACGGCACCGCCAATGACCACAAGCTCCGGGTTGTACATGGTGGCAACAGTTCCAATCACCCGCGCCATCCGGTCCGCCAGCCGTTCCAGAATGTCTCGTGCCACGGCATCCCCCTCAGCTGCGGCGGCGAAGACATCCACCGCCTCGGCACCCGGGCCGGCCAGGGCGCGCAGGGATGTTGCGGCATGCCGGGCGATGGCTTCCGCCGCCCAGGTCCGGGCAAGATGGGCGATGCCGTAGGTGTCGCCCACACCCTGGACCAGGTCCAGGAACGCAAGCTCGCCGGCACTGCCCCGGCTGCCGTGCAGCAGCCGGCCGCCGTCGATGACGCCGGAACCGAGGCGCTCGCTGGCAAGGATGACCACGACGTCGTCCACGCCGGCCGCCGCGCCCAGCCAACGGTCCCCGAGCGCCGCGAGGTTCGCGTCGTTTTCCAGCAGCACCGTCCAGCCGCGCAGCTCCTTCAGGGACGCGCGCAGGTCGATGTCGAACAGGCCCCAGAATTCCTGCGTGGCCAGCACCTCACCCTGCCGGTCCACGGGAGCGGCAACACCGGCGCAGGCAGCAAGGACCTGGTCCGGCCGGGCACCGGCCTCCTCCAGTGCGGTCATGGCCAGTTCGTCGATAAAGCTGATGCGCTGCTCCGCCGTCAGGTCGGCGACATCAAAGGGAAGGCTGGATTTCGCCAGGGTGTCGCCGCGCAGGTCCGAGACCACCACCGTCACCTTGAAGTAGCCGATGTCCAGGCCAAGGACCACACCGGCCCGTGCGTTGAGTTCAAACCTCCGGGCCGGGCGGCCCTTCTGGTAATCACCAAAAGCCCGCTGGTTTTCCAGCTCCCGGATCCACCGCCGGTCCTTCAGGTCCTCGCACACCGCGATGGCAGTTGCCCGGGTCAGACCCGTTGCTTCCATGACCTCCGAGACCGTCACCGCTGCCGAGAGCCGCATGAATTCCAGCACGGCGCCGGCACTGACCCGCCGCAGGAGGCTGGGAGTGGCAAGAGGCATTTCAGGCATGCTGTTGACCTTTCCGCGGACTGCACCAGATAATACTTGGGGAAGTAAATTTAGATTCAAAATAAATATACGCCGTCAAGAAGAAAAGGATCACCCCCTTGTCCACCACTGCCACCCTGGCAACCCTGTCCGATTCCGACCGTCTGGGCGATCCGAACTGGTGGCGCCAGGCCGCCGTCTACCAGATCTATCCGCGCAGCTTCGCCGACTCCAACGGTGACGGCATCGGCGACCTCAGGGGCATCACCGCCAAGGTCCCGTACTTGAAGTCGCTGGGGATCGACGCCGTCTGGCTGAGCCCGTTCTACCCCTCCGCGCTCGCTGACGGCGGCTACGACGTGGATGACTACCGCGATGTGGACCCCAAGCTGGGAAGCCTGGCGGACTTCGATGAGATGGCCAAGGCCCTGCACGAAGCCGGGATCAAGCTGATTGCGGACATCGTGCCCAACCACTCCTCGAACCGGCACCAGTGGTTCCAGGAAGCGCTCGCCTCGCCCAAGGGCTCGCCCGCCCGGGACCGTTACATCTTCCGCGACGGAAAAGGCCCCAACGGTGAGTTCCCGCCGTCTGACTGGGACTCCGTGTTCGGTGGCCCGGCCTGGGAGCGCATCACCGAACCGGACGGCACGCCCGGCCAGTGGTACATGCACATCTTCGCCAAGGAGCAGCCGGACCTGAACTGGTCCAACCGGGAGATCCGCGAGGACTTCCTCAAGACACTGCGCTTCTGGTCGGACCGCGGCGTTGACGGCTTCCGGGTGGACGTGGCCCACGCCCTCACCAAGGACCTCACCGAACCGCTGCTGTCCAAGCTGGAACTGAGCGCGGCCAACACCGGTGTGGACGGCTTCGACGACGGTTCCCACCCCTTCTGGGACCGCGACGAAGTCCACGAGATCTACGCCGAATGGCGCGAGGTGTTCAACGAGTACAACCCGCCGCGGACCGCCGTCGCCGAAGCATGGGTCCACGCCACCCGCCGGGCCCGCTACGCCAGCCCGCAGGGGCTTGGCCAGGCCTTCAACTTTGACCTCCTGCAGGCCGACTTCGACGCTGCCGAGTACAAGGAGATCATCACCCGCAACCTCGCCGAGGCCGCCGCCACCGGCGCCTCCTCCACCTGGGTCTTCTCCAACCACGACGTGGTCCGCCACGCCACCCGCTACGGGCTGCCACAGCGATCCAAGGGCAAGGCCGGCAGCAAGGGCCAGGACGGCAAGGACTGGCTGCTCGCCGGCGGCCCCAAGGAGGAGCTGGACGTGGAGCTCGGCGAACGCCGCGCCCGCGCAGCCACCCTGCTGATGCTCGCCGTGCCGGGCTCCGCCTACCTGTACCAGGGCGAGGAACTGGGCCTCCAGGAAGTCGCGGAGATTCCCGAGTCCGAGCGTCAGGACCCCTCCTTCTTCCGGAATAAGGGCGTGGAGATCGGCCGTGACGGCTGCCGTGTCCCGCTGCCCTGGAACGTTGAGGGAACCTCCTTCGGCTTCGGCGACGGCGGCGCGCACCTGCCCCAGCCCGACTGGTTCAGCAAGTACGCGGTCGAGGCCCAGGACGGAACCCAAGGCTCCACGCTGGAGCTCTACCGCAAGGCCCTGAAGCTCCGCCGCGAACTGCAGACAGGTGAAGAGCTGGAATGGGTGGAGAACGGCAGCCCGGAGGTCCTGCACTTCCGCCGGCCCAACGGGTGGCAGTCCGTGACCAACTTCGGGGACACCGCCGTCGACCTTCCCGCCGGCGAGGTCCTGGTCAGCAGCGCGCCGCTTGAAGGCGGCAAGCTGCCCGCCAACACCACGGCATGGCTGCGGTGATGCCGCCAAGCCGCAGAGGCTCGCCAAACCGTACGGCGCGGCCCGCCTGATGCAGGAACTCATCTACGGTTGCATGGGCCTGGGCGGCAGCTGGTCCGACGAGCCGCATGCCGGGGAGCATGTGGACGAGGCTGCAGCCGCCGTCGAGGCCGCCCTGGCTGCCGGGATCACGCTGTTCGACCATGCGGACATCTACCGCAGCGGCAAGTCCGAGGCAGTGTTCGGCGAGGTGCTGGCCACCACTCCCGGGCTTCGGGACCGGATCCGGCTGCAGACCAAGTGCGGCATCAGGCTGAATGAACGGGGCCTGCAGACGCACTACGACCTCAGCCGGGAGGCCATCCTGGAGCGGGTCAACGAAAGCCTGAAGCGGCTGCGGACGGCCTACGTGGACATCCTCCTGCTGCACCGCCCGGACCCCTTGGCGGACCCGGCTGAGGTGGCTGCCGCCGTCGGACAGCTGATGGCGGAAGGCAAGATCCGGCAGCTGGGCGTGTCCAACATGTCCGGGGCGCAGATCGAGGCGCTGCAGGACCGGCTGGAAACTCCGGTGGTGGCCAACCAGCTGGAGATGAGCCTGCTGAAGCGGGCCTGGCTGGAAAGCCAGGTGCTGGTGAACCATGCCGAGCACCTGGACTACAGTTTCCCGCACGGCACCCTGGAGTACTGCGTCCGGAACGGCATCACCCTGCAGGCCTACGGCTCGCTCGCCCGGGGCCTCTATACGGGTGCGGAGCCGGACAGCCCAACGTCCGCAGAGGCTGCCACCGCTGATTTGGTGGCGCAACTGGCGGGGGAGTACGGCAGCTCGGGGGAGTCCGTCCTGCTGGGCTGGCTGATGAAGCACCCCGCGGGCATCGCACCGGTGATCGGGACGGTCAACCCCGGCCGCATCCGCGCCTGTGCCGATGCTGCCCGCGTGGCCGAAACCATGAGCCGGGCGGACTGGTACAAACTCTGGGTCACTGCGCGGGGCAGCAACATCCCCTGACCCCCACCCCGGTGGCAGCAAGGGCCGTTATGGGACTGCATAACGGCCCTTGCTGCCGCCTCCATGTGGAGAGGCAACAGTCATATCCCGTTTAGTTCGTATTGATCCTCACACGCGGGCCATTTTCAGAGGCATCGCGGTTGCGGGGCGGATACGGTAGATACATGACGTCTACCATCGCCACCGAGACCATAAGGCCGGAACGCAATATCCCGGCAGAGATCGCCCGCTCCTGGCTCCTCGTGAATGCCATGAAGCAGGAGTTGTTCGACCAGTCGGCAGTGTCCCGCGCCGACTCGATCATCCTGGATATTGAAGATGCCGTGGACCCGTCGCAGAAGGACCAGGCGCGGAACAACGTGATCGACTGGCTGACCCGAGGCGGCAAGGCCTGGGTCCGCATCAACGACGCCACCAGCCCCTTCTGGGCGGACGACCTCGCCGGCCTGCGCGGCACCCCCGGCCTCCTTGGCGTCATGCTGGCCAAGACCGAGTCCGCTGACCAGGTCACCGAATCCTTCCACCGCATGGACGGCAAAACCCCCGTTATCCCGCTGGTGGAATCCGCCGTCGGCATCGAGGAAGCCAACCACATCGCCAAGGCCCAGGGCGCGTTCCGCCTCGCCTTCGGCTCCGGTGACTTCCGCCGCGATACCGGGATGGCCGCCACCGCCGAAGCGATGGCCTACCCGCGCGCCAAGCTCGTTGTCGCCAGCCGGGTGGGCAACCTGCCGGGCCCCATCGACGGCCCCACCGTGGGCACCAACCACCCCATCCTGCGTGAGCAGACCGGCATCACCGTGATGATGGGCATGACCGGCAAGCTGTGCCTTGCCATCGACCAGACCCCCGTCATCAACGAGGTCATCAGCCCCACTCCGTCGGACGTCGCCTGGGCTACCGACTTCATGGCGGACTTCGAAGCCAACGGCCGCGTCATCCGCGACGGATCCGACCTGCCCCGGCTGGGGCGCGCCGAAAAGATCATGAAGCTCGCGGTAGCCTTTGGAGTGCAGCCCGCGCTGTAGCCCCCGCAGATTTTTGCTTCAGGAGACCCCGTGACCGATACGTCCTATCTGGTCCACGGGGTCTTTTGGCCTGCGCCGCCGGAGTCTCCCGATACGGCTGCAGCCCCTCCCGTCCTCCGGCTGCAGGCCCCGGACGGCACCTTCACCGAAACAGCGCTCAACGACGGCACTCGGCTGGGCTTCCGGCTCGCCGCCGAAGGGAAGTCCTGCCTGGGCCACCACCGGGTGCACGGCCCCGGCCGCCGCGACCACATCCTGTGCAAAGGCCGCTCCCCGTCTGTCCGGGGACACCAGTGCGAACGGTGCTTTGTGGCGGACGACTTCCGGCTCATGCACGACTTCCACCGGGGCGGCGGCGTCCCGCCCGGGCTGCGCAACTACCTGATGCAGCCGCACTGGCTGTACATCGCCACCTTCGCCAGCGGGGCCAGCAAGGTGGGAACGGCATCCGATCTGCGCAAGTGGCAGCGGCTCGCCGAACAGGGCGCCGTGGCGGCCAGTTACATCGCCCGCGCTGCCGACGGCCGGGTAGTGCGGATCCTTGAGGACCTGGTGACACGCGACGGCGGGCTGCCGCAGCAGGTGCGCTCGGCGGCGAAGGCTGCAGCCCTGGCTGAACCGGCACCCGCCGACCAGCTCAATTCCCGCAACGCCGCCCTGGCCGACGACGCGCGCCGGCTTCTGCCCGGGGCGGATGAAGACGGCTTCGAGGTAGTGACTGAAACCTGGACCAGACCGCGGCTGGCCGGGCGGCTGTGCTCCGGAACTGCCCGGCACGCCTACCCGCACGCCCTGGACTCGGGCGCCCACGGCTTCACCATCCGGTCCGTCTGCGGCAGCTTCGTCCTGGCCACCCTGGGCAATTCCGACCTGGAGTTCGTTCTGGACCTTGGCCGGCTCAAGGGCCGCACCATCGAACTGGGCCGGCACTCATCCGAGGTTCCGGCGGTCCAAGAAGCGCTGTTCTGAAGCCCGGTAGACTGGCACGGTGCTGAACGAATTCTGGGCCACCGCGCCAACCCGCTACAAAGTCCTGGTTTTCAGCGCAATGGGACTGATCGCCGTCGGCATCATCCTTAACCTTGTGGGCAACACCAGCGGCAACCAGGGCCTCGCCATGGCGTCCCTGCCGCTGATTGGGCTGGGCCTGGTCCTGCACATCGCGGGAATAGTGGTCCGCGGCCAGGCTATCCGGAAGAACCTCCGCCGGTAACCATTCGGGCCGCACTCCTTTTCTGCTGCCCAACAGCCTGACGATAGGCTGGAGCCCATGACTATCAATCCGGACCTGCAGGGCCGTAGCTACCCTGCCGCAGAGGTGTATGACGTTGGCCGCGAGAAAATCCGCGAGTTCGCCCGCGCCGTCAAGGCCACCCACCCTGCGCACTTCGATGTGGACGCCGCGAGGGGCCTTGGCCACGCCGATCTTGTTGCCCCGCCGACGTTCGCCATCATCATCGCCCAGCGCGCCGACGCCCAGCTCATCGAGGACCCGGAGGCCGGGATCGACTTCTCGCGCGTGGTCCACGCAGACCAGCGCTTCATCCACCACCGCCCCATCTTCGCCGGCGACCGGCTGGTGGCTGAACTGCACGTGGACGGTGTCCGGGCCATGGGCGGGGGAGCGATGATCACCACCCGCTCCGAAATCTTCGCCCTCGGCGCCGGTGACTCACGCGAGCCGGTCACCACCACCACGTCATCCATCCTGGTCCGCGGAGAGGGACAGTAACCATGAGCCCCACCATCCACGAACTCAGTCCCGGCCAGGAGATCGGCACCCGCACCATAGCGGTCAGCCGCACCGACCTGGTCAAGTACGCCGGTGCTTCCGGCGACTTCAACCCCATCCACTGGAACGAAGCCTTCGCCACCGGTGTTGAACTTCCGGGCGTCATCGCGCACGGCATGTTCACCATGGGTTCCGTCGTGCAGCTGGTCACCGACTGGGCCGGTGACCCCGCCGCCGTCGTGGACTTCCAGACCCGCTTCACCAAACCAGTCCTGGTCACCGACACCACGGGCACGGACGAACCCGGCGCCACCATCGAGGTCAGCGGCCTGATCGGAAAGCTCGACGCCGAGGCCAACACGGCCCGTATCGACCTCACCGTTGTTTCGGCGGGCCAGAAGGTCCTGATGAAGGCGCAGGCCGTCGTCCGGCTCAGCAAAGCCGGGAAGCGCGTCCAACTTTCCCGATAGGGTTGTGTGGTGACTTCCACCCTGCTTTCCCAGCTCACCACGGCCGCCGTCGGAGGCCCCGCGGGCACCTACATCGAGGCCGCCACTGAGGCCGACATCATCGACGCCGTCCGCACTGCGGACGCAGCAGGTGAGCCGCTGCTGATCATCAGCGGCGGCTCCAACCTGCTGATTTCCGACGACGGGTTCCCCGGCACGGTGGTCAGGATCGCCTCGGAAGGGTTCACCGTCAATGCCGAGGACTCCTGCGGCGGGGTGGCCGTGGTGGTGCAGGCCGGGCACAACTGGGACAAGCTGGTGGAGCACGCGGTCCTCCACGCCTGGTCCGGGATCGAAGCACTCGCCGGCATCCCTGGCTCCACGGGGGCGACCCCGGTGCAGAACGTGGGCGCTTACGGTTCCGACGTGTCCCAGACCATCGCCGCCGTGCGCACCTGGGACCGCGAGCGGAACGCCGTCAAAACCTTTACTAACTCCGAGTTGAAGTTCGGCTACCGGGACTCCATCCTCAAACAGACCACCGTCAACGGCTCACCCCGCTACGTGGTGCTGACGGTGGAGTTCCAGCTGCCCATCGGGCGCATGAGTGCCCCCATCCGCTACGCGGAGCTTGCCCGCACGCTGGGTGTGGAGCAGGGGAAGCGGGCCTACGCCACGGACGTCCGCCGGGAAGTCCTCCGGCTCCGGGCTTCCAAGGGCATGGTCCTGGATCCGGCGGACCGCGACACCTATTCCACCGGTTCGTTCTTCACCAACCCGATCGTGCCGGCGGAGGTGGCGGAGGCCCTGCCGGAGGGTGCACCGCGTTATCCTGCCGGCGAGGACGGGCTGGTGAAGCTCTCCGCTGCCTGGCTGATCGACCAGGCCGGCTTTGGCAAGGGCTTCGGCCTGGAGCCGGACAGTGTGAGCGGGGGCCGGGCATCCCTGTCCACCAAACACACCCTTGCCATCACCAACCGCGGCTCGGCCAAGGCCGCAGACGTGGTGGCGGTGGCCCGCGAGGTGCGTGCCGGCGTCGAACGGCGTTTCGGCATTGAGCTGCACCCGGAACCGCTGCTGATCGGCCTGGAGCTGTAGACCTGTCCCGGCCATAGGATGGGGCCATGGCTGCGAAGGTGGGGGTCCGTCTTGACCGTCGAACGCTGGGCAGGCTTCGGCTGGTGTCCCAGCGGCTGCTCCCGGCTGCTCCGCGGCAACCAGATGATGCCGTAGCTGACGCGGTCCGCTGGATGACGGCCCTGCAGGCCCAGGACCTGCAGGCGGCCATGTGGGCCGTGGGGGCAAGGGTCCCCGCCGCAGGTCTGGCCGATGTCCGCTCCGCCCTTGATTCGGGCGCCGTGGTGCGCTCCTGGCCGATGCGCGGAACGCTGCACCTGGTGGCGCCGGAGGACCTGCACTGGATGCTGGACCTCACCGCGGAACGGCTCACCAAGGGCATCGCGGGGCGGCACCGCGAACTCGGGATCGCCTGGGCGGACGTCGAGAAGTGCCGGGACCTGGCACTGGACCGTATCGCCGGGGACGGGCCGGTCAGCCGCCAGGAGCTTTTCGCGGTTTTCGACGCCGCCGGGCAGCCCACCCAGGGCCAGCGGGGCATCCACATCCTGGGGACGTTATGCCGGCACGGCTGGCTGGTGCAGGGCCCGCTGGCGGCAAACCAGCAGCTGCTGGTGGACTTTGAAAGCTGGATCCCGGCCTCCCGCCGGCTGGAACGCCACGAGGCCATCGCTGAGTTTGCGCTGCGCTACGTCCGGAGCCACGGCCCTGCCACCCTCCGTGACTTCGCCTGGTGGACGCAGATTCCGCTGACCGAGGTCCGGGCCGCCTTCGAGGACATCAAGGACCAGTTGGTGGAGCTGGAGTTTGAGGGGACAAGCTACTGGCTGTCGCCGGAGACCGCGTCATTGCTCGACGCCGGAGTGCCGGGCCAGCGCTCAGTCCTCCTGCTGCCGGGCTTCGACGAGTTTGTGCTGGGCTATACGGACCGCAGCCTTGTCCTGGCGCCGGAGCACGCCAACAAGATCGTCCCCGGCGGCAACGGCGTCTTCAAGAAGACCGTGGTGGCCGGGGGAGAGGTGATTGGCACCTGGGCCCGCGAAGGCACGGGCGCGGGTGCCGGCGTCGTGCCTGAACTTTTTGATGACGGCAAGCCTCTGCGGCCTTCTGCCCAGGCTGCCTTCACCCGTGCAGCCCAACGCTACCTCGCCTTCCTTAAGGCCTGAAGCAAAACAACGCGGGGTCACTTACGGCCCATCCGCGGGTGCGGAACGGGCCGTAAGTGACCCCGCGTTGCTGTTAGGAACCGGCCTACAGGTTCCCGGTGGCGATGTTGAGCATACGGCGCAGCGGCTCCGCGGCGCCCCACAGGAGCTGGTCGCCCACCGTGAAGGCGCTGATGTACTGCGGGCCCATTTCCATCTTGCGGATGCGGCCCACCGGGATGTCCAGGGTGCCCGAAGCTGCCACGGGGGTCAGTTCCGCCATGGACGCTTCCTTGGTGTTCGGAACCACCTTGGCCCATTCGTTGTCCTCGGCCAGCAGCTTCTCGATCTCGGCGACGGACAGGTCCTCGCGGAGCTTGAGGGTGAGCGCCTGGGAGTGGGAGCGCATGGCGCCGATGCGGACGCAGAGGCCGTCCATGATCACACGGTTCTCGTCAGAGGTGCCCAGGATCTTGTTGGTCTCGACCCCGGCCTTCCACTCTTCCTTGGACTGGCCGTTGCCCAGGTCCGCGTCGATCCAGGGAATCAGGGAGCCGGCCAGGGGAACGCCGAACTGGGTGGCATCAATGTCCGTGCGCTGGTGGGCCAGGACCTTGCGGTCGATGTCCAGGATGGCCGACGCCGGGTCGTCCAGTTCCGTGCTGACCTCGGCGTTGAGCGTGCCGAACTGGCTGAGCAGCTCGCGCATGTGCCGGGCGCCGCCGCCGGAGGCAGCCTGGTAGGTCATGGAGGTGCCCCACTCCACCAGGTTGTTCTTGAACAGCCCGCCGAGCCCCATGAGCATGCAGGACACGGTGCAGTTGCCGCCGATGAAGTCCTTGGTGCCGTTGACCAGGCCCTTATCGATGACGTCGCGGTTGATGGGGTCCAGGACGATGATCGAGTCGTCGTTCATGCGCAGGGTGGAGGCGGCGTCGATCCAGAGGCCGTCCCAGCCGCGGCTGCGCAGCTCGCCGTGGACCTGCTTGGTGTAATCGCCGCCCTGTGCGGTGACGATAATGGGCAGCTTGGCCAGCGTGTCGAGGTCGAACGCGTTTTCGAGCTTGCCGGCGCCTTCAGCGAAGGAAGGCGCGGCACCTCCCGCGTTGGAGGTGGAGAAGAACACCGGGTTGATGTTGGCGAAGTCGCCCTCGTCCTGCATGCGCTGCATGAGGACGGAACCGACCATGCCGCGCCATCCGACCAGGCCGACGGAAGGGGTAGCTGCTGTAGTCATTCGTACAGTTTAGACTTCGGAACCGGCCCGGCGCAGTCGGTTACGTCACGCCGTCAGGCTCGAAGAAGTAAACGGACGACGGCGGTATGCGGCTTTTGCTGTTAGTCCGACCGGTGGGTGGAGGATCCGCCCGTCACTCTTGGCAGTGGACACCGCGTGCCGTGCCGGTGGGTTACTGCGAGACGTGACCCGCGCCCGGCTCCGGTGCCTGCCGCTCCTTGCGCAGCTTCTTGGCGCGGTACTCGTCCCTCGCCATGCCGAAGGTGTACCACGCTCCGAGACCACCCAGCGCGGTGAGGAACAATGCGCCCCAAAAGGGCGGCTCGCCGCGGCCCATGGGCGCCAGCAGTATCACCAAAGAAAGCACGACTAAAAGGCTCATCACCGTGGTGAGGATTCCCATGCCCCACCACGATCGGACTTGCACTTGTCCACGTCCGGGAGAGAAACCAATTTCGTCACCGGGGTAGCTGTGCAGGTCCCCGGTGTTGGTCCTCCGAAGGACACGCTTCTCTCCCCGGGCCAGGGCCGCCTTGTGCTCGGCATACACGTCATCATTGCGGCGCTCACGCTCGCGATCGAAGGTCACAGTCAGTCCTGACGGATGGTGCGGATCTGGTCGAGGAGGGCAGCGTCGTCGAGGCCCCTCGTTTCAACAATGTCCTTCTGCTGCGTGTTGGACGTGCCGATGGTCCATGACCCGTCACCGCCATTTTTCACGTAAAGGGTCTGCCCTGTGGGCTCCTCGCGTCGGCGAAGTGTGGCGCCGCCCTCCGGCGTACTGTGCAGATGATGTTTGATCACCAGGAAGTTGGCCTCGGCGGCGGTGACGTCAGGTCGCTGCGCCATGGCCCACCAGGTGAAGTAGGCGCGCGGCTGGAACAGCAAGTGGATGTCCTCACTTTCCATGCCGATCACACTGTCGCCTCCCTCTGCGGTAAGCAGCGAGATTTCCATGCGGCGACTGGCGGAAGAGAGGACAGATGCCACTGCGGCGGTGGGCCCTGCAACGGCGAGAAGCCCATCGCTTTCGGCCGTGGCCAGACCACGGGCAACCAAGGACGATGCGCCGGCGCTCACCATGGTGCTGTCGCCGAGGTAGCTGTCTACCCGCAAGGCCTGCGCGCTGAGCACTGCTGCATCTCCGGCGCGCAGGCTCGCAAGCGCGGCTACCTCGGCAAATCCATAACCGATGGCGTCGGGTGTGGCGGTGCCTTCCGTTGTTGTTTCCGTCATCGTCGAGACCTCTCGTTGTGTTGCTTAGAATCCAAAGAAATCGCCCACATTTTCGACCGCGTCCCCGGCACCTTCCCAGGCTGCTTTGGCACCGTCAGCGATGGAACCGCCGATGGCGTTGACAGTCTCCTTTACCACCGGAACATTGTCATAAATAGCCAGAGCACCCGAAGCCACCATGGCCGCCGTTCCGATGGGTGGCGGAGCGAAGCTTGCCACTCCCAAGCCTGCCTTGATACCAGAGTAGAGGGCGGCGCCGCCGTCGCCTTCCTTGATGTTGTTGACGGTGTCCAGCAGGTCCAGGCCAACACCGAGTCCGCCGAGGGCCTTCCCTCCGACCTCGAAAAATGTTGCTGCCTTCCCGCCCTCGGCAAGATTCAGGGCAGTATCCCACCTGCCATCAAAAAGCTCAGACGACGTGTTGAATAACTGGCTCAGCATGTTGCTGTCTTGAAATGCCTTTGCCACGTCACGGAAGTCCTTGGAGAAGAACTCAGCGAAGCTGTCTGCCTTCTTGATGAAGTGCGGCAGGTCGAAGAGACCAGCCCGAAGGTTTGGGAACGCCTTGGTGAGGCCGTAGATGTCCCAGCCATCGCGGAATGGGGAGTCCGGATCGGCAACCCAGTCCGGGCCCCAGGGGTTATTGCTGCCCTGTCCGGGGACGGGGCCTTGCCCTCCGGGTCCGGCCTCTCCACCGGCACCTGGCCCTCCGGAACCCGTGCCGGTGTCACTCGCCTTCTCCTGCTGGTTCGCGTTCTCCAGGAGCTTTTTCGACTCCTGCTGCAGCGCGAAGGCAGCCTGCTGGAGCATTGCGCGGTGGCTGCCGTTCCATTCGGAGCGGAACGCAACGGCGTCCTGGCCCTTCCACGACGTTGTGCTGTTGATATGGCTTGTCAGCTGCGTGGACTGCTGCAGCAGCTGATCGGCGGTCTTACCGAACTGCTTCGCCAGCGTCCGCAATTCGGCAACGTCCGCGCCCCACAAATTTCCTGCCACCCGGCAATCCCCCCGATAATCGACCAGCCGTCTTTCAAGCTGAAACCCAGCTCAGCCTAATGGCAACATGCACCCGTCGCGATGGGGTGTCCTCCCCATACGCGGCACAAGGTCCTAACTGCGCTCGGAATCCTCCAGCACCGCGGCCTTGCGGGCCCGCAGCGCGAAGAAGGCGCCGAAGGCGAAGACCTGCGTCACCACCACCAGCACGATGGCCCCGGCGATTTTGTTGCCGCCCAGGATCATGGTGAATCCTACGATTGCGGACAGCAGCGCCAACAGGGGGAGCAGCATGTAGCCCAGCACAAAGAGGGTTTCGGGTTTCTTTAACATTCCTAGCCCTCAGTCCGTGACCATTTGGTGAATCGGTAGCGTGTGCCGTTGGCGGCCGTCAGCCAGCCGTCGGGCGGGACGGAGGCGGATGCCTCCCACCCGGTGCCGAGCTCGGGGGCGAAAGTGTCGCCGTCGGCCTCGACGTCGATGGTGGTGACCACCGCGACGTTCGCAAGTTCGGTGGACTGGCGGAAAATCTCGCCGCCGCCCAGGATCCAGACGGTTTCTCCGCCGTCGACAAACTGGGACTCAAGCAGTGCGTCATCAAGTGAAGGAACCACGACGGCGCCCTCCGCCTCGGGCGTGTCAGCCCAGCTCTTCTGCCGGGTGATGACGATGTTGGTGCGGCCGGGCAGGGGGCGGAACTTGTCCGGGAAGGACAGCCACGTCTTACGGCCCATCACCACGGGGTGGCCCATCGTGAGCCGGTTGAAGTGCTTCAGGTCCTCGGGCAGGTGCCAAGGCATGTCGCCGTCTTTGCCGATGACCCCGTTGGGCGTCTGCGCCCACACCAGGCCCACGCCGGTCACCGAGGCGGCGAGCTCTTCGGTAAAGGACTGCGGATCGGTGGAGTTCTCCGTGCTCATACGGCGATCGGAGCCTTGATCGTGGGGTGGTGCTGGTAGCCCACCACTTCGAAGTCCTCCAGCGTGTAGTCGAAAATCGAAGCCGGCTTACGGTTGATCTTCAGCTGCGGGTACTCGTAGGGCTCCCGCTCCAGCTGCTTGAGGACCTGGTCCATGTGGTTCTCGTAGATGTGCACGTCTCCGCCGGTCCACACGAATTCACCCGGCTCCAGGCCCACCTGCTGGGCCACCATGCAGGTGAGCAGCGCGTAGGAGGCGATGTTGAACGGGACACCCAGGAACATGTCCGCGGAGCGCTGGTACAGCTGGCAGGACAGTTTGCCGTCCGCCACATAGAACTGGAAGAACGCGTGGCAGGGCGGCAGGGCCATATCGTGCAGTTCCGATACATTCCACGCAGAAACAATGTGGCGGCGGGAATCCGGGTTGGACTTCAGGTTCTCCACCAGCTCAGCGATCTGGTCGATGTGCCCGCCGTCGGGTGTGGGCCAGCTGCGCCATTGGACACCGTACACAGGGCCGAGGTCGCCGTCGGCGTCGGCCCATTCGTTCCAGATGGTGACGCCCTGGTCCTGCATCCACTTGATGTTTGTCTCGCCCCGCAGGAACCACAAAAGCTCCACCGCCACGGACTTAAAGTGGACCCGTTTGGTGGTGATCAGCGGGAAGCTTTTCGAGAGGTCGAAGCGGATTTGGCGCCCAAAAACGCTGGTTGTTCCGGTCCCGGTGCGGTCCGATTTGTGCGTGCCGGAAGCCAGGACTTCGCGCAGGAGGTCTTCATAAGGCGTTGGGATGCTCACGCCACAAGTCTACTTTGGTTGATCCGAGGAACAGCCCAGGCCGCGCTAGTCGTCGAAGGGCTTGAACTGCTCCACGGCCACGATCCTGTTTTTGGCGCCCGGGGCCACATGGCACACCACGAGTTCGCCGGGGGACAGGTATGGTTCCTCCGCCGGCAGGAGTGCGGCCAGGTGCCGGGGCATGTGCTGGGCCAGCTGCCCGAACACAGTGGGCAGCGCCGGGCGGTGGGTGCAAACGACCACCGGCCGCTGCTTATCAAACAGCCCCTCAACGACTGCCGCGGTCTTCTTCGGATTCCGCTCATGCCGGTGTTCGGTCAGGGCTTCCGAGAGTTTTACCTTGGCCCCGGCAGCCTTCGCGTAAGGCGCCACCGTGGCCACGCACCGGAGCCACGGGCTGGTGACCACCCGGGGCGGTTTCCACGCCTGGAGCAGCCGGCCCACAGCCTTTGCCTGGCGGTTTCCCGTGGCCGCGAGCGGGCGTTCCCCTTCGGCCTTGGACCAGGACGAGCGGGGCTTCGCCTTGGCGTGGCGGAGCACCAGGAGCGGCCAGGTGTTCAGCTCGCCGCGTTTATGGGCATCCTGCAGGTATTCCAGCGGCGCGACGTCGGACGGGTTGGACAGCAGCCGGGCGGCCTTGTCGGGAGCGCACCACATCACGCTGTCCACCTCCTTGCCGTCGGGCACCAACTTGTCACCATTGACCCTGACCGCCCAGTAGTAAACCACTTTCAGGCCTGAAGCCACGTGGTAATGGATCGGGGGCAACGGAATGCCCAGCGCGCCCGTCAGCCCGATCTCTTCCCACACCTCCCGGACAGCGCACTCAGGGATGGTTTCGCCGTCGTCAATCTTTCCCTTGGGCCAGGACCAGTCGTCATAGCGGGGCCGGTGGATCAGCAGGACCTCAAGCTGGTCTTTGTTCAGACGCCAGGGCAGCGCGCCGGCAGCCGTGACGGCTACCGGTTCGCCTGGATGGTCTGTCTGGTCTGCTACGAGTGCGTCGCTGGACAAAACCGCGGCCCTTACCGTCGGCTCAGGCTGCGTTGCCGTGGCCGTGACGCCAGCAGGAAGGACTGGACATCCTCAAGCGGCCGGCCGTCATCCGCCAGGTGATGGCGCGTCCACCGTCCCTCGTTGTCCAGGTGCCAGCTGGCGGTCTCGGGCGCCATGTACCTGGCCATCAGGTCCAGGACATACTGGATGTCGTCAGCACTCGCCAGCTGGACCAGGGCCTCCACCCTGCGGTCCAGGTTACGGTGCATCATGTCCGCCGAGCCGATGTACACCACCGGATCACCGCCGTTGGCGAAGGCAAACACGCGGGAGTGCTCCAGGAACCTGCCCAGGACCGAACGCACGGTGATGTTGTCACTGAGCCCCGGCACGCCCGGGCGCAGCGAGCAGATGCCGCGCACCACCACGTCCACCTTCACGCCCGCCTGCGACGCCCGGTACAGCGAGTCGATAATGGCCTCGTCCACCATGGAGTTGACCTTGATCTGGACCCGGCCCGGGAGGCCGGCCCGGGCGTTGCGGATCTCCGTCTCAATCCTGTCGATCAGGCCGGAGCGCACCGAACGCGGGGCCACCAGGAGGCGCTTGAACGTTGATTTGGGTGCGTAGCCGGAGAGCTGGTTGAAGAGCTTGGACAGGTCCTCGCCCACCTGCTCGTCGGCGGTGAGGAGGCCGAGGTCCTCGTAGTAGCGGGCAGTCCGGGGGTGGTAGTTGCCGGTACCGATGTGGCAGTAACGGCGCAGCCCGTCCACTTCCTGGCGTACCACCAGTGAGAGCTTGCAGTGCGTTTTCAGGCCCACGATGCCGTACACCACGTGCACTCCGGCCTGCTCCAGCTTGCGTGCCCAGGAGATGTTCGCCTGCTCATCAAACCGGGCCTTGATCTCCACGAGGGCAAGGACCTGCTTACCGGCCTCGGCCGCATCAATCAGGGCGTCGACGATGGGGGAGTCGCCCGACGTGCGGTACAGGGTCTGTTTGATGGCCTGCACCTTGGGGTCGGCAGCTGCCTGTTCCAGGAACGCCTGCACAGAGGTGGAGAACGAGTCGTAGGGGTGGTGGAGCAGGATGTCCCGGCGGCGCATGGCCGCGAAAACGTTGGCTGCCTTGGACGTCTCGGACTCGTTGAGATAACGGGAGGTGTGCGGGACGTGCTTGGGGTAGTGCAGGTCCGCGCGGTCAATGCCCGCAATGACTGACAGGCCGCGAAGGTCCAGCGGTGCTGGGACGGAGTAGACCTCGGATTCCTCAACACCCAGTTCGCGGATCAGCAGCGCCCGGATGTTGGGGTTGATGTCGTTGGTGACTTCAAGGCGGACCGGAGGGCCAAAACGCCGGCGCAGGAGTTCCTTCTCCAGCGCCTGCAGCAGGTTCTCGGCGTCGTCCTCTTCGACCTCCACGTCCTCGTTCCGGGTCACGCGGAAGGTGTGGTGCTCCAGGACTTCCATGCCGGCAAACAGTTTGTCCAGGTGGACGGCAATAACTTCCTCGAGCGCGATGAAGCGGGCCACCCGGCCAGCCACCGCACCGGCGCGCGGGCCGTCGATGGAGATGAGACGCGGCAGCTGATCGGGGACCTTGACGCGGGCGAAGAGCTCCTTGTCGCTCACCGGGTTCCGGACCACCACGGCCAGGTTCAGCGAAAGCCCCGAGATGTAGGGGAACGGGTGCGCCGGGTCCACCGCCAGGGGCGTCAGGATGGGGAACACTTTTTCGGCAAACATCTGGCTGAGCTGCTGCTTGGCGGCGTCATCGAGTTCATCCCAGTGCATGAGGTGGATGTGCTCATAGGCCAGGGCCGGGCGGATCTGGTCCGCGAAGACCTGGGCGTGGCGCTGCTGGAGCCGGTGCGCTTCCTCACCGATCTTTTCCAGCACCTCCACCGGGCTCAGCCCGGCAGGGGAGGGGACGGCCAGTCCCGTGGCGATGCGCCGCTTCAGGCCCGCCACGCGGACCATAAAGAACTCGTCCAGGTTGGACGCAAAGATGGACAGGAAGCTGACGCGTTCCAGCAGGTGCAGGGTGGGGTCCTCGGCCAGCTCCAGGACCCGGGAGTTGAAGCTGAGCCAGCTCAGTTCGCGGTCCAGGAAGCGGTCCGGCCGGATATCCCCTTCGGGCTCGAGGTTGGGCGCGAAGTCCGGGATGTCTATCCGGTCCTGTGTGGCCCGCGACGCCGGAACCTCCGAGGAGCCGAAGCGCGCGCGCACCGGGACTGGAGCCTCTTGGGACGTGGCTGCTCCGGAAGGTTCCGGGTTCATGGCATCTCCTTTACCTGGCGCTTGATGCTGCCGTTTCCGGCCGGCGCGGTTCTGTTTCAACCTTACAAGCATTCAGCGGGCGGCGGCCCTTGATTTAGCGCCCGGGGCCCCCTGCGTCAGGGGACTGGACTAACCCGCTGCCGGGCCATACATCACGTCCATGTCCCAACGGGAAAAGCCCAGGCGCCGGTACAGGGCAACCGCCGGTGCGTTATCGGCGTCCACGTACAGCATGACGGCGTGCAGCCCCAGTGCCTGCAGGTGTTTGATGCCCGCCACGGTCAGCGCCTTGCCCAAGCCTGATCCCTGCGCTTCCGGGGTAATGCCCACCACGTAGATCTCGCCGATGGCGGGGTGGGCGCCGTGGCGGGGATGGACCTTGGTCCAGTGGTACCCCAGCAGCCGGCCGTCCCCATCGACTGCCAGGAGGAAGCCTGCAGCGTCGAACCAGGATTCGGCCATGCGTGCGTCGAGGTCCGCGCGGGTGAGGCTGCCCTGCTCCGGGTGGTGCGCGAAGGCCGCGCGGTTAGCCGCCAGCCAGGCGTCCTCATCCTGCCCCGGCACAAACGCGCGGATGGTCACCCCGTCCGGAAGGACGACGTCGGGAAGGTCCGCCGCCGCCGTCGTCATCCGCATCTTCCACAGCTCACGCACGGGGACGTAGCCGTAGCGGGCGGCAAGGTCAGCGGCCGCTTCGTGGTTGCCGTGGGACCAGGCCCTCAATCCGGAGAACCCGCGGCGGTCCTGGAGGGCGCCCACCAGGCGGTCTGCTACGCCCTGGTTGCGGTAGCTGGGGTGCACCGCGATCTCCACCACGCCGGTGCCGTCCGGCTCTTCCACCACAGCGGCGAACCCGGCAAGGTCCTGGCCGGAGGAAGGATCGGAATCCTCGTCCGGCGCGTACAGGGCCAGGGTCAGCAGCTTGTGGTCGGGGGTATCCCCGGCGCGCATGCTGATCAGCGTCTGCTCGGAGATGGACGGGTTTCCGTCCGACTCTTCGGCTGCGGCCAGGAGGTCGCGGCAGTCCTTCAGGAGCTGCTCGTCAACCGCGCCTTGGACTGCATGGACGGGCCACTTCTCAGGGTGCGCTGGAGTCATGAAGCAAGGCTATACGGGAAGGACGGATACGGCCCGCAGCGGAACCGGCTCAGGCTTCGGTGAGCTCGTCTTCGACCTGCCGGACGAGTGTCAGGCGGTAGCCCACGTTGCGGACTGTGCTGATGAGGTTCTCGTGGTCGGCGCCCAGCTTGGCGCGCAGCCGCCGGACGTGGACGTCCACGGTGCGCGTGCCGCCGTAGTAGTCGTAGCCCCACACCTCGGTAAGCAGCTGCTGCCGTGTGAAGACCCGGCCCGGGTGCTGGGCCAGGTACTTCAGGAGCTCGAATTCCTTGAAGGTCAGGTTCAGCGGTGCACCGTTGACCCGGGCCGTGTAGCTTGCTTCGTCGATGACAACGCCTGCGGCGCGGATTTCGGACGGGGCGTCATCCTGCTCAGGAACGGCGCGGGCGACGGAGAGCCGGATGCGGGCTTCCACCTCGGCCGGGCCGGCTGACTCGAGAACGATGTCGTCAACGGCCCAGGCGGAGGAAACAGCAGCCATGCCGCCTTCAGTCAGGATGAGCACCAGCGGGGCGCTCAGGCCGGTGGCCTTGAGGAGCTGGGTGAGGGACCGGGCGCCCACGAGGTCTTTGCGTGCATCCAGCAGCACGATGTCGCAGGGATCGGTCTCCAGGAGGGCAGTTGGTTCGGCGGGGAGGATGTGCACCCGGTGGTTCAGCAGTTCCAAGGCAGGAAGGATGTCCACCGAGGATCCGGTGCTGTTCGTCAATAACAGGATGTGCGACATTGTTCCTCCAAGGGCCGTCCGCGCATCATTGGGCGACTGAACCGGATTCTCACCGGCCGGTACTGGCTCCCTGCCGAGGTTTTCGGGCCACTGCCAACTGCAGCGGTCCGGCCACCTCAGCCGGGAACTTAGCTGAGCCTCGAGTATACCCGGCAGGCCTCAAAGTGGCATGGATTAGCCTCGGGCCAACGTACGTTTTGCGACATATGCCGTTCACATAAGGCAGGATTGGGGGCAGGGCTGGATTGCCCTGGCACTGAGGGCGGGCGCCGCCTTCCAACGTCAACGCAGGATGGGATGCAGCGCAGTGAGTGCACAAACTAGGCCCCGGCCGGGATCCGAATGACGGCGGAACTTCAGGCACCCGTGCGCTCCCTGGGCTCGTGGACCATCGGTGTGGTGGGCATCGCAGGGCTGGCGGCGATCATCGGCGGGGTGTATGCGTCCCGCGAAGCTTTGGTGGCCGTTGCCGTGCTCATCGCCGCTGCTGTTGGCATCGGCTGGCCGCACTTCCTCCGCATTCCCGCCAAAAAGACCCTCGCCGCGGTGATCGGCCTCGCCGGAGCCGGGGCAGCCGTGGCCGCCGCCTACGCACCCGCACCAGGGTTCCTGGACTGGACGCCGCCGTTTATCGCCCTTGGGATCATGGCCGTTTTTGTGGTGCAGCTCATCCGCGGGACCGGGCAGGCGCAGCGGCTGGAGTCCACCCTCGGATGTTCGGTGGGCGTGCTGCTGTCCTGCCTGGGCGCCGGGTGGATCGCAGGCGCCAGGTTCAACGGGGTCCGCGAGATGCTGCTCGTGGCCGCCATCAGCGCCGCTGTTGCCCTTCTGGCGGGACTGATCCGCTGGCCGGACAGCATCGTAGCGCCCCTGGGGATTATCCTGGCCGGACTTGCGGGTCCGCTGGCCGGGCTGGTGCTCTCCGACATCGCCGTGCTCCCGGCCGCGATCTTCGGAGTGGTGGTGGGTGCAGTGCTGGTGAGCTTCCGCCGCCTTGTAACGCTCCGCGGGGCTCCGTTAAATGTTCCCGCAGCCCTTAGCATGGGGCTGGCGCCTGTCTCCGCGGTGGGTTCGCTGGCCTACTTCATAGACAAACTACTCATCTACTAACGGTTAGGATGGCATCATGTCCGTACTTGCTTTTGAAATTTTCTTCCTTGTCCTGCTCGGCATCGCCAGCCTGTCCATGGCGTGGTTTGCCGGCTTTGTGGTCTACCGCCTATTCAAAGGCCAGAAGTAGACCCTTTCCGGAGCTAGCCGTTTTCCGAGGTAATTGCTGTGCCGATTGACATTCCCACAGACCTGACTCCAGAACTTGTCCCGCTTTCCTGGCTCATTGGTGAGTGGGAGGGCCGCGGCCGGCTGGGCAGCGGGGACGAGGACTCGGAGCACTTCCTGCAGCACGTATCGTTCACGCACAACGGGCTGCCGTACCTGCAGTACCGTGCGGAGAGCTGGCTGACGGACGACGACGGCACGCGCCTGCGGCCGCTGACGGTCGAGACCGGCTTCTGGGCACTGGAGCGCAAACAGCTGGATGCCGACGGCGGCCCCGGCCTGATCCCGGCAGACATTGTGCCTGCACTGAAGAGCGCAGACGAGGTGGAGGCCCTGCGCAACAGTGAGGGCGGCTTCGATATCTCCGTGTCCATCTCCCATCCCGGGGGAATCTCCGAGCTGTACTACGGGCAGATTAAGGGCCCGCAGATCCAGCTCACCACGGACATGGTGATGCGCGGGAGCCACTCCAAGGACTACAGTGCTGCCACCCGGATCTTCGGCCTGGTGGACGGCAACCTGCTGTGGCGCTGGGATGTGGCAGTCGGGGGCAAGGAAGGCAAGGGGCTCGAAGCCCACGCATCTGCCTTCCTCAAAAAAGTTTCCTGACCGCACCAGGTCCGGAGGAACGAAAAGAGGCGCGCGGCCATGGAAGATCCCCGGAACCTGCAGGCGTCGCCGAACGGGCTGGACTACAGCGGCCTCAAAGCCCTCTTTTTCAACGGCACGCTGAAGCGGTCGCCGCAGACGTCCAACACGGACGGGCTGATCACCATCAGCCGGCTCATCATGGAAAAACAGGGTGTCAGCACCCGGGTCATCCGCACCGTGGACCACGATATTGCCAGCGGCGTCTACCCGGACATGACCCAGTACGGCTGGCCCACCGACGAATGGCCCCAGCTGTACCCGGCGGTGCAGGAAGCGGACATCGTGGTGGTGGCCGGGCCCATCTGGCTGGGCGACAACTCCTCCCAGACCAAGAAGCTCATCGAGCGCCTCTATGCCCATTCCGGTGAACTCAACAGCAAGGGCCAATGGGCGTTCTATCCGAAGGTGGGCGGCTGCCTGATCACGGGCAACGAGGACGGCATCAAGCACTGCTCCATGAACGTCCTGTACAGCCTGCAGCACATCGGCTTCAGCGTTCCACCGCAGGCGGACGCCGGCTGGATCGGTCCGGTTGGTCCGGGACCGAGCTACCTGGACGAGGGTTCCGGCGGTCCCGAGACGGACTTCACCAACCGGAACGTCACGTTTATGACCTGGAACCTCCTGCACCTGGCCCGCATCCTTAAAGACGCCGGCGGGTACCCTGCCTACGGAAACCTTCCCAACGAATGGGCCGCCGGAATCCGCTTCGATTTTGAAAACCCGGAATACCGCTAATCCCCACCCGCACCCTGGCCTCGCAAGGCCGCACCGGCTCCCTGCCCTCGCAAGCTCGGGCCGGGGCCCTCGCCGGAGCGGTTCCACGGCCAGGGAACCCGGCGGGCGTGGCCCCACTGCCCAGCCGGACCTAACGGGCATGGAATACTCACTGACTTAAGGACGTTGCCCCCAGTATGACTACTCCCAGCCCTCTGTTGTCGCGCCCCGGAGCCGTTGAGGCGGCTGGTGCGGATGCCGGCGTCGCGGCCCACTACGGCGAGCCCCTGCGCGAGCAGCGCGCCCTCGCGGCCGGAACCGCCGTCGTCGATCTCTCCTCCCGCGGCGTGGTGACGGTCACCGGGCCGGACCGCCTGAGCTGGCTCAACACGCTGTCCTCGCAGCAGGTCACCGGCCTGCAGCCAGGGGAGTCCAGCGAACTGCTCCTCCTGAGCGTGCAGGGCAGGATCGATTTCGACGCCAGGGTCATTGACGACGGCGGGACCGCCTGGCTGATCGTTGAGGCCGCCGAAGCTGCCCCGCTGGCGGAGTTCCTCAACAGGATGAAGTTCATGCTGCGGGTGGAGATCGCGGACCGCTCAGCCGACTGGACTGTGCTGGGAAGCACCAAGGCCGTCCCCGAGTGGTCCTCCTACCTTGCCTGGCAGGACCCGTGGCCGCATGTATCCGCAGGCGGGTACTCCTACGCAACGGTTGCGGAGGAAAACCATCCCGGCCTCGAACGCCCGTGGTTTGAGTACCTGGTTCCTGCCGCCGAGCTGGAAGAGGCTGTAGAGGGACGCCCCCTGGCCGGGGTGCTCGCCGCAGAAGCCCTCCGCGTTGCTGCCTGGCGTCCCCGCATTGGTGCCGAAACGGATGACAAGACCATCCCGCACGAACTGGACCTCCTCCGCACCGCAGTCCACCTGGCCAAGGGCTGCTACAAGGGCCAGGAAACCATCGCGCGCGTGCACAACCTGGGCCACCCGCCGCGGCGGCTCGTTTTCCTCCAGCTCGACGGCTCACAGCACACCCTGCCCGAAGCCGGCAGCCCGGTGCTGGTGGGGGAGCGGAAGGTGGGGGCGGTGACCTCCGTGGCCCAGCATTACGAGATGGGACCGGTAGCCCTGGCGGTCATAAAGCGTTCCGTGGCTGCGGATGAAATACTGACAGTCCTGGACGGGGACGAGCCGTACCCTGCCGTCCAGGAACTTATCGTTGCCCCGGATGCCGGCCAGGTAGTGGGGCGCCAGACCGGATTCCTCAAGGGGCCACGCTGATGACTGACAACGCCGCCGTACCGTCCAATAACGCCGACGTACCCTCCACCCCCGACGATGATGCGGTGGCCCTGGCGCACACGCTCTTCCAGGCCGCGAGGGAGGGGGACTCGGCTTTGCTGGGTGCGTACCTCGACGCCGGCGCTCCCGCCACCTTGACCAACGCCGCCGGCGACTCTCTGCTGATGCTGGCCGCCTACCACGGCCACGCAGAGGCTGTGCAGCTGATCCTGAAACACGGCGCCGAGGCCAACGGGGCCAACGACCGGGGACAGACTCCCCTTGCCGGAGCCGCGTTCAAGGGGTACACCGATGTTGCCCGTGTCCTGCTGGACGCCGGCGCGGACCCGGACGCTGGGTCACCCTCGGCCCGTGCCGCCGCCCAAATGTTCGCCCGTACGGAGATCCTGCATCTCCTGGGCTAGGATCACCGGGTCCCGCCCGGCAGCAGCAACCTGACGAAGGATGACCCAGTGGAAAACGTAGCGAAGCCCTGGGCGGCCCTTTGGTCGCTGGTGATCGGTTTCTTTATGATCCTGATCGACAGCACCATCGTGTCCGTGGCCAACCCGCGGATCATGGAAAGCCTGGACGCCGACATCAACTCGGTGATCTGGGTGACCAGCGCCTACCTCCTGGCCTATGCCGTCCCGCTGCTGATTACGGGCAGGCTGGGTGACCGGTTCGGGCCCAAGAAGCTCTATCTGCTGGGCCTTGTGGTGTTCACGCTGGCCTCGCTGTGGTGCGGACTCTCCGCCGATGTCGAGACCCTCATTGCGGCGCGGGTGCTGCAGGGTCTGGGTGCTGCCATCATGACCCCGCAGACCATGGCAGTCATTACGCGGATCTTCCCGCCGGACCGGCGCGGCGCGGCAATGTCCATCTGGGGAGCAACTGCCGGCATGGCGACTCTGGTGGGGCCCATCCTGGGCGGCGTCCTGGTGGACGGCCTTGGCTGGGAATGGATCTTCTTTATCAACGTCCCGGTCGGCGTTGTGGGCTTTATCCTCGCCTGGCGCAACGTTCCGGCCCTCCGCACCCACCCGCACCGGTTCGATATCCCTGGCGTCCTGCTCAGCGCCGTCGGACTCTTCCTGCTGGTTTTCGGCATCCAGGAGGGCGAGACCTACAACTGGGGCACCATCACCGGGCCCATCAGCGTATGGGGCCTGATCATTGCGGGAATCGGCGTCCTGGTCCTGTTTGTCCTCTGGCAGCGCTTCAACAAGGGCGAACCGCTGTTGCCGCTGGCCCTGTTCCGGGACCGTAACTTCTCCCTCGCCAACCTTGGAATCACCCTGGTGGGCTTTACGGTGACTGCCTTCACCCTGCCGCTGATTTTCTATTACCAGCTGGTCCGCGGCCTCACGCCCACCCAGTCGGCCCTCCTGATGGTGCCCATGGCGCTGATCTCCGGGGGCCTGGCGCCGGTGGTGGGGAAGATCGTGGACCGCGTCAACCCGAAGTATCTTGCAGCCGGCGGTTTGACCCTGATGGCTGTGTCGCTGGTGTGGAACTCCGCCCTGATGCAGCCGGATACACCCATTTGGATGTTCCTGCTGCCCAGTGCCGTCCTCGGACTTGCCAACGCCGGCATTTGGGCGCCGCTGAGCACCACCGCCACCCGCAACCTGCCGCCGCGCCAGGCCGGTGCCGGTTCGGGGGTCTACAACACCACCCGGCAGTTCGGGGCGGTCCTGGGCAGCGCTGCCATCGCCGTGCTGATCCAGTCCCGGCTGGCTGCTGAGCTTCCCTCGGGCGGCCCCGGCGGAGCCGCCGGTGAGGGCATGGGTTTCTCGGGGAGCCTGCCGGAAGCCCTGCACGGTGGATTTGCGACGGCGATGGGCCAGTCCATCCTGCTGCCCGCCGGAGTGATCCTGGTTGGCGCGGCCGTGGCATTGTTCTTTGCCAAGCCCCAGCCGGTTCAGGGCTGGGGCGGCGCCACCCCGTCAGCCAAGGTGGACGCTGGTCTGGATTCCGCCGGCTGACAGGCCGAGCTTCCGGGCCAGCGCCAGGGATCCGGTGTTGCTGACGTCGGTGCGCCACTGCAGCGTCAGCCCTGCCGCCAGGGCTTCGTGCGCGGCGATGGACACGGCGAGCGAGCCCAGGCCGCGGCGCCGCCATTCCGGGTCAACCAGTACCCCGAGGTGCGCCAGCAGGCCCACCCATTCGGAGTAGGCGCCGCAGGCCAGCGGCACGCGGCGGCCTTCCACTTCGTGGACGATCGTGTAGCGGTTCTCGAGGTCTGACAGGCCCACCTCGTTGACGTCGTCCGGCGGGCAGCGTCCCTCCAGCTCAATGGCCTCCGGATTGCCGTGCGAGACCGTCATCTCTTCCGAGGGCTGCTTCAGCGGCAGGTCGTCCGCGAAAAACAGCGCCGCCGCACCCAGGCCGTGGCCGCCGTGGGAGCGGGTCAGCGTCAGGAGCGTGACGTGCTGGGCCATCTCCTCATCCGGGATGCCCGCAGCGGCGTCAATCACCCACTGCGGACCCACCAGCGCCGAACTGCCAAAGAGCCGGACGAACTCCACGGTCCGGGCTGATTCGTCGGCCCTGACAATCCGCTCGCCGGAGGCCAGGGCCGAAGCGAAAGCGTCGTCGTCGAGTCCCAGGCGCCGTGCCCACGCAAGCTGGATGATGGCGGCAGAACCGGGGTCAAGTGTCATAACCCCAGCCTAGGGCGGGCAAGCGGCGCCGTCGGGCAGGACACTTCAGCTAAGCGGGACACCTCAGCCGAAGAGGACAGCGGCTTCGTCGTAGCGCTTCTGCGGGACGGTCTTGAGCTGGCCCAGGGCTTCCTGGAAGCCCACGTGCTCGATGTCCGTGCCCTTCAGCGCCACCATGGTGCCCCAGTAGCCTTCCACCACGGAGTCGATGGCAGCCATGCCCAGCCGGGTGGCGAGGACGCGGTCGAAGGCCGACGGCACGCCGCCGCGCTGGATGTGGCCCAGGATGGTGGCGCGGGTTTCGATGCCGGTGCGGGCTTCCAGTTCCGGGGCGAGCTGGTCGGCGATGCCGCCCAGGCGCGGCCGGCCAAAGGTATCCAGGCCTCGTTCGGAGTGCGGGGTTTCCATGTGCTCGGGCACGAAACCTTCGGCGACCACTACCAGCGGCGCACGGCCGCGGGCGTGGGCTTCCTTCACCCATTCGGTGATCTGGTCGATGCTGACCTTTTGCTCCGGGATGAGGATGGCGTGCGCGCCGGCTGCCATGCCGGCGTGGAGGGCGATCCAGCCAACGTGCCGGCCCATCACTTCGGCGATCATGCAGCGGTGGTGTGATTCGCCGGTGGTGCGGAGCCGGTCGATGGCTTCGGTGGCAATCTGGACGGCGGTGTCGAAACCGAACGTGTAGTCGGTGGCGTCGAGGTCGTTGTCCACTGTCTTGGGGACGCCCACGATCTTCAGCCCGGCGTCGGTCAGACGCTTGGCCGCCGCCAGGGTTCCCTCACCGCCGATGGCGATGATCGCGTCGATGCCGAGGCGGTCCATGTGGGCTTTGATGACCTCGGGCCCGCCGCCGTTCTCGAACGGGTTGGTGCGGGAGGTGCCAAGGATGGTGCCGCCCTGTTTGGCGATGCCGCGGACCATGGTGCGGGGGATATCGATGATGTCGCCCTCCACCACGCCGCGCCAGCCGTCAAGGAAACCCACGAATTCGTGACCGTGGATGGCAATACCTTTGAGGACGGCTCCGCGGATCACGGCGTTCAGTCCGGGGCAGTCGCCACCGCTGGTGAGAATTCCAATTTTCATGTCTCTGGCTCAAATCCTGGGGAGAAGTTATACAGGCAGAGCGCCACGCTGAGCTCACATAGAGTCTAGTGCGGGGTGTGGGGTACGACACAAACCGGTTACATTGGGGCCCCGGTCCGGGCAGGGTTCCTTGGCCAGATCCCCTTCCACTTCACCGCGCAAAGACTCCCGCTCCAAAGGAGGAGCGGGAGTCTTTTACTGTGCGGTTACGGACGGTTGATGGACCGCCGGTCCAGGAAGGTCTGGAGCGGGATGCTGTTGCGCTGGTCCGGCAGGACAACCCACGCCAGGAGGTAGAAGATGACGGCCGGACCCGGGAGGAGGCAGAAGATCAGGAAGGCAATCCGGACGAATGCGACATCCACGTTGAGTTTGGCCGCGATTCCTCCCAGCACCCCTCCGAGCCACCGTTCCGGTCCGCGTTTCAGGCCAAGGCCCCTGACGATGCTGAAAAACTTGTCCATGGCGTTAAGCCTTCCGTGTTGAGGGGCTGTTGTCACGTTTCCTGGCGGAGAGAAGTCCGCCGACCACCAGGGCCGCGCCGGCCCCGATCATCAGGCCGATCAGGACGTAGGTCCCGTTCAGCGTGACGATGCCCAGCTGGGCGATGATGATCAGTGCGGCGAGGGCCAGGACGATCAGGCCCCACACTATGGTGCCCACCCTCGCACTTGCTGCCGGGGCACCAGAGGCGCCTGCCGCCGTCGTGCTTCCCGGGACGTAGGGATCCGGAACATGCGGGTCCGGTGCCGGATTGTTGGTGCTCATCTCAGTTGCCTTCCTCAATGGTGACGTTGCTGAAGGCGCCGTCGATCTGGATGATCAGGTGGCTGCCCGGTTCGTCGCTGTTGTAGCTGCTTTCCCTGGTGGTGATACCGCCGCGGTTGCCGCCGGTTTCGTGGATGTTCCCCATGGCCATGTCCGCCTTGATGTCCACGGGCACTTTGTCAGGGATAACGATCGTCACGTTGCTTGCCGCAATGTCGAGCGGAACCACGACGTCGGACGTCAGCGGGGCGTTGGCGTCCAGTTGGGTAAGGTCCACAGTGCCGCGGCTGCCTGCTACATCGAGGCCGTTGCGGGCGTCCTCGATGCTCGCCGGGCTCCAGTTCAGCTGCTGGAACCGCATCCGGTCACCGTTGTTGCCGACCACGTTGAAGATGCCGCCTACGATGAGTGCCGCCACTGCGAAGAATGACAGGATGCCGGCCGTCCTGCCGCGGAGGCCCATGAGGAGGATGCCCAGGCCCAGGACCGCGGCCGCGCTGGCCCAGGCGATGGCGTTGGTGGAGTCGCCGAGGTTGATGATGTTGGTGACATCCAGCGCCTTGAGCCCGGCACCCACCAGCAGCGCGCTGCCGGCAATTATTGCGACGGCGGGAGCGCCCGGACCGGCGGGACGCACCTTCGGTGGCGGACCTTGGGGCGGCAGGGCACCGCCGGACCGGCCGTTGTCCCAGCCGCTGCCGCCGGATCCGCTGCCTCCGTAGGCACCGCTGGGGTAGCCGCTCCCGTCATAGCCGCTGGCGGACGGGGTGCCGGAGGCGGTGCCGCCATAGGGGCTTCCGGTGAAAGGACCGGTACCGGCAACGTCAGAGTAGGGCGGAGTTGTTGCGGTGGAGGAACCCGCTGCGTAGGCGGTGGTGCCTGCCGCTGCTGCGCCGGCCGGGATGCCGGTTGCGGCCTTGTTGCGCTGGACCAGGTAGTAGATCAGGTAGATGGCGCCGCCTACCCAGAAGATGGTCCAGAGGAAGGCTCCGAAGCCGTGGTTGCCCCAGCCCCAGAATCCGCCGCCGAGCCCGCTGAAGCCGAGGATGGTGGCGATCAGGGAACCGGTCATGCCGCTGGTCCAGCGCCCTGCTCCGGCTTCCTGGACGTGGATCCTGCCGTCGGGCTCCGGAAGGAATGCCCATGCCAGGCCGTAGAGGAGTACGCCGATGCCGGCGAAGAGGGTGAGGACGATGAAGACGCCGCGGACAATCAGCGGGTCGATGCCCATGCGGTGGGCAATGCCGCTGGAGACGCCGCCGATCCAGCGGTCCTGGCCGCGGCTGATGCCGTGGCTGCGGACCCAGCTGAAGAAGTCTGCCTGCCGGCCGGGCATTCCGGCGTAGGCGTAGCTGCCGGCGTTCGGTGCCGAGTAGGATCCGGCCGAGGGACCGGTATAGGGGCCTGCGTACGGGCCGCTGGATGCGTCCTCGCGGGGCCCGCTGGCGGAGCGGGGGCCGGATTCGCTGGTGGAACCGCTGCTGGATTCCCGCGCCGGCTCCTGGTCTTGCGGGGACGGGGAGGCCGGCGGCAGGGGCTCCGTGGGGTGTGTGGTGTCCCGTTCGGGGAGGGGCTCCGTTGGATGGCCGTCATCAGGGGTGGGGGTTTGCGAGTTCATACCTCGATCCTTCCGTCCGCGGCGCTTCCGCTCTACTGGGGGACACCCTGAACGGCCCCTGAGTGGCCCCCGGTTCAGGCCGGAACACGGTCCGGGCAACCCTGATCCGTGTTTGGATTGATCCATGACAACCGCCCCCATCCGGCCCCCGCTGGTCCGGCGCAGCGACCGCTTCATCGCGGGCGTATGCTCCGGCCTTGCCGCGCACCTGGGCTGGCCCGTCCGCAACGTGCGGGTGGGCATGGTGCTGGCTACGCTTGCCGGCGGGGCCGGCGTCGTCTTTTATGCCTGGCTGTGGATCATGGTGCCCACCGCGGACGAAAGCGCGCGGCGGCAGGCCCGCCGCCCGGCGTCGCCCATTGCGCCCGCCGTGAGCCAGGATCCGGTCCACGCCCCTGGCCGGACCGATGTCCCGCACGGCGTCCCTGCTTCCGTCCGGGCGGCCGGGCCGGGTCTTCAACCTCCAGGCAGTGTCCCGACGGCGGGCCCCGGCACCTTGCCGCCTTCCCCGGACGGCCCGTCCTACGGGCCGGGGGACGGCGCAGGGAACGTATCTGCAGCAGCGCGGCCCTGGTTCCGGGACATGCGGTACGGCAAGGAAATCCTGCTCGGCGCCGGTCTGCTGCTCGTGGCGGGCATCCTGATCGCCCAGCTCCTCGGCGTGGACGTGCCGCTGGGCACCCTGATTCCGGCGGCAGCAGTTCTTGGCGGAGCCTCCATCGCATGGATGCAGCTCGATGAGAGCCGGCGCGCCGGCCTCGTGGACAAGACCAAGGCGGACCAGGCCGGCGGCTGGGCCCGGCTCGCCGCTGGCCTGGCGCTGGTGGTGGCGGGTGTCCTGGTGATGGTGTCCGGTTCCGGCTC
Source organism: Arthrobacter sp. Soil_C_49 (assembly GCF_057656635.1). Classification (NCBI taxonomy): domain Bacteria; kingdom Bacillati; phylum Actinomycetota; class Actinomycetes; order Micrococcales; family Micrococcaceae; genus Arthrobacter; species Arthrobacter sp. Soil_C_49. The sequence goes on from NZ_JBDGJZ010000002.1 coordinate 242,054, forward strand.
CTGGGAACAGACCTGGCTGGCGCTGCTGGCTTCCGTGGCCGTCCTTGGCGGCGTGGTGCTGGTCCTGCTTCCGTGGGCGCTGAAATTCTGGCGTGACCTTGAAGCGGAGCGTGCCGGCCGGATCCGGGAAACCGAGCGTGCGGAAATCGCAGCCCATCTCCACGACTCGGTGCTGCAGACCCTGGCACTGATCCAGCGGCGGGCGGCCAATGAGCACGACGTCGTCAGGCTGGCCCGTGCCCAGGAGCGGGAGCTGCGGGGCTGGCTGTTTGCCGATCCGGAGAAGGATGCCGGGCAGCTTTCGGACCGGATCAAGGCTGTTGCGGCCGAGGTGGAGGACCTGCTGGGCAATGCCGTGGAGGTGGTGAGCGTGGGGGACACCGCAGTCGCTGAGGGCCACGAGGCCCTGATCCAGGCCAGCCGTGAGGCAATGTTGAACGCGTCCCGGCACGGCGGCGGGACCGTCTCGGTTTACCTGGAGGTTTCGGGCGGACGCGCCGAAGTGTTCATCAAGGACCGTGGCCCTGGCTTCGAACTGCAGCACGTCCCCGAGGACCGGCTGGGTGTCCGGGAATCCATCATCGGCCGGATGAACCGCCATGGAGGCACAGCCACCATCACCAGCACCACAGACGGCACGGAAGTGCGGCTCGGCTACCCGGCCGCCGCTCCTGCCGACAAGCCATCACAGAGCACGGAAGGCAAACCATGAACACCACGCAAGGATCTGGTACGGGCCCCATCCGGCCCGCAACACCCGTCCGGGTGGTGATCGTCGACGACCACGCGATTTTCCGCTCCGGCCTGAAGGCAGACCTGGATCCAAGCATCCACGTGGTGGGGGAAGCAGCAACGGTGGAGCAGGCCATTGCCGTAATCGCCCGGGAACGGCCCGAGGTGGTGCTGCTGGACGTCCACCTGCCCGGCGGCCTCGGCGGCGGAGGGCGGGAAGTCATCGCCGGTTCGGCCCCGCTGCTGTCCACCACCAGGTTTCTCGCGCTCAGCGTCTCGGACGCCGCCGAGGATGTGGTGGCTGTTATCCGGGCAGGAGCCCGCGGGTATGTCACCAAGACCATATCCGGGGCGGAAATCACGGATGCCGTCTACCGGGTGGCCGGGGGAGACGCCGTCTTCTCCCCGCGCCTTGCAGGTTTCGTGCTGGACGCCTTCGGAACTGCCCCGGCCGACATCGCCGACGACGAACTGGACAGGCTCTCAGCCCGCGAACTCGAGGTGATGCGGCTGATTGCCCGTGGCTACAGCTACAAGGAGGTGGCCAAGGAGCTCTTCATCAGCATCAAGACAGTGGAGACCCACGTGTCCGCGGTCCTCCGCAAACTCCAGCTCTCCAGCCGCCACGAACTCACCAAGTGGGCCGCTGAGCGCCGCCTCCTCTAGACCCCCCAACGCTCTCTCACTTAACGCGCATTTTTCCCCGACGCTCTATCACTTAACGCGGCTTTTTCCCCGACGCTCTATCACTTAACGCGGCTTTTTCCCGGACGCTCTATCAGTTGATGCGCCCTAACGCGGAACGCTCTATCACTCTCCTAAAGAGAGTGATAGAGCGTTCCGATATTTCCAGCGTTAAGTGAGAGAGCGTCCTGGATTTTCCAGCGTTAAGTGAGAGAGCGTCCTACTGGGCCTTGCCGAGGAAGTCCTGCAGCCGCTGCACGCCGGTGGCGAGGTCCTCGTCGCCCAGGGCGTAGGAAAGGCGCAGGTAGCCGGACGGCCCGAATGCTTCACCCGGCACCACTGCCACCTCAACCTCGTCGAGGATCAAGGCAGCCAACTCGGCGGAGGTCTTCGGCGTGGAGGTGCCGGACGCGGTCGGGAATTCCTTACCCAGCAGCGCGCGGACGTCCGCGTACACGTAGAAGGCGCCCTTCGGCGTCGGGCATTCCACGCCTTCGATGGCGTTGAGCCCGGCGACGATGGCCTTGCGGCGGCGGTCGAAAGCAACCTTCATCTCATCGACGGCGGTCAGCGGCCCGGACACGGCAGCGAGAGCTGCCACCTGCGGGATGTTGGAGACGTTGGACGTGGCGTGGGACTGGAGGTTGGTGGCGGCCTTGATGACGTCGGCCGGGCCGATCATCCAGCCCACGCGCCAGCCGGTCATTGCATAGGTCTTGGCCACACCGTTGAGGATGACCACCTTGTCGCCCAGCTCAGGGGCGGCGGTGGCGATTGACGTGAAGGGAACGCCGTCGTAGGTCAGGTGCTCGTAGATCTCGTCCGTGACCACCCACAGGCCCTTGGCGGCGGCCCACTTGCCGATTTCCGCCACCTGCTCCGGCGAGTAGACCGAGCCGGTGGGGTTGGACGGGGAGACGAACAGCAGGATCTTGGTTTTGTCGGTAACGGCGGCCTCAAGCTGCTCGATGGTTACCAGGTAGTCCTGCTCCGGGCCGGCAAAAACCTCAACGGGCACACCTCCGGCGAGCCTGATGGCTTCCGGGTAGGTGGTCCAGAACGGGGTGGGGACGATGACTTCGTCCCCCGGGTCCACGAGGGTGGCGAACGTGTTGTAGACGGCCTGCTTGCCGCCGTTGGTCACCAGGACCTGGGAAGGGTCGACGGCGTAGCCGGAGTCCCGGAGCGTCTTCTCAGCAATGGCTTTCTTCAGCTCGGGCAGCCCGCCGGCGGGGGAGTAGCGGTGGTACTTCGGCTGGCTTGCCGCCTCGATGGCAGCCTGGACGATGTAGTCCGGGGTGGGAAAATCCGGTTCACCGGCGCCGAATCCAATAACCGGCCGTCCTGCTGCCTTCAGCGCCTTAGCCTTGGCGTCAACGGCAAGGGTTGCGGATTCGGCAATTGCGGATATGCGCTGGGAAACGCGGGCGGCAGACATGGCAGGTCCGTTCTTCGCTTGCAGCCCGAAGGCTGGAATGTGGGATTCGACGAGTTCTACTCTATGCTGTTCACCGGACCCTCCGGGTTGCCGGTTTTGAATGTGACTGCCCTGCAGCCACCGTTATGACGAGGCAGCTTGAAGGGCCGGAATCGGGCCGGTTCGACGAACGCGAAGTTGTTGCGTAGACTGGTTCACCGGTGTTGAAAACACGGATGATGACGTGCGCCCCAGTTCAAGCTGGCGGTTCGTTATGGTCAGGGTGAGATTCACTCCATAGGGTAGTGGCGCAATTGGTAGCGCAGCGGTCTCCAAAACCGCAGGTTGCAGGTTCGAGTCCTGTCTGCCCTGCGCAAGCTGCCCCGGGCTAAGGCCCGGGGCACGCGCAGCAACCATGGTTCTGATCAGGGCCGGGTAATCCGACATTGCAAAGATGAGCGAGGACCAGGTGACCGAAACAGCTGCCAGCAGCTCCAAGGGCCGCCCAGCTAAGAAGGACGCCAAGGCAAACTTCTTCGCCCGCATTGCACTCTTTGTCCGCCAGATCATCGGCGAACTGAAGAAGGTTGTTGCACCAACCCGCAAGGAACTGATCAATTACACGCTCGTGGTGCTGGTGTTCGTGGCCATCATGATGGTCATCGTCAGCCTGCTGGACATCGGTTTCGGAACTGCTGTCGGTTGGATCTTCGGCGGTACCGGCCCCACGGACAGCTAAGGCTGAACCATCCGCAGCTGAGTGTTCCGTCCGGGAAAACCGGAGGGAAACACCGGTGTGCGGAATTGAGCCATTTAAATAGGCATGTTAGGCAATGAGGAAGCAGGAGACCAAGTGTCTGAGCAGGAGCTCGAGGTAACCGAGACTGAGCTGGAAGAGTCCGCGGACATCACGGCAGAAGCCGGTGACGAGTCTGAGGTTGAGTCCTCCGCGCCCGAAGCCAGCGACGCCGATTCCGATGACGACGCCGAAGCCGCTGACGTGAACGACTTTGACGCAGAGTCCGATGACGAGGCCGGCTCTGAGGAAGAGTCCGCCGACGCCCTCGCCGCTGCAGCAGCCAAGGCCGACGTCGACCCCGCCGAGGAGTTCAAGGCCAAGCTGCGCCGCCAGGAAGGTGACTGGTACGTCATCCACTCCTACGCCGGTTACGAAAACCGCGTGAAGGCCAACCTGGAGACCCGCATCCAGACCCTGGACATGGAAGATTACATCTTCGAAATCCAGGTGCCCATGGAAGAAGTCGTTGAGATCAAGAACGCCCAGCGTAAGGTCATCAACCGCGTCCGCATCCCCGGTTACGTCCTGGTCCGCATGGACCTGACCGACGCCTCCTGGGGCGCCGTCCGCCACACCCCCGGCGTCACCGGCTTCGTGGGCAACGCCCACAACCCCGTGCCGCTGCGCCTGGACGAGGTCTTTTCCATGCTCGCGCCGGTCTTCGAAGAAGAGCAGGCCGAGAAGGGCAAGCCCGTCAACAAGCAGAACCAGGCCCCGGTGGCTGTCGACTTCGAAGTCGGCGAGTCCGTCATCGTCAAGGAAGGCCCCTTCGAGACACTTCCGGCCACGATCTCCGAGATCAAGCCCGAGTCCCAGACCCTTGTGGTGCTGGTTTCGATCTTCGAGCGCGAAACGCCTGTCACCCTGGCGTTCAACCAGGTCACCAAGATCTGACAACCCAAAGAATTCGTCCCGGCGCTGCCCGCTTTAGCAGCACCGGAACGGCCGGCCGCCTTGCCATGGCGGCCAAAAACCTGAGGCACGCTCCTGTGCCCCAGGACGTTATTGAGAGAAGGACCCTACATTGGCTCCCAAGAAGAAGGTCACCGGCCTCATCAAGCTGCAGATCCAGGCAGGTGCCGCTAACCCGGCTCCGCCGATCGGTCCTGCGCTTGGCCAGCACGGTGTCAACATCATGGAATTCTGCAAGGCGTACAACGCTGCGACGGAAGCCCAGCGCGGAAACGTCATCCCCGTGGAAATCACGGTCTACGAGGACCGTTCCTTCACGTTCATCACCAAGACCCCGCCGGCTGCAGAGCTCATCAAGAAGGCTGCAGGCGTCGCCAAGGGTTCAGCTACCCCGCACACCGTCAAGGTTGCCAAGCTGACCCAGGCCCAGGTTAACGAGATCGCCTCCACCAAGATGGAAGACCTCAACGCCACCAGCCTCGAAGGCGCAGCGAAGATCATCGCCGGCACCGCCCGCTCCATGGGCATCACGGTCGAAGGCTAATAACAGCCTTCCACCACCGGGCAACCGGTCAACAAAAACATTGAATTGTCGCAGGATCCACGCCGGATCCTCGACTGTGGCAGGGCCCAGCGCGGTCCGCAGACCACAACTGCACAAGGAGAAATAAGCAGCATGGCAAAGCGCAGCAAAGCATATGAGGCAGCAGCCGCCAAGATCGACGCGGAGAAGTTCTACGCGCCGTTCGAGGCAGTAACGCTGGCCAAGGACACCAACCCGTCCAAGTTCGACGCCACCGTTGAGGTTGCATTCCGCCTCGGCGTCGACCCCCGCAAGGCTGACCAGATGGTCCGCGGCACCGTCAACCTGCCCCACGGCACCGGTAAGACTGCCCGCGTCCTGGTTTTCGCCACGGGTGACAAGGCTGAGGCAGCAATCGCTGCCGGCGCCGACTTCGTTGGTTCCGATGACCTGATCGAAAAGATCGCCGGCGGCTGGACCGACTTCGACGCCGCCGTCGCCACCCCTGACCTCATGGGCAAGGTTGGCCGCCTCGGTAAGGTCCTGGGCCCGCGTAACCTGATGCCGAACCCGAAGACGGGCACCGTGACCCCCGACGTCACCAAGGCCGTCAACGACATCAAGGGTGGAAAGATCGACTTCCGCGTCGACAAGCACTCCAACCTGCACTTCATCATCGGCAAGGTGTCTTTCGACGCCGTCAAGCTGGCTGAGAACTACGCAGCAGCCCTGGAAGAGGTGCTTCGCCTGAAGCCGTCCGCTTCCAAGGGCCGCTACATCCAGAAGGCCACCGTTGCCACCACGTTCGGTCCCGGCATCTCCGTCGACCCGAACGTCACCAAGGTTCTGGTCGAGGCCTAAATCCTCGCGTGAAGCTCCTGCTGCGGATTTCCGCGGCAAACAAAACCGCCCGGCACCTGCCGGGCGGTTTCGTTTTTAAGCCACAGGAACCATCCCGGAAGTGCAGATTGCTGCCTAAGCTGGGGAAATGGCCGAACCGGATCCCTCCGCACGCGAAATCGCAGCGCTGTCCATAGAGGCCGTGGAGGTGCCGCCGGCCGGCGGGCCCGGACCCGGGGGAGCGCAACCCGGTGCCGGGTTCCGGGAGTGCCACAACCTGCGGGTGGCGCACGAGCTTTCGGTGTGGGGCAACCTGGACCGCTGCCCTACCTTGCCGGAAGCCTTGGAGTACTGGCGCGGCAACGAGTATGAGGAACGGCAGCTCTACCGGGCCAGGCTCGGACCGGAAACGGTGGGCACGTGCTCCGTAACGCTCCCGTTGCGCGAGAACACCCACACGGCCGGCATCGACGTCCTGATCACCCCTGGCCGTCGCCGACAAGGTCTGGGCCGCGCCCTCGTGGCCTACGCCGAAGGCGTTGCGAGGGCACGCGGCAGGACCTCCTTGGACGCCTACCACGAGGTTCCGCTGGACGGCAGTGACGGCGGCGCACTGCTTCCGGCCAAGTCCGGGGCAGGCGGCCTGCCGCTGGATGACCCTGCCGTGGCCTTCGCTGTTGCAACCGGCTATGAGCTGGAGCAGGTGGAACGGTCCAGCCGTCTGGAGCTGCCCGTGCCAGCGGACGTGCTGGACCGCCTCGACGCCGAAGCTTCACCGAAAGCCGCGGGGTACACCATTACAGGCTGGGATGACACCTGCCCCGAGGACCTTGTTGAGGCCTATGCCCGGCTTAAGGCAACCATGAGCACAGACGTTCCCATCGCCGGACTGGACTGGGAACGCGAGGACTGGGACACAGCCCGGGTCCGCGAGGAGGAACAGGCTTTGATGCGGAGCGGGGTCCAATCGGCCGTGACGGCAGCAGTCCACGGCAGCACAGGGGAACTTGCGGGCTACACGGTGCTGAACTGGCGCCCGGCGGTCCCCGAATCAATCGCGCAGCAGGACACCCTGGTGACGTCGGGACACCGCGGCCGGCGCCTCGGCATGCTGATGAAAGTGGCCAATCTGCGAAGGGCGCACGACAGGTGGCCGGCGGCACGATCGGTCCTGACATGGAATGCCAACGAAAACCAACATATGCTGGCCATAAATATTGCACTTGGATTCAAGCCCGCAGGTTATGAAGGCGAGTGGCAGAAACGGCTGGGATGATGCGCCTATGGCAAGAGACGTAAAGATCGAGCAGCTTTGGATTCCCGATTCAGTGGACGCGCCGGACGCAGCTGACTTCCTGGCCGCCGTCGAGGTGGGACGGAAAGTCCGGATGCAGACCTGGGGCAGTGACGACCTCGCCTACGGTCCGCTGGAGAAGCTGCTCGAGTTCCAGGACCCCTACGAACGGCAGCTCATTCTCGTGGCAAAGGTGGACGGGGAGATCGTGGGCACCGTCGATATTGCCCTGCCCCTCACCGACAACCTGGACCTGGCGGAGTTCACCCTCGACATCCTCCCCGAATTCCAGCGCCAGGGTGTTGGCCGGCGGCTGCTGCAGGCAGCGGAACAGCTGGCCCGCGAGGAGGGCCGCACCATGATCCTCGTGGACACCAACCACCCGGGCGCATCCCTGCACGAATTTGAGCGCGCCCAGCTGGTCCCCGGGACGGGACAGGGCTTCGTGCCGCTGGAAAGCCGCGAGGTCGAGTTCGCACAGCGCACCGGTTACACGCTGCAGCACATCGAACAGTTCAGCTCCTGCACGTTGCCGCTGGACACCAAGCTGGTGGCCGACCTCCAGGCGGAAGCGAACGAGGCCAACAACGGGCGGTACCGGCTGCACCACTGGACGGACCGCTGCCCGGACCAGTGGCTGGAAGCTGTCGCTGCCTTGGAGAACCAGGCGGGCGCCGACGTCGATCCCGCCCTGGATGCGCCCGTTGAGCAGGAGATGGTGTTCGACGGCGCCATCCTCCGGGAGGCCGAAGAGGTCGCCATTGCTCAGGGCCGGCGGACCGTGGTCACCGCCGTGGAACATCTCGCCACCGGAACGTTGGTGGGCCTGACCACCATCACCGTGCTGGCGCACCGCGCCGACGTCGTTTTCCAGGACGACACCCTGGTCCTGCAGGAACACCGCGGCAATAAGCTCGGGCTGCTGATCAAGGTGGCCAACATGGAGCGGCTCACCGAGCAGTTCCCGGACGCGCGGATCATCTACACCTGGAATGCCCCGGAGAACCGGTACCTCCTGACCGTCAACAAACAGCTGGGGTTTCAGACGGCCGGAGTCACGGGGATCTGGCAAAAAGAGCTCCCGCACCTGCACACCAGTACCAGCTAGGGCCTCGATTTGGCGGTCTCCGGGGCTCTCCCGTAGACTGGGATGACCAAAGACCGTCGGTTGTTGGAAATCCACTCTCTCGAACATGGCTCAACTCTGCAGTTGTGCGCGGGAGATGCAGTGGCTTTCTGGACGAAGGACCCTCTACACAGGGCGGCCGGCGCAGGTGAACGAAGCAAAGCTCCATGGAATGATCTGTGTTGAGCCAAGCCCCGTGCATCTGCGCGGGGCGTTTTTAGTTTTAGCTCTCTTGAGCGGGGACCGTCGCATACCGGCACTATCCCCGGAAGGAGGGTTATGGCAACGCCTACCAAGGTCACAGCAGTAGCTGAGATCACTAACGATTTCAAGGAATCGAACGCCGCTGTCCTGACCGAATACCGCGGGCTCACCGTTGCACAGCTCAAGCAACTGCGTGTTTCTCTCGGCCAGGACACCAAGTTCGCGGTCGTCAAGAACACCCTGACCGCCATTGCAGCCAAGGAAGCCGGTGTCGAAGCATTCGACGGCCAGCTTGCCGGCCCCACTGCAATCGCGTTCATCAAGGGTGACGCAGTTGCCGCTGCCAAGAGCCTGACGGATTTTGCCAAGGCCAACAAGCAGCTGGTCATCAAGACCGGTTACTTCGAGGGCAAGGCACTGAACGCCAGCGAGGTTGCCGCACTGGCAGCGCTCGAGTCCCGTGAGCTGCAGCTCGCCAAGGTTGCAGGCGTCCTCAAGGCACCTGCCGCCGCCGCTGCACGCATCATTGACGCACTGCGCCTCAAGCTTGAAGAAGAGAACGGTGCACCGGCAGCTGCCGAAGCGCCTGCCGCTGAAGAAGCTCCCGCCGCTGAAGCAGAGGCCCCGGCCGAAGCTCCGGCTGCCGAAGAGAACTAATTCTCTTTACCCCACCAGACTCCGGTGTGATGCAAGGCTTCGTGCCGTGCGGACACCACAACAGGAAGGACGCCTACCATGGCGAAGCTCAGCAACGAAGAGCTCATTGAAGCTTTCAAGGAACTGACCATCATCGAGCTCTCCGAGTTCGTCAAGCTCTTCGAAGAGACCTTCGAAGTTACCGCTGCTGCTGTTGCAGTTGCCGGCCCCGCCGGTGGCGCAGCTGCTGAAGAGGTTGAAGAGAAGACTGACTTCGACGTCGTCCTCGAAGCAGCCGGCGACAAGAAGATCGCAGTGATCAAGGAAGTTCGCGCCATCACTTCCCTGGGCCTCAAGGAAGCAAAGGACCTGGTTGACAGCGCTCCCAAGGCTGTCCTCGAAGGTGCTACCAAGGAAGCTGCCGAGAAGGCCAAGGAGCAGCTCGAGGCTGCAGGCGCCACCGTTACCCTCAAGTAACAGCGCTTTTCCGCAAAAAGCCCCGTCCACGTTTGTGGGCGGGGCTTTTTGCTGTCCTCTTTCGACAGGGTCAGGCTGGGTCGCTGATGTCCGCCACGACGGCACCCAACGCACCGGTGAGTGCATCGGCGTCCACGAACGCGCTGTAGCCGTGGGCCCCGGCGCCCATCGAGATCCTCCGACCGGTGATCGTTGCGTCCGCGTAGACAGGCCAGCTGTTGGTGCTGCCGAGCGGAGTGATGGTGCCCCGTTCGTAGCCGGTGGCGTCCAACGCCACGTCAGCGGGAGGTAGGGAGAGCTTGTTGACGCCCACCAGGTTGCGGAGCTTCGGCCAGGAAATCTGGCGGTCGCCCGGAACGAGGGCGAACAGGAAGGAGCCGTCCTTGTGCTTGACCACCAGGGATTTCACGATGTCCGACGGCGTGATCCCCAGGATGCCGGCGGCTTCCTCCAGGCTTTTGGCGGCGGGCCTTTCCACTACTTCGACTTGCAGTCCGCGGGCCGCGGCGTCGGCAAGGAATCTCTCCCTGCCGGCGCCGGCTGCTGCGTCCGCCATCAGTCGCGGTACAGCAGGAGCGCTTCGCCCTGCCCGCCGCCCCCGCACAGGGATACCGCGGCCTTGCCCTTCCCGCGCCGCTTGAGCTCGTGCGCCGCGTGCCCTGCCAGGCGCGCACCGGATGCCCCGATGGGATGGCCCAGGGCGATGGCCCCGCCATGGATGTTGCACTGCTCCAGTGGGTAGTCCAGGTCCTTCAGCGATTGCACCGCCACGGAACCGAATGCTTCGTTGATCTCGATGAAGTCAAGGTCAGCGGTGGACCAGCCCGCACGGCCCAGGGCATTCTGGATGGCGTTGGACGGCTGGGAGTGCAGCGAGTTGTCCGGCCCCGCAACCTGCCCGGGCTTGCCCACTACTGCCAGGTATTCCAGTCCGTGTTCTTCGGCGTAAGCCCGGGAGGAGAGGACCAAGGCCGCTGCCCCGTCGGACAGGGGAGAGGAGTTGCCGGCGGTGATGGTGCCGTCGGTGACGAAGGCCGCCCGCAGCCCGGCCAGTGATTCCACGGAAGCGTTGGGCCGGACGCCCTCGTCGGTGGAAACCACCAGGGGATCACCCTTACGCTGCTTGACGCTGATCGGTGCAATTTCGTCGTCGAATGTTCCGTTCTTGGCGGCCAGCGCGGCCCGCTGATGGGACTGTGCGGCTACGTTGTCCTGGGATGTCCTGTCGATGCCGAGCGCGAGGTTGCGGGTTTCGGTGGACAGGCCCATTGACTGGCCGTCGAAGGCGTCGGTCAGTCCGTCGTGGGCGGCGGCGTCGAGCGCCTGGATGGATCCATAGGTCCAGCCCTGCCGGGAGCCCGGCAGCAGATGGGGTGCCCGGGTCATGGATTCCTGGCCGCCGGCCACCACCACGGACGCCTCGCCGCTGCGGATCATCCGGGCGGCGTCGATCACGGCCGTCAGCCCCGAAAGGCACACCTTGTTCACGGTCACGGCCGGGACATTCCAGCCGATGCCGGCCCCGATGGAGCTTTGCCGCGCCGGATTCTGCCCGGCACCGGCCTGCAGCACCTGCCCCATGATCACGGCCTCCACCTGGCCGGCGTCCACGCCGCTGGCCTTCAGCGCTGCCTTGATGGCATGCGCCCCGAGGTCGACGGCGGTGAAGCTCGCCAGTTGCCCGTTGATCCGGCCCTGCGGTGTGCGCGCTGCTGCGATAATGACAACGTCAGTGTTGTCCGTGGAGTTGCCCATGGTTATCTCTCCCGATCTGATTCCGGTGGTAGGCCACCTAGGCTACCGTGACGCTGCTCACCCAACTATTCAAACGCCCGGGCCGCCGCAGGCATTCCGAAGGATGGTTGCCGCACCACCCGAAATTTCCCGTCCGTTCAGGCCGACGCCGCGCGGGCTCACTCTGCGACCGCGAAAACCAGTGCTTGCAATCGCGCCGGATGTGGGGTAGACATGTAGGTTATTTTGCCGTATCGTAGATATTTGCGTCTTCCCTGTTTACCTTCAGCCTTCATATAGCGGTGGGCTTTCGCCTGGCAGCTGGCAATCAACGTGCCGTCAACAACGTCACAGCATAGTCAGCACCGGCCCCGGGTCATATAGCGGAACCGGATGGTAGCACTGCGGAGTCATTCCGCAGGGTGCATGCGGGGGAGATCTGAAAACGCCTGAAGGTCTGTGGAAGGATCCCTCTTGGTCGCCTCGAGCACCTCTAATAACGAAACCGCTAACACCGCCGACAGCACTGATGGTGCCACTCGCCGGCTTTCATTCGCAAAGATTCACGAACCTCTTGACGTTCCGAATCTGCTTGCCCTCCAGACCGACAGCTTCGACTGGCTGGTTGGAAACGAGCGCTGGCAGGCCCGCGTAGCGAAAGCCGTTGAAGAAAACGATCTTAGCGTCGCCACCACGTCCGGCCTCTCGGACATCTTCGAAGAGATCTCCCCGATCGAGGACTTCCAGGGCACCATGTCCCTGAGCTTCTCTGATCCGGAGTTCGCTGACCCCAAGTACACCATGGCCGAGTGCAAGGACCGGGACGCTACGTACTCGGCTCCGCTGTACGTCAAGGCCGAGTTCATGAACAACAACACGGGCGAAATCAAGCAGCAGACCGTGTTCATGGGCGACTTCCCGCTGATGACCGAGAAGGGCACCTTCGTGGTCAACGGCACCGAGCGTGTCGTCGTCTCCCAGCTGGTCCGTTCCCCGGGCGCCTACTTCGAGCGTGCCGCTGACAAGACCAGCGACAAGGACATCTTCACCGCGAAGATCATCCCGTCCCGCGGCGCCTGGTTCGAGCTCGAGATCGACAAGCGCGACCAGGTGGGCGTCCGCCTTGACCGCAAGCGCAAGCAGTCCGTCACCGTGCTGCTGAAGGCCCTCGGCTGGACCGAAGGCCAGATCCTCGAAGAGTTCGGCCAGTACGACTCCATGCGGGCAACCCTGGAGAAGGACGCCACCGAGACCCGCGAAGACGCGTTGCTGGACATCTACCGGAAGCTGCGCCCGGGCGAGCCGCCCACCGTCGAGGCTGCCCAGTCGCTGCTGGACAACCTGTACTTCAACTCCAAGCGCTACGATCTGGCCAAGGTTGGCCGCTACAAGATCAACCGCAAGCTTGGCATCGACCGCTCCCTTGGCGACAAGGAAGCTTCGGTCCTGCACGTTGAAGACATCGTTGCGATGATCAAGTTCCTCGTTGCGCTGCACGCTGGCGAGAAGACCATCAAGGGCACCCGCGATGGCCAGGAAGTGGACCTGCGCGTCGAAATCGACGACATCGACCACTTCGGCAACCGCCGCATCCGCGCCGTCGGCGAGCTCATCGAGAACCAGGTCCGCACCGGCCTGTCCCGTATGGAGCGCGTTGTCCGCGAGCGTATGACCACCCAGGACGTCGAGGCCATCACGCCGCAGACCCTGATCAACATCCGCCCCGTAGTGGCAGCCATCAAGGAGTTCTTCGGAACTTCCCAGCTGTCGCAGTTCATGGACCAGAACAACCCGCTCTCGGGCCTGACCCACAAGCGCCGCCTGTCGGCGCTTGGCCCCGGTGGTCTGTCCCGTGACCGCGCCGGCATGGAAGTCCGTGACGTGCACCCGTCCCACTACGGACGTATGTGCCCCATCGAAACTCCTGAAGGCCCGAACATTGGTCTGATCGGTTCGCTGGCATCCTACGGACGCATCAACCCGTTCGGCTTCATCGAGACCCCGTACCGCCTGGTCAAGAACGGCGTCGTTTCCGACGACGTCCAGTACCTGACGGCCGACGACGAGGCCGAGGTGCTGATCGCCCAGGCCAACGCGCCGCTGGACGAGAACAAGAAGTTCGCCGAGGACACCGTCCTGGTGCGTGCCCGTGGTGGTGGAGGCGAGCCGGTTCTGGTTCCCGCCGGGGACGTCGAGTTCATGGACGTTTCCCCGCGCCAGATGGTGTCCGTGGCTACCGCCCTGATCCCGTTCCTCGAGCACGATGACGCCAACCGCGCACTCATGGGTGCCAACATGCAGCGCCAGGCTGTGCCGCTGGTCCGTTCCGAGGCTCCCTTCGTGGGCACCGGCATGGAGCGCGCCGCGGCTGTCGACGCCGGTGACGTTGTCATCGCGAAGAAGGCCGGTGTGGTTACCGAGGTTTCCGCCGAGCTCGTCATCATGCTTAACGACGACGGCACGGAGACCAACTACCGCATCAACAAGTTCGCCCGCTCCAACCAGGGCAACTGCTATAACCACCGTGTCCTGGTGAACGAAGGCCAGCGCCTGGAAGTTGGCGGCATCATTGCCGACGGCCCGGCAACGGACCAGGGCGAGCTCGCCCTTGGCAAGAACCTGCTCGTGGCATTCATGTCATGGGAAGGCCACAACTTCGAGGACGCCATCATCCTCTCGCAGCGCATCGTTGCCGAGGACGTTCTTTCCTCCATTCACATCGAGGAGCACGAGATCGATGCCCGCGACACCAAGCTTGGTGCCGAGGAAATCACCCGTGACATCCCCAACGTGTCCGAGGAAGTCCTGGCAGGCCTGGACGAGCGCGGCATCATCCACATCGGTGCCGAGGTTGAAGCAGGGGACATCCTGGTCGGAAAGGTCACCCCGAAGGGTGAAACCGAACTGACCCCGGAAGAGCGCCTGCTGCGCGCCATCTTCGGTGAGAAGTCCCGCGAAGTGCGCGACACCTCGCTGAAGGTGCCCCACGGCGAGTCCGGCACGGTCATCGGCGTGCGTGTCTTCGACCGCGACAACGACGACGAGCTGCCCCCGGGCGTGAACCAGCTGGTCCGCGTCTACGTCGCTGCCAAGCGCAAGATCACCGACGGCGACAAGCTCGCCGGCCGCCACGGCAACAAGGGTGTTATCTCCAAGATCCTCCCCATTGAGGACATGCCCTTCCTTGCCGACGGCACCCCCGTTGATATCGTCCTGAATCCGCTGGGTGTCCCGGGCCGTATGAACGTGGGCCAGGTGCTCGAGACGCACCTCGGCTGGGTTGCCAAGACCGGTTGGAAGATCGAAGGCGAGCCCGAGTGGGTCAAGCAGCTGCCGAACCTGCCGCGCGAGAGTGGCCAGACCACTGTTGCCACGCCGGTGTTCGACGGTGCCCGCGAAGAGGAAATCACGGGCCTGCTGGACTCCACCAACCCGACGCGTGACGGCGAACGCCTGATCAACTCCTCCGGCAAGACCCGCCTGTTTGACGGCCGCTCCGGCGAGCCGTTCCCGGATCCGATCTCGGTCGGCTACATGTACATCCTGAAGCTCCACCACCTGGTGGACGACAAGATCCACGCGCGCTCCACCGGCCCGTACTCCATGATCACGCAGCAGCCGCTGGGTGGTAAGGCACAGTTCGGTGGCCAGCGCTTCGGTGAAATGGAAGTGTGGGCGCTCGAAGCTTACGGCGCCGCCTACACGCTCCAGGAACTCCTCACCATCAAGTCCGATGACATCCATGGCCGCGTGAAGGTCTACGAAGCCATCGTCAAGGGCGAGAACATCCCCGAGCCGGGTGTTCCCGAGTCCTTCAAGGTCTTGATCAAGGAAATGCAGTCGCTGTGCCTGAACGTGGAAGTCCTCTCCACGGACGGAACCACAATTGAAATGCGTGACTCTGATGACGCAGTCTTCACGGCTGCGGAGGAACTGGGTATCGATCTGTCCCGTGCAGAGCCCAGTTCCGTAGAAGAGGTCTAGCAGGTGCGGTACGACGGCGGGTGACCGCCCGCCGTCGTACCTTGCCTCCCTCCTCCCCGCACCCAAGACTTCAGAATTTAGAGAACAAGAGAGAACAGGGACCATATGTCCAGCGAATCCTCCTTCGGCCTCATGCAGATCGGCCTCGCCACCGCGGAAGACATCCGCGGCTGGTCTTACGGCGAGGTTAAGAAGCCGGAAACCATCAACTACCGCACGCTCAAGCCCGAGAAGGACGGCCTCTTCTGCGAGAAGATCTTTGGCCCCTCCCGGGACTGGGAATGCTACTGCGGCAAGTACAAGCGCGTGCGCTTCAAGGGCATCATCTGTGAGCGTTGTGGCGTTGAGGTCACCCGCGCAAAGGTACGCCGTGAGCGCATGGGCCACATCGAGCTCGCCGCTCCCGTCACGCACATCTGGTACTTCAAGGGTGTTCCGTCCCGTCTGGGCTACCTCCTTGACCTGGCACCGAAGGACCTCGAAAAGGTCATCTACTTCGCCGCCTACATGATCACCAGCGTTGACGAGGCCGCCCGCCACGAGGAACTGCCCAACCTGCAGGTTGAGCACGACATCGAGAAGAAGCAGCTGATCGACAACCGTGACTCCGACATCGCGGCGATCGCCCGCGACCTCGAAGGCGAGATTGCCCGCCTCGAGGGTGAAGGCGCCAAGGCTGCCGACAAGAAGAAGGCCCGCGACTCCGCCGACCGCCAGATGGCCAACGTGCGCAAGCGTGCCGACGCCGACATCGAGCGCCTCGAGCAGGTCTGGGACCGCTTCAAGAACCTGAAGGTCGCCGACCTCGAAGGTGACGAAGGCCTGTACCGCGAGCTGCGCGACCGCTACGGCATGTACTTCGAAGGCTCCATGGGTGCCGAAGCCATCAAGAAGCGTCTTGAAAGCTTCGACATGCAGGCCGAGTCCGACCTGCTGCGCGACGTCATTGCCAACGGCAAGGGCCAGCGCAAGACCCGTGCCCTCAAGCGCCTGAAGGTGGTCAACGCGTTCCTGACCACCAACAACAGCCCGCTTGGCATGGTCCTTGACGCCGTCCCGGTGATCCCGCCGGAACTGCGCCCCATGGTCCAGCTGGACGGTGGCCGCTTCGCGACCTCCGACCTCAACGACCTGTACCGCCGTGTGATCAACCGCAACAACCGACTCAAGCGACTGCTTGACCTGGGTGCTCCGGAGATCATCGTCAACAACGAGAAGCGCATGCTTCAGGAAGCTGTTGACAGCCTCTTCGACAACGGCCGCCGCGGCCGTCCGGTCACCGGACCGGGCAACCGTCCGCTGAAGTCCCTGAGCGACATGCTCAAGGGCAAGCAGGGCCGTTTCCGCCAGAACCTCCTCGGCAAGCGCGTCGACTACTCCGGCCGTTCGGTCATCGTCGTCGGCCCGCAGCTGAAGCTGCACCAGTGCGGCCTGCCCAAGCAGATGGCGCTGGAGCTCTTCAAGCCGTTCGTGATGAAGCGCCTGGTTGACCTCAACCACGCCCAGAACATCAAGTCGGCCAAGCGCATGGTGGAGCGTTACCGTCCGCAGGTCTGGGACGTGCTCGAGGAGATCATCACCGAACACCCGGTGCTGCTCAACCGTGCACCTACCCTGCACCGCCTCGGTATCCAGGCGTTCGAACCGCAGCTTGTTGAAGGCAAGGCCATCCAGCTTCACCCGCTGGTGTGTGGCGCCTTCAACGCTGACTTCGACGGCGACCAGATGGCAGTGCACCTGCCGCTGAGCCCGGAGGCCCAGGCCGAGGCCCGCATCCTGATGCTGTCCTCGAACAACATCCTGAAGCCCTCCGACGGACGCCCGGTCACCCTGCCCTCGCAGGATATGATCATCGGCCTCTACCACCTGACCACCAAGCGTGTCGGTTCGGCTGGCGAAGGCCGCGTCTTCGGCTCGGTTGCCGAGGCCATCATGGCGTTCGACGCCCGCGAGCTGCACCTGAACTCGCAGGTCAAGATCCGCCTCGAAGGTTTCGTCCCGTACGCCGGCTGGGAAGCTCCGGAAGGCTGGGAGCAGGGTCAGCCCGCGCTCGTCCAGACCTCCCTGGGCCAGGTCCTCTTCAACGAGACCCTGCCCGAGGACTACCCCTGGGTTGAGGCTGTTGCCGACAAGGGCGAACTGTCCCGCATCGTCAACGACCTCGCTGAGCGCTACCCGAAGGTTGTCACCGCAGCAACGCTGGACAACCTGAAGGATGCCGGTTTCTACTGGGCCACCCGCTCAGGCGTCACCGTCGCCATCTCCGACATCGAGGTTCCGGCCGCCAAGCCGCAGATCCTCGCCGGTTACGAGGAGCGGGCTGCCAAGATCCAGGGCCAGTACGACAAGGGCCTGATCGACGACGACGAGCGTCGCCAGGAACTGATCGAGATCTGGAACAAGGCAACCAACGAGATCGCCCAGGCGATGCGTGACAGCCTGTCGCCGATGAACACCATCAACCGCATGGTGTCCTCCGGTGCACGTGGTAACTGGATGCAGGTCCGCCAGATCGCGGGTATCCGTGGCCTGGTGGCCAACCCGAAGGGTGAAATTATCCCGCGTCCCATCAAGTCCTCCTACCGCGAGGGCCTGTCGGTGCTGGAATACTTCATCGCCACCCACGGTGCCCGTAAGGGTCTGGCTGACACCGCTCTGCGTACCGCCAACTCGGGTTACCTGACCCGTCGTCTGGTGGACGTCTCCCAGGACGTCATCGTCCGCGAAGAGGACTGCGGCACCGAGCGTGGCCTGGTCACGCCCATCGCCGTCGCCGATTCCAATGGCGAGCTGGTCCTGGACGAGAACGTCGAGAACAGTGCCTACGCACGTACGCTCGCCGTCGACGTCGTGGACTCCGAGGGCAAGGTCCTCGCAGCTGCCGGCACCGACTGCGGTGACGTGGTGATTGACGAGCTGTTCAAGGCCGGCATCACCGAGGTCAAGGTCCGTTCTGTACTCACCTGTGAGTCCAGCGTCGGCACCTGCGCCCTGTGCTACGGCCGTTCGCTGGCCACGGGCAAGACTGTGGACATCGGCGAGGCCGTGGGCATCATCGCCGCACAGTCCATCGGTGAGCCCGGCACGCAGCTGACCATGCGTACGTTCCACACCGGTGGTGCTGTTTCCGCCAGCGGCGGCGACGACATCACCCAGGGTCTGCCCCGTATCCAGGAGCTCTTCGAAGCCCGTACTCCGAAGGGTGTTGCCCCGATTGCAGAAGCAGCCGGCCGCATCACCATCGAAGAGTCCGAGCGCCAGATGCGCCTGGTCATCACTCCCGATGACGGAACCGAAGAGATCGCCTACCCGGTCCTGCGCCGTTCACGCCTGCTGATCGAGGATGGCGACCACGTCACCGTCGGCCAGAAGCTGATCAACGGACCGGTCGATCCCAAGCAGGTCCTGCGCATCATGGGTCCGCGTGCGGCACAGAAGTTCCTGGTGGACGAAGTCCAGGGCGTGTACCGCAGCCAGGGCATCGGTATCCACGACAAGCACGTCGAGGTTATCGTCCGCCAGATGCTGCGCCGCGTCACGGTCATCGAGTCCGGCGAATCGGACCTGCTGCCCGGCGAGCTCGCCGAGCGCAGCCGCTTCGAGGAGGCCAACCGCCGCGTTGTATCCGAGGGCAAGACTCCGGCTTCCGGACGTCCCGAGCTCATGGGTATCACCAAGGCGTCCCTGGCCACCGAGTCCTGGCTGTCCGCAGCTTCCTTCCAGGAGACCACCCGCGTCCTGACGCAGGCGGCCATGGAAGGCAAGAGCGATCCGCTGCTCGGCCTCAAGGAGAACGTCATCATCGGTAAGCTGATCCCGGCCGGCACGGGCCTCCCGCGCTACACCGAGGTCACCGTGGAGCCCACTGAGGAAGCGAAGGCCAACCTGTTCACCGGCCCCAGCGCGTTCAGTGACTTCTCGTACGACACCCTGGGCGGCGACGGAGCTCCTGAGTTCCACGCCATCCCGCTGGATGACTACGACCTGGGCAACGACTTCCGGTAATAGTCGACTGGAAGGCCCCGTTTCTCCCTGCTGCAGTTTGGCAGGGGGAGGCGGGGCCTTTCGTATACACCCGATTAAGGCCCGGGAGCAAGCCGTGCTAGAATTTTGGTAATTGTTCTGTGTGGCAGTGGATGAAGGCCGCCGCAGCATCATTTTGGTTTTGTTCTCATGATGTTGGGTGTGAGCTTGTTTCCGGGTTGCGGGCTAAGTGCGCAACGAATGCCACTCTTTTGCACGCCTAGGCACGATTCGAGATACCCAGGCTGCAGGGACAACGCCAAAACCGACGCAGTGACGGCTGACGCCTGAATGCTCCGGTAGAGATCAAACCAACGGAGAACACGAGAGTGCCTACGATTAACCAGCTGGTCCGCAAGGGCCGCACGCCTAAGGTCTCAAAGACCAAGGCCCCCGCGCTTAAGGGCAGCCCCATGCGCCGCGGTGTTTGCACCCGCGTTTACACCACCACACCGAAGAAGCCGAACTCGGCTCTGCGTAAGGTGGCACGCGTGCGCCTCAACGGCGGCGTCGAAGTTACCGCCTACATCCCCGGTGTGGGACACAACCTGCAGGAGCACTCCATTGTGCTCGTCCGCGGTGGTCGTGTGAAGGACCTCCCGGGTGTCCGCTACAAGATCGTCCGTGGCGCCCTCGATACCCAGGGTGTGAAGAACCGTAAGCAGGCCCGCAGCCGCTACGGCGCAAAGATGGAGAAGAAGTAATATGCCTCGCAAGGGTCCGGCCCCCAAGCGGCCGCTCGTACTAGATCCCGTTTACGGCTCCCCGCTGGTCACCCAGCTCATCAACAAGGTGCTCGTTGACGGTAAGAAGTCCACGGCAGAGCGCATCGTCTACGGTGCCCTCGAAGGCGCACGCGCCAAGTCCGGCGGCGACCCCGTAGCAGCACTCAAGAAGGCCATGGACAACGTCAAGCCTTCCCTCGAGGTCCGCTCACGCCGCGTCGGCGGCGCCACCTACCAGGTTCCGGTTGAGGTCAAGCCGGGCCGCTCCACCGCACTCGCTCTGCGCTGGCTGGTTGGCTACTCCAAGGCCCGCCGCGAAAAGACCATGACCGAGCGCCTCCAGAACGAAATCCTGGATGCCTCCAACGGTCTCGGTGCCGCTGTGAAGCGTCGCGAAGACACCCACAAGATGGCCGAGTCCAACAAGGCCTTCGCACACTACCGCTGGTAATACTCCCCGGGCGCCGCCGGCTCAACCGAGCCGGCGGCGAACGTGTAGTCCATCCCAAAAGGAGACCCCGTGGCACAGGACGTGCTTACCGACCTTAGTAAGGTCCGCAACATCGGCATCATGGCCCACATTGATGCCGGCAAGACCACCACCACCGAGCGCATCCTGTTCTACACGGGTGTGAACCACAAGATCGGCGAAACGCACGACGGCGCTTCGACCACCGACTGGATGGAACAGGAAAAGGAACGCGGCATCACCATCACGTCTGCCGCCGTGACCTGCTTCTGGGAAAACAACCAGATCAACATCATCGACACCCCCGGCCACGTGGACTTCACCGTTGAGGTTGAGCGCTCCCTGCGCGTCCTCGACGGCGCTGTTGCCGTCTTCGATGGCAAGGAAGGCGTTGAGCCGCAGTCTGAGACCGTTTGGCGCCAGGCTGACAAGTACAACGTTCCGCGCATCTGCTTCGTCAACAAGATGGACAAGCTCGGTGCCGACTTCTACTTCACCGTAGACACCATCATCAGCCGCCTCGGTGCCAAGCCGCTCGTTATGCAGCTGCCGATCGGTGCCGAGAACGACTTCATCGGCGTCGTGGACCTGCTCTACATGCGCGCACTGGTGTGGCCCGGCGATGCCAAGGGTGACGTGACCATGGGCGCCAAGTACGAGATCCGCGAGATCCCGGCTGACCTCCAGGAAAAGGCCGAAGAGTACCGCGCGAACCTCGTTGAGACGGTCGCCGAGTCCTCCGAGGAACTCATGGAGAAGTACCTTGAGGGCGAAGAGATCTCGATCGACGAGCTCAAGGCCGGCATCCGCAAGATGACGATCAACTCCGAGCTCTACCCGATCTTCTGCGGTTCCGCGTTCAAGAACCGCGGCGTGCAGCCCATGCTCGACGCCGTTGTGGACTACCTGCCGAACCCGCTCGACGTCCCCCCGATGGTCGGCCACGATCCTCGCGACGAAGAGAAGGAACTGACCCGCAAGCCTTCTTCCGAAGAGCCGTTCTCCGCACTGGCCTTCAAGATTGCTGCGCACCCGTTCTTCGGCCAGCTCACCTTCATCCGCGTGTACTCCGGTCACGTGGAAGCAGGCGCCCAGGTGGTCAACTCCACCAAGGGCAAGAAGGAGCGCATTGGCAAGCTGTTCCAGATGCACGCCAACAAGGAAATGCCCGTCGAGGGCGCTACCGCCGGCCACATCTACGCAGCCATCGGTCTGAAGGACACCACCACGGGTGACACCCTGTGCGACTCCGCCAACCAGATCGTGCTCGAGTCCATGAGCTTCCCGGAGCCCGTGATCTCGGTTGCCATCGAGCCGAACACCAAGGGTGACCAGGAGAAGCTCTCCACGGCCATCCAGAAGCTCTCCGCTGAGGACCCCACCTTCCAGGTGTCCCTCAACGAAGACACCGGCCAGACCATCATCGCCGGCATGGGCGAGCTCCACCTGGACATCCTGGTGGACCGCATGCGCCGCGAATTCAAGGTCGAAGCCAACGTGGGCAAGCCCCAGGTTGCTTACCGCGAAACCATCAAGCGCGCCGTCGAACGCCACGACTACACGCACAAGAAGCAGACCGGTGGTTCGGGTCAGTTCGCAAAGATCCAGATCGCGATCGAGCCGCTGGACACCGCCGAGGGCGAGCTGTACGAGTTCGAGAACAAGGTCACCGGTGGCCGCGTTCCGCGCGAGTACATCCCGTCGGTTGACGCCGGTATCCAGGATGCACTGAACGACGGCGTCCTAGCCGGTTACCCGGTTGTGGGCATCAAGGCAACGCTGATTGACGGCGCCTACCACGATGTCGACTCTTCGGAAATGGCGTTCAAGATCGCCGGCCGTATGGCTTTCAAGGAAGCCGCACGCAAGGCGAACCCGGTTCTGCTCGAACCGCTGATGGATGTCGAGGTCCGCACCCCTGAGGAATACATGGGTGAAGTTATCGGTGACCTCAACTCCCGCCGTGGCCAGATGCAGTCCATGGAAGATGCACAGGGCGTCAAGGTCATCCGTGCGCACGTCCCGCTGTCCGGCATGTTCGGCTACATCGGTGACCTGCGTTCGAAGACCCAGGGCCGTGCTGTGTACTCCATGACGTTCAACAGCTACGCCGAGGTCCCGAAGGCTGTTGCCGACGAGATCATCCAGAAGACCCGCGGCGAATAGTCTTTCCGACTTTCGCAGCGAACAAATTCGGGTGCGCTTGCCGGTTTCGGAAAGCACAGCCGGTGCAGGTGGCCGGAGACGGTCGGATTCATCCGGTCAAGCCGGTTTCCTGCCATCTGCACGAACAGGCTTTGGGGACTAGTATTAGTTCCTGAATCTGCAATTTCACCAATCCAAAGCCCCCCAAGTAGACTTACCTGAGTTTCTGCCGCGACAAGCGCGGTTGAAGGGTATGTCATTTGAAAACGTTCTAGGAGGAACCTGTGGCAAAGGCAAAGTTCGAGCGGACTAAGCCGCACGTTAACATCGGCACCATTGGTCACGTTGACCACGGTAAGACGACGTTGACGGCCGCCATTTCCAAGGTGCTGTACGACAAGTACCCGACTCTCAACGAGAAGCGTGACTTCGCGTCGATTGACTCTGCTCCCGAAGAGCGTCAGCGCGGCATTACCATCAACATCTCCCACGTTGAGTACCAGACCGAGAAGCGCCACTACGCACACGTAGACGCTCCGGGTCACGCTGACTACATCAAGAACATGATCACCGGTGCTGCACAGATGGACGGTGCAATCCTCGTGGTTGCCGCCACTGACGGCCCGATGGCACAGACCCGCGAGCACGTTCTGCTCGCCCGCCAGGTTGGTGTTCCCTACCTGCTGGTCGCCCTGAACAAGTCCGACATGGTTGACGATGAGGAACTGCTGGACCTCGTTGAAATGGAAGTTCGTGAGCTCCTGAGCTCGCAGGGCTTCGATGGCGACGAAGCACCGGTTGTCCGCGTTTCCGGCCTGAAGGCCCTGGAAGGCGACCCCGAGTGGGTCAAGTCCGTTGAGGACCTGATGGCTGCTGTGGACGAGTCTGTTCCGGACCCCGTACGTGACCGTGACAAGCCGTTCCTGATGCCTATCGAGGACGTCTTCACCATCACCGGCCGTGGCACCGTTGTTACGGGCCGCGCCGAGCGTGGAACCCTCGCCATCAACTCCGAGGTCGAGATCGTCGGCATCCGCCCGGTCCAGAAGACCACGGTTACCGGTATCGAGATGTTCCACAAGCAGCTCGACGAAGCATGGGCCGGCGAGAACTGTGGCCTCCTGCTCCGCGGTCTGAAGCGCGATGACGTAGAGCGTGGCCAGGTTGTCGTCAAGCCGGGTTCCATCACCCCGCACACCGACTTCGAAGCTAACGTCTACATCCTCTCCAAGGACGAAGGCGGACGTCACAACCCGTTCTACTCCAACTACCGCCCGCAGTTCTACTTCCGTACCACGGACGTAACCGGCGTTATCACCCTGCCCGAGGGCACGGAAATGGTTATGCCTGGCGACAACACTGAGATGACCGTTGCGCTCATCCAGCCCATCGCTATGGAAGAGGGCCTCGGCTTCGCAATCCGCGAAGGCGGCCGCACCGTTGGTTCAGGACGTGTTACCAAGATCATCAAGTAATTCTTGTTGAACTGAAGAACAGCCCCGCTGCATCTGCAGCGGGGCTGTTTTTGCGTTAAGCGGCCCCTGATAAGGTTGCTGGACCGAAAGGAGTTCACCATGGGATGGCTTATCTTCCTGATCATCGCGGTTGCGGTGGTGGCCGGCGTGTTCTGGGCCAAAAAGCACTTCCGCCACGAGATTGACCGCGCAAAGCGGATCAACCGGGCGAACAAGAACCAGTAGAAGGGCGCGGCGGCTATCCTTGTAGTGCCCGCCGCGCCTTGCTCAGTTCCTGGTACCAGTAGAACGACTGCTTGGGCGTCCGCTCAAGCGTCTCGAAGTCCACATGGACCAGGCCGAACCGCTGCGAGTACCCCGCAGCCCATTCGAAATTGTCCATCAGGGTCCACACGTAGTATCCCCGCAGGTCCACGCCTGACGCCGGGCCGCCGGGGGACGTTGCGTCCAGCGCGGCCCTCAGGTGCGACGAAATGTAGTTCACCCGCTCCTCATCCTGGAGGGGGCCGGACACCTGTTCAGGTTCGGGGAAGCTCGCTCCGCCTTCCGTGATGTATACCGGCGGCAGCGCCTCCCCGTACCGGTCGTGCAGTTCCTTTAGCAGGACGCCCAGGTGCTCGGGTGCCACCGGCCAGCCGAACCCTGTGCTGCTGTATTCGGGATATCCCACTTCATGGAAGGGCAGCCGGGCTACGGCCTTATGCGTGTTCGCCGGAATAGGGGTTACCCCGCGGCCGAGCGCCACCTTCACCGGGAAGTAGTAATTGAGCCCGTAGAAGTCCAGCGGCTGGTGGATGGTCCGCAGGTCGGTTTCGGAGATCCGGCCGATGGAGCGCAGCCACGGCCGGGCGTACAGCGGAAGGCTGGGGTAACGGCCCAGCAGTACGGGGTCGGCATAGATCCTGTTCATCAGCAGGTCGTACATCCGTGCCACCAACCTGTCCCCGGGCTTCCCTGAGGCGGGCCGGATCGGTGAATGCAGGTTGGTGACACCCACATCCCCCTTGACCCCGGCAGCACGGAGGGCCTGCGCCCCGAGCCCGTGGGCAAGGAGCTGGTGGTGGATGGACGGAAGGGCGTCAAACATCAGGGTGTGGCCCGGGGCATGGACTCCCAGCGCGTAGCCGTTCAACGTGACGGAGACCGGTTCATTGAGCGTGACCCACTGGGCCACGCGGTCCCCGTAGCGTTCCCCTGCGGCGGCCGCGTAGTCACCGAAGCGCTCGGCTGTTTCGCGGTTCATCCAGCCGCCGCGGTGTTCCAGGGGCAGGGGAGTGTCCCAGTGATAGAGGGTGGCCATGGGGGAGATCCCGGCCTCAAGGAGCTGGTCGATGAGCCGGTCGTAGAAATCCAGCCCTTCCGCGTTGAACCTTCCCCGGCCCTCCGGCTGGATCCTCGGCCAGGACAGGGAAAAGCGGTAGGAGTCCACGCCCAGCTCCTGCAGCAGGGCGATGTCCTCCGGCAGGCGGTTATAGTGGTCGCAGGCCACGGCGGGGGAGTGTCCGTCCATGATGGCCCCCGGCTTCTCCGCGAACGCGTCCCAGCCGGACGGTCCCCGGCCTCCTGCGGTAAGGGCTCCTTCGATCTGGAAGGCAGCCGCGGCAACCCCCAGGGTGAACGACGGCGGCATGCGGCTGGCCAGTTCGGTCACGGATTCAGTGCTCTCCAGCGTCATGCCCCTATCATCCGTTCCGGCGTAGCCGTTGGCAATGATCCCGCCCGAGGCCGCCCGGAAGGGCCCAATTCGCTTCTGGAGCCAAATTCCGGCATACTAGATGAGTTGTTCAAGCGCTTCTTCGTGTCCCGATCCGGATAATGCCGGGTGCCAGGGTCCAAGTGGAAGACCAAACATAACCCACCCCCATGGAATTGCGGATTTGTATGCGTGCCAAGCGCGACACGCCCGACCGCGGGGGTCGGTTGCGCCGGCAAGGTGAGGAACCCGGATTCATCCGGATTCAGTTTGTGCGGCGGGTGGTAGTTACGACTTCAAATGCTTCGGCAGCCATACAACACGTAAGTAAACAGAGCAGCATTTACTGAAAGAGAGTCAGGCGACATGGCGGGACAAAAAATCCGCATCCGGCTGAAGTCATACGACCACGAGGTCATTGACACTTCAGCACGGAAGATCGTTGAGACGGTCACGCGCGCAGGCGCAACGGTAGTGGGCCCCGTGCCGCTGCCGACGGAGAAGAACGTGTACTGCGTGATCCGCTCTCCGCACAAGTACAAGGACAGCCGCGAGCACTTCGAAATGCGCACGCACAAGCGTCTTATCGACATCATCGATCCCACGCCGAAGGCTGTTGACTCGCTCATGCGTCTCGACCTGCCGGCTGACGTGAACATCGAAATCAAGCTGTAGGGAGGTGCTGAGAGACTATGACCGCAACCCGTAACGTAAAGGGCCTGCTGGGCACGAAGCTCGGCATGACCCAGGTCTGGGACGAGAACAACAAGCTCATCCCCGTCACTGTGGTCCAGGCAGATTCGAACGTCATCACCCAGCTGCGCAACGCAGAAGCTGATGGCTACGTAGCCGTTCAGATCGGCTACGGCCAGATCGATCCCCGCAAGGTCACCAAGCCGCTGGCTGGTCACTTTGAAAAGGCAGGCGTCACGCC
Source organism: Arthrobacter sp. Soil_C_49 (assembly GCF_057656635.1). Taxonomy (NCBI): domain Bacteria; kingdom Bacillati; phylum Actinomycetota; class Actinomycetes; order Micrococcales; family Micrococcaceae; genus Arthrobacter; species Arthrobacter sp. Soil_C_49. Next base: position 268,880 of record NZ_JBDGJZ010000002.1, read on the forward strand.
TCGCCGCCACGTCGTCGAACTCCGTACCGCAGATGCTGCTGAGTACGAGCTGGGCCAGGAGCTCTCCGTAGAGGTCTTCGAAGCCGGCCAGAAGATCGACGTCATCGGCACCACCAAGGGTAAGGGCTTCGCCGGTGTTATGAAGCGTCACGGCTTCCACGGCGTTGGAGCTTCCCACGGTGCCCACAAGAACCACCGTAAGCCCGGTTCAATCGGTGGCGCATCCACCCCGAGCCGCGTCTTCAAGGGCATGAAAATGGCCGGCCGCATGGGCGCCGTTCGTCACACCACGCTGAACCTGACGGTCCACGCGGTTGACGTCGAGAAGTCGCTGCTCCTTATCAAGGGTGCCGTTCCCGGCGCCCGCGGCCAGGTCGTCCTCGTACGCACCGCCGTGAAGGGAGCCTAGTTCAATGGCTAACACTGTCCAGGTTGACCTGCCTGCAGAAATCTTCGACGTTCAGACCAACGTGCCGCTGCTGCACCAGGTTGTCGTTGCTCAGCTTGCTGCTGCTCGCCAGGGTACCCACAAGACCAAGACCCGCGCTGAAGTTTCCGGTGCAGGACGCAAGCCGTTCAAGCAGAAGGGCACCGGCCGCGCCCGTCAGGGTTCCATCCGTGCTCCGCACATGACCGGCGGTGGCGTTGTCCACGGTCCCACCCCGCGTGACTACAGCCAGCGCACCCCCAAGAAGATGATTGCTGCTGCACTGCGCGGCGCACTGTCTGACCGGGCACGCAACGGCCGCATCCACGTTGTCGCCGAACTGGTTGATGGCGACAAGCCGTCGGCCAAGACCGCACTGGCAACGCTGCGCGGCGTGTCCGACCGCAAGAACCTGCTGGTCGTCATCGAGCGCGCCAACGATGTTGCTGCACTGTCCGTGCGCAACCTCGCCGGTGTTCACGTTCTGTACGCAGACCAGCTGAACACCTACGACGTTCTCGTGTCTGATGACGTTGTCTTCACCAAGGCTGCCTACGAAGCATTCGTTGCCGGCAAGGCAGTGGCAAAGAACGAGGAGGATGCCAAGTGAGTGCAGCCACCATCAAGGATCCCCGCGACGTCGTGCTTGCACCCGTCGTGTCGGAAAAGAGCTACGGCCTGATCGACGAGGGCAAGTACACCTTCCTGGTGGACCCCCGTTCGAACAAGACCGAGATCAAGCTGGCCGTGGAGAAGATTTTCTCCGTCAAGGTCGAATCGATCAACACCATCAACCGTGCCGGTAAGCGCAAGCGCACCAAATTCGGATGGGGTACCCGCAAGAACACCAAGCGTGCGATTGTCACCCTCAAAGAAGGCACTATCGACATCTTCGGCGGTCCGCTCGCGTAGCGGAGACCACTTTAACGAGGAAATAAATTATGGGAATCCGTAAATACAAGCCGACTACCCCGGGCCGTCGTGGCTCGAGCGTAGCGGACTTCATCGAAATTACGCGGTCGACGCCGGAAAAGTCGTTGGTACGTCCACTGCCCAAAAAGGGCGGCCGTAACAACACCGGTAAGATCACCACCCGTCACAAGGGTGGCGGACACAAGCGCCAGTACCGTCTGATCGACTTCCGTCGCCACGACAAGGACGGCGTTGACGCCCGCGTTGCTGAAATTGAGTACGATCCGAACCGTACGGCTCGCATCGCCCTCCTGCACTACGTTGATGGCACCAAGCGTTACATCATCGCCCCGAACAAGCTGTCCCAGGGTGACTTCGTAGAGGCCGGCGCCAACGCTGACATCAAGCCTGGCAACAACCTGCCCCTGCGCAACATCCCCGTGGGTACCGTTGTTCACGCGGTGGAACTGCGTCCCGGCGGCGGTGCCAAGATGGGCCGCTCCGCAGGCGCATCCATCCAGCTCGTCGCCAAGGAAGGCCGCTTCGCCCAGCTGCGTCTGCCCTCCGGTGAAATCCGCAACGTTGACGTGCGCTGCCGCGCAACCGTCGGCGAGGTCGGCAACGCCGAGCAGTCGAACATCAACTGGGGCAAGGCCGGCCGTATGCGCTGGAAGGGCGTCCGCCCGACCGTCCGTGGTGTCGCCATGAACCCGGTTGACCACCCGCACGGTGGTGGTGAGGGTAAGACGTCCGGTGGACGTAACCCCGTCAACCCGAACGGTCAGCGTGAAGGCCGCACGCGCCGCCCCAACAAAGAGAGCGACAAGCTTATTGTTCGTCGCCGTCGTACTGGCAAGAACAAGCGATAGGAGCCTGGACACATGCCACGCAGCCTGAAAAAAGGTCCTTTCGTTGACCAGCACCTCTTTGTGAAGGTAGCCAGGGAAAACGAAAAGGGCACCAAGAACGTCATCAAGACCTGGTCCCGCCGTTCGATGATCATCCCCGACATGCTCGGGCACACGATCGCCGTACACGACGGACGCAAGCACATCCCGGTGTTTGTCACTGAGTCGATGGTCGGGCACAAGCTCGGCGAATTCGCTCCCACGCGGACATTCCGCGGCCATGTCAAGGACGACCGTAAGGGCAAGCGCCGCTAGGCGCCTGCACTTACGTCAAAGACGAGAGAAGGAAAGCAATGGAAGCCAAGGCAATTGCGCGCCACATCCGCGTAACGCCTATGAAGGCCCGGCGCGTCGTCAACCTTGTTCGTGGTTTGCAAGCGAATGAGGCTCTGGCAATTCTGAAGTTTGCCCCCCAGGCAGCTTCGGAGCCGGTATTCAAGGTAGTTCAGTCGGCAATCTCCAACGCCCGGGTCCTCGCGGACCGCGACGGCGTGGCGTTTGACGAAGGCGACCTCATCATCAGCGAAGCGTTTGTTGATGAAGGCCCGACCATGAAGCGGTTCCAGCCGCGTGCCCAGGGTCGTGCATTTCAGATCAAGAAGCGCACCAGCCACATCACCGTGGTAGTCGCTACCCCGGAGAAAGAGGAGGCTCGCTAAGTGGGACAGAAAGTAAACCCGCACGGGTTCCGACTCGGCATCACCACCGATCACGTATCGCACTGGTTCGCTGACAGCACCAAGGCAGGCCAGCGGTACAAGGACTTCGTTCGCGAAGACATCCGCATCCGCCAGCTCATGTCCACGGGCATGGAGCGCGCCGGCATCGCCAAGGTCGAGATCGAGCGCACCCGTGACCGTGTCCGCGTGGACATCCACACGGCCCGCCCGGGCATCGTCATCGGCCGCCGTGGAGCAGAAGCAGACCGCATCCGCGGCGAGCTCGAAAAGCTCACCGGCAAGCAGGTCCAGCTGAACATCCTCGAGGTCAAGAACCCCGAGATGGAAGCACAGCTTGTTGCCCAGGGCGTTGCTGAGCAGCTGACTTCACGTGTGGCATTCCGCCGCGCCATGAAGAAGGCCATGCAGTCCGCGCAGCGTGCCGGTGCCAAGGGCATCCGTATCGCCTGCTCGGGTCGACTGGGTGGCGCTGAAATGTCCCGCTCGGAGTTCTACCGCGAAGGCCGTGTGCCCCTGCACACCCTCCGCGCGAACATCGACTACGGCTTCTACGAAGCCAAGACCACCTTCGGCCGCATCGGTGTGAAGGTCTGGATCTACAAGGGTGACGTCACCGCCAAGGAACTGGCCCAGCAGGCCGCTTCCGCCCCGTCCCGCGGACGCTCCGGCGACCGTCCGGGCCGTCCGGGTGGCGCTGACCGTGGTGACCGCCGCCGTCGCAACGACCGTCCGGCCGCTGAAGCAGCTCCTGCTGCAGAGGCTCCGGCAGCTGAAGCTGCTGCTCCCGCAGCAGAAGGAGGACAGGCTTAAATGCTTATCCCACGTCGAGTCAAGCACCGTAAGCAGCACCACCCGGGTCGTTCCGGCGCTGCCACGGGCGGCACTAAGGTCACTTTCGGTGAGTACGGCATCCAGGCCCTGAGCCCGGCATACGTCACCAACCGTCAGATCGAATCCGCCCGTATCGCGATGACCCGCCACATCAAGCGTGGCGGTAAGGTCTGGATCAACATTTACCCGGACCGTCCCCTCACCAAGAAGCCTGCCGAAACCCGCATGGGTTCCGGTAAGGGTTCACCGGAATGGTGGGTCGCAAACGTCAAGCCGGGCCGGGTTCTCTTCGAGATCTCCGGCGTCGAAGAATCGGTAGCACGCGAGGCACTGCGCCTGGCAATCCACAAGCTCCCGTTGAAGGCACGCATTCTGCGTCGCGAAGGTGGTGAATAGAAATGGCAGTAGGATCCAAGGATCTGGCTCCCGCACAGCTGGACGGTTTCGACAACGAGCGTCTCGTTGAAGAACTCCGCAAGGCCAAGGAAGAGCTGTTCAACCTGCGTTTCCAGTCCGCCACCGGACAGCTGGAGAACCACGGTCGGCTGCGCGCGGTAAAGAAGGACATCGCCCGCATCTACACCGTTCTCCGTGAGCGCGAGCTGGGCATTCGTGCTGAGGTTGCCGCACCTGTTGTGGAAGCCAAAGAAGAGAAGAAGTCCAAGAAGGCTGCAACCAAGAAGGCCGAGAAGGCTGAAACGGTTGAGACCGAGGAGGATGCCAAGTGAGTGAAAAGGACCAGAACGTGACGGAAACTGCTACCGCAGCCACGGCTGAGCAGCGCGGTTACCGCAAGACGCGTCGTGGCTACGTGGTCTCGGACAAGATGGAAAAGACCATCGTTGTCCAGGTTGAAGACCGCGTGAAGCACGCGCTGTACGGCAAGGTCATCCGCCGTACCTCCAAGGTCAAGGCACACGACGAAGAGAACACCGCCGGCATCGGCGACCTCGTTGTCATCGCCGAGACCCGTCCGCTGTCCGCCACCAAAAACTGGCGGCTCGTGGAAATCCTCGAGAAGGCCAAGTAGCAGCTGCTGCTTAGCCGGAAGCCCCTGCTCCTCGGAGCGGGGGCTTCCTCGTTTAAGCAGTCCCGCCGTCGTCCCCCTTCAGACGCTCTCTCACTTAATGCGTGTTTCCGGCCGACGCTCTCTCACTTCTTTTAGGAAAGTGAGAGAGCGTCTGCAGAAAGGGCACATTAAGTGAGAGAGCGTGCCATGGTGCGGGAAGTGATGGGGCGCGTTCGGTACTGGCGGACGACGGCGGGGGCGCGTCTTTCCGGGGGAGTGGCACCGAAGGTGGGCCAGGAGACTTCAGTGCAGTGACGCCGTCGTCCGTCTTGCGGGGGAGCCCCAAGCGGTGATATGGGGATGGGCAGAAAACGTGCTAGGATATTGAGTTTGTATGGCGCCTTCCGCGCGCCGTCATCAAACTCGTAAACAAGCGTGCCACGGCATAGTGCCCCCTTGCGCCCAGGACCTGTCCTGGACCGGATGGAGGCAACTGCTTCTGGCACGGGCGTTTAGGCCTGGTCTGGCAAAATCCAGGCAGGTCAAGAGACACCCCGATCAACCGTTCCGCAAGGCTCATTCCGTAGGAAGATTTTCGGTCTGAGAACCGGCGCGACGCAAGGAGTAAATAGTGATTCAGCAGGAGTCGCGACTCAAGGTCGCCGACAACACGGGTGCTAAGGAAATCCTTACCATTCGCGTTCTCGGTGGATCCGGCCGTCGCTACGCAGGCATCGGTGACGTCATTGTCGCCACCGTCAAGGACGCAATCCCGGGCGGCAACGTAAAGAAGGGCGATGTTGTCAAGGCAGTCATCGTCCGTACCAAGAAGGAACGCCGCCGTGCGGATGGTTCCTACATCAAGTTTGACGAGAACGCAGCTGTGATCCTGAAGGGCGACGGTGACCCCCGCGGTACCCGTATCTTCGGACCGGTTGGTCGTGAACTCCGTGACAAGAAGTTCATGAAGATCGTTTCTCTGGCTCCGGAGGTGCTCTAGTCCATGGCTGCAAAGATCAAGAAGGGTGACCTCGTTCAGGTCATCACTGGCGCCAAGGCTGAGCGCGGCGGCGACCGCGGCAAGCAGGGCAAGGTCCTGCGCGTGTTCACCGACACCAACCGCGTGCTGGTTGAAGGTATCAACCGCGTCACCAAGCACACCAAGGTCGGTCAGTCGCAGCGCGGCACCAAGACCGGTGGCATCGAGGTTGTTGAAGCTCCGATCCACATCTCCAACGTGGCTCTGGTAGACCCCTCCACCAAGAAGCCCACCCGCGTCGGCTTCCGCACTGAAACCGTTGAGCGCAACGGCAAGCAGCGCGAAGTGCGCATCCGCGTGGCCAAGAGCTCAGGGAAGGACATCTAATGACTGAGACTCTCGAGACTCCGGCAACGAAGATCGTTCCTCGTCTGAAGACCAAGTACGCCGAATCCATCAAGAGCACGCTCATTGAGGAATTCAAGTACGAAAACGTCAACCAGGTTCCCCGCCTGGTGAAGGTCGTTGTGAACATGGGTGTTGGAGATGCCGCCAAGGACTCCAAGCTGATCGACGGCGCTGTCCGCGACCTCACCCAGATCACCGGCCAGAAGCCGCAGGTAACCAAGGCCCGCAAGTCGATCGCACAGTTCAAGCTGCGCGAAGGCATGCCCATCGGTGCACACGCTACCCTGCGTGGCGACCGCATGTGGGAATTCCTGGACCGCCTGGTCACCCTCGCACTGCCCCGCATCAGGGACTTCCGTGGTCTCTCCGGCAAGCAGTTCGACGGTAACGGAAACTACACCTTCGGTCTGACCGAGCAGGTTATGTTCCACGAAATCGACCAGGACAAGATCGACCGCACCCGCGGTATGGATATCACGGTTGTTACCACTGCAAAGACCGATGACGAAGGCCGCGCGCTGCTCAAGGCGCTTGGTTTCCCGTTCAAGGCCGAAGACTAATCTAACTACGTAAAAGGTCCGGCGGTACGGCTTCGGCAACGAAGCGATACCGCGGAAACCGTTATGAGGAAGGGCAAGAGCCCACAATGACAATGACAGATCCTGTCGCAGACATGCTTACGCGTCTGCGCAATGCAAACTCGGCATACCACGATTCCGTGTCCATGCCGTACAGCAAGCTCAAGGCACGCGTTGCTGACATCCTCAAGGCAGAAGGCTTCATCGCCGGCTGGAAGGAAGAAGACGCTGAGGTTGGCAAGAAGCTGACCATCGAGCTCAAGTTCGGACCGAACCGCGAGCGTTCAATCGCTGGTGTTCGCCGTATTTCCAAGCCCGGTCTGCGCGTTTACGCAAAGTCCACCAACCTGCCGCACGTGCTGGGTGGCCTGGGTGTCGCAATCCTGTCCACCTCTTCCGGCCTCCTGACTGACAAGCAGGCCGGCAAGAAGGGCGTGGGCGGCGAAGTCCTCGCTTACGTCTGGTAACGGGAAAGGAAGAGAATAATGTCACGTATTGGACGTCTCCCCATCACCGTTCCTGCCGGCGTTGAGGTCAAGGTTGACGGCTCTGTCGTCAGCGTCAAGGGATCCAAGGGAGAGCTGAACCACACTGTGGCCAGCCCGATCGAGGTCACCCTGGATGCAGACACCCTGACTGTCGCCCGCCCGAACGACGAGCGCGCCTCCCGTTCACTCCACGGCCTGACCCGCACCCTGATCTCCAACATGATCGAGGGCGTTACCAAGGGCTACGAGAAGAAGCTTGAAATCGTCGGTACCGGTTACCGCGTTCAGGCCAAGGGATCTGACCTTGAGTTCGCTCTCGGTTTCAGCCACCCGGTCAATGTCTCCGCACCGGAGGGCATCACCTTTGCAGTTGAGACCCCGACCAAGCTCTCTGTTTCAGGTATCAACAAGCAGCAGGTCGGCGAGGTTGCTGCCAACATTCGCAAGCTGCGGAAGCCGGACCCCTACAAGGGCAAGGGCATCCGTTACGCCGGCGAAGTCATCCGCCGCAAGGTCGGAAAGGCTGGTAAGTAACCATGGCCATCTCAATTAACAAGAAGCGTACGAACAAGAGCAAGTCTGCTTCGCGCAGCCGCCGCCAGCTTCGTATCCGTAAGCGCATCTCCGGTACGGCTGTACGTCCTCGTCTGGTCGTCAACCGTTCCGCACGCCACGTATTCGTCCAGGTTGTCGATGACACCAAGGGCCTGACCGTAGCGAGCGCCTCCACTCTGGAAGCCGACCTTCGTGCATTCGACGGCGACAAGACCGCCAAGGCCAAGCGCGTTGGCGAACTCGTCGCAGAGCGTGCCAAGGCTGCCGGTATCGAAGCTGTTGTCTTCGACCGCGGTGGTAACAAGTACCACGGCCGGATCGCCGCCGTCGCTGACGGTGCACGTGAAGGTGGGCTGTCACTGTGACGGAAGCAAACAAGGAAAAGGACACTGTGTCTGCAGATCAGAAGGCTACTGAAGCCGTAGCTGCCGCTGAGACCACTGCCCCCGCAGCTGCCGACGACCGCCGTGGCGGCGCTCGTCGCGGCGAGCGTGGCGACCGTGGCCAGGGCCGCGGCGAACGTGGTGGCCGTGGTGGCCGCGACGGCGGCCGCGAAGCCGAGAAGAGCCAGTTCGTAGAGCGCGTTGTCACCATCAACCGCGTCTCCAAGGTGGTCAAGGGTGGTCGTCGCTTCAGCTTCACCGCCCTGGTCGTCGTCGGTGACGGCAACGGCATGGTCGGCGTTGGCTACGGCAAGGCTAAGGAAGTTCCTGCCGCAATCGCGAAGGGCGTAGAAGAGGCCAAGAAGTCCTTCTTCCGCGTTCCCCGCGTTGGCAACACCATCCCGCACCGCGTTCAGGGTGAGGCCGCCGCAGGCGTTGTTATGCTGCGCCCGGCTTCCGCCGGTACCGGTGTTATCGCCGGTGGCCCGGTCCGTGCAGTACTGGAGTGCGTGGGCATCCACGACATCCTCTCCAAGTCGCTCGGTTCCTCCAACGCCATCAACATCGTTCACGCGACCGTTGATGCCCTCAAGCGCCTCGAAGAGCCGGCAGCAGTGGCAGCACGCCGCGGCCTGCCCCTCGACGAGATCGCTCCGGCGGCACTGGTGAAGGCCCTCCTGGCTCCGAAGGCAGGTGCGTAGTCATGGCTAAGAACCTGGTCCCCTCCGACGCACAGTTGGAGATCACTCAGATCAAGTCCGCCATTGGCGGCAAGCAGAACCAGCGCGACACCCTGCGGTCCCTCGGCCTGAAGCGGATCGGACACACCGTTGTCCGCACCGCCGACGCCGTGACCGTTGGAATGCTCAACACGGTTCCGCACCTGGTTCAGGTAGAGGAGGCGAAGTAACAATGGCAGAGAACACTCCTGCAAAGGCTCAGGACGCCGCTGCTGAGAAGCAGAACGCTCTGAAGGTTCACCACCTGCGTCCCGCCCCGGGTGCAAAGACCGCCAAGACCCGTGTTGGTCGTGGTGAAGCATCCAAGGGTAAGACCGCTGGTCGCGGTACCAAGGGTACTGCAGCCCGTTACCAGGTAAAGGCTGGCTTTGCCGGCGGCCAGCTGCCGCTGCACATGCGCCTGCCCAAGCTGCGCGGCTTCAAGAACCCGTTCCGCGTTGAGTTCCAGGTTGTGAACCTGGACAAGCTCAACGAGCTGTTCCCGGAAGGTGGCTCTGTCACCGTCGAGAACCTGGTCGAAAAGGGTGCCGTTCGCAAGAACCAGCCCGTCAAGGTGCTGGGCACCGGCGACATCACCGTCAAGGTAGACGTCACCGCCCACGCATTCTCGGCCAGCGCTGCTGAAAAGATCGCTGCAGCAGGCGGAAGCACCACCGCTCTCTAGAGCCGGTGGGCGCCAAGCCCGTTGTTGAACTCCCGGTACCGGGGCCCAGGCCCCGGTACCGGGAGTTTTTCACATCCGTCGGACGTGTTTTTCCCGCCACCGGGCGCACGCGGGCTTCCCCGGATTGTTCGCATGGCGCATCCAACCGTTAGACTCGGTTGTTGGGATTCTTAGATCCCCATCACACACTCTTATCCACACCACCAGGAGGACGCTTGCTTAGCGCATTTGGCCGGGCCTTTCGCACGCCTGATCTGCGACGCAAGTTGTTGTTCACGCTGGGAATCATCACCATCTTCCGCTTGGGTGCCTTCATTCCCTCGCCCGGTGTGAACTACCAGAATGTCCAGCAATGCTTGCAGAACGGTCAGACCGCAGGCGGCCTGTACCAGCTCGTTAACCTGTTCAGCGGCGGTGCGTTGCTCCAGGTGTCCATCTTCGCGCTGGGCATTATGCCGTACATTACGGCCAGCATCATCGTCCAGCTGCTCCGGGTGGTAATTCCCCGGTTCCAGGAGCTCTACGAAGAGGGCGCGGCCGGGCAGTCGAAGCTGACCCAGTACACCCGCTACCTCACAATCGCCCTGGGCCTGCTCAACGCCACCACACTGGTGTCCCTGGCGCGGTCCGGCCAGCTGCTTCCCGGCTGTAACCTGCCGATCATCCCCGATGACAGCGTGATCACCACCATCCTGATCATCATCACCCTGACGGCCGGCACCGGCCTGATCATGTGGATGGGCGAGCTCGTCACCGAGAAGGGCGTGGGTAACGGCATGTCCCTGCTCATCTTCACCTCGATCGCAGCGCAGTTCCCCACTTCGCTGGGTGCCATCTGGACGTCGCAGGGCCCGGGAACGTTCTTCATCGTCCTGGGCGTGGGCCTGCTGACGGTTGCCCTGGTGGTCTTCGTTGAGCAGTCCCAGCGCCGTATCCCGGTGCAGTATGCCAAGCGGATGATCGGCCGCCGCACCGTGGGGGGTACCAGCACGTACATCCCCATCAAGGTCAACATGGCCGGCGTTATCCCCGTAATTTTTGCTTCCTCGATGCTTTACCTGCCTGGACTGATCTCCCAGTTCAATCAGCCAAAGCCGGGCGAGCAGTTCCAGCCGTGGGTCGAATGGATCAACAACAACCTGACCCGCGGTGACCACCCGATCTACATGGCGATCTATTTCGCCCTGATCGTGTTCTTTACCTACTTCTACGTCGCGATCACCTTCAACCCTGAAGAGGTCTCGGACAACATGAAGAAGTACGGCGGCTTCATTCCAGGTATCCGCGCCGGTAAACCGACCGCTGACTACCTGCAGTATGTGCTTTCCCGGATCACGCTGCCCGGTGCCCTTTACCTGGGCTTCGTGGCGCTGATTCCGCTGGTGGCACTGGTACTGATCAACGCAAACCAGAACTTCCCGTTCGGTGGCACCTCGATCCTGATCATGGTGGGCGTTGGCCTGGAGACCGTCAAGCAGATTGATGCGCAGCTACAACAACGTCACTACGAAGGGCTTTTGCGATGACGAGAATGCTGATTATTGGACCTCCCGGTTCCGGAAAAGGAACGCAGGCGGAGCGGATTTCAGAGCGCCTTGGCGTTGTGGCCATCTCCACCGGCGATATCTTCCGCGCCAATGTAAAGGGCGAGACCCCGCTTGGCATCGAGGCCAAGAAGTACATGGACAACGGGGACTTCGTTCCGGACAGCGTCACCAACAAGATGGTGCGTGACCGCCTGAGCGAGCCCGACGTCGAAAACGGCTTCCTGCTCGACGGTTACCCGCGCACCACCGCGCAGGTTGACTACCTCGATGAGATCCTGGCCAAGGGCGAAGAGAAGCTCGACGTCGTCCTGCAGCTCACTGCCGACGACGAGGAGCTGGTCCACCGGCTGCTCGGCCGGGCCAAGGAAACGGGCCGGAGCGACGACAACGAAGCCGTCATCCGCCACCGCCTTGACCTCTACCACGAGCAGACCGAAGCCGTGGTGGCCAAGTATGCCGAGCGCGGCATCCTCACCCAGGTGGACGGCATCGGCCCCATCGACGAGGTAACGGACCGTGTCATGCAGGCCATAAAGGCCGCACAGGCCGCCTGATCCAGGCAAGCTTTTCCGAGGCTCCTCCCGGTACACGGGAGGAGCCTCAGCCATTTGAAAGGAAACACCATGGCCTTCGGCCAGCCCCGCATCGAATACAAGACCAACGCCCAGATGCGCACCATGCACGAGGCAGGACTGGTCCTGAGCCGTGCCTTGGATGCCGCAGTGGCAGCCGCCGTTCCCGGCGTCACTACCAAGCACCTGGATGACGTCTTCGCCGCTGTTTTGAACGAGGCAGGCGCGAAGTCCAACTTCCTCGGCTACCACGGGTTCCCGGCCACCATCTGCACCTCCGTCAACGAGGAAGTGGTCCACGGCATCCCCGGCAGCCGCGTCCTGAACGACGGCGACATCATCTCGATCGACGGCGGCGCCATCGTGAACGGCTGGCACTCCGACTCGGCCCGGACAGTCATTGTGGGCACGCCCGACCCCGAGGACAAGCGCCTTTCCGACGTCACCCACGCTGCCCTGTGGCGGGGGATCGCGACACTGGCCACCGGCAAGCACGTAGGCGATATCGGCGCCGCCATCGACGACTACGTCTCGTCCGTCCCCGGCAAACCACTGGGGATCCTCGAGGACTACGTTGGCCACGGCATCGGCTCCGAAATGCACATGGCACCGGACGTCCTGAACTACCGCACCAGCCACCGCGGCCCCAAGATCCGCCCGGGCCTCTGCCTGGCGATCGAGCCCATGCTGGTCCGCGGCGGCATTGAAACTGCGGTCCTGGAGGACGACTGGACGGTCATCACCACCGACGGCGCCCGCTCCTGCCAGTGGGAGCACTCAGTGGCCGTCCACGAGAAGGGCATCTGGGTCCTCTCAGCGCCCGACGGCGGCGCGGAGCACCTGGTGCCTCTCGGCGTCACCCCGGTGCCCATCCCGTAGGTTCCACGGAACAATGGGTGCCATGGGAGCGATCACCGATGTGCCCGGGATCCGGGTTGGCCACGTACAGAAGAACGGCGACGGCTGGCTGAGCGGGGTGACGGTGGTCCTGCCGCCGCCGGGCACCGTGGGATCGGTGGATGTCCAGGGTGGCGGACCGGCCACCCACGAGACCGACGCCCTGGATCCCACTACCCTGGTCAGCGTCGTGGACGCCGTGGTCCTCACCGGCGGCAGCGCGTACGGCCTCGCCTCGGCTGCCGGCGCCCAGCGCTGGTGCGAGGAGAACAACCGGGGCTTCGCTGTTCCCGGGGGAGTGGTACCGATCGTCCCGGCAGCCGCCATCTTCGACCTCGGCCGCGGCGGTGACTTTTCAGCGCGTCCGACGCCGGACATGGGCTACGCTGCAACCGCCGCCGCTGCCGCTGAGAAGGACGGGCACGGCGTCGGACGCGGCAACGTAGGCGCCGGCACCGGAGCAGTCATCGCCCGGAGGTATAAAGGCGGCGTGGGTACCGCCTCGGTCACCCTTGAGAACGGTGTCGTTGTCGGTGCCCTGGTGGTAGTCAACGCGCTGGGATTGCCCTTTGGGACGACCCACGTCGGCGGTGACGCGGCCGCAAAGCCGGCGGCGGCCCAAGCGCCGCCTTTTAATACGACCCTTGTCGTCGTCGCTACCAATGCCGTTCTTGATGCTGCCGAGTGCAAGCGGACTGCTTCTGCCTCGCATGCCGGGATTGCGCGGGCACTGAATCCTTCCCACACGTTGGCGGATGGGGACACGGTCTTCTGCCTGTCCACCCAGGCTGTGGCACTTGACCGCAGTAACGAAGCTGCCCGGCAGGTCAGCCTCATTACATTGCAGAGTGCGGCAGCCGCCGTCGTACGCCTGGCCATCCTGGATGGGGTGGCCAGCGCCGCGGCCGTGAGCACTTCAGCCGGTGATTATGGTGTGTACGGTGCCGAGTAGGTTACTATTGCCGATTTAACTTTTGCGGCCAGACAGAGTAGTGTTGTTTGTTGGTTGTCTGGACTGCCACGCCCTTTTGGGGCCTGGAACTGACAATCGATCCAACAAAAACGTTCGTGGTCATGCCCGGTGCAATCCGGCGGGACTGCGGCAACAACAGTTAGCGGAGGGTATGGCCAAGAAGGACGGGGTCATTGAGATCGAAGGCGTTGTGACCGAGGCGCTGCCTAACGCGATGTTTCGCGTTGAGCTCACCAACAAGCACATCGTACTGGCACACATCTCTGGAAAGATGCGTCAGCACTACATCAGGATTCTCCCTGAGGACCGCGTAGTGGTGGAGCTGAGCCCGTACGACCTCACCCGTGGTCGTATCGTCTACCGCTACAAGTAAATTGCTGGGCGGCCTCAGTGTGAACTGAACGCCGCTCCAGTTGACCAACTGTTACACGCAAAGGAATGCCATGAAGGTCAAGCCGAGCGTCAAGCAGATCTGCGAAAAGTGCAAAGTGATCCGCCGTAATGGCCGGGTCATGGTGATCTGCGAGAACCCGCGCCACAAGCAGCGCCAGGGCTAATTCCCTTCCTCGGGAATTCCTGGGTTGCTAACCCACGCAAGTAAATAAAGGCAGCACAAGCTGATCTGGGACGTATGGAGCCCGGACAGCTAACCCCCGGTCGGAGGCTGGGGCCGCATGGAACATGCGGGTGTACTGCCTACGACCTCCGGTTTATCAAGGAGTACTGCCACTATGGCTCGTCTCGCTGGCGTAGACATTCCCCGCGAAAAGCGGCTGGAAATTGCGCTTACTTACATCTACGGCGTGGGCAAGACCCGTGCACACGAAACCCTGGCTGCCACTGGCATCAGCGCTGACGTTCGCGTCAAGGACCTGACTGATGCCCAGCTGGTTGAGCTGCGTGACTACATTGAAGGCAACTACAAGGTTGAGGGTGACCTTCGCCGCGAAGTAGCAGCAGATATCCGCCGCAAGGTTGAAATCGGCAGCTACGAAGGCCTGCGCCACCGCAAGGGCCTGCCCGTACGCGGACAGCGTACGAAGACCAACGCCCGTACCCGCAAGGGCCCGAAGCGCACCGTCGCCGGCAAGAAGAAGGCACGCTAAACCTCCCCACTTGCTCCCTGAAATCGCCGGCGCGATTTCAAGGAACCCTGCAAGTGTGGGCCCAGGTTAACGGCCTTCCCCCAATAAACTTTCTGTAGGAGAAATAATGCCCCCGAAGACTCGTGGCGCGGTTCGCAAGCCGCGTAAGAAGGACAAAAAGAATATCGCGCTTGGCCAGGCGCACATCAAGAGCACGTTCAACAACACCATCGTTTCCATCACGGATCCGAGCGGCGCTGTTATCTCTTGGGCTTCCTCAGGTGAGGTTGGCTTCAAGGGCTCGCGTAAGTCCACCCCGTTCGCTGCCCAGATGGCTGCTGAAGCTGCTGCAAAGCGCGCCCAGGAGCACGGCATGCGCAAGGTTGACGTTTTCGTGAAGGGCCCGGGCTCGGGACGCGAAACCGCGATCCGTTCGCTGCAGGCTGCCGGCCTTGAGGTTGGCTCCATCCAGGACGTGACCCCCGCCGCCCACAACGGCTGCCGTCCGCCGAAGCGCCGCCGCGTCTAAGGCTTACCCGCCTAGGAGCTTGCCCGGACCGTTGATGGTCCGGGCAAGCCCAGCGCGTTAAGTCTTCAGACCGAATTTCCACCACCTGTGTTGCGTCATATAGCGGATGCTCGCCGAAAGGAAACCTAAGTGCTCATTGCACAGCGCCCCACCCTCTCCGAAGAGGTAGTCTCCGAAAACCGTTCGCGTTTCATCATTGAACCGCTGGAACCGGGCTTCGGCTACACCCTCGGAAACTCCCTCCGCCGTACCCTGCTCTCCTCCATCCCCGGTGCTGCTGTAACCAGCATCCGGATCGATGGCGTGCTGCACGAGTTCACCACGGTTCCGGGTGTCAAGGAAGATGTCACTGAGATCATCCTGAACATCAAGAGCCTCTCGGTTTCCTCCGAGCACGATGAGCCGGTTGTTGCTTACCTGCGCAAGCAGGGCCCCGGAGTCGTCACCGCCGCGGACATCGCTCCGCCGGCCGGCGTCGAATTCCACAACCCGGATCTGCACATCGCCACGCTGAACTCGAAGGGCAAGTTCGAACTCGAACTGACCATCGAGCGCGGCCGCGGCTACGTTTCGGCAGCTCAGAACAAGTCCGGCGACGCGGAGATCGGCCGTATCCCGGTCGACTCCATCTACTCGCCGGTGCTGAAGGTTACTTTCCGCGTGGAAGCAACCCGTGTTGAGCAGCGCACCGACTTCGACAAGCTGATTGTCGACGTCGAGACCAAGCAGGCTATCGCCCCGCGCGATGCTGTTGCTTCCGCAGGCACCACCCTGGTGGAGCTCTTCGGTCTGGCACGTGAGCTGAACACCGCAGCTGAAGGTATCGAGATCGGCCCGTCGCCCACCGACGCTGCCCTGGCAGCCGACATGGCACTGCCGATCGAGGATCTGGACCTCACCGTCCGTTCCTACAACTGCCTCAAGCGTGAGGGCATCCACACCGTGGGTGAACTCGTTGCCCGCTCCGAGGCTGACCTGATGGACATCCGCAACTTCGGTGCCAAGTCCATTGACGAGGTCAAGGCAAAGCTGGTTGAACTGGGCCTGTCCCTCAAGGACTCGCCTCCCGGTTTTGACCTCGCAGCACGCGCCGCAGCAATCGAAGAGGACGACGCCGCCTTCGGCGACGACGAACTCTAAACCAGACCTTGGCCGGCGGGCCGCACCATGGTGTGCGGCTCACGGCTTCCACATGAGGAGAAACAATTATGCCTACCCCCACTAAGGGTCCGCGCCTCGGAGGCGGCCCGGCTCACGAGCGCCTCATGCTCGCGAACCTGGCAGCATCCCTGTTCGAGCACAAGCGGATCACCACCACGGTGACCAAGGCCAAGCGCCTGAAGCCGTACGCAGAACGCCTGGTCACCTTCGCCAAGCGCGGCGACCTCGCTTCCCGCCGCCGCGTGCTCGGCCTGATCAGCAACAAGGGCGTCGTCCACGAGCTGTTCACCGACATTGCCCAGGCAGTGGAGAACCGCGACGGCGGCTACACCCGCATCACCAAGATCGGCAACCGTAAGGGCGACAACGCTCCCATGGCTGTCATCGAGCTCGTTCTTGAGCCCGTTTCCGCCAAGCAGGCCGTAGTGGCCGAGGCTACACAGGCTGCCGCCAAGGCTGCTCCCGCTGCCGAGGAGGCTCCCGAGGCTGAGGTCGCCGAGACCGAAGCTGCTGAGGCTCCCGCCGAGGAAACCGCCGAGGCTCCTGCCGCTGAAGAGGCTGCAGCCGAAGAGGCTCCGGCCGCTGAGGAAGCTCCCGAGGCTCCGGCCGCTGAAGAGAAGGACGCGAAGTAATTCGCTGATTTTCTTCGCATAGACTTAAGTCTATGAACGACCAAAAACCCGCGGCCCCCGTTTTGGGGGGCGGCGGGTTTTTGCGTGTCCGGCTGGATTTGTCGTACGACGGCGGCCCCTTCAGCGGGTGGGCCCTGCAGCCGGGCCTGCGGACCGTCCAGGGCGCCCTCGAAGAGGCCCTGCAGCTGCTGGTCCGGCGCCCGGTCCGCGTGACCGTGGCCGGCCGCACAGACGCCGGCGTGCACGCACGCGGCCAGGTGGTGCACCTGGACCTCAACGAGGCCGAGTGGCTGGGACTGCCCCGCGGGCACGAACTCGATCCCGCCGTCGCCATGCTGCGAAGGATCCGCGGTGCCCTGAGCCGCGTGCTCGGTGACCTGACCGGGGCTGTGGAGGTCCACCGGATCTCACTGGCGCCGGAAGGGTTTGATGCCCGGTTCTCGGCCCTCTGGCGGCGCTACAGCTACCGCATCGCAGACGGACCCGCGCTCTGGGATCCGCTGGGCCGGTACTCCACCCTGTGGCACAAAAACCCGCTGGACGTGTCCCTGCTGAACGAGGGCGCCTCGAAGCTGCTGGGGCTGCAGAACTTCCTGTCCTTCTGCAAGCCGCGCGAAGGTGCCACCACCATCCGTGAACTGCAGCGTTTCGAGTTCGCGCGCGCGGAGGACGGCGTCATTGTGGCCACTGTCCAGGCCGACGCCTTCTGCCACAACATGGTGCGGGCCCTGATCGGTTCCGCCCTGTACGTGGGGGAGGGCGTTGAGGAGCCGGGGTGGCTGTACGAGCGGCTGCTCGCCCGGAAGCGTGACGCCAAGTCCGTGCTGGCGGCGCCGCACCCGCTGGTGCTGGAGGAAGTGGCTTACCCGTCCGACGACGAGCTGCTGGCACGCGCGGAACTCACCAGGGCGCTGCGGGAGTACTAGAACGCCGGCGGCGGGCCTTCGGCCGGCAGGGTCAGGGTGAACGTGCTGCCCTTGCCCTCGCCGCTGACGCAGGAGATCTGCCCGCCGTGGCGCTCCACGATCATCTTGGTGATCGACAAGCCGAGCCCGGCGCCGGCGATGGCCGCCTCCCTGGCGGACTCAGTGCGGAAGAAGCGCTTGAAAACCCTGTCCCTGTCCTCACTGCTGATGCCCATCCCGGTGTCGGTGACGCTGAGCTGCACCCACTCCCGGCTGCTGCGGGCGCTGATGCTGACGGTGCCTCCGCCGGGGGAGTACTTGATGGCATTCGACACGAGGTTGTCCAGCGCCTGACCGATCCGGAGCGGGTCCGCGTACGCCCACAGGGGCGAGGGAACGTCCGCTGAAAGGCGGATGTTGGCAAGCTCGGCCTGGGCCTGGGCTGAGCCGATAGTGGTTTCCACCAGACTCGCCAGGTCCGTCCGCTTGGGATGGACATTGAGCGCCGCCGACGCCGATGCCGACAGATCAGCAACCAGGGCCAGCAGCCGTTCGGCGTTCCTCTGCACCACCACCAGGCGCTGGGCCACCTGCGGCGGCAAGGCGGCAACGTCGTCGAGCACCAGGTCCACGTTGCCGATGATGGAGTTCAGCGGCGTCTTGAACTCGTGGGTCACGTTGGACACCAGCTCCTGGTTGGCCGCCAGCGCCTCCACCCAGCCAGTCACATCGCTGTAGACAACCACGGCACCGGTCAGCTGGCCGGCCTCGCTCACCAAGGGCCGGGCGGCGGTGGACACCGCCCGCTGGTCCGCTCCCTCCCCGGCCCACACCAGGTAGTCGGCGAAGGATTCGCCGGCGATGGCGCGGCTGATGGGGCGCTTCTCCGGGGGCAGCAGGGTCCGCCTGTCCTGGCCGAAGATCAGCTGGTGGCCCTGCCCGGGCACAACGTCGTCCGCGTGGGTGGCTTGGCGGAAGCTTCGCTGCCGGCTGTTGGACACCAGGAAGTGGCCGGAGGGGTCGACGGCGGCGATTCCCACGTCCGTTGCGTCCAGGACCGTCTCCAGCAGCTTTTCCCGTTCCCTGCTTTCGCGCAGCAGCGCCCGGAGTTCCGTGTCCTTCTCCGCCAGCTCACGCTGTTGCAGCCTCACGTGGATGCTGGCGAACCTGATGGCGAGGGACACCGCGAATGTCATCAGGGGAAAGAGGAATGTACTGGTGATATCCGAGGCGGTCAGGTTGGGGAACCGTCCGGCGAGCGTGGGGACCATGATGAACATAGGTCCGAAGAAGCTCAGGACCAGGCTGCTGCGCGTGAGCATCCCCGAGGCGGAAAGCCAGATCACCGGGAAGACTGCCAGGACCGCCAGTCCGGGGAGCAGGGGAGCGGCGCCGTTCCGGAGCAGCCCGATGGCCACAAAGTCCAGGATGGGAATCAGGAGGTAGGGGCGGTGTGCCAGGCGCTCCCAGGGAACAAGGAGGCAGCCCAGGAAGAGCGCGCCAGAGAGGATGATCCCCGCCAGGTACAAGGGACTGTGCAGGAGCGTGGGCCAGGCGAAGGGCGTTGCTACAGCGAGGGCCGCCACGATCAGGGTCAGCGGCAACTGGCACAGTGCCACCTGGGAGCGCGGGCCGAGCGCCTGGAAGAACCGCGCGGACCTGCGCGGAAAGAGGCGGTCAGCCACGGACCCTGCCCCGCCCGGACAGGGCAGTTAACCTGACGCCAGGCACAGGTGCATCCAAATTCCTGTAAGGCACGCTGACACATCCTCTCCCGGCTCGTAGTCCACATGTTCTGTCATAATAATTGACTTTTCAAATGCTATGTTGAAACAGGTGTCATCAGCCTCACTTACTTGTAGCGTATAAAGGGTTGGAGTGGGAATGGCATTGGCGCTGGGCCAATGGGGGGCCATGACCGCCTGGCGCAGGGATATCAATGGACGATCTTGGTGTGGCTGTAGTAATTGAAGACGACGCCGATGTGCGGAACCTCCTTGAGGGAGTGTTGAGCCAGGCGGGTTTTGAGGTGCATACAGCCGTTGACGGGCGGGCCGGCGTGGAAGTGGTCCGCAGCAAGCAGGCCAACGTGGTGACGCTGGACATCGGGCTGCCGGACATCGACGGTCTCGAAGTCCTGCGGCGGATCCGCAACTTCAGCAACGCCTACATTGTGATGCTCACCGGCCGGACGGAGGAGCCGGACCTGTTGTCCGCGCTCAACGCAGGCGCCGATGACTACATTGCCAAGCCCTTCCGGCCCCGCGAGCTGCGGGCCCGGGTGGCTGCGATGATGCGCAGGCCGCGGCACGAGATCACCGGACCAAAGCCGGCGTTGGCGGGGTGGGGAGCGGCGCCCGCAGCGGCAGCCCGTCCCGAGGACACCGCGGTCCTGCAGCATAACGGCCTGGAGCTGAACCACCGCACGCGCACCGTGGAGGTCAATGGGGAACCGTTGACCCTCACGCGCAGCGAGTTTGATCTGCTGCACGTGCTCCTGAGGGGCGGCGGGGCGGTGTGTACCCGGGCGGATCTGGTGCGGGCAGTCCGGGGCGAGTTCTACGACGAGGACACCTACATCAGTGAGGCAGACGAACGTGCTGTCGAGGTCCACATCGGCAATCTTCGGCGCAAGCTGAAAGAGGATCCCGTCTCGCCCCGCTGGCTGCAGACCGTTCGGGGCGTGGGATACCGCCTGCCGCCCAGCCGGCAGGACGCAGGGAAGGGCTGACTGCGGACAGCTGGACAGCGAGGGGCGCGCGGTTCAGCCGTTCTTCAGGATGTATGTGGACTGCAGCTCGGATACGGTCTGGCCGCCGTCCTGGGCAACCCGCTCCATCAGGACCTGCCCCTGGCCGAATTCGCCCTGCCGGATCAGGGTCTCCAGGAGTTCTGCCAGTTTCGCCAGGCGCACCCCGCCCACCATGGCGGAGCTGATCTTGAGGCTGATGGCGGCATCCAGGGCGGACTCAATGTCGCGGCTGTTCACGGCTTCGGCCAGCCGGGCGCAGCGCTGGTCCCACATGGCCGCATAGTCACGGGCGAACCGCTGCGCGAGGCCGGAGCCGGCCAGTTCGTCTTCCAGCTCCTCCAGCACGGCGGCGTCAACGAGCGGCAAGAGCCCGGCGGCTTCCTGTGAGACAGCGGAACCGGTGGTTGCTGAGATCCCGGGCCGCGGCGGGTCCGCAGCTGGGCCCCTGTCGCTGGAGCCGGGATCTGGACTTTGCATTCTTCAAGGCTACTTCCTGGAATTCGATGGTTGTCCTATTTCGGGTGATCCTGTGTAAACCTTGAGGGATCTTTTAGGGTCCGGCTATGGGGTCCTATTGGCTGCTGAAGGTGACGATGGTGTTGATGACGGCGGGTCCGAGAATTGCGATGAACAGCACCGGGAATATGAAGAACAACAGCGGAAACAGGATCATCACCGGCAGTTTCATGGCCTTTTCTTCAGCGCGCTGCCTGCGCTTCACCCGCATTACTTTTGCCTGGACCCGGAGGACCCGGCTGATCGCGATGCCGTAGGTGTCCGCCTGCACCACTGCCTGGACAAAGCTGCGCAGCTCCGGAATGTTGGTCCTCTCAGCCAGGGCGAGGTAGGACTCCCGGCGGCTGCGGCCCACCTGCATGTCTTGCAGGGTCCGCACGAGTTCCTCCGCCAGCGGTCCTTTGCCGTTGTCCCCGGCGCGCGCCATCGCGCCCTCGAAACCCAGGCCGGCCTCAACGGAGATCAGCATCTGGTCCAGGGTGTTGGCGAGTTCCAGCTGGATGACCTTCTGTCGCTCCAGCCCTTTGCTGTAGAGCAGGAGGTCCGGGATGAAGTAGCCCAGGAACAGCAGGAACAGCCCTGCCAGTTTCATAATGGGCGTGCTGCCCACCGAACTCAGGTAGACGCCGGCGGTAACGCCCGCCACGCCTATGCCGAGTTTGGACCCCAGCACTTTGCCCAGGGGCATGGACACGGGCCTGCCGGCCAGGGCCAACAACCGGTCAAGGAACGCGACATAGGCAGGAGGAGTAAGCCGCCGGCCGATGCCTTCGAGCAGGCCGGGTTTGGCGGCGGGAACGGCAGCCAGAGGAGGGGCCCCGCGGGACAGCAGGTCGTTGACCGCCACGCGGCCCTGCTTGTCCACGGTCAGGATTGACCATGCCAAGGCGCCGACGGGGACACAGACCAGCAGGACGGAGAGGAGAACTATCAGGTTCATGGCATCCTCAGAACTTCAGGTCGATGATCTTGCGCATCCAGAGTGCGCCGATGGTCATGAGAACGAACGATGCGCCGATCATCACCCAGCCCAGGGGGTGGGTGAACATCGAATTCATGTAGTTCGGGCTTACGGACAGGAGCATGGCCACGATGCCGAAGGGCATGGCGATAAGGATGTAGGCGGAGAACTTCCCCTCGGCCGCCAAAGCCTTGATGTGTCCCTTGATCTCGGCGCGCTCGCGGATGGTTTCGTTGACCTGGTCCAGGACGTCCGCCAGGTTGCCGCCTACTTCGCGGTTGATCTGGATGGCCTGGGAAATCCAGACAAAGTCCTCGTTCTTCATCCGGTCAGCGGTGTCGTTGAGTGCTGCGAGCAGGTCGCGGCCCAGGCTGGTCTCGGTGATCACCCGCCGCATCTCCTCCGAGGTCGGTTTCTGGGATTCGGCGGCGGCTGCATCGATGGCGCGCAGGATGCTGTGTCCGGCGCGGAGGCCGCCGGAGAGGAGCTGGAGGGTGTCGCCGAGCTGGCTGTCGAACGCGGCGCGGCGTTTCCCGGCGAGGAATCCCAGGACCAGCTTCCCCACGAAGGGTGCGAGCAGGGCCAGCAGGATTCCCACCAGCGGTCCCACAGTGACAGCGCCGACCAGCATTCCCACGCACGCACCGATGCCCACCAGCAGGAAAAACTCGGCCTGGCTTAGCCGGAGCCCGGCGTCTTCGAGTTCCGCCCTGGAGAAGAGCCGGACGTTCCGTCCTTCGAGTAGCCGTTCGAAGGACCGTACGCCGGAGAGCGCCAGTCGGGAGATCGACGACGGCGGCTCGGCCTCGAAGGGGCGGCGGCGGTCCAGTGGCACTTCCGGAGTGCTGGGCAGCAGCACGGCTACCCCCAGGAGGGTGACGGCGAGCAGCAGGATGACTGCTCCGGCAGCGAGGATCACGGCTGTGCCTATCTTCCGGGTGTTTGGTGTGCGGGGTTCTGCGGACCGGCGAAGACGCTGGGGGAGACGTGGATGCCCAGGTCCTCGAACCGGTCGATGAACCGGGGCCTGATTCCTGTGGCTACGGGTTTGCCCAGGAAACGGCCGTGGGCGTCCACGCCGGCGGAGTAATCGAAGACGAACGCGTCCTGGAGGGTCACGATGTCCCCTTCCATGCCCTGGACTTCGGTGACGTGGGTGATCCGGCGGGAGCCGTCGCGCAGCCTGGAAATCTGGACAATGAGGTTGACGGCGGAGGCAATCTGCTCGCGGATGGCGCGCAGCGGCAGGTCCATGCCGGCCATCAGCACCAGCGTCTCAAGTCGGGCAACGGCATCGCGGGGCGAGTTGGAGTGCACGGTGGAGAGGGAGCCGTCGTGGCCGGTATTCATGGCCTGGAGCATGTCCAGCGATTCCCCGCCACGGACCTCACCCACCACAATCCGGTCCGGCCGCATACGCAGGGAGTTGCGGAGCAGCTCGCGGATGGTCACTTCGCCCTTGCCTTCGGTGTTCGGCGGCCTGCTTTCGAGCCGGACCACGTGCTGCTGCTGGATCTGGAGTTCCACCGCGTCCTCGATGGTGACGATCCGTTCGTCGGACGGGAGGAAGGAGGACAGCACGTTGAGCAGCGTGGTCTTGCCGGTACCGGTACCGCCGGAGACGATGATGTTGAGCTTGGCCTTGACGCAGGCGTTGAGAAGCTCTGCCATCTCCGGGGTCAGGGTTCCGAAGTCGATCAGGTTCTGGACCGTCAGCGGTGTCTTGCTGAACTTTCGGATGGTCAGCGAGGAGCCGCCGACGGCGAGGGGCGGGATCACTGCGTTAACACGGGAGCCGTCCTCGAGGCGGGCGTCCACCAACGGGGAGGACTCGTCGATGCGGCGGCCAACCTTGGAGACGATGCGCTCGATGACCTTGCGCAGGTGCTCCTCGGAGCTGAACCGGAATTCGGTGAGTGTCAGCTTGCCTTTGCGCTCCACATAGATCTGGTCCATGCGGTTGACCATGATTTCCGTGACGGCGGGATCGTCCAGCAGGCGTTGGAGGGGGCCATAGCCCAGCACGTCATCCGCCACATCCCGGACCAGCCGGGTGCGTTCCTCGGGGCTGAGCGGTACCTGTTCGGCGTCGATGATCCGGGTCAGTTCCTCCTTGGCGGTGGCCCGAAGTTCCTGCTCGGTGACGGCCGCGTCGTTGAACCGTGTGCCCATCCGCTCGAAAAGTGCGGTGGCCGCCCTGTCCTTCATGGCTGCGAAGACATCAACCTTGGGTGAGGTGGGCACTGAGGGGGTGCCGGCGTCGTACGCTGGCGTTAAAGGAACCTGCTGGGCCGGAGCGTGCCGCACCCCGCCGTCCTGGGAGGGGGGCACGACGGCGGGGCGTGGCGGTTCGAGAACGGCAACACTGCTGCCGGTCGCCTGGGCGCGGTCCTGGACGGCGCTGATCCGTTCGGAGAGCTTCATTAGATGACCACCCTTCGGTGAAGCTTGCGCTGGGCCTGGGCGCGCCATGCGGGGTTGAACCTTTCCACCAGGTGGCGGAGGCTTTTCACGGCCGGGTCCTTCTTGGATTCCTGGAGGACGGGGATGCCGCGGTTGGTGGACAGTGCCACCGCGCGGGACCGGGGGACGCTGATGTCTACCGGTGCGCCGATAGTGGATTCGACGTCGCGGACGTTCAGGCCTGCCTTGGGATCGGCCATGTTGAGGACAACGTGGCGCGATTCGGGCATGATGTCGAGCTGGCGGAGCACCTCGAGGCCGGAGCGGAGGCCTCGCAGGCTGGGGATGTCCATGGCGCTGACCCACACCACGTCCGTGCACTGTTCCATGGCGGCGAGACCGATTTCGGGCATGCCGGGGGCGGTGTCCAGGACCACGTACTGGAATTCGTGGGACAGCTGTTCCACCAGGCGGCTGACCTGTTCCGGGGTGATGTGGTCCGCGTCCACCGGGTTGGGCGGGGCGCAGAGCGCGTAGATACCGGCCGGGTGCACGGTGAGGAAGGCCTTGAGGACCAGGGTGTCCTGGGCGGCTGCGGGCGTGACGGCATCGGTGACGGTGTGCTGCGGGTTGAGGTAGAGGCCGGACGCGACGTCCCCGAACTGCAGGTCCAGGTCCACGATGACCACGCTCATGGGCGCGATCTGGCCCAGGCCGATGGCGATGTTGGTGGCGAGCGTGGTTTTGCCGACGCCGCCCTTGGGGGAGAAGACGCCGATCACCAGGCCCTTGCCGTTCTCTGTTTGTTGAGCTTCAGGGCTGCGGTGGCGGGTGGCGAAGGACTGGCAGGCGCGTTCGAGCAGTACGCGGATTTCCGCGGCGTCCGCCTGCGGGCTGAGGATGTCCCGGATGCCGGCGCGCATGGCGTGCAGCAGGAGGGCCGGGTCCACGTCGCTGACCAGCACCAGGCTGAGGCCGGGGAGCTGGACGTCGAAGACCTTCGCGAAGCGCAGCGCTTCCTCGTAGGGGACGTCGGGTCCGATGATGAGGACTTCCGGCTGTTCCTGGTTGAGGAGGGCGAACAGTTCCTGCGGGCCGGCCGGGAGGATGTCCGAGGCGATGGTCTGGACGGAGCCCCGCAGGCCGTTGGCGACGGCGGTGCGCAGCTTCTGGTCGAAGTCGCCGTTGGGGGAGAGCAGGACGAAGCGGCTCACTTGTACACCACTTCCTTGCGCTCGATCCGAGGGCCGTTGTCCTGGGCATCCAGGGGTTCCTTGGTGAGCCAAAGGCTGCCGTTGATGGAGGTGAAGATGATCTTGCTGGCATCCACATCGTTCACTGCCACGGTCAGCATGAGGGAGCCTTCCGGGAGGGTGGTGTCCGCGGGGTTGGTTCCGTCCTCGGCCTTTTCGGCGCTCGCGGCCTGGGGTGCCCGCTGCACGGCGGTGACGAGTACTTTGCGGAGGGTGAGTTGGGTGGTGGCGTCGGCGGCGGCGGCCTTGACGGCGCCGTTTTCGAAGTTGAGTGAGATGCCCACGTGGTCGCCGACGTTGATGCGGCCGCCCACGACTCGTTTGGGTTCCACCTCGAAGGAAACTTCCTGCAGGCCTGCGGGCACCTCGACGGCGCCTTGGGCTTTGACGTCCTCGGGGGCGACAAGTCGCTCGGCGAGGAGCTGTTCGCCGGGTACCAGGTCCACGGCGCTGACGGTGCCGGCTTTGTCGTCGATGGTGCTGAGGGCGGTGTCTGAGACGCCGGCGGCCGGCATTTTTTCCACGGCCAGCGAGGCCGCCATGTCATTCACTGGGGTGCCGGCGGGGATTGCGGCCTTGACGACCAGTACGTCCTTGGGCTGTGTGGAAGCCAGCGCCCGCTGGTCTGCGCCTTGGGCATAAAAGACGATGAGGAGGGCCCCTACGATCGCCAAAGCGACCGCAGCCGTTCCGGCGAGCATGCGAGACTTCACTTTCAACTCCTGGGTAAGGGCTTACTGGTCTTAGAGGACGGGGCGCGCGATCGTGGCGCCGTAAGCGTCGACGGGGCCGAGGGTGTAGCCGTCGGCCAGGGAAACGTATTTGATGAATTTGCCGATGACGCCGCGGCATTCACCTTTGCATTCGGTCGCGGTGGTGACGCCGGTCGTCGTCGACTTTTCAGCCTGATGCTCGTAGGGCAGGCCGGTTCCGCCGCTGAATTTCCAGCCGGTGACTTCGAATGCGGCAAAGGACACCAGTCCGTAGATGGCGCCGGAGCCGGTTCCGGTGACTTTGTTGAAGACCGGCAGCAGGACGACGATTTTTCTTCCTGCAGCCATTTCGCTGGCCCAGCGGCTGAGCTCGGTTGAGCAGTTTCCCGGGGCGTTGTTGCCGGGGTCGCTGCCGCCTTCGCTCACCGCAAGGTCAATGGTTCCGCCGCATGCCCCGGGATCCTGGACCAGCCAGCCGTAACCGCCCTCGACTGCTGCCCCGGACGGGCCGTAGTTGCAGTCTGCGTTTTGGTTCTTGCCGTGTTCCTGAAGGAGCTGCAGCGAGCCGCCGATGTTGTCCTTGACCTGGCAGACAGAGAATGCCAAGGGAAAAGCGGTCCGGCCGGCCTTGGGACTTCCCCATATCGCGGACGCGCGCGCCCCCACCTCCTTGACGGGAATGCCGAGGACATCCGCGAAAAAGAGGGAGACAGAGTTGTCTGCTCCGCCGGCTTCCTTGGCCGACGTGGTGACGCTGACCTTCCGGTTGGTCTTGTCCAGGTCGATGCTATAGACCTTGCTCAAGCCGTCCAGCGCGTTCTGGTTGGCGAGGCTGCCGGCGAGTGTCGATGTCGCAGAGCAGTTGGTGTCTGCGGCATCTTTGGCGCACTTTTGGGCGAGTGCGATAGCCGAGGCGTCCGCCCCGTTCTGCAACTGGGCGCGTTCCGAGTAGATGACTCCGACGTCCACGGCGATCGCCGCGAAGCCGAGGAGGGTTACGAGGAGGATGGCCACGATGACGCTGATGGCACCACGCTCGTTGGTTGCTTGGCCGTTGGTCAGCCGCCGCACAGCATGACCCCCTTGCCCGTCATCGGGAAGGGGCCCGCGATGCCGGTGATGGTGGACAGATTGTACTTGATGGTGAGCGTGACCTGTGCGCCGGTGCTGCAAACGTCGGTGCTCAACGTGACATCCGAAGTCGGTATCGTCGCGCTGATCGACGCGGCCGCATTCTTCGCCGCAGTTTTCGCGCCAGTTGGGTCGTTGCCAATCGCCATAACCCGGACCCCATCACGCGCCGCATTGGTCAGGGTGATCTGGGCGTTGTAGGCTCGGCCAAATTCGATGGTGCCCAGGACCAGCATTAAGAGGAGGGGCAGCAGGATCGCGAATTCGACGGCGGCTGCACCGCGCTCCGATTCGTGTGACACCTGCTGCACCTCCTCTCCAATGTCTCGTTTTGCCCCTGCTGCTGGAGGCGGTGCGGTTCCGATATGGGGTCCGGAACCGACTGGTGGGCGAACGCCGCAGGCTAGAGCTGGTTGTTTACGGAGTCGAAGAGACCGTCCAGCTTGGTGCCCAGCAGGTTGACAGCCACGATGATGACGACGGCGATGAGGCCAACCATGATGCCGTATTCGACAGCGGTTGCGCCCTTTTCGTTCTGGAGACGGGTCTTGAGGTTGAAACCGAGGGTCTGAAGGGTAGCGATAAGGGAAAGCATTTTGTACTCCTGAGCGAGTCGGATGGCTGGCCCTGCACCAGCTCTAAAACGAAGTTAGCAACGCTTTGAAGGCTCACGACCGGATCTTGGGACATCCTGCGCGAAGGCTTTTCTGCCTGTACTTTCCTTGCGCTTTTGCTTGGCTTACGCTGCGCCAACGCTGCGAAGCGCAAGAGCCGGGCGCACAAACGGACCCCCTCGGTTCTGGGTGCCGAGGGGGTCCGGTCTGGGGGCGCCGATTGGCGCGGGGGTGGGGGCCTAGGTAAATGCCTCGACGATCTTGATGGCTGCCGGCCCGAGGAGAACGATGAACAGGACCGGGAAGATGCAGAGCAGGAGCGGGAAGAGCACCTTCACAGGCAACTTCATCGCCTTCTCTTCGGCCCGTTGACGTCGCTTCACCCTGGCCTGTTTGGCTTGGGTCCGAAGAACCTTGGCAATGCCAATGCCGTACTTGTCTGCTTGCACCACTGCCCGAACGAAGCTCCGCAGGTCTTGGACAGATGAGCGGTCCGCCAATGCCTGATAAGCATCCTGCCGGGGGCGCCCTACTTGGATGTCCTGGAGGGTGCGCATCAGTTCCTGGGCGAGGGCCCCTCCGCCGTAATTTCCGGCTCTGGCCATGGCAGCTTCAAACCCGAGCCCGGCCTCCACTGAAATGAGCAACTGATCCAGGGTGTTCGGCAGTTCGAGCTCGATTTCCTGCTGGCGCTTGATGCCCTTGTTGTAAATCAGCAGGTCGGGGACGAAGTAGAGAAAAGCCGTCAGGAACAGCCCCAGCGCGATCACCTGTGCTGACGGGGAATTCGCGTACATCAGCAAACCCAGCACAGCGCCTGTCAGCGCGAGCAAAGGCTTCCCGATAATGAGTTTGTCCAAAGGCAGTGATGCCGGTCGCCCCGCGAGAGACAGCCAGCGGTCCAACTTGGCCTCATAACCTGTCGGAGTCAGGCGCCTGGACAGGTCCAGCAGCGCAGGCGGCCGTTGGATCGCCAGGCCTCCCTCCTGCGTGAAGCCCTGAGTCAGATTCGTTTGAACTGCGATTGCTGCCTTGCGGTCAGTTGTTGCCAGTCCCCAGACGAGGTAGGCAAGCGGAAACACAATGAGTGCGATAAAAAGCCATGCTAAAGGTGTCACGGAGTCCCCCTAGAACTTGATCTTCACGACGCGGCTCATCCAGAAGCCGCCGACGCTGAACATAAGCACGGCCATGACGAGCATCAGCAGGCCGAGCGGCTTCTCAACGAACACATTGAGATAGCCGGGGTTGATGAATGCGAGAATGAATGCGACGCCCACTGGCATTGCCATCAGCACATAGGCCGACATCTTTCCCTCCGCGCTAAGCGACCTGATCTGGCCCTTGATTTCGCTCCGCTCACGTATGGTTCCTGCCACCTGCTCTAGTACTTCTGCCAGGTCACCGCCCACTTCACGATTGATCTGGATCGCCTGGGATATCCACCGGAAATCCTCGCTGTCCATGCGGTCGGCAACGTCGTCGAGGGCAATTCGTGCGTCCTTGCCGATCCGGGTTTCGTTGACGATACGGAGGAGTTCCTCGGAGGTGGGCGCATCAGCCTCTTGTGCGGCAGCTTCAACGGATCGCAGAACACTGTGCCCTACTCTGAGCCCGCCGATGAGCATCTGTATCGTGTCCGTCAGCTGTTCCTCGAACCTTGCCCGACGCTTGTCGCGGAGAATGATCAGGACAACCTTGGCCAGAAATGGTGTCGCTGCTCCGGCCAGAAGACCGAGGAAGGGGTGGGTGAGCAGCGCTGCAAACGCCGCGATCAGCACTGATGCGAGGGCTACGCCAACTGTGAAGTCTGCGGGAGCCATTTTGAGTCCTGCGTTGTAGAGCACCTCACGGTTGTATGGTCCTCCGGACTCACCGATGACGGTCTCGACCGCGTTAACGGCCGTTTGCGATACCCGGGCCACCACTGACTTGTCATGCTGGGTGCCGATCCGCCGCCGTTCCAGGGATATCAATCCGAACTTCGGTTTGAAGACCACGAAAATCAGCAAAATTATGGCTGACAGGCAGAGTGCCACCGCAAGCACGAACACCATGGGGGACTCCACGGCTACCGCCTTCCTATTGGGGCCACTCCGGCCCCAAAGACTGCGGGTGATACGGAAATGCCCAGTTCCGCAAACCGGTCCAGAAAACGCGGACGAATGCCAGTTGCTATTGGCTTGCCGAGGAACCGTCCCTGGGCGTCCATGCCGGCTGAGTAGTCGAAGAGGAATGCATCCTGGAGGGTAACGATGTCGCCTTCCATACCTTGGACCTCTGTCACATGGGTTACGCGCCGGCTGCCGTCACGAAGGCGGGTTACCTGGATGATCAGGTCCACCGCCGACGAGACTTGCTCTCGAATGGCCCGCAAAGGAAGGTCCATACCGGCCATGAGCACCAAGGTTTCCAGACGGGCCACTGCGTCCCTCGGGGAGTTTGCGTGCACTGTAGACAGCGAACCATCGTGGCCCGTGTTCATTGCTTGCAGCATGTCCAGGGACTCCCCGCTTCGAACCTCACCCACAATGATCCGGTCGGGCCTCATGCGAAGGGAATTCCGGACAAGCTCACGAATCGTCACTGCCCCCTTACCTTCAATGTTCGGCGGCCGGCTCTCCAACCGGACAACATGTTCTTGCTGCAGTTGCAACTCGACGGCATCCTCGATGGTGACGATGCGGTCGTCAGGTGGAATGAACGAGGAAAGGACATTGAGCAAGGTGGTTTTGCCGGTGCCCGTGCCACCCGAAACGATGATGTTCAAGCGGGCACGAACGCAAGCGCTCAGCAACTCAGCCATCTCAGGAGTCAATGAACCCCAATCAATCAGGTTCTGTACCGTCAGAGGCACGTGGCTGAACTTTCGTATAGTTAGTGAGGGCCCGTTGACTGCCAGTGGCGGAATGATGGCATTAACCCTGGAACCATCCTCCAGACGCGCATCCACCAGCGGCGAGGACTCGTCGATCCGGCGGCCAACCTTGGACACGATGCGTTCGATGACAGTCCGGAGGTGCTCATCCGAGCTGAAGCGTGTCCCAGTCAGCGTCAAATGTCCGTGGCGTTCGATGTAGATCTGGTCAAAGCGGTTGACCATGATCTCCGTAACGGAGGGGTCCTCCAACAACCGCTGCAGCGGGCCGTAACCCATCACCTCATCCGCGATTTCACGAATCAGCCTGCGACGTTCCTCTGGAGAAAGCGGAACCTGTTCTTGGTCAATGACAGTTGACAGTTCCTCCACAGCAGAGGCGCGAAGGGCTTCTTCCGAGGAACTGGTGTCACCAAACCGGGTGCCCATCCGTTCGAAGAGCGCCTGGGCGGCTCTCTGTTTCAGATTGGCCAGCGCGTCGACGGGCGGGACCGGCGTGGGCGCCGGCGCCGCCCCTGGCAAAGACAGGAGCGATGGCGGTGCCGGCGAAACCGGAACGTGGATGTCCGGTGCAGGTGCCGGCGACGTGGCATTTTGATCGGCGTTGGTCCTGGAAAGCCGGTCTGAAAGTTTCATGAGACAACCACCCGTCGGTGAAGCTTGGTCTGCGGGGCGGCTACCCATTGCGGATCAAAGCGGTCCACCAGCTTCTTAAGACCCTTGGACGCGGAGTCCCTGGCGTTGCTCTGCAGGATGGGTATGCCCCGATTTGTGGAATATGGAAGGGTCTTGGAGCGCGGAACGACTGTATCCACGGGAACTCCGATGGTTGCTTCAACATCCTGGACTGAAATTCCGCTCTTGCGGTCGGCGAAATTCAAGACGGTGTGCCGGCCTTGGGGCAGCAGCTGGAGTTCCCGGAGCACTGCAAAGCACTTATGCAGCCCGCGAATGCTCGGTACGTCCATGCCGCAAACCCAGACGCCGTCGGTCGCCTGTTCCAGGGTCGCAAGCACATGCTCGCCGAGCCCGGGTGCGGTGTCGACGACTACATACTTGAATTCGCTTGCCAGCTGATTGATGAGCCTGGTGACGTGTTCCGCCGTTATTGAATCCGATTCGGCTGGAGTCTTTGGTCCGCACAGCGCATAGATTCCCGCGGGATGAACTGTAAGAAAGGCCTTCAGCACCATTGAGTCCTGGGAAGCCGCTCCATGGACTGCATCGGTGATCGAATGTTCCGGCTCAAGCAAGAGCCCGGAAGCAACATCCCCAAACTGCAGGTCAAGGTCAACAAGCACCACGCTCATGGGTGCAACTTTTCCTAGCCCGATTGCCAGATTCGTCGCCACAGTGGTCTTGCCGACACCTCCTTTGGGCGACATGACCGCAATGACCCTTCCGCGATCCTGATGTCCTTCGGCGGCAGGAGCCATGCCGCGACGACGACTTGCGGAAGCCAGGCAGGCGCGTTCCAGAAGTACCCGGAGTTCACTCGATCCGATTTCCGAGGAAACGACGTCCCGAATACCGGAATGCATTGCCCGTAGTACAAGTTCAGGGTCTGGCTCTGCAATGAGGAGGAGACTGATCTCCGGGTAC
Source organism: Arthrobacter sp. Soil_C_49 (assembly GCF_057656635.1). Taxonomy (NCBI): domain Bacteria; kingdom Bacillati; phylum Actinomycetota; class Actinomycetes; order Micrococcales; family Micrococcaceae; genus Arthrobacter; species Arthrobacter sp. Soil_C_49. The sequence goes on from NZ_JBDGJZ010000002.1 coordinate 301,566, forward strand.
TGCAGGTCGAAGACGGTAGCCAGCTTGAGTGCGTCGTCGGGGGCAACACCCGGACCGAGAATGAGAACTTCCGGTGGCGCCCCATTGAGCTGCTTGAAGACGTCGTCAGGTCCACCTGCAAGCACTCCGGGTGAAAGGGTTTGCAGCTCACCGTGGAGGGCGCCGCTGATGGCCTGCCGGATGCGCCCTTCAAAGTCCCGTACAGCGGTAATGGCTACGAAGCGGCTCATCAGTACAGCCCTCCGAAGGTCGTGGCGGGAGGATCGGTTTTTGTTGTGGCATCGGTTTGCTTGGCCAGCCAGAGCTTCCCAAACTCAGCGCTGTAAATCAGCTTCGATGCGTCGGCGTCGCTTCTGGCGAAAGTGATAAAGGCGGACCCACTGGGCATCTCAACCGCAGGTTCGGAAGAGCCTGTACCCGAGCTGTTGCTGCCTTCAGATGGTGCCTTTTGAACGGCGGTTATCAGGACGTCGTGGAACAGCAAACCCGTGGACTTGTTCCAGCCGCGGATTTCGGCGGGTATTGCATCCGCAGGGCCATCGGGGGTTTCAAAGGAAGTGTAAATAGTTACGGTGTCTCCGGCTTCAAGCCGGCCGCCAAGGATGCGTTCGGGGGATAGCAGGAGAGTGACCTCTTCGAGTCCCTCCGGGACTGGAACAGTGCCGGGAGCCAGATCGCGGGGATCTACCAACCGGGCGGCGAGCAGTTGCTCTCCGGGCTCCAGGCCGACGGCAGTGACCTTTCCGTCCTGCTGATCCAATGTCGCCAAGGCCCCTTCAGGAACCGCGGACTTGGGGATCGACTCAACTCGAATTTTGCCGGCAAGATCTGCTGACTTGGTTCCCGCCGGCACCTGTTCCGTGACGACCAGGACGTTCACAGGTTCAAGGCCTGCTTGGGCGCGCGCTGACGCGCCCTGTACATAAACAAAGAGGAGAATGGCTCCAACTACTGCCAGCAGTAATGCAGCTAAGCCTCCCAGTAGGCGTGATTTCACTTCAATTGCTCCTTTTGATGGATGTGTCGACTTGCTGGCAGAGAGCGCTCAGCTACTCCGAGAGTGCAACCACGGTTCCCCCGTAGTTGGGCAGCCCGCCAGTTGTTGACAGTCCCTCTTCCAGAGAGACAAAGCGGGTGAAGTATCCCTGTATGCCACGGCAGTTACCTCCCGTGCAGTCCGGTGCGGACGGGTCCAGGTCAGTCAGTCCTGGTCCACCGCCAAACTTGAACCCAGTGACCTGGAAAGCCAGGAATCCTGCGAGTGTGTATTTGGTCTTCTGCCCGTTTTGGACCGCGTTGGTAAAGATCGGAATCAGAATCGGCGAGTCCTTGATCGTTGCCGGCATATCCCGGCAGACGTTCGGGATGTCGTTGCCAGGATTGCTGCCAACTTCGCTATTCGCGATGTTGATGTTTGTCGAGCAGCCAGTGTCGGTGTCCAACCAGCCAAACCCGCCTGGTGCGTAACCGTTTTGAGCTGCACACCCCGGAAACGTTGGGACGTTTTGGTCGTAGCGCAAGAGAATGCGCGTAGGTAATGGATTTCCTGTGAATGTCCCCGTTGACTGCAGCTCGGTTAGCTGGCTTGAAGTCAGATAACTTTTGAAGACGCACATGCTGACGGTCCAGGGAAGCGTTGTCGCCGCCGACGGCGAGCCCCAGGAAGCTTCAGCTGCAGCCGTGATCGCGGCCGTGTCAATACCCATGACTCTTGCGAAGAACAGGGAGAAGTGATTGTTGCCGGTGTTTGCTTCACGGGCGTTTGTTTCGACCCTGACTGTATTGGCATTGGGCTGCGTGACTGAAAAGACGCCGGTCGAGCTGTCATTGGCGTTGGCGTCGGCGAGTCGGTTACCGGGGGCTGCCATAGCCGTGGTGCAATTCAGGCCCTTGGCACAATCGCCAGCAATGGCCAGGGCGGTCGCATCGGCCCCGTTTTGGATTTGGGCTTTTTCCGCATACATCGCCCCGACGTCCACGGCTATGGCTGCGCATCCAAGTACAGCCACCATGAGTATCGCCACAAGGATAGCCGCCGCGCCCTTTTCTGAACCGGGTCCTTTTGCTGACCCTATTGACGTGAAATGGGCAAACCTTTCTAACCGCCGCATCTCATTACCCCCACTCCTGTCATCGACAACGGGAAGATGCCGGATGCGCCGAAGAAGCCGGCATTGAGAAAGCCTGTCAACGAGGGCAAGGCCACCCTGGTCTGGACTTGAACGTTGGTAGTGGACGTGCAACTGCTGGCGTTGTCGGTTACAGTCACGCCCAGTCCTGACAGTGATGGCGCTGCTGCGAGAGTGGCGGCCTGGACGTCGAAGCCAGGTTCACCGTGATGTATAGCGGCGTAGCGTGCGCCCTCGCGTGCGGCTTGAGTGAGGGACACCTGGACGTTGAGAGCCCTGCCGAACTCTATGATTCCCAGGAGGATCAGCAGCAGCAGCGGGAGGACAATGGCCATCTCGACCGCTACGGCGCCTCTTTCCTTCCCTTTTTTCTTCATGGCCTCTCCCAGAGTGTCCCATCGAAAATTCGCGTATGTTTAGTGGCTGTGGCGGCGGCCCGAGGGGCCACCGCCACAGCGTGGCCGCTTCAGAGAGCGGCCGAAACAGAGGTAAAGAGTCCGGCGATTTGCGGGCCGAGAATGAGGACAGCAGCCATAACAAGGACTGCGATAAAGGCCACCATGATGCCGTATTCGACCATGGTTGCGCCCTTCTCATTCGAAGTGATGCGCGCCTGGACAGTGTGAAAAACGGCTGTGAGCGTAGCGGTTAGAGCGTTCATTTTCGTTCCTAACGAACAAGTTGCCGTGGAGAAGGGAGGCGAAGGGCGAGCCGAATGTGGCTCGTGCGCGCCCTCGCCTCCGTCCGGAGCTTAGAGAGCGGCAGACACGCTCGTGAACATGCCCTTGATCTGCGGGCCGAGGAGGAGTACGGCACCCATGACAACCACGGCGATAAAGGCGACCATGATGCCGTATTCAACCATCGTGGCGCCCTTTTCCTCGCGGGTGAAGCGATCCTTGACGCCGGCGATGAAAGCAGTCATTGAGACCATGAGAGAAGTCATTGTATTTTCCTTAATTCGGTGAAATTGGTTTCTTTGATTTCAACGAATTTCCAGCTGCCCCCATAATTCATTAGCGGCTGGACTTCGCTAAGAAGAGATTGTCATTTCCCCTCAAACGCAACAATGCGTAGTGGTACTCGACTTTTTCAGAAGGAGAAAAAGGTACGTACTTGAGGGGCAGGGGCAGTACTCAGAAAAGGTGAGCAGTACGTGGCCGCACTACTTGGACTGGGCACAGCACGGACAGGGACAACGGTCCAAAGCCCGGCTGAGGAAGCTACAGGAGGAAGAGGGCCACAGCCGAAGTTGCGAGCAGCATCGAAGGGCCGTGGGGCACCTCTGTCGCTTTATCCCGGCCTTTTCGGCTGAGAATCACCATTGTGAAGAGGCCGTTGAGGATGAAACCGAGGAGCCCGCCGTAGAGCAGTTGGCTCCAGCCTAGGTACCCCAGATAGAGGCCGACAGGCGCAGCAAGCTTCACATCGCCCATTCCGATGCCTCCTGGGGAAATTAGTCCCAAGATAAGGTAGCCGGCAAACAACATGAGGGCTCCCAGGGCGGCGCGCAGTAAAGCGTCAGCCTGGTTATCAAGCAGTCCCGGGGGTAAAAGCAACACAAGCCCCCCTGCCAGGAGGGCTAAGACAAGGGGATTGGGCAGCAGATGCAGCGTAATATCAATCCTCGCGAGTTGCACTCCCAGCACGGCCAAAAATAGGAACGCCGGCAGCGCGAATGTCGTTCCAAACCGAAGACTAAAAGCTGCACAAAGGAAAGCGCTAAGTCCCGCCGTCGTAACCCTTTGAGGGAAAGCGGGAAGGCCACCCAGCCTGGGAATGAACCTTGCGATGAGGAGTTCGGTGATGGGGGAGAGGGTCAATCCTGTGAGTCCGGCGGCAAGGACCAAAAGCCAGTCGGCATGGCTGTCATCACCCATTGCAAACACCGCGACCCCCTGTGTCCCTCGGGCCGGCGGGAGCTGAGACGCCGTCCGGCTACCCCATTTTGACCCTGAACCCCTTAACGCGCTAATCTTGGTAGTCGTTGTGCGTGTCCTATTCCGATGGTGCGTGCCCGCTTGAGAATCCGGTTGCAGGATAACTACTCAACGTGCACATTCGGAACCTCAGGATGACTGGTTACATAGAGCCCTCACCTCTGTTCCGGTAGCGCGCAGACAGTAGGTGCACGAGCTAGTGACACCTAAACAAGAACGCCAGAACAAGAACGAGGCAAACACCGTGCGTACGTACACCCCGAAGCCCGGCGATATCAACCGCCAGTGGCACGTCATTGACGCCACAGACGTTGTCCTTGGTCGTCTTGCAAGCCAGACCGCAATCCTGCTGCGCGGCAAGCACAAGGCCACCTTTGCATCCCACATGGACATGGGCGACTTCGTCATCATCATCAACGCTGAAAAGGTAGCCCTGACCGGCGCCAAACTGGAGCAGAAGCGTGCATACCGCCACTCCGGCTACCCGGGCGGCCTGACCTCCGTCAACTACGCGGAGCTGCTGGAATCCAACCCGGTCCGCGCCGTGGAGAAGGCCATCAAGGGCATGCTCCCGAAGAACTCCCTCGCTGCACAGCAGCTGGGCAAGCTGAAGGTGTACCGCGGTGCTGAGCACCCGCACGCCGCCCAGCAGCCCAAGACTTTCGAAATCACCCAGGTCGCCCAGTAGTCCTGGCCACCAAACAACTTATCTATACAAGGAGAATCGTGGCTCAGAACGAAGAGACCACCGAGGCCGTCGAGGCCGAGGAAACCCTGACCAGCTACACCTCTGAAAGCTCAGCTGCCGAAGCTGCGCCGAAGAAGGAGCGCCCGGCACTGACCGTGGCCGGCGCAGCAGTTGGCCGTCGCAAGGAAGCCGTTGCACGCGTTCGCGTTGTCCCGGGCTCCGGCAAGTGGACCATCAACGGCCGCGCGCTGGACAACTACTTCCCAAACAAGCTGCACCAGCAGGACGTCAACGAGCCCTTCAAGATCCTTGATCTCGAAGGCGCCTACGACGTCATCGCCCGTATCCACGGCGGCGGCATCTCCGGCCAGGCCGGCGCCCTGCGCCTCGGCATCGCCCGTTCGCTGAACGAGATCGACGTCGAGAACAACCGCGCCACGCTGAAGAAGGCCGGTTACCTGTCCCGCGACGCCCGTGTCATCGAGCGTAAGAAGGCCGGTCTCAAGAAGGCCCGCAAGGCTCAGCAGTACTCCAAGCGCTAAATCCGCTTGCACAGAAGCCCGTCCCGCCATTGGCGGGGCGGGCTTTTCTGTTTGCGTCGCTTGGCTTTGATTACAGGCTATTGCCTGACCACCGGGAGGCCCTGTGATCAAGCGACAAGCCGTTGAGGGAAGCGAGATCAGCAGCGCGCTAACTTCGATTCCTACGGGAGCAGTGTGTAGTACTCCGCGCTGCCGATCTGCTCGACCGGACAATTACTCCTAACCCAATCGACAATTTGCGCTGACTCGCCACGGCCTTCCAGCGTGAGCGGCGGTAGCTCCTGAATCACGAACGATGCCACCTTGCCCTCGTCCACCATGGCCTGGAACTCTTGCAGCGTCGGGAAAGGGTCTGTGCCATCAAAACCGCCCACAGGCAGCACGGATCGCCGGTTCTCCAGCTGATAGTTTGCAGCAGTCTCAGATCCCACCATCGCGGCTGACCACTCCGCCGAAGCTGGAGCAGCACGCAGCCGGGAAACAACCTCATCCTCCGGGATATCGCCGAACATTACCGCTATGAAGCTTGGCGGCACGTCAGAGCCCACTTGCTGGCGGTCAGGATGGTCTGTCCTAATGCCCAGAATGCTGGGCCCAGCCACAACGCCCGCGCCGATATGCGGGCTCAGTACTGTGTTCACAGACCAAATTATCGGGCCGACCATGAGCGCCACAGCAAGGATTCCTGTAGAGACGGACCGCAATATCTGCGTGGGTGGAGGAAGAAGCTGCAATGCTATTGCAACTGACCATAACCCCAGTGCAACGAGCGGGCCTGCAGGGAAATCGGCAGTTGACCGAGCCGCGGTGATAAAGCCGAGGACCATCGTCACCAGCAAAGTGCCAGCCAGCGCCCAACGGATAGAGCGGCGATCACGGAGCCGGTAAAAGTGAACGAGTGCTATCGCGGCGAGGCAGCTCAGCGGCGGGACAAGCGTCAACGAGTAGTAAGGGTGGACGATCCCCGACATGAAGGCGAGCACTGTGGCCGAGGTAAGGAACCAGACTCCAGAAAGAATGAGGAACGCCCGGTACTGCCTGCTGCCGCTGCGGCGCTTCAGGTGCCATACCGCAAGCACAAGCCCTGCGATAGCCAGGGGCAGAAACCACCCGAATTGGCCCGAGAATTGTGGCTGGAGGAAGCGCTGGAATCCCGGATCAAGTTTTTCGGCGAGATCGGTCGCGCTGGGAGACATGGTGCGGCTCGCGTCCTCACCGGTGAGTCGATCCAGGCCGTTGTATCCGAGTGTCAGCTCCACTGCGCTGTTGAAGCGGGAACCTCCTACAAAAGGCCGGTTGGAGGGGAGCGTCATCTGCACCAAGATGAACCACCAACCTCCCGCAACAGCTGCTGCCAACAGCGCACCCAGGAGGTGCAGCAGGCGCTTAACTATCGGGACAGTGGCAAACATCAGATAAGCGGAAGCGATCGCTGGCAGTAGCAGGGCTATTTGAAGCTGCTTCGTCAGGAGGGCTGCACCCGTGAGCAGACCGGACAGCATCAGCCATCGCATCCGGCCCCGGCGGATTGACTCCAACGCCCCGTAGGCAGCGCCGATCATCAGCAAAGTCAACAGAGCGTCGGGATTGTTGTAACGGAACATCACCGTGGCTACAGGGGTTACGGCCAGAGCTGCCGCGGCAAGGAAGCCAACAGTGAGGCTGACGTAGCGTCGAACCATCCGGAAGAGCAGATACACGCTGGCTACACCCATCAGTGCCTGGGGGACCAGGATGCTCCAAGGGCTAAGGCCAAAGGCCCAAACAGACGCAGACATCACCCAAATGCTGAGTGGAGGCTTGTCCACGCTGATTGCGTTTCCGGGGTCGGAAGACGCGAAGAAGAACGCCGTCCAATCTTGCGAGCCGGCCATTGCCGCAGCAGAGTAGTACGAATTCGCCCATCCGTTGCGGTCCAGTCCCCACGCGTACAGAAGGCTTGTTAGGGCTAAGAGTGCACAAAGGGCCCAGCGTTCCGCCCGCTGTCCACGAAAAACCCCGCGCCGCTCTGCCTGGGGCTGCGGCGCGGGTATTACTTCTGCTGAAGCCTCGGGAAAGTCCATCTGGCCGCCGGTCGCAGCCTTCAAGCGACCCTGGCCAGTTTGACGGCGGAATGAAGGGTTTGTGCCCCGCTCTCCGAACCGCTAACACGGAAGACCCAGATGCGCAACAGTACAAACCGCATGAGAGTCGCAAGAATATTGGCACCGGTGAGGGTCATGAGCTCCATCGTGGAAGAAGAATCAGGTGTCAGCGTATGTAACACCAAAAGCGAGGATGATGTGATCGACCAAGCCAGCGCAAACACAATAAGGCCTTGAAATTGCTGTGTGAAGAGCTTTTCCGGGCCGTTAATACCAAACGTAAAACGCCGGTTGGCAGCTGTGTTGCCGACAGCCGTCAAAAGAAGGGCTAGAAAGTTGGCCTGCTGAGCCCCGAACGGCCCTTGAAACAGTAGAAAAAGCAAAGCGAAGGCCATAGTCGATATGCCGCCGACCATGCCGAACCGAACGACCTGGCCAAAGAAACTGGGCCGGGAGGGAGTAACTATTGGCCGTCGGCCAAGCTCTGCATAAATGGCCTGAACGGGGATAGAACCCTTAACCAAGGATCCGGCGACACGAACTAATCCGCGAATGTCGTCGATGGCTGTCTGCCGGATGTCCACCCTGCTGTCAGGGTCATCCACCCAATCCACCGGTATCTCGTGAATCCGCAGGCCTGAACGTTCCGCGATGATCAGTAGTTCGGTGTCAAAGAACCAGCCATTGTCTTCGACATGGGGGAGCAAAGTTCTGGCTACGTCCGCGCGGATGGCCTTGAATCCGCACTGTGCGTCTGAGAAACGCACCTGCATGGTGCGCTTCAGTAAGAAGTTGTACGACCGCGAAATAAACTCTCGCTTTGGCCCGCGGCTGACGCGCGAACTTTGTCCCAGCCTGGTGCCGATGGAGATATCCGAGTGGCCTGACAACAGCGGAGCCACCAATGGCAGCAGGGCTGCCAGATCAGTCGAGAGGTCTACATCCAAATATGCCAGGACTTCGGCCTCTGACGCGCCCCATGCATCCCGGAGAGCATGCCCGCGCCCCTTGATCTCCAACCGCCGGTACTGAACGTTAGGTATGGTCTCAGCCAGACGAGTGGCAATCAGACGTGTGCTGTCCGTGCTGGCGTTGTCGGCGATGGTAATCTGCCACGACGCTGGCATTTCCAATTTCAGGTAATTCGCGAGCTCTACGATGCTCTTTTCGAGTACTGATTCCTCATTGAAAACCGGTACAACAATTTCAAGCGCCAGGCCCCCATGGCTAGGTTTCATGCTGTGTATGCTATAGACGCGTGCGGGCGGCCCGCCAGCGTTAAACGGGATCTTGGGCAATTACTGATGGAAAACTTGGGGAATCCTTGATGGAGTGGTTTTTTGCACTGCCAAGCCTTGCAGGCGCGGTCGGCGTAGTCATTATTCCGGGGCTACTTTTGGGATGGGCAGTGGGCCTACGGCAGGTGTGGTTGGTTTCGTTCGCACCTGTCCTGACAGCTTCGCTTGTGGCGGTATCCACTCTCGTCTGTTGGTGGTTGAAAGTCCGATGGGATATCGGCACATTCAGCATCGCCACCGTCTTGATAGCCGGGGTCCTCCTAGCGTTGGTCCATTCGATGAGAAAGCCGTGGGCGGCGGGTTTTGTGTGGACGCTGGAGCGGCGAACCGCAGGCACCGGATACTGGATCGCTCTCTTGACGGGCGGGCTGGTCCTCGCCGTACGCTATGCCCAGATTGTCGAGCGCCCAACGAACATCAATCAGGGCATCGATACACCGTTTCATGTGAACTTTGTTCAGCAGATTCTTGATTCCGGTGATGGATCGCCGTTTTCAGTGCAGGGATTGATGGGGGAATCATCCGGGTTCTATCCCCAGATCTGGCATGCAATGGCGGCGTTGACTGCGCAGGCTACATGGTTGCCCGTCGTTCCGGCCGCGAACGCCCTCAACTTCGCCATCGTTGCCGTCGCCTGGCCACTGGGTGTACTTCTTTTTGTCCATGTAGTTGTTGGGCCTAAGCTCGTTGCCCTGCTGGGGGCTGCGGTTGCCAGCGCCGGATTCTTCGCCTTCCCGTTCACAGTGATGCAAAGCCAGAAGAGTGATTTTGGGCCGCTCTTCCCCTATATGCTGGCGGTGACTTTCTTGCCGCCGCTGATTTCCGCGTTGGCGGCGGTATTGAAGTTTGGCAGGGTAACACCGATGCCATGGCCGTTGGCCACACTTACGCTCGCCATCGGACTTCCCGGGCTGGTCTGCACACATATGTCAGGCCTGGTGGCTCTCGTCGGACTTTCCTCCTTCTTTGCAGCCCTGGCCGCTATACGCTCGTTCACCGACCTCCGGCGACGCCGGTCAGATCCCTTTGGTTACCTGCAGTGGGCGGCGCTTTGGATTAGCGTGTTCGCAGCTGGCCTCCTGATTTGGGCTACAGTCCGTCCCTGGACTACCACTTGGGATCCGATCGACTCTCTTCCCGGCGCGGCCGGCAGCGTGCTTTTAGTAGCACCCACCCATGGAGGGGTGGCATGGGGCCTCGCAGCACTGACTCTGGCGGGCACAGTCCTGCTCATCTCCAGGCCCACAGAGCGATGGTTTCTCGCTTCATATGCTGGCGCCGTTGTCCTGTACCTCGTAGCGGCCGTGGTTCCAATCCCAGTGGCGCGGGAGATTATTATTGGGGCCTGGTACGGAGATCCGCCCCGGCTTGCTGCACTCCTACCCATGTTCTGGTCCGTATTTGTAGGTGCGGCTGGTGCTTGGATCTATGAGGGCCTGTCACGGTACCGGGCAAGGTGGGTGGTCCCGGTTGGCATCGCAGCACTGGCTGTCTCTGTGGTCATCTGGCCAACGAACTCAGAAACCACTCCCGGGCGGGAACGCACCTATGCCTTGGCGGACGCCTCTCCATTACTGAGACCCAATGAACTCGAATTGCTGAACCGCCTGAGTGCGCATGTGCCAGAGGATGCAGTAATCGCCAACAACCCTTGGGACGGTAGTTCCACCGCCTACGCCATTGCCGATCGTCGGGTGCTTTTTGCCCATGCCTATACGGGATCCAATGCCGATCGGCTCCTTGCAGCGAAGGAACTGAACCAAGCCCGTCCCAACTCGGAGGTCTGCGAGGCAGCAAAACGACAGAACGTGCAATTCCTCCTCGACTTCGGGGGGCATTACATTGATCCAAAGCGGAAGGAAGTCAATGACTTTCCAGGCCTGAAAGCCGCAGACAGCTCATCCGCCTTCATCAAGGTTGACCAGGAGGGCGATGCCGCACTGTACAGGTTTGTCGGGTGTGACTCCTAGATCAGACTGCTTTGCCCCATCCTCTAGACTTGACCGGTGTCTAGATTATTTGGAACTGATGGTGTCCGGGGGCTGGCGAACGGTCTGTTGACTGCGGAGCTTGCCATGCAGCTGGCCCAGGCGGCCGCCGTCGTGCTCGGCCATGACCGCAACTCCAACGGCTCCCGGCCACGCGCCGTGGTGGCCCGCGACCCCCGCGCCAGCGGCGAGTTCATCGCCGCTGCGGTGGAGGCAGGGCTCTCCAGCTCGGGTGTTGACGTCTACGACGCCGGTGTCCTCCCTACCCCCGCGGCGGCTTATCTGGTAGCGGATCTGGACGCAGACTTTGGCGTGATGATCTCCGCCTCGCACAACCCGGCGCCGGACAACGGCATCAAGTTCTTCGCCCGCGGCGGCCAGAAGCTCCCCGACGAGGTGGAAGACGCCATCGAGGCCCAGATGTCCAAGGAAGCCGTCCGCCCCGTGGGCGCCGACGTCGGCCGGATCCAGCGCTTCTCCGACGCCGAGGACCGCTACATCGTTCACCTCCTCCAGACACTGCCGCACAACCTCGAGGGACTCACTGTGGTCCTCGACTGCGCGCATGGCGCCGCGAGCGGTTGCTCGCCCCAGGTATTCAAGGACGCCGGCGCCAACGTTATTGTTATCGGTGCTGACCCCGACGGCCACAACATCAATGACGGCGTCGGCTCCACCCACCTCGGTCCCCTCAAGGAAGCAGTGGTCAAGTACCATGCTGACCTGGGAATCGCCCACGACGGCGACGCTGACCGCTGCCTCGCCGTGGACCACGAGGGCAACGAAGTGGACGGCGACCAGATCATGGCCATCCTCGCCCTGGCCCTCAAAGAGTCGGGCAAACTCAGGGACGACGTTCTCGTGGCCACGGTGATGAGCAACCTCGGCCTGAAGATCGCCCTCCGGGAAGCCGGCATCAGCATCCGGGAAACGGCCGTGGGGGACCGTTACGTCCTCGAGGAAATGCGCGACGGCGGCTTCAACCTCGGTGGCGAACAGTCCGGCCACGTCATTTTCGCAGACTACGCCACCACCGGCGACGGCGTCCTCACCGGTCTTCAGCTTGCCGCCCAGATCGCCCTGACCGGGAAGCCGCTGAAGGAACTCGCAACGGTGATGACCAAGCTCCCGCAGGTTCTGATCAACGTCAAGGGTGTGGACCGCACCAAGGTGCGCAGCAACGACGTCCTGGCCCAGGCCGTAGCATCCGCGGAAGCCGCACTGGGTGACACCGGCCGCGTCCTGCTCCGCCCGTCCGGCACTGAACCCGTGGTCCGCGTAATGGTGGAAGCAGCAGACGAAGAAACCGCGCAGTCCATCGCCGAGCACCTGGCCCAGGTGGTCCGGTCCGAACTGGCCCTCGAACTCATCAGCGAATAACCACAGCAAAGTGGCCCGCCTCCGAAAGGAAGCGGGCCACTGCTTTGTGCCAGTAAACGGTTAGCGCGTGCGCTCCTTCAGCGCATCCCGGATCTCCGTCAGCAGCGCGATCTGCGGGTCCTCGGCCGACTCCTTCTTCACGTCCTGGTTGATCCCCAGCCGCCGGTTCCGGCGCTCGATCATCAGGTTCATCGGCATCACCACCACGAAGTAGATGGCCGCGGAGATCAGCAGGAAGTTAACGATGGCCGTCAGCAGGACGCCGAACTCGATGGCGTTGCCGTTGAGCTCAACCTTGGCGAAGCTGTCGAAGTTGGGAGAGCCCACGATCGCGGCCACGAAGGGCATCAGCACCTTATTCACGAGCGCCGTCACCACCGCGCCAAAGGCAGTTCCGATCACGACGGCAACGGCAAGGTCAACAACGTTGCCCTTCATAATGAAGTTTTTGAATCCAGTCAGCATGGAAACCAACCTAGCGCACAGCCTTAGGGGTACCCCGGCGCCGCCTCCACGCCGAAGTACTCCTCCAGCGTGTTGATCCCGCGGTTCACCATGTCCGTGGCCGCCTCCACCCCGATGTACCGCAGGTGCCAGGGCTCGTAGTAATACCCCGTGATCGGGTGGAACATCCACGGATACCGCACTACAAAGCCGAACCGGTGCCCGTTCGCCTTCGCCCACACGGCCGCGGGCTGGTCTGCGAAGCACGGCTGGAAGCTGCATGCGCCGCCGCCGTCCGCAATGTCGAACGCCCAGCCCGTCTGGTGCTCGGAGTAGCCGGGCCGGGCGCTGGCCGTGTCGGCATCGGCCTGGCCCCGTGAGGCGACGTACCCGTTGTAGGTGGCCACCTGCGTCGTATAGGAGCGGTAGCCGCTCGCCAGGACCATGGCCACCCCTTCCTGCGCGGCTGCCGCGAACATCGCTTCGGCCGCGGCCGCCGTCGTCCTGTTCAGCAGCGCCGCTTCACCGGACGCGGTGGTCGCCACGGCGGGCTGGACCAAGTCAGCGGGCACGTAGTCCGCTGGCACCAGTGGCCGGTGCTTGTTGACCACCAGCCACGGACTCGCGGGGTCAGTGAGGGAGAACTGGCGCGGCAGCGCAGAGGAGGGCGACGGCGTGGGGGACGGTTCAGGAGGCGGGGGAGCCGCCGTGGTGCCCTCCGCCGTCGTGCGTGCCTCCGAGGCGGATGGTGACGCTGATGCAGCAGGGGAGGCCGACGACGGCGCTGCCCCCTTGGGTGCCGCAGACGTGCAGGCAGCCAGGACAGTAAGCCCTGCTCCCGCCGCGAGGAAGCGGGCGAAGCTGCGCCGGCTGGTCGCCGTCTCAGCCGGTCCGTCAGGGGCGCAGTCGTAGCACACCTGTGCTAGACCTTCCGGAGCAGCATGCGGCGGATGGAATGGTCCATGTCCTTGGTCAGCACCAGCTGGGCCCGGCCGCGCGTGGGGAGGACGTTCTCCTCCAGGTTGGGTTCATTGATGCGCTTCCAGATGTCGCGCGCGGTGCTCTCAGCCTCATCATCGGACAGGCTCGCATACCGGTGGAAGTAGGACTCCGGCTGGGCGAAGGCCGTGCTGCGCAGCTTGCGGAACCTGTCCACGTACCACTCTTCAATAAATGAAGTCTTGGCGTCCACATAGATGGAGAAGTCGAAGAAATCGCTCAGCGCCAGCCCCTGCTTGCCGTCATGCCTCGGCCGGGCCGGGGCCAGGACGTTGAGCCCTTCCACGATCAGCACGTCGGGGCGGCGGACCACCACTTCCTTGCCGGGGACGATGTCGTAGGTGACGTGCGAGTACCAGGGCGCCCGCACTTCCTCGGCGCCGCTCTTGATTTCGCTCACAAACCGCAGCAGTGCACGACGGTCGTAGGACTCCGGGAAGCCCTTGCGCTCCAGCAGCTGCCGCCGCTTCAACTCGGCCAGAGGGTACAGGAAACCGTCCGTGGTGATAAGTTCCACATTGGGGGTGCCGGGCCAGCGGCGGAGCATTTCACGAAGCACGCGGGCGATGGTCGACTTGCCCACGGCCACCGAGCCAGCCACGCCGATCACAAAGGGGGTGCGCTGGGTCTGCTCGCCCAGGAACGTGGTGGTGGCGGCATGCAGCTGGCCGGCGGCTTCAACATAGAGGTGCAGGAGCCGGGAAAGCGGAAGGTAGACCTCCCGGACTTCCTTCAGGTCCAGGGGATCGCCAAGGCCGCGGAGACGGAAAATATCCTCCTCGTTGAGGGGCTGTTCCATCTCATCTGCGAGCCGGGACCAGGTCTGCCGGTCCAGCTCAACGAACGGGGAGACACCTTCGCCGTTCGCGTCGTTGCGTTGCACAGTCACTTTAGAGATTCTGCCCCCAGCCCGGCCGAGAGCGAAATGCGGGTGAGCTGGAGCACACTGGCTGGCGCAACGAAACCGGCTACACGGGCGGCCGCCTGGTTTAGATCTGACGGCCCCTGCCGATAGTCTTTAGCGTATGTGTGGAATCGTAGGATACGTGGGCCGTTCTGTTAACGGCGGAAGTTCTGTTAACGGCGGAAGCCACAGTGCGCTGGATGTGGTCCTTGAGGGACTGCGCCGCCTGGAGTACCGGGGCTACGACTCCGCGGGAGTTGCTGTAGTTTCGGAAGGCTCCATCGAGTCCCGGAAGAAGTCGGGCAAGCTGAGCAACCTGATTGCTGAGCTGGAGGAACACCCGCTCCCGGAGACGGTGACCGGAATCGGGCATACCCGCTGGGCCACGCACGGCGGGCCGACGGACCGGAACGCGCACCCGCACCTGGCCGATAACGGCAAGCTTGCCGTGATCCACAACGGCATCATCGAAAACTTCGCCGAGCTCAAGCTCGAGCTGCTCGAAAAGGGCGTCACCTTCCTCTCCGAGACGGACACCGAGGTGGCCGCGGCGCTGCTCGCGGACATCTTCCGGAACAAGCTTGGCGGCGACGTGTCCGACGGCGGTCTGACCCGCGCCATGGAGCTGGCCTGCCAGCGGCTCGAGGGCGCCTTCACCCTCCTTGCGGTCCACGCTGACCAGCCCAACGTCGTTGTGGCGGCCCGCCGCAACTCACCCCTGGTGGTGGGCCTGGGCGATGGGGAGAACTTCCTGGGCTCGGACGTGTCCGGCTTCATCGATTACACCCGCCGGGCGGTGGAACTGGGCCAGGACCAGATTGTCACCATCACCGCGGACACCGTGGACATCACCGATTTCTTCGGCAACCCGGCCGCCGGCAAGGAATACCACGTGGACTGGGACCCGGCCTCTGCCAAGAAGGGCGGCTTCAGCTCCTTCATGGAAAAGGAAATCCATGACCAGCCCGACGCCGTGGCGCAGACCCTGCTGGGACGTTCGGACCTGGACGGCAAGCTGACCCTGAACGAGCTCCGGATCGATCCGGAACTGCTCAAGCAGGTCAACAAGATTGTGGTCCTGGCCTGTGGCACCGCCGCGTACGCCGGCACGGTGGCGAAGTACGCCATTGAGAACTGGTGCCGGATCCCCACCGAGGTGGAGCTCGCCCACGAGTTCCGCTACCGGGACCCGATCCTGGACGAGAACACCCTAGTGGTGTCCATCAGCCAGTCGGGCGAAACGATGGACACCCTGATGGCCGTCCGCTACGCCCGGGAACAGGGCGCGAAGACCATCTCGATCTGCAACACCAACGGCTCCACCATCCCGCGCGAATCCGACGCCGTGCTGTACACGCACGCCGGCCCGGAAATCGCTGTCGCCTCGACCAAGGCGTTCCTGGCCCAGATCACTGCCGCATACCTGCTGGGCCTGTACCTGGCACAGCTGCGGGGGAACATCTTCTCCGGCCAAATCAAGGACGTCCTGGCGGACCTGGCCAAGATCCCGGACAAGATCCAGACCATCCTGGACAACGCCGGCCCGCTCCGCGAACTCGCCCGCAGCATGGCCAACGAGAACTCCGTACTGTTCCTGGGCCGGCACGTGGGCTACCCCGTGGCCCTCGAAGGCGCGCTCAAGCTGAAGGAAATCGCGTACATCCACGCCGAAGGCTTCGCCGCCGGAGAGCTCAAGCACGGCCCCATCGCCCTGATCGATGAAGGCAAGCCGGTGTTCGTGATTGTCCCGTCCCCGCGCGGCCGCGAATCGCTGCACGCCAAGGTGATCAGCAACATCCAGGAAGTCCGTGCCCGCGGCGCCCGCACCCTGGTCATCGCCGAGGAAGGCGACGAAGCCGTGAAGGCCTACGCCGAACACGTCTTCTACGTCCCCGAGACCCCCACCTTGCTCATGCCGCTGCTGACCACAGTCCCGCTGCAGATTTTCGCCGCGGAACTCGCCGCAGCCAAGGGCTACGACGTGGACCAGCCCCGCAACCTCGCCAAGAGCGTGACGGTCGAGTAACTCCTCTTCACTCATAGCGGAAACCCCGGGTCCACCAGCCCCGGGGTTTCCGCTTTTAGCGGCTCCTGCGCTGCCCGGTGGTCCGGCCAGTAACGTGCGTCACCGTAGAATAAGCCGCATGATTGTTGGCATTGGCGTAGACGTTGTAGACATCGAGCGGTTCGGCCGCCAGCTTGAGCGCACCCCCGGCCTCCGGGACCGTTTGTTCGTTCCCGCCGAGCGCGAGCTGAACACCCGGTCCCTCGCCGCGCGCTTTGCCGCGAAGGAAGCTGTGGCCAAGGTCCTCGGTGCGCCGGCCGGCATGAACTGGCAGGACTGCTGGATCGGGCTGGACCACAACGGCCCCACCGTCCAGGTCAAGGGCACCGTACTGGCCGTCGCCGAGGCCAAGGGCGTCAAGCGGTGGCACCTCTCCATCAGCCATGACGGCGGCATCGCCACGGCCACGGTCCTGGCCGAAGGCTGAACCGGCGGGCCACCGCCACTGACACCGTGATCAGCGCCTACACCGGAAAACAGGTCCGGCAAGCCGAGGAACCCCTCCTCGCTGCCGGACTTGGTGATGTCCTCATGCAGCGCGCCGCCCACGGCTTGGCCAACGCAGTTGTACGGGAACTTAGATCCTGCGGGCGGCGGACGTACGGCGCCAGCGTTGCCGTGCTCACCGGCAAAGGCAACAACGGCGGGGACGGTCTCTACGCCGCCGCTTTCCTTGCCGCCCGCGGGATGCGTACGACGGCGATACTCACCTCAGACTCCGCCCATCCCCAGGCTTTGGCTGCTTTTGAGCGGGCCGGCGGCCGTGTCCGGCACCTGAGTGACGCCACACTTGGTGGCCTGGCCGCAGAGGCCGCGGGCGCCGACGTCGTGATCGATGCAGTGCTGGGAACGGGTGCGGAAGGCGGCCTGCGGGGGAGCACCGCGGATCTGGTCGGTGCCATCGCGGAAGCCCGCGCCGAAGTCCTTGTGGTCGCGTGCGATCTGCCCAGCGGCGTTGACGCCGATTCCGGCGCGGTGTCGGCTCCCGTGCTCGCCGCGGACCTGACGGTGACCTTCGGCGCAGCCAAAACGGGCCTGCTGGCCGATCCCGGCGCCGACTACGCCGGCCGGGTAGAAGTGGTGCCCATCGGCATCGAGGAGCACCTCGACCGGCCCGGACTGCGCAGGCTCGAGGACGCTGACGTTGCCCGCCTCCTGCCGCACCCGGCCCGGCGGGCCCATAAATACTCACGCGGAGTCCTGGGAGTGGTGGCCGGCTCGGGGGACTATCCCGGCGCAGCTGTGCTCGCCTGCCGGGGCGCCCTTGCCGCCGGTGCAGGGATGGTTCGGTACCTGGGGCCGCCCGAGGTTGCGGATCTGGTCCGCCGATCCTGCCCCGAGGTCGTCTGCAGTACAGGTGCTGTCGCCGACAACAGGGTCCAGGCCTGGCTGGTGGGCTCCGGCATGGGGCCGGACGACCACGACCAGCTGCAGCGCGCCCGGGACGCCGTCACCTCCGGCCTGCCCGTGGTGGCCGACGCCGGTGCCCTGCCCGCCCTTCCCGACGTCCTGGCCCCGAATGTGGTCCTGACCCCGCACGCCGGCGAGCTCGCCGCACTGCTGAAGAGGCTGGGCGGCGACGAGGACCGTGCCGCCGTGGAAGCCGGCACCTTTGCCGCCGTCCGCCGGGCAGCGGCGCTGACCGGTGCCACCGTCCTGCTCAAAGGCGCCACCACGCTGGTGGCAGCACCGGCCGGGGACGTGTTCAGCCAGGCGGACGGTACGCCGTGGCTCGCCACGGCCGGCAGCGGTGACGTCCTGGCCGGCGTCATCGGCGCGCTGCTCGCCCAGGCGGATTCCGACGTCGGCCGCCTCCGGGAGATGGGCGTGGAACCCGAGCAGCGCTGGGCAGCAGTGGCCGCGCTGGGAGCGGCACTGCACGGCAAGGCAGGGAGGGCGGCGTCGGATGCTGTCAGTGGCGGTCCGATCGCTGCTGGCGGAATCGCGGCTGCCTTACCCGGCGTATGGGGTAAAGTAAGCACGCTTAGTAACTCCGGGGTCCGGAAACGTAATAGTCACACCTTGCCATTACGGTAGGCATTAGTTCGCACCTGCAGTAGGGGCCCTTTTCTTTTACTGCGGAATTACAAAGAGGAGCATTATGGAAGTCTGGCCTGGATCGGCTTACCCCCTTGGCGCCACGTACAACGGAACCGGCACCAACTTTGCCCTGTTCAGCGAACGAGCAGAAAAAGTCGAGCTCTGCCTCTTCGATGAGGACGGCAAGGAAACCCGCATTCCCCTGGACGAGGTGGACGGGTACGTCTGGCACTGCTACATCCCGCAGATCCAGCCCGGCCAGAAGTACGGCTACCGGGTCCACGGCCCGTACGACCCCGCGTCCGGCAACCGCTTCAACCCCAACAAGCTCCTGTTGGACCCCTACGCCAAGGCGGTCCACGGCCAGGTGGACTGGGACCCGTCGCTGTTCACCTACAACCTGGGCGAGCCGGACTCGATCAACAACGAGGACTCCGCCAGCCACATGATGATGGGCGTGGTCATCAACCCGTTCTTCGACTGGGACGGGGACCAGAACCTGCGGATTCCCTACCACCAGTCGGTCATCTACGAAGCGCACGTCAAGGGCCTCACCCAGCTGCACCCGGAAATTCCCGAGGAACAGCGCGGCACGTACGCCGGCGTGGCCCACCCCGCCGTCATTTCCCACCTGCAGAAGCTGGGCGTCACCGCCATCGAACTCATGCCCGTGCACCAGTTCGTCAATGACGGCACCCTGCAGGACAAGGGCCTGAACAACTACTGGGGCTACAACACCATCGGCTTCTTCGCCCCGCAGAACACCTACAGCTCCACCGGCGACACCGGCCAGCAGGTCCAGGACTTCAAGGCGATGGTCCGTTCGCTGCACAAGGCCGGCATCGAGGTCATCCTGGACGTGGTGTACAACCACACAGCCGAAGGCAACCACCTGGGCCCCACGCTGTCCTTCAAGGGCATCGACAACGCCGCCTACTACCGGTTGATGGAGGGCGACGAGAAGCACTACATGGACTACACCGGTACCGGCAACTCGCTGAACGTCCGCCAGCCGCACTCCCTGCAGCTGCTGATGGACTCGCTGCGCTACTGGGTGACCGAGATGCACGTGGACGGCTTCCGCTTCGACCTCGCCTCCACCCTGGCCCGCGAGTTCTACGACGTGGACAAGCTCTCCACCTTCTTCGAACTCATCCAGCAGGACCCGGTGGTCTCCCAGGTCAAGCTCATCGCCGAGCCCTGGGACGTCGGCCCCGGCGGCTACCAGGTGGGCAACTTCCCGCCGCAGTGGACGGAATGGAACGGCAAGTACCGCGACACCGTCCGGGACTTCTGGCGCGGCGAGCCCGCCACCCTGGGCGAGTTTGCCTCCCGCATCACCGGTTCAGCGGACCTCTACGAGCACTCCGGCCGCCGCCCCGTGGCGTCCATCAACTTCGTCACCGCCCACGACGGCTTCACCCTGGCGGACCTGGTGTCCTACAACGAGAAGCACAACGACGCCAACGGCGAGGGCAACAACGACGGCGAGTCCCACAACCGGTCCTGGAACTGCGGCGTTGAGGGCCCCACTGAAGATCCCGAAGTCCTGTCACTGCGGGCCCGCCAGCAGCGGAACTTCATCGCCTCGCTGCTGCTCTCCCAGGGCGTCCCCATGCTCCTGCACGGCGACGAGCTGGGACGCACCCAGCAGGGCAACAACAACGGCTACTGCCAGGACTCCGAGCTGACCTGGATCAACTGGGACAGCATCGACCAGCCGCTGGTGGAATTCACCGCTGCCGTCAACGCCCTCCGCGCCAAGCACCCCACCTTCCGCCGCAGCCGGTTCTTTGACGGCCGGCCAGTCCTGCGGGGCGAGGGCGAGCGGCTGCCGGACATCGTATGGCTGGATCCCGACGGTGAAACCATGAAGCCGGAGGCCTGGGAAGCCGGTTTCGGCCGTTCGGTGGGCGTCTTCCTGAACGGAGACGGCATCCAGGGCAAGGACGCGCGCGGACGGCGGATTACCGACGTCAACTTCCTGCTGTACTTCAACGCGCATGACGACACCGTCAAGTTCACTCTGCCCTCAGACGAGTACGCGCCGGCCTGGGACATCATTATCGACACCGCCGGGCAAAACGCTGACACCGAGCCGGTCAACGCCGGGCAGCCGCTGCCCGTGGAGGCCAAGTCACTGGTGGTCCTGCGCGCCCACACCGTTGAGGAAGTCGAGCCCGACCACTCGGTCGCGGCATCCCTGGCCGCCCTGACCCAGACCTCCACCAGCGAGACCGAATCCCTCAGCAACCCCATGGTGGCAGAGCCGGGAAAGACCACCAAGATTGGAGCGCGGAAGGTAAAGGACAAGTGAGAGTCCCGGCCTCGACCTACCGCCTGCAGATCCGCCGCAGCTTCACCCTGTTTGATGCTGCGGACAAAGTTCCCTACCTGAAATCGCTGGGTGTGGACTGGGTCTACCTTTCGCCCATCCTTACTGCGGAGCAGGGCTCGGACCACGGCTATGACGTGACCGATCCTTCCGCCGTGGATCCTGAGCGCGGGGGCCCCGAAGGGCTGCTCGCCCTGTCCAAAGCTGCCCGCGAGCACGGCATGGGTGTCCTGGTGGATATCGTGCCCAACCATGTGGGCGTCGCGACTCCGGTGCAGAACCCCTGGTGGTGGTCCCTCCTGAAGGAAGGGCAGGGCTCACCCTACGCGGAGGCGTTCGACGTCGAGTGGGACCTCGCCGGCGGAAAAATCCGGCTGCCCATGCTGGGTTCGGACGAAGACCTGGACAAGCTGGAGATCAAGGACGGCGAGCTCCGCTACTACGACCACCGCTTCCCGATCGCCGAAGGCACCTATGCCGACGGCGACACTCCCCAGGAGGTGCACAGCCGCCAGCACTACGAGCTGATCGGCTGGCGCCGGGCGGACGCCGAGCTGAACTACCGGCGCTTCTTCGCGGTCACCACGCTGGCCGGGATCCGGGTGGAGACCCCGCGCGTGTTTGAGGAAGCCCATGCCGAGGTGGGCCGCTGGTTCCGCGAGGGGCTGGTGGACGGTCTGCGCGTGGACCACCCGGACGGCCTGGCCGATCCCGGCGGCTACCTGCGCTGGCTGAAGGACCTCAGCGGCGGGGCCTACATCCTGGTGGAGAAGATCCTGGAGCCGGGAGAGACCCTGCCGCAGGACTTCGCCACCGAAGGAACCACCGGGTACGACGCACTGGCTGACGTGGACCGGGTATTTGTTGATCCGGCCGGCGAACAGCCGCTCAATGAGCTTGATGCGAAGCTCCGGGAGGCTGCAGCCCCCGCGGACTACGCCGAGATGATCCGTGGCACCAAGCGGATGATCGCCGACGGCATCCTCCGGTCCGAGGTGCTGCGGCTGGCGCGCCTGGTGCCGGAGCACCACGGGCTTTCAGTGGAACAGGCTGCTGACGCCCTGGCCGAAATCATCGCCGCCTTCCCGGTGTACCGCAGCTACCTGCCCACCGGGGCGGAAATCCTCAAGGAAGCCTGCGAGTCGGCCGCGGCCCGCCGGCCCGAGCTGGAGGTTGCGGTGGGAACGCTGCTGCCGCTGCTCCTGGACCCGGCCAATCCCATCGCGGTCCGGTTCCAGCAGACCTCGGGAATGGTCATGGCCAAGGGCGTGGAAGACACCGCTTTCTACCGCTACACCCGGCTGGGCACGCTGACAGAGGTGGGCGCTGAACCTACCGAATTCTCCGTGTCCACCGAGGAGTTCCACCAGCGGATGATTCGCCGGCAGGAACAGCTTCCGCTCTCCATGACCACGCTGTCCACGCACGACACCAAGCGCAGTGAGGATGCCAGGGCGCGGATTTCGGTCATTGCCGAACTGCCCCGGGAGTGGGCGGCCACCCTGAACACGCTCCGCGAGCTGGCGCCGATTCCGGATGGCCCGTACGAAAACCTGCTGTGGCAGGCCATCGTGGGAGCCTGGCCGGCAAGCAGAGAGCGGCTCCAGGGCTATGCCGAAAAAGCTGCCCGGGAAGCAGGCAATTCCACAAAGTGGACGGACCCCAACGAGGAGTTCGAGTCGAGCGTCAAGGTTGCGGTAGATGCGGTGTTCGACGAGCCCCGCGTCACCCAGGTGGTGGAGGACTTTGTTGCACGGATCGATGCCTACGCCGCGTCCAACTCCGTATCCGCCAAGCTGGTCCAGCTGACCATGCCCGGCGTCCCGGACGTTTACCAGGGCAGCGAGTTCTGGGAACGCTCGCTGACTGACCCGGACAACCGGCGGCCGGTGGACTTCGAGGTCCGGCAGCAGGAGCTGGCAAAGCTCGACGGCGGCCAGTTGCCTAAGGCGGGAACGGAAGCGAGCAAGCTTCTGGTCACCTCGCGCGCACTCCGATTGCGCCGCGACCGGCCGGAACTGTTCCGGGACTACAGCCCCGGGACGGCCTCCGGCGCGGCGGCCGGGCACCTGCTCGCGTTCCACCGCGGCTCAGCAGGCGCTCCCGCTGCGCTGACGCTGGCCACCCGGCTGCCCGCAGGACTGGCGGCCGGCGGCGGCTGGCGGGACACCGCCGTCGAACTTTCCACTGCCATGCGTGACGAGCTCACCGGCGCTGCATACGGTCCCGGGAGCGTTTCAGTGGCAGAGGTCCTGGGTACCTACCCCGTGGCTTTGCTGGTACCGGCGGATGGAGAACAGGCATGACCCTCGTCAACAGCGGGCCCGGACGTTTCGACGTCTGGGCCCCGGAGGCGCAATCGGTGATCCTGCAGGCGAACGGCCGGCAGTATCCGATGCTGAAGAAGGAGACAGCGCCCGGCCAGGAGGGGTGGTGGACCGCGCCGGACGCCCCGGGTGAGGGCGAGGTGGACTACGGCTACCTGCTGGACGGGGACGGCCACCCGCTGCCCGATCCACGGTCACGGCGGCTGCCCGCCGGCGTCCACGAGCTGTCCCGCACCTTTGACCCGGCCGCCTACAGCTGGCAGGACGCGGGCTGGAACGGCAAGGACCTGCAGGGCTCCGTCATCTACGAACTGCATGTGGGCACGTTCACGCCCGAGGGCACGTTGGACGCCGCCGCCGGAAAGCTCGGCTACCTGGCGGACCTGGGCGTCGACTTCGTGGAGCTGCTGCCCGTCAACGGCTTCAACGGAACCCACAACTGGGGTTACGACGGCGTGCAGTGGTACGCGGTCCACGAGGGGTACGGCGGGCCGGAGGCCTACCAGCGGTTTGTGGATGCAGCCCACGCAGCGGGGCTCGGCGTCATCCAGGACGTGGTGTACAACCACCTCGGCCCCAGCGGAAACTACCTGCCTAAGTTCGGCCCGTACCTGAAGCAAGGAGACGCCAACACCTGGGGCGACTCCGTGAACCTGGACGGCCCCGGCTCGGACGTGGTGCGGGAGTACATCCTGGACAACCTGGCGCTGTGGCTCCGGGACTACCACGTGGACGGGCTCCGGCTGGATGCAGTGCACGCCCTGCCCGATGAGCGGGCCGTACACATCCTGGAGGAATTCGGTGCCCTGGGCGACGCCATCTCGGCCGAAACCGGGCTGCCCAAGACCCTGATCGCGGAGTCGGACCTGAACAACCCGCGCCTGATCTACCCGCGCGACGCCAACGGCTACGGCCTGGACGGGCAGTGGAGCGACGACTTCCACCACGCCGTGCACGTCAATGTCAGCGGCGAGACCACCGGGTACTACGCGGATTTCCAGTCCCTGTCGGTCCTGGCGAAGGTTTTGAAGGACGGGTTCCTGCATGACGGCAGCTACTCAAGCTTCCGCGGCCGGCACCACGGCAGGCCCATCAATGCGGCCCTGGCCCAGCCCGCTGCATTGGTGGTCTGCAACCAGAACCACGACCAGATCGGCAACCGGGCAACCGGGGACCGGCTCTCGCAGTCGCTGTCCTACGGGCAGCTGGCCGTGGCCGCCGTGCTCACGCTGACGTCGCCGTTCACGCCCATGCTGTTTATGGGCGAGGAGTTCGCCGCGAGCACGCCCTGGCAGTTCTTCACCTCGCACCCGGAACCGGAGCTGGGCAAGGCCACCGCGGAAGGCCGCATCAAGGAGTTCGAGCGCATGGGGTGGGATCCCGCCGTCGTGCCCGATCCCCAGGATCCGGAAACCTTCCGCCGGTCCAAGCTGGACTGGAACGAAGCCACGGTCGGGGACCACGCGCGGCTCCTGGAGCTTTACCGCTCACTTACGGCACTGCGCCGGGAGCATCCGGAACTTGCCGGCCTTGGCTTCGGAGAGACGGACGTGACGTTCGACGACGACGAGGGCTGGCTGCGGTTCCGGCGGGGCAGCGTGGAGGTACTGCTGAACTTCTCCGACGCCAAGCAGCGGCTGGACGACGTTTCGGGGACAGTCCTTCTGGCCACCGACGAGGGAACAGGCCTTGACGGCGACGCCCTCGCCCTGGCTCCGTGGAGCGCAGCAATCCTGGAATCCTGATTCCTGCCGGAAGTTACGCCGCGGGCTGCGCTCTGTCAGCCCGCGGCGTAACTTTCCCCACCACCCTCTGTAGCGCCGGTCACAACTGGCAGGATGGAACGTATGACTTATTCCGCGGCGGAAAACCGCTACGAATCCATGCCCTACCGCCGGGTGGGCCGCAGCGGCCTGAAACTTCCGGCGATCTCCCTGGGACTCTGGCACAACTTCGGCGACGACAAGCGCTTCGACGAACAGCGGGCCATCCTGCGGCGCGCCTTCGACCTGGGCGTCAACCACTTCGACCTGGCCAACAACTACGGCCCGCCGGACGGCTCCGCCGAAACCAACTTCGGCCGGCACCTTCGGGATGACTTCAAGCCGTACCGTGACGAGCTGGTCATCTCCACCAAGGCCGGCTACTACATGTGGCCCGGCCCCTACGGCGAATGGGGCTCCCGCAAGTACTTGATCTCCAGCCTGGACCAGTCGCTGCAGCGCATGGGCCTGGACTATGTGGACATCTTTTACAGCCACCGGCCGGATCCCGAAACCCCGCTGGAAGAAACCATGGGTGCCCTGGATTACGCCGTGCGGTCCGGCAAGGCGCTCTACGCGGGCATCTCCTCCTACACCCCGGAGCAGACCCTCGAAGCAGCCCATATCCTGAAGGAACTCGGGACGCCGCTGCTGATCCACCAGCCCAGCTACTCCATGCTCAACCGGTGGACCGAGAACGGCAGCCCCAACCTGTACGAGGCACTGGACCAGGTGGGGGCGGGGTCCATCGCCTTCTCGCCGCTGGCCCAGGGCATGCTCACCAACCGCTACCTCAACGGCATTCCTGCCGACTCGCGCGCCGCCAAGGCCCGGTTCCTGTCCGAGGACGCCATCACGGACGAGAAGCTGGAGCGGATCCGCGGCCTGCACGCCATTGCCGAGGGCCGCGGCCAGACGCTGGCGCAGATGGCCATCGCCTGGATCCTGCGGGACCAGCCGAAGGGTTCGCCGGTGACCTCGGCCCTGGTGGGCGCGTCCAGCGTCGCACAACTGGAGGACACTCTGTCCGCCATCAACAACCTTGAATTCACTGCAGACGAGTTGACTGCCATCGACGAGTTTGCCGTGGAATCGGACATCAACCTCTGGAAACAGCCCGTCTGATATCCACCCTGTCATTCCAATAGGCGGGACGGGGGAACAAGTCCCCGTCCCGCTCTGTTGGGTACTATGGAAAGGCGCCGCGCGGCGCCGAGCCTGCCGGCCGACGTCGTACTTCCCTCGAAGCCGAAACCGGCCGGCTGACGTTTGTCCTAAAGGAGTTCCGTGTCTTCACATCCGATTCGTGTTGCAATCGTCGGCGTAGGAAACTGCGCCGCTTCGCTGGTCCAGGGCGTCCACTACTACAAGGACGCTGACCCCAAGGCCACGATTCCGGGCCTGATGCACGTTGAGTTCGGCCAGTACCACGTGGGTGATGTTGAATTCGTCGCCGCGTTTGATGTTGACGGCAAGAAGGTTGGCGTTGACCTTGCCGATGCCATCCTGGCCAGCGAAAACAACACCATCAAGATCGCCGACGTGCCGCCCACCGGTGTCACCGTCCAGCGCGGCCACACCCTCGACGGCCTCGGCAAGTACTACCTCGAGACCATCGAGCAGTCCACCGAAGAGCCCGTGGACGTGGTCCAGGCACTCAAGGACGCCGCCGTTGACGTAATGGTCTGCTACCTGCCGGTTGGTTCGCAGGAAGCCGCCGAGTTCTACGCACAGTGCGCCATCGACGCCGGCGTTGCGTTCGTCAATGCCCTGCCCGTTTTCATCGCCGGCACCAAGGAATGGGCGGACAAGTTCACCGCCGCAGGCGTGCCGATCGTGGGCGACGACATCAAGAGCCAGATCGGCGCCACCATCACCCACCGTGTCATGGCCAAGCTGTTCGAAGACCGCGGTGTCACCCTGGACCGGACGTACCAGCTGAACGTCGGCGGCAACATGGACTTCAAGAACATGCTGGAGCGCGACCGCCTGGAGTCCAAGAAGATCTCCAAGACCCAGGCCGTCACCTCCAACGTCGAAGCCGAACTGGCTGCCAAGGACGTCCACATCGGCCCGTCCGATTACGTCCAGTGGCTCGATGACCGCAAGTGGGCCTTCGTCCGCCTCGAGGGCCGCAACTTCGGCGACGCCCCTGTTTCGCTCGAGTACAAGCTCGAGGTCTGGGACTCGCCCAACTCGGCCGGCGTGATCATCGACGCCATCCGCGCCGCCAAGATCGGCCTGGACCGCGGCATCGGCGGCCCGCTGCTCTCCGCATCGAGCTACTTCATGAAGTCCCCGCCGGAGCAGTTCAACGACGACCTCGCCCGCGACAAGGTGGAAGCCTTCATCCGCGGCGACCTGGAGCGCTAACCCCCTGCCGACGCCCGCTCACTTGTGGCCGGGTTCCCGGGGACGCGCGCTCAGTTGTGGCCGGGTTCCTAAGGACGCGCGCTCACTCGTGGCCGGGTTCCCGGGGACGCGCGCTCAGTTGTGACCGGGTTCCCGGGGACGCCCGCTCACTTGTGGCCGGGTTCCCCCGAGCGCTTCTCCGTTTCATGCGGGGAGGCGTTCGGCGTTTAAGGGCCTATTCCCGGGGGTGCAGCCGCCGGATGGCATGGCTGGCTTGGGCCAAGGCCAGCAGCTTGAGTATCAGTTGGGAATGCATATGCATGCCGATTGCAGCCGTCAGGATGACGTCGTCCGTGTCGTTCCCGGCCGTCGTCAGCTCAAGATCAAGTCCGGCGATCGCGTCAACGGCGCGGCTGTATTGGTTCAGAAGTTCCAGCGGGAGAGTAATGCCCAGCCCCTCCATCAAGGCGATGTGCCGGTCCAGGGCGTCGCGCGCATCGCTTTGCCCGTCGGGCCAATCCCGCATCCTTACGACGGCGTCTGCCGCCGCGGTGCGGGCGACGTTACCGGTGTCGGAGCCGAGCCCCAACACCACCCGTTGGACGTGGGCAAGCAGGGCAAGTTGCGGGACGCCGTCGTCCGCCAATGTCAAAATGCCGTGCACCTGTTCAATGCTGAGGCCCACGATCCTTCGCAAAGCATGGATAAGCTGCAGTCGCTTGATGTGTTTTGGCGAGTAGCTGGCACGCGTCGCATGAACCGTGTCACCAGGCGGCAGGAGGCCCTCACGAAGATAGAACTTGATGGTCGCTGGCGTGGTGCCGGCGGCCTCGCTCAGCTCCCTTAGCTGCATCCCGGTCCTCCGGCGACGGGATAGCTGCCTAAGCGACAGCTATCTTGACGTACTTTACTGGATAGTGGCTCTATCTTATTCGTATGGAGCACTGGACTGTACTGCTTGTCAGCCACGTGGTGGCCGCTCTTTTCGTACTGGCCGTCGGGCCCGTCCAGATTTTGCGAAGGCGGCGCGACCGCGTCCACCGCACAGTGGGGTATCTCTGGGTTGCCGCCATGTACTACGTGTGCTTGAGCAGCTTTGGCATCGTCTCCGAAGGGCACTTCAGTTGGCTGCATGGATTGTCCGCCTTTACCATCGTGACGGTGACCCTTGGTCTCGTGAGTGCAATCCGGCGCAATATTCCTGCACATCAAGGAAACATGATTGGAAGCTATATCGGCATTGCCATCGCGTTCGGTTTCGCTGTTGGCGTCCCCGGCCGCAGCATTCCACGGCTTCTCGCGGCTGACCCTGCCACCGCAGTGTACGTTGCCCTGCTCGTGGTGCTAGGCGTCGCGGTTGTCTACCTCTCAATGCTTCGTGGTGGGAAGGGGCCCAGCGTCGGAACGCATCCTGCCAGCAGCAAGCACGACGGCGGCGGGCGGCGCGGTGCCGAAGTTCCGGCAAGCGCCTCGCAGACTTAGGCCGTCACGAAACCTGATGCAGCAGCAGGGTCCACGGCAGAGCCCCTTAGTGCTCGCTTTATTCTTCTGAGGGCCCTCGCGAAATCGTCGTCCAGGTCCGCCTTGTCGAGGATGATGACGGACCATCCCGCCGCTTCGAACGCTTTGTCCCGGCGCCGATCGCTTAGCTGTTGGGGCTCCTGAAGGTGATGCCCGCCGTCGTACTGAATGGCAACCCGCCGCAGGCGGAAGCCGAGATCCGCCGACGGCGACCGCGCGTCACCAGGACGAAGGCTCAGTTGAAGCTCTGGCTCTGGAAGGCCGGCGTCCAGCATGGCGAGGCGGAGGAAGGTTTCGGGAGCGGAGTCCGCACCGACGCGCATCAGGCCCAGCGCTTGCCTGGCGCGGACCACGCCTTGGAAGTTTGGGTGCCGGGAGATCATGGTGCGCAGGCGGTCCACGCTCGCGTACGGGTGTTCCCTCCCTTCCAGGCCGGGCCGGGGAAACCTGATAAGTTCGTCGCCCATGGCCACCAGATCTTTCAAGGGCAGCAGCCTCGCCATGTCCAGCCAGGTACGCTCCCGGGTGCTCAGCCAAATGCCATCCACAAACTCCACTTCACCAGGGCCAACGAGGACCCTGTGCCCACGGATGCCTTTCCGGCGTGCCCCGGGAAGAGCCTTGGGCTTGCTGAGATGGAGTTCCGTGGAGTCGGAAAGCCACGCCGGCAGGCACGCATTCCGCAACCGTGCTGCCGTGACATGGGAAATCCAAGCCCCTGGCGTTGCCTCTGACAACGCGCGGGCGGCATCCTCAAGGTCAAAGTCCCATGTGGACGGGCGGTAGAGGCCTCGGCCAACATGAGCCACATCGGCGCGACGGAGACGGCCGCGGTTAAGGCCTGCGCTCCGCGCTTTCTCGACAGTGAACGGTTTGGCGGCCAGCTGGATCGGTAGGGGATGGAGGGATTGCATACTGCATTCTTATCCATGCAACGGACATGGCCTCCGAGTTATCCACAAGCTGCTGATCCCTTTGTTTAGCACCGTGGGACAGGACAGAAATCAGGTGAGCGCGGGTGGGGGAGAAGGCGGCCATATGTGAGCGCGGGTGGGGGAGAAGGCGGCCATATGTGAGCGCGGGTGTGGGAGAAGGCGGCCATATGTGAGCGCGGGTGGGGGAGAAGGCGGCCATATGTGAGCGCGGGTGGGGGAGAAGGCGGCCGTATGTGAGCGCGGGTCTGGGGGTGGGTCAGGTAAGGCCCACCGGGTTGCCCGCCACGTCCACGTCCATGCGCATCGCGGCGGGGTCGGGCGGCAGCCCGGGCATGGTCATCACGGCTCCGGTCAACGCAACGATGAACCCTGCTCCGGTCTTGGGCAGGAGGTCGCGTACGTGGATGGTGAAGCCCTTGGGCGCGCCCAGGCGTGAGGCGTCGTCGGTGAAGGAGTACTGGGTCTTGGCCATGCACACCGGCATATTGGACCAGCCATTCCGCTCGATATCGGCCAGCCGCTTCAGGGCGGGCACGGAAAACTCCACCCCGTCCGCCCCATAGATCTCCTGCGCGATGGTCCGGATCTTTTCCTCCACAGGCAGCTCCAGAGGGTACAGGTGCCGGAAGCTGTTCGTTCCGGCCACCACCTTGGCCACGAGGGCCGCGAGTTCGTCACCGCCATCGCCCCCGCCGCCGCGCCCCCAGACATCAGCGACGGCGGCCTGTACCCCCTCGGCAGCACACCACGCCAGCAACCACTCGAGCTCGTCGGCAGAGTCGGAAGAGAACCTGTTGATGGCCACTACCGGCGTCACGCCGAACTTTTCCACGTTCCGCACATGCCGGCGCAGGTTTTCCACCCCGGCCTCCAGTGCTGCCAGGTCCGGAAGCGTGAGCTGGTCCTTGGCCACCCCGCCCTGCATCTTCAGGGCACGCACGGTCGCTACTACCACCACTGCTGACGGGGCCAAGCCGCCGAACCGCGCCTTGATGTCCATAAACTTCTCGGCGCCCAGGTCGGCTCCAAATCCGGCTTCCGTCACAACGAAGTCCGCCAACCGCCGGGCCGTCTGGGTGGCGATCAGCGAGTTGCAGCCGTGGGCGATATTGGCGAAGGGCCCGCCGTGGACCAAAGCCGGCGTCCCGGCGATGGTCTGCACCAGGTTGGGTTTGATGGCCTCCTTGAGGAGCAGCGTCAGCGCACCCTGCACTCCGAGGTCGGCCACGGTGACGGGGGAGCGGTCATACGTGTAGCCGAACGTGATCCGGCCCAGGCGCCCGCGGAGATCGGCCAGGTCCGTCGAGAGGCAAAAAACGGCCATGATCTCGGACGCCACCGTGATGTCGAAACCGTCCTGGCGGGGGACCCCCTGCGCCGGTCCGCCCAAGCCAATCACCACTTCCCGCAAGGCCCTGTCGTTCATGTCCAGGACCCGTTTGAAGGTCATCCGCCGGGGATCGATGTTCAGTTCGTTGCCCTGGAAGATATGGTTGTCCACCAGCGCCATCAGGGCGTTGTTGGCCGACGTAATGGCATGAAAGTCGCCGGTGAAGTGCAGGTTGATTTCATCCATCGGCAGCACCTGGGAGTAGCCGCCGCCCGTGGCGCCGCCCTTCATCCCGAGGACCGGGCCCAGCGACGGCTCCCGGAGGGCGATCATCACCCGGTGCCCCGCCCTGGCCAGGGAATCGCCGAGCCCCACGGTGGTGGTGGACTTTCCTTCGCCGGCCGGGGTGGGGGACATGGCCGAGACCAGCACCACCTTCCCGTGCGGCGCGGGTGCCAACAGGGCGGCCGGGTCGATCTTGGCCTTGTACCGCCCGTAACGCTCCAGGGCTTCCGGATTGATCCCTGCGGCAGCGGCAATCTCGTCGATGGGCCGGATCCGGGCAGCCCTGGCTATCTCAAGATCAGTTGGAAGACCAGACATCTTTGTCCTTTCCTGCACCGGCCGGCGCCGGACACCTGCCCCTAAGCTAACAGCTGCGGACGGGATGAACGGCAGATCCAGGAGGCCGGATTCAGGAGGCGGGAAGGGCAGTTGCCAGATGCGGCCGCACAAAATTGTCGACGGCGTCATGGTAGCTTTCGAGCGTAATGGCGGCCGTGCGCTGCCACCCGGAGTTCTGGGCTCGGATGGCCGCGGCCCTGCCCATGTCCTCGCGGGTCACGGGATCGTCGTACAACGCCTCCAGCGCATCCGCCCAGTCTGCGGCGTGGTGGCCGTCCACCAGCAGCCCGGTCCGGCCGTGGAAGATGGCCCGGGACAGCCCGCCCACGCGGGTGGCCACCACGGGCGTGCCGCAGGCCTGCGCCTCAAGCGCTACCAAACCGAAGGACTCGCTGTAGGAGGGCATCACCACCACGTCCGCCGAACGGAACCAGGCCGCCAGCTCAGGTGCCTTGACCGGCGGAAGCTGCGTGACGACGTCGTCCATTCCAGCCTCCGCGACCAGGCGCCGCAGGTTGAATTCCTTGTTCCCGCTCAGCGAGCCCAGGATGGTGAGCCGAAGGTCGATGTCCGGGCGGCGGTCCCGAAGCAGCGCCGCCGCCTTCACCAGGACCTGCGGCCCTTTCAGCCGCTGGATCCGCCCTGCGAAAACCAGGTGGAACGTGTCCGGGCCGATACGGCGCTCAGTCCTGGACCGGGCCCGGAAGGCAGGAGTGAAGGTGCTCAGGTCCACCCCGGGCGGGGCAATATCGATCCGTTCGTACGATGCCCCGTAATGGGACACGAGCTCAGCGGCCTCTGCGCTGGTGTTGGCGATAAGCCGCGCGGCCCCGTCAACAATCCGGTGCTCACCCAGTTCGCGGCGGCGCGGCTCCGGCTGCTCACCGGACTGGAGCAGGAGGTTCTTGACCTTGGCCATAGTGTGCATGGTGTGCACCAGCGGCACGCCCCACAGTTCGGAAAGCTCCAGGCCGGCAATCCCGGATACCCAGTAGTGCGAGTGGATCACGTCGTAATGCCCGTGCGGCTGGCGGCCCCGGATCTGTTCGATCTCCTCCACCATGTGGTGCAGGAGGCCCGGCAGTTCTTCCTTGGGGATCTTCGTCGGCGGCCCGGCCAGGACGTTGTGGACACAGACGCCGGGATCCGGATGCTCGACGGCGGGCTGGCTGGCGGATGTGGAACGCGTGAAGATTTCCACTTCGATGCCGGCTTCGGCCAGGGCGGAGGCCAGTTCACGGATATAGACGTTCATACCGCCGGCATCGCCGGAACCGGGCTGCTCCATGGGGGAGGTGTGGAGGGACAGTAACGCCACCCTGCGGACAGGCGCCACGGGACCTCCTTCCGGCCGGCGCAGATGTGGCGCGCCGGATCAATGCTGGCATTCGATAAAACACTACTC
This sequence comes from Arthrobacter sp. Soil_C_49, assembly GCF_057656635.1. NCBI lineage: Bacteria > Bacillati > Actinomycetota > Actinomycetes > Micrococcales > Micrococcaceae > Arthrobacter > Arthrobacter sp. Soil_C_49. The sequence continues at coordinate 334,659 of NZ_JBDGJZ010000002.1, forward strand.
CTGTGTCAACGCCTACTGCCGCGCCACATCTTCCCGAGTGCCGGAAACGCCTCCTCGTAGCCTGCCAACAGGGCCGCGCCAAGTTCCTCGGACCCCACCAGGGGGTGCCGGGCGAAGGCGTGGACCGCCGCGTCCCGGTCGCCCTCCGCTGCCGCCCGCACCGTCAGCCGCTCCACCTCCTTGACCTGCTGCAGCAGGGTGAGCCGCTCCGCGGGGGGAGCCTGCTGGGGCAGCGGCAGCGCGCCGTCGGCCGTCACCGTGCAGGGAGCTTCGACGACGGCGTCAGGTGGCAGCCCCGGAATCGCCGCTTCAGCGGTGGAAGGCGCAGCTGTGGCGGGCCGGGGAGCGGGGCTTGACGCAGTTGACGGCACGGTGTTGCGGGTATTGAGGATCAGTTGAGCCTCCCCGGAACCGGACAGCGCCCGCATGGCCGCCAACGCCACCCGCTCGTAGCCGCCGCCTGCCAGGTCATCCTCGTTCCGGTGTTCGTCCTTTCCGCGGGCTTCGGCGAGGTAGCCTTCCTCTCGGGAGCGCCGGGCCTCCTCCCACAAACCGAAGGCACCGGAATCTGCTGCCGCCAGCCGCGGGTAAAGCTCCCGCTGCTGGCTGTGGATGCTCTCACCGCGGGTTTGCGCCATGGCCCGCATCGCGTCCCGGGCCTTGTCCTGCTCGTAGTAGTAATAGAGGTACTCGTTGGGGAGCGCGCCGAGGCTGGCCAGGAATGGCTGCGGAAACAGCCTGCCCTCTTCAAAGGATTGAAGGGCACCCGGGTCTGACAGCAGCGCAGGCAGCACGTCCTGCCCTCCGGACTCCAGACGGTAGAGCCAGCCCAAGTGGTTCAGCCCGTAGTAGCCCACGCCGTCGAGCCTTCCCTCGGGCAGCCTGACACCGGCCGCCCGTGCGGCACGGTGCACCAGGCCGCCCGCTGAATCGCAGATGCCGATGACGCGCCGGCCGAGCACCGGCAGGAGCGCCTCGGTGACCATCCCGGCAGGGTTGGTGAAGTTGATGAGCCACGCATCCGGGCAGTGCTCCTTCATCCGGCGCGCCAGGTCCAGCATGTGCGGGATGGTCCGCAGGGCGTATGAAATGCCGCCCGCTCCGGTGGTTTCCTGGCCCAGAACGCCCAGGTCCTGTGCCACTTTTTCGTCCGCCACCCGGCCGGCGGTGCCGCCGGGGCGGATGGCAGCAAACACCATCTGCGTACCCGTCAGCGCCTGGGGAAGGCTCATGGTGGGAAGAATGGGCAGCGGGACGGAAGGGCCCGGCATACTGCGCAGGACCGCCGTGACCGCGGCCAGCCGGGAAAGATCCACGTCGTACAGCACCAGTTCGCTCACCATGCCGGAGAAGGGGCCTGAGGCCAGCGCACGGTAGATCAACGGAACCCGGAAACCCCCGCCACCCACTATCAGAAGCCGCATAACCAGCAGTCTAGGTGTGGCTGTCCACAGTACCTATGCCCGCCCCTACCGCCTGTCCAAAGCAGGGCGTAGTGTGCGGTCATGGACGCGATTCCAGCACGCCCGTTCGATCCCCTGGCTGCCGTCCGGTCGCCCTCGGACCCCGGATTCGACGTGCTGCTCGCCGGGACGGTGTTCCAGGACATCATCTTCACCGGCCTGCCCCACGGGCCGGAACCCGGGACGGAAATCTGGAGCGACGGCATGGGCAGCTGCCCGGGCGGGGTGGCCAACCAGGCCATCGCGGCGGCGCGGCTTGGCTTGCGCACCGGCCTTGCGGCGGCCTTCGGCGACGACGGCTACGGGGACTTCAACTGGAAGATCCTGTCCGGCCAGGAGCACGTTGACCTGAGCCTGTCCCGGAAGGTGCCCGGCTGGCACTCGCCGGTCACCGTCTCGCTGTGCGTGGACAAGGACCGCTCGCTGGTGACCCACGGCCACGCCGCCCCTGTGACGGCATCGGAGCTCATCGGAGACCCGCCGCCAGCGCTCGCCGGGATCGCGGAAGTGGGGCTTGAAGTGGAGCCGTGGGCCAAGGCCGCGCACCAGGCAGGGGTGAAGCTGTTCGGCGATGTCGGGTGGGATCCCAGCGGGGTGTGGGCACCGGTCAGGCTGGATAACCTGCAGTACTTCCACGCGTTCCTGCCCAACCAGCGCGAGGCCATGGCGTTCACAGGCAAGGATGATCCCTGGACCGCCCTCTACGCGCTGGCGGACCGTGTCCCGGTGGCCGTGGTGACACTCGGGCCGCAAGGGGCCATGGCGGTGGATTCGGAAACAGGGGAGGAAGAGTGGGTGCCCTCCCTGCCCGTCAAGGCATTTGATCCCACCGGCGCCGGAGACTGTTTCGACGCCGCGTTCATTGTGGGGAGCCTGGCCGGCTGGCCGCTGGGGAACAGGCTGCGTTTCGCAAACCTCTGCGCCTCCCTGGCGGTGCAGGAAGTGGGCGGCTCGCTGGCCGCGCCGGGCTGGGGCGACATCGCCGACTGGTGGAAACGCGCCAACGCCAGGCCGGAACGGCAGACCAGCCAATGGCTGCGGCGCTTCTCCTTCCTGGCCGAGATCGTCCACGACGTCCCGCTGGCTGCCCAGCGCAGGGCCGCAGCGACCATCGCGCACCTTTCGGACGCCTGATTATTCGGCCCGAAGCGCCAGCACTAGAATCACTAAGGTGACTTACCCCGCTGCAACCGGTGATTTCGACGCTGCCCTGGCACAGGACCCCCGCTACGAACGGTCCGCCGTCATCGACCTTGAGGCCATCCGGCACAACGTCCGCCGGCTGGCCGCTGCAGCGTCGCCGGCGAAGGTGATGGCCGTGGTGAAGGCTGACGCCTACGGCCATGGCGCGGTTCCGGTGGCCCGGGCTGCCCTCGAAGCAGGCGCCGCGTGGCTCGGCGTTGCGCACATCTCGGAGGCCCTCGCGCTGCGGGCCGCGGGCATCGACGCGCCGCTGCTCGCCTGGCTGCACACCACGGAAAGCAACTTCGGGGCGGCGGTGGCTGCCGGCGTCGACATTGGCTGCTCGGGCTGGGAGCTTGAGCGGATTGTAGCGGCGGCCCGGGAGCAGGAGCGGCCGGCGCGGATCCACCTGAAAGTGGATACCGGCCTGGGCCGCAATGGCGCCACCCTGGAGACGTGGGACCATCTGGTGGGCGAAGCCCTGGAATACCAGGACCAGGGGCTGCTGCGCGTGGTGGGTATCTTCTCGCACCTCGCCGTGGCCGATGAGCCGGAGCGGCCCGAGACTGACCAGCAGCTCGCCGCGTTCCGGGAAGTCCTGGCGGTCGCCGAGGACGCCGGGGTGGATCCCGAGGTGCGGCACCTTGCTAACACCCCGGCCACGCTCTCCCGTCCGGACACCCACTTTGACCTGGTGCGGGTGGGCCTGGGTATCTACGGCCTGTCGCCCTTTGCCGGCCAGACCTCGGCCGAGCTGGGACTACGCCCCGCCATGACGCTGCGGACCGTGGTGTCCCAGTGCAAGGAAGTCCCTGACGGGCAAGGTGTGTCCTACGGCCTCCGGTACCACACGAGCGGCGCCAGCACGCTGGGCCTGATTCCGATGGGTTACGCCGACGGGATTCCCCGCGTCGCCACCGGCGGTCCGGTCCGGGTGGCCGGCAGGACCTACCCCGTGGTGGGACGGATCGCCATGGACCAGATGGTGATCGACCTTGGCGACGTCGGCCCCGCAGGTGCAGGCCTGCTGGGTGCAGAAGCGCAGCTCTTTGGCGACGGAGCCGACGGCGGCCCCACGGCTGATGATTGGGCCCGCGCCGCCGGGACCATCAATTACGAGATCGTGACCCGGATCAGCCCCCGGGTTCCGCGCCGCTTCATCAATGAGCAACCCCTTGACAGTCGTGATGCGGAGGGGGCCGCATGAGCCCGTCCGGCCAGCCGGCAGAAGACAGTGCCGAGGTCCGGCCCAACTGGGAAATGACCCTAACGGCGACGACGGCGGAACAGACCCATAACCTCGGTGTGCGCCTCGCGGGGATCCTGGCAGCCGGGGACCTGCTGGTGCTATCCGGCGAGTTGGGTGCCGGGAAAACCACCTTCACGCAGGGCCTGGGGGAGGGGCTGGGTGTCCGTTCCGGCGTGATCTCTCCGACGTTCGTCCTGGTCCGCATCCACCCCAATCTGGCCGACGGGCCGCGCCCGGGCGGACCGGACCTGGTGCACGTGGATGCGTACCGGCTGGGATCGGCCGCCGAAATCGACGACATCGACCTCGAGAACACGCTTGACTCCTCCGTGACGGTGGTCGAATGGGGCCACGACCGGGTGGAGCACCTGAGCGAGAGCCGGCTGGAAATCGACCTGCACCGCGCCATCGGCCTGGGTACGGGTGGCGCCCTTGGGGCCGGAAGCGAACCAACCGGAACGCTTGATTTCGAAAACGAGGACACGGACGAGCCCCGGACCATTGTGATGCGCGGCTACGGTCCGCGCTGGCCCGCTGTTCCCGAACCGGTAGCCGCCTTTGAAGGGAAGTCCTGATGCTGATCCTCGCCATCGATACCTCAGCCGTGGCCAGCGCCGCGCTGGTTTCGGACGACGCCCTGGAAGGCGTGGTGGCCAGTTTCTCCACGGAGGATACCCGGAGCCATGCAGAAGTCCTGGCCCCGGAAATCCAGCAGCTGCTGCTTGAAACCGGCGTCAGCGGATCCGATATCGATGCCCTCGTAGTGGGTGTGGGGCCGGGACCGTTCACCGGGCTGCGCTCAGGGATCGCTACTGCGCGGACCCTGTCGTTCGTCTGGGGCAAACCCCTGTACGGGATGATGAGCCTGGATGCCGTGGCCCTTGAGGTTGCCGAATCCACCACCGCGGCGCCGGAATTCCTGGTGGTCACGGATGCGCGGCGCAAGGAAGTGTACTGGGCGCGTTACAGCCTCATGGAAGGCCAGTTGCCAGTATTGGAAGATGGGCCGCACGTCAGTTTCGCCGCGGACCTGCCGGATCTTCCCGCTTACGGTGCCGGCGCCGGGCTTTACGCAGATGCCTTGAAAGCGGACCCGGAATTCGCCCGTGAACAGCCGGACGCCCTGTACCTGGGCCAGTTCGCGCTGGCCCGGCTCGCCGCCGGCGGTGAACTCCTGGACTCCACACCGCTCTACCTGCGCGAATCGGATGCCCAGATCCCCGGACCCCGAAAGCGGGCCCTATGAGCGCCGCCCCGGATATCAGCAACCATGGTGTCTCCGTCCGCGGGATGACCCCGGACGACGTCGTTGCCGTCAGCGTCCTGGAGCAGCGGCTTTTCCCGGTGGACGCCTGGCCCCTGCACATGTTCTACGACGAGCTGGCCCAGCCGGACACCCGGTGGTACCTGGTGGCCGAGGGCAGCGAAGGGATCGTGGGCTACGCCGGGCTGATGTGCATCGAACCCATCGCGGACGTCCAGACCATCGCCGTCGTGCCCGAATACGAAGGGCGCGGCATCGGCACCACGCTGCTCACCCGGCTCATCGAGGAGGCACGCCGCAGGCACGCGGCGGACCTCCTGCTGGAGGTCCGCGCCGACAACCCCCGTGCCCAGCAGCTTTACCTGCGCTTCGGCTTCGAACAGATCCACGTCCGCCCCCGCTACTACCGGGACGGCGTGGACGCCCTCATCATGCGGCTGCAGCTCGCCGGCGTCCAGGAGCCCAGCCAGGAAGCAAGCAACGACAATCGAGACGGCACATCAACGGAAGCAGGCCAGCCATGAACACCGCGCAGCCTTTGGTGCTCGGCATCGAATCGTCCTGTGACGAAACCGGCGTGGGCATTGTCCGGGGGACCACCCTGTTGACCAACACCGTCTCTTCCTCGATGGACGAGCATGTCCGGTTCGGCGGGGTGATTCCGGAGATCGCCTCGCGCGCCCACCTCGATGCCTTCGTCCCCACCCTTGAGCAGGCCTTGTCCGACGCCGGCGTCACCCTGCACGAGGTGGATGCCATCGCCGTGACGTCCGGCCCCGGCCTGGCCGGCGCCCTCATGGTGGGGGTATGTGCCGCGAAGGCGCTCGCGGTGGCCACGGGGAAGCCCCTCTACGCCATCAACCACCTCGTGGCGCACGTCGGCGTGGGCCTGTTGGACGGCAAGGACGGGCAGGCGCCGGAGCTGCCCGAAAACCTCGGCGCCCTGCTGGTCTCCGGCGGCCACACCGAAATCCTGAAGATCAACAGCATCACGGACGACGTTGCCCTCCTCGGCTCCACCATTGACGACGCCGCCGGCGAGGCCTACGACAAGGTGGCCCGGATCCTCGGCCTCGGCTACCCGGGCGGCCCGGCCATCGACAAGATGGCCCGCACCGGAAACCCCAGGTCCATCCGCTTCCCCCGCGGCCTCAGCCAACCCAAGTACATGGGCACCGCCGAGGAACCCGGCCCGCACCGTTACGACTGGTCCTTCAGCGGACTCAAGACGGCGGTGGCCAGATGCGTTGAGCAGTTCGAAGCGCGCGGCCAGGAAGTTCCGGTCGCGGACATCGCAGCGGCTTTCCAGGAAGCGGTGGTGGACATCATTTCCTCCAAGGCCGTGCTGGCCTGCAGGGAACACGGCATCAAGGACGTGCTGCTCGGCGGGGGCGTCGCGGCGAACTCGAGGCTCCGCGAGCTGACCGGACAGCGCTGCGCCTCGGCCGGGATCAGGCTGCACGTGCCGCCGCTGGATCTCTGCACGGACAACGGCGCCATGGTGGCCGCACTGGGCGCGCAGCTGGTGATGGCGGGAGTGGCACCGAGCGGAATCGGTTTCGCCCCGGACTCGTCCATGCCGGTCACAGCGGTGTCCCTCCCCGCCTAAACCCCCTAAGTTCAGGCCGTGGGGCCGTTCCGCATCTGCTTGACCAGGTCCAGGACCACGGCCTGGAGATCGCCGCCGTGTTCTTCGGCCACCCGGCGCTGCCGCTGATACCCGGCGCCGCGGCGGATGATCTTCTCGACGTCGGCCAGCTCATCCTGGCAGCGTAGCTTGGCCGCAACGGGCTCCAGTCGGTTCAAGGTTTCCAGCAGGTGGTCCGTGACCAGCTGTTCCTTGCCGGCGGCGTCGAGGATGATGATGGCGTCCATGCCGTACCGCGCAGCGCGCCACTTGTTCTCCTGGACGTGCCACGGCGGCATGGTGGGAATGGTCCCGCCGTTGTCCAGGGTGGTGGAGAACTCGTCCACCAGGCACTGGGTGAGGGCCGCGATGGCGCCCACTTCCTCGAGCGTGGCCAGGCCGTCGCAGATGCGCATTTCGATGGTGCCCAGGTTCGGCACGGGCCGGATGTCCCAGCGGATTTCCGAGAGGGTATCGATCACCCCGGTGGTGAACATGTCCTGCACGTAGGACTCGTATTCTTCCCAGGAGCGGAACTGGAAGGGCAGGCCGGCGGTGGGCAGCTGCTGGAACATCAGGGCACGCTGGGAAGCGTAGCCGGTGTCTTCGCCGCCCCAGAACGGGCTCGACGCCGAGAGCGCCTGGAAGTGCGGGAAGTAGTTGACCAGTCCGTCCAGCACGGGAAGTGCCTTCTCGCGGCGGTCCAGCCCTACGTGAACGTGCACGCCGTAGATCACCATCTGGCGGCCCCACCACTGCGTGCGGTCGATGAGTTTGGCGTACCGGGCTTTGTCCGTCACCGGCTGCAGCTGCGGCGGGCTGAAGGGGTGGCTGCCGGCGCAGAACACTTCCACGCCCATGGGATCGGTGATTTCACGGACGGCCGCGAGGGACCGGCTGAGGTCCTCCTTGGCATCGGCGGCCGTTTCGCAGATGCCGGTGACCAGCTCAACCGTGTTCAGCAGCAGTTCCTGCTTGATGTGCGGGTGCTCGTCGTCCTCGTTCAGCTCGGGGTGCCGGGAGGCAACTCCGCGGAGCACCTCGTTGGCCACGGAGGCGAGTTCGCCGGTCCTGCCGTCCACCAGTGCGAGCTCCCATTCCACACCGAGGGTCGATTGCCTCGATGAAGCGAAGTCAATCTTCACGCCTATCCTCACTGTCCGGGTTGCCGCTGGGCACGCCGCTGACAGGCTGTTGCTGGCGGGCGCACGGGTGTTTCAAGTCTAGTGCAGGGGTAGCATCGTATTGATGGCCCCGTTCCAACTCCTGCGTGACAGTTTTCACAAATCCTTCCCCGTTCTGGCTGCAGCGTCCACTGCGGTGGCGCTCGCCTCCTGTACGGCCGCCCCGCCACCCGCCGCTTCGCCGGCACCGTCTTCAGCGCCGCCGTCCAGGTCGGCGGCCCCTTCCGTTACACCGCGCACGACGCCGGCACCCCGCACGGCGCCCCCGTCACCTACTGCCACGGCGGACCCCGCCGCGAGGCCCTTGGGGTGGGGCCCCCAACAGCGGGACCAGGACGCCGCTGCCGCGGCAGTTGCCGCGATGTCGCCCGAACAGAAGGCCGGCCAGGTCCTGCTTCCCTTCTTTACCGGGACGGACGCCACGGTGCATGCCGCCGCCGTCGAACGCCTTCACCTGGCCGGGTCCATCATCATGGGCGACAACGTCCCCCTGGACCCGCAGGGAAAGGTGGACCTCGCCGCCATGACCGCGATCAACCAGCGGCTGGCCCAAGCCACGAGGGCGGACGGCAGGCCGTGGCCCGGTATCATCGGCGTGGACCAGGAAGGCGGGATCGTGGCCCGCTTGGGCGCCCCGCTGACGGAATGGCCCGCTCCCATGAGCTACGGCGCTGCCGGCAGCGGCCCCCTTGCGCGGGAAGCGGGACAGGGACTGGCCGGCGAGCTGGTGCCGCTGGGCTTCAACACGGATTTCGCGCCAGACGCCGACGTGACCATCGGCCCGAAGGACCCCACTATCGGCGCCCGCTCCATGTCCGGCGATCCGGGCACAACCGCCGGCCTGAGTGTGGCCTTTTCCCAGGGCATGCTGGCCGCCGGTGTCCTGCCCACCATCAAGCATTTCCCCGGGCACGGATCTGTCATGGCTGATTCGCACCTGAACCTTCCCTCGCAGCCGGCCACCGTGGCCGAACTCCAGGAGCGGGACTGGAAGCCCTTCCAGGCCGCCATCGCGGCGGAGGCGCCCATGGTGATGACCGGCCACATCGCCGTGCCTGCCCTGGAACCCGGGGTGCCGGCGTCGCTCTCCGCCCCAACGTATGCTGCACTGCGGGGGCTTGGTTTCAAGGGCGTGGCCGTGACTGATGCGCTGAACATGGGAGCAGTGAGCAAGCAGTACCCGGCAGGGTCAGCCGCCGTGAAGGCCCTGGCCGGGGGCGCTGACCTCCTGCTGATGCCTGCGGATGTCCAGCAGGCGCACGCTGCAATTGTTGGTGCCGTGGCCTCCGGTGCCCTCCCCGCCGCCCGGCTCGATGAAGCAGCCCTGCGGGTGGCAACAATGATGACGTGGCATGCCCGGACGGTGTCCGCGACAGGTGCGTCAGCGGGCCTGCCGGCCGGGAGTGGAACTCCGCTGTCTGCCAAAGTTTCGGCGGCAGCGGTGACAGTGCTTACCGGCCAATGCTCCGGCGCGTTGGTTCCCGGTGCTGTGCAGGTGGCAGGGGGCAGCCCGGCGGACAGGGAACGGTTCGCGGCTGCTGCTGCCGGTGCTGGCTTGGCTGTCGGGTCCGGGCCCGTAGTGAGCCTGATCGGTTATGGCGGACGTCCTGCCGGAGGGGACATCGCTGTCGCCCTCGACGCGCCGTGGCCGCTGCAGGACGCTGCCGCGCCGGTCAAGATGGCCCTCTATGGCCGCAGCCAGGCAGCGTTCGACGCCCTTGCTGCCGTCCTCGCCGGGAAAGCTGCCGCCCCCGGGAAGCTGCCTGCCGCCGTCGGAAGCTTCCCGGCAGGCACCGGCTGCCCGTAAGAACGCGTTTAATGGTCAGGTGCCCATTCTGAATAAAGACATGACCCTCTGCATCTCGCTCTCGGCCCGGCCCAGCAACAACGGGACCCGGTTCCATAATCACCTCTATGAGCAGCTGGACTTGAACTGGATCTACAAGGCGTTCGCCCCCACCAACCTGGAGCAGGCCATTGCCGGGGTGCGCGGGCTGGGCATCCGGGGGTGCGCCGTCTCCATGCCGTACAAGGAGGACGTGATCGCCCTCGTTGACGAAATGGACCCGTCGGCCAAGGCCATCGATTCCGTCAACACCATTGTGAACACGGACGGGCACCTCAAGGCCTACAACACCGACTACACCGCGATCGAACAGCTGCTGGCCTCTAACGAGGTCCCCACCAGCTACTCAGTGCTCGTCCAGGGCGCGGGCGGCATGGCCAAGGCCACCGTGGCCGCGCTGCGGGACGCAGGGTTCACCGACGTCACGGTCCTCGCCCGGAACGAAACCACCGGCCGGGCCCTCGCCGAACAGTACGGCTTCAAATGGCGGCCGGAGCTCGACGGCGGGACGGCAGACCTGATCATCAACGTGACACCCCTGGGAATGGCCGGCGGACCTGACGTGGACACCCTCGCCTTCCCGCAGGAAACCATCGACGCCGCCCGCGTAGTGTTCGACGTGGTGGCCCTGCCCGCCGAAACCCCGCTGATCAAGGCCGGACGCGCTGCCGGAAAGCCGGTGATCACCGGAGCGGAGGTGGCCACCATCCAGGCGCTGGAACAGTTTGTGCTCTACACCGGCGTCCGGCCCACTCCCGAACAGGTCCGCGCGGCCGAGGAGTTCATGCGCGCCCAGTAGCGGCGGGCCTTGCTGCCCTATACAGGCTCCACCACAATGGCCACCCGGTCCTCCCCGATGCGGGTCAGGACCAGGGTGGCCGTTTTGCTGCCGGCCTTTTTCCCGCCCGCCTTTCCACCGGGAAGCAGCTGCTTGCGCAGTTCCTCAGGGGTGACCGCAGTGCCGCGCTTCTTGATGTCCAGCACACCGATCCCCTCCGCCTTCACCCACGCCTTGAGCGCCTTGACGTTGTAAGGCATCACTTCGAGGACCTTATAGGCCCGCGCGAAGGGTGTGTCCACGAGTTGCGGGGCGCAGATGTAGGCGATGTGCTCGTCCACCAGGTGCCCGCCCAGTTGAAGTGCGACGTCGGCCACCAGCCCTGCGCGGATTACCGCACCGTCAGGCTCATACAGGTAGCCCTCTGCGGGACCAACAGGAGCGGCAGGACCGGCAGCGAAGTCCTCGCCGCTGGTCAGTTCGGCCGCACCGGCGGCGCCCAGGACCAGGGCGGCCCTGCGGATTCCGGGCCGGCGGACGGCGTTGAACCACAGTGCCACCTCGGTCACGTCGCCGGCCACGGAAACCCATTGGGCCTCACAGTCCGCGGGTACGGAGTCGTGCGGCATGCCCGGGCCCATCTTGACCCCCACCGCCTTGCCTGACGCGGCCAGGGATTCAGCAAAGGACAACGGCGGCGAAAACGCCTCGGGGTCCCAGATGCGTTTGGTACCGGAGGTGGAGGTGACCCGGCGGGCGGGATCCAGCCAGACGCCGTCGATCCCGTCGAGCGGAACGGACGTGGCGTCGGCGTGGACCACGGTGGCATTGGGGAAGGGGATCAGGTTCACTGTGGCGCAGGCCGCCGTCGTCTCGTCCATTTCCACTGCCGTGACGTTGATGTCCAGCGACGCCAGGGCCAGGGAGTCGGCGGCGAGGCCGCAGCCCAGGTCCGCCACGTGGCTGATCCCTGCCTCGGCGAACCGCTGGGCGTGGCGTGCGGCGACACTGAGTCGCGTGGCCTGCTCCAGGCCGGCTTGGGTGAACAGCATCCGGCGCGCAAACTCGCCGAACTTCGCTTCGGCTCTGGTGCGGAGCCTGGACTGGGTCAGGACAGCTGAGACGAGGTCGGGGGAGTGCCCGGCCTTGCGCAGCGCCGAGTTGAGCTCGAAGGAGGTGTCCTCCCGGTAGGGGCCCAGGGACGCCAGCAGGTCCCAGCCTTCGGGAGTGAGCAGGGGCGCTATGTGGTCCTGGGGAGCGTGAGGCATGCGTTCCAGCCTAGTGGAGGAGGCCGGCGGGGGATGCGGGATAGTGTTGAAACCATGGAAGAGAGCGCAGGCCCCCGGCAGTCCGAAGAACCAGCCAAGGACAGGGGCCCCGCCAGATTCGCCCGGACGGCGCTGATCACCGGGGCCCTGGTGGCCGTGGTGTGCATCGGACTCCTGGTGGTGATCTTCTTCCTGGATACCTTCAATGCCACCGTCTACTCCGTGGGCGGCAACAACATCGCGGATGACACACAGGAAGCGCAGGACATCCGCGGACTGTACGACGGCGCCCGCGCCGGAAGCATCGCCGTGCTGGTTGCCGCGCTCCTGGTGACGGCAGGGGCAGGAGTGGTGCTTTACCGTGCCCGGAACTCCGGATCGGGCGAGGGCGACGGCGGGGAGGACGTCGACTTCGACGACCTCGGACGCTGAGGCCCGCCGGCACTCGTCAGCAGGACTCCCGAAATCACCAGGACGCCGCCGAGGATCTGCGGCAGGGTGATGGGCTGGCCCATGGCAACAGTGATGATCGCGGTGAACACGGCGATCAGGTTCAGGTAGTTGCCCGCATTGGCTGCCGTGGTGCGCTTCAGGGCAAGGTTCCACAGCAGGTAGGAACCCAGCGACGGAAACAAGGCGATGAACGCCAGGGACCAGCCCTCCGCAGTGGTCGCCGGCAGGCCGGCCCCGGTGATGAGGGCAACAGGGGTCAGAACGACGGCGGCCATCGCCACCTGGACTGCCGTGGACGTGATCGCCGGGACATCCACCCTCCGCCCGATGATGGTGTAGAGGCCCCACACGGTAATGGCGGCGAGGATCAGCAGTTCACCTGTGTTGATGGAAAAGGTCAGCAGCCGGTGGAAGTCGCCGCCGGTAAGGACCAGCAGGACCCCGGCCAGGCCCAGCCCGATTCCCGCCCAGCCAAGCGGCCGGGGCCTGTCCCGCAGCAGGACCACGGCCAGCACCACGATCAATGCGGGGTTGGCTGCCGTCACCAGCGACGCGTTCAAGGCCGAGGTGTGGCCCAGCGCGCTGTAGAGCAGCAGCGTGTAGGCACTCATTCCCAGGCAACTCAGGAGCAGCAGGACGGGCCAGCGGCGAAGGATGCTCCGCCAGTCCGGACGTTCCACCAACTGCGCGAGGACCAGCAGCGGCACCGCTGCCAGGGCCCAACGCCAGTAGGTCAGCTGCAGCGGCTGCATGGTCTCCATGGCGGCATGGCCCACAACGAAGTTTCCGGCCCAGAAGAGGGTGGCAAGGATCAGATATACAGCAGCACGCACCGGTCAAATGTACACAGCCGGGGTTCGCAGATGACGAAAACTCTGGCACTCGCCTTGACCGAGTGCTAACCCTTACATAGAGTCTTCATTAGCACTCTCCCTAGGAGGGTGCTAATACATGAAGAGCTGCCAGCCAGGCTGCTGCCGGCACCGCGACGACGGTTTGCCAGCCAGGTCGGGAAAGCTTTCCAGTCCACGAATTTGCTGACGAAAAGGAGAGGTCCGAGTGTCGGTCTCTATTAAGCCTCTTGAGGATCGTATTGTTGTCCGCCCGCTCGAAGCCGAGCAGACCACGGCTTCCGGCCTGGTTATCCCGGACTCCGCGCAGGAGAAGCCCCAGGAAGGCGAAGTTGTTGCAGTAGGCCCCGGCCGCTTTGACGACAACGGCAACCGCGTCCCGCTCGACGTTGCCGAAGGCGACGTTGTTATCTACTCCAAGTACGGCGGAACCGAAGTCAAGCACAGCGGCACCGAATACCTCGTGCTGTCCGCCCGCGACGTCCTGGCGATCGTCGTAAAGTAACTCTTTCGGATCCCCGCGCCGCTGGTCATGCCTTCTGCTGGTCAGCTGTGCGGGGTTCTGTCTTGAAAGGACTGAACCATGGCAAAGCAGCTTGCGTTTAACGACGCTGCACGCCGGTCTCTTGAAGCCGGCATCGATAAGCTCGCCAACACCGTCAAGGTAACGCTGGGCCCGCGCGGCCGCAACGTTGTCCTGGACAAGAAGTGGGGCGCGCCCACCATCACGAATGACGGCGTCACCATCGCCCGCGAAGTTGAGCTGGACGACCCGTACGAGAACCTTGGTGCCCAGCTGGCCAAGGAAGTTGCCACCAAGACCAACGATGTTGCCGGCGACGGCACCACCACCGCAACGGTCCTGGCCCAGGCCCTGGTCAAGGAAGGCCTGCGCAACGTAGCGGCAGGCGCCGCCCCCGGCCAGATCAAGCGCGGCATCGAGGTTTCCGTGGAAGCCGTGGCCGCCCGCCTGCTGGAGAACGCCCGCCCCGTTGAAGGCACCCAGGTGGCCAGCGTTGCAGCCATCTCCGCCCAGAGCGACGAGGTTGGCGAGCTCCTGGCCGAGGCCTTCGGCAAGGTTGGCAAGGATGGTGTGATCACCATCGAGGAATCCTCCACCACCCAGACCGAACTGGTCCTCACCGAGGGCATGCAGTTCGACAAGGGCTACCTGTCCCCGTACTTCATCACGGATGCGGACCGCCAGGAAGCAGTCCTCGAGGACGCCCTCATCCTGATCAACCAGGGCAAGATCTCCTCGCTGCAGGAATTCCTGCCGCTGCTGGAGAAGGCCCTTCAGGCCGGCAAGCCGCTGTTCATCATTGCCGAAGACGTTGACGGCGAGGCCCTGTCCACGCTGATCGTCAACCGCATCCGCGGCACCCTGAACGTGGTTGCCGTCAAGGCTCCGGGCTTCGGCGACCGCCGCAAGGCCATGCTGCAGGACATCGCCACCCTCACCGGCGCGCAGGTTGTGTCCCCGGAGCTGGGCCTGAGCCTGGACACCGTTGGCCTCGAGGTGCTGGGTACCGCCCGCCGCATCACGGTCACCAAGGACAACACCACCATCGTTGACGGCGCCGGTACGGCCGAGGATGTGGCAGCCCGCGTGGCACAGCTGCGTGCCGAGCTGACCCGCACCGACTCCGACTGGGACAAGGAAAAGCTCCAGGAACGCCTGGCCAAGCTGGCCGGCGGCATCGGCGTGATCAAGGTCGGCGCAGCCACCGAGGTTGAGCTGAAGGAAAAGAAGCACCGCATCGAGGACGCTGTGTCCTCCACCCGCGCTGCCCTCGAAGAAGGCATCGTGGCCGGCGGCGGCTCTGCCCTGATCCACGCCCTCAAGGCACTGGATGAGGACCCTGCCGTCAAGGCACTGGAAGGCGACGCCGCCGCTGCTGTGGGCATTGTCCGCCGCGCCCTGGTCCAGCCGCTGCGCTGGATCGCCCAGAACGCCGGCTTCGACGGCTACGTCATCACCGCCAAGGTTGCAGACCTCGACATCAACAACGGCTTCAACGCCAAGTCGGGCGAGTACGAGGACCTGATCGCCGCCGGCGTGATTGACCCCGTCAAGGTCACCCGCGCAGCCCTCCGCAACGCAGCTTCCATCGCTGCCCTGGTTCTCACCACCGAGACCCTTGTTGCAGAGAAGCCTGCCGAGGAAGACGAGCACGCAGGCCACAGCCACTAGCGTTGCCCTGTCCAGCAGTCACAAGAAACCGGTCCAGCATCAGCTGGGCCGGTTTTTTGTGCCCGGGGCCCTGCATCGCGAAGTCGTGTCCGCCGTCGTAGGTCCAGGGGCCGCCCATCACCCAGTAGTGCAGCCGCTCCCCGCCCTTGCCCAGGCCGTAAGCCGGCCCGTCGTCGGGGCCGGTAATAAAACCGTCCACCGAGGTGGTGATGGCCGCGATGACCTTGGCCAAGGCGCTAGCCCATCTCCCGGGTCTCAACGTCGCCCGCGCGCTCGTACACCAGTGACACCGCCCCTTTCGGGAAGCTTCGTGCCGGCTCGGCGAGGCGGAAGGAAGCGGGGATGGTTCCGGCATCGAAGAGGCGTTTTCCCTGCCCCAAGGTCACCGGATAGAGCCAGATGTGGAGGCGGTCGAGAACGTCAGCCGCCAGCAGGGAACGGATGAGGACGCCGCTGCCGAACATGTGCACCTCGCCGTACTCGTCGCGAAGCCTTCCTGCAGCCGTGGCGTCCGGCAGCACCGTAGTGCCCGCCCAGCCCGGAGCGGTCAGGCTCTTGGACACAACGAACTTCGGCACGCGGTTGAGCGTGCCACCGATTTCATCGGACTGGTGGGGCCAGTAGGCGGCGAAGATGTCGTAGGTCTTCCGGCCCAGGAGCAGGGCGTCAATCTTGGCGATCTCCTCGCCGATGGCGGCTCCGGCCTCGTCATCGGACACCGGCGCCTGCCAGCCGCCGAAGGCGAAGTTGCCCTCAGTGTCCTCTTCCCGGCCGCCGGGCGCCTGGTAGACGCCGTCAAGGGTAAGGAACAAGTTCGCGACGATGATTCCCACGCGTCCAGTCTGGAGCAGGGTCCGGGCCCTGTCCAGCGCCCGTGGCAGACTGATCCCATGCTGCTCGACGAGCTTGTGAAGACCACGGATGCCGTCGCATCCACCCGCTCCCGGCTGGCCAAGGTGGCGGCCCTGGCGGACCTGCTGCGCCGGCTGGACCCCGCGGACATAGCGACGGCGGTGGGCTTGCTGGTGGCCCGGCCGCGCCAGGGCCGGGTGGGGATCGGGTGGCGCGGCATGTCCGCGGCGATGGGGGAGCCCGCTGCTGAGCCGAGCCTCACGGTGGCCGACGTGGACGCTGCGCTGGACCGGCTGCTCGCCGCTGCCGGCGCCGGTTCCGCCGCTGAACGTGCCGCCACCCTTCGCGCGTTGACCGCGGCGGCCACAGAGCGTGAGCAGGCATTTATCGCCGGCGTGCTGCTGGGAGAACTGCGGACCGGTGCGCTGGAGGGCGTACTCACCGACGCGGTGGCCAAAGCTGCCGACCGGCCTGCCGGCGCGGTACGCCGCGCGGCCATGCTCTCCGGCGACCTTGGCGGGACCGCCCAGCTGGCGCTCACCGGCACCGCGGAGCAACTCGACGCCGTCGGCCTCGTTGTGGGCCGTCCCGTACAGCCCATGCTCGCCGCCACCGCGGCCAGCGTGGACGCGGCGCTGGAGGTCACGGGCGAAGCCTCCGTGGAATACAAGCTCGACGGCGCCCGCATCCAGGTGCACCGCGTCGGGGACGATGTCCGCATCTTCACCCGCACCCTCGCCGACGTGACCCACCGCCTGCCCGAGGTAGTGCAGGTGGTGCGCGGCCTGCCGGTGCGCGACGTGATCCTCGACGGCGAGACCCTCGCCCTGGACGAGGACGGCGGGCCGCGGCCATTCCAGGAGACCATGTCCCGTTTCGGGGCCGATGCGGCGCGCACCACCCTGTTGCACCCGTGGTTCTTCGACGTGCTGCACCTTGACGGGCGCGACCTGCTGGACGAGCCGCTGTCCACGCGCATTGGACTGCTCGAACGCATCGCCCCCGGGCACCGGATCCCGGGCGAGATCACCGCCGATGCCGCTGTTGCCGGGCAGGTCTCCCGTGATGCGCTCGCGGCTGGCCACGAGGGTGTGATGGTGAAGGCGGTGGGGTCGGCCTACGCGGCCGGCAGGCGTGGTTCCAACTGGATCAAGGTGAAGCCGGTGCTCACCTACGACTTGGTGGTGCTCGCCTGTGAGTGGGGGTCGGGACGGCGCACCGGTTTGCTTTCCAACCTGCATCTGGGCGCGCTGGACCCCGCCGGCGAGTTCGGCGAACCCGGCGGTTATGTGATGGTGGGCAAGACCTTCAAGGGCCTCACGGACGCGCTGCTGCAATGGCAGACGAAGCGGTTCCAGGAGCTCGAGGTGCGCCACACCGCCGGGACCGTCTGGGTAGAGCCTGTCACGGTCGTCGAGATCGCGATCGACGGGGTGCAGCAGTCCCCGCGCTATCCGGGCGGAATCGCGCTTCGCTTCGCGCGCGTCAAGCGCTACCGCGACGACAAAACAGCGGCGGAGGCGGACACTATCCAAACGCTCCGCGGGCTGCTCCGCTCCTAGCCGGGCGGGCTGTTGTCTCAGCTGCGGCGCGGGCGTACCGTGGCGCTTAAGTCCGTCCGGCGCTTCCGTGCGGGACGCCTGAATGCGCGACGGCGGGGTGGTACCCGAAAGGAGGCCACGTGACAGCAGAAACGGGCCTGGACCAGGGCCGGTCAGCCTTCCGCGAGCACCGCTGGACCGATGCTTTCGAGAATTTCCGGGATGCCGACCAGCGCGGGGGCCTGCCGGCTGCGGACCTCGAACGGCTGGCCACGGCGGAGATCCTGACCGGTAACGCTGCCACTGGCCTTGAATCGCTCACCCGCGCCCACGAGGAATATCTGGTGATGGGTGATATCCCCGGTGCTGCCCGTTGCGCTGCCTGGATGGCGATGCACTTGACGCACCTGGGGGAGGGGGCCCGCGCCGGAGGGTGGCTGGCCCGCGGCCGGAGGCTGGTGGATGAACTTGGCGAACCTGTCGCGGTGCAGGGTTTCCTGCTCATTCCGCAGTGCCTGGGGATGCTGTACGGCGGCGACCCCGCGGGAGCGCTCAAGCTGTTTTCCGAGGCTGCGGAGATCGGCCAACGGTTCCAGGACCGGGACCTGTCCGCGCTCGCGCTGCTCGGCACCGGCCAGGCCACCCTGGAACTGGGCCGCCCCGAGGAGGGCCTGCGGATCTTCGATGAAGTGATGGTAGCTGTCACGGCGGGGGAACTCTCAGCGGTGCCGTCAGGAATTGCCTACTGCGCCGTGATCGGAAACTGCCACATTGCCTTCGACCTGGAGCGGGCCCTGCAATGGACGGCCGCCCTCGACCGCTGGTGCCGGGACCGCCCCGACATGGTGGCCTTCAGCGGACAATGCCAGGCCCACAGGGCCGAGCTCTTCCGGCTGCACGGCGCGTGGGCGGAAGCGCTCGAGGCAGCCGCCGCGGCCCAGGAGCGGTCCGGCCGGGGTGATCCCCAGGCGATGTACGGGGGCCATTACCAGCAGGGCGAAGTAGAGCGGCTCACTGGGAAACTGGAACTGGCAGAAGCATCTTTTGCCCGGGCGGCGCGCAGCGGCTACGAGCCACAGCCCGGACTTGCCCTCGTGTGCCTGGCTCGTGGTGATGCGCAGCAGGCCCAAACGATGATCCGCCGGGCCGCAGGGCTGGCTGATACTGCTACCCGCCGGCATCTGCTGCCCGCGCTGGTGGACATCGAACTGGCTGTGCCTGACCTGCCCGCGGCGCGGCAGGGAGCCGAGGAACTGGCCGGCTTCGCACAGGAGTGCCCCTTGCCCCTGGTGCGGGCTGTCTCACACCAGGCTGACGGGGCCGTCCTGCTCGAGGAAGGGGAGCCCGGCGCCGCGTCGCAATCCCTCCGGCAGGCCTGGCATCTCTGGCTTGAACTTGAGGTGCCCTACGAGGCGGCGCGCTGCCGGGTATTGATCGGGCGGGCGTGCCGGGACCTGGGCGATGAAACGTCAGCCCGGATGGAGTTCGAAGCGGCCCACGCCGAATTCCTGGAGCTGGGGGCGGCTCCGGCCGCTGCCTGGGCGGCGTCACTCATGCCAAAGAACGACGGCGGGACCACAGGGCCGCTGACCCCCCGGGAAGCGGAGGTGCTTCGGCTCGTGGCCTCGGGCCAGGGCAACCGGGCCATTGCCGCGAGCCTCTTCCTGAGCGAGAAAACCGTTGCCAGGCACATCAGCAACATCTTCCTGAAGCTGGGCCTCTCCTCCAGGGCTGCAGCCACCAGGTACGCCTTCGAGCACGGGCTCGCCGGCTGACCGGCCCTACACAGAATTACCCATCCGGACCCGGCCGGAAACTTGCAGGATTTGTCCGACGCGCGCCGCCGGCCTCCGCCCATAGCCTCAAAGCATGAACCTTCCAGTCCTCGCCGGCACACTTTCCACGGTGCTGTTTGCCGCAGGAATGCTGCCAATGCTGGTGAAAGCCGCACGCACGCGGGACCTCGCTTCCTACAGCCTGGGGAACCTGGTCCTGAGCAACGTAGCCAACGCCGTGCACTGCGTCTACGTTTTCAACCTCCCGGCCGGGCCCATCTGGGTCCTCCACCTGGCCTACGTCATGGCGTCCGCGCTGATGCTGGCATGGTGGCTGCGCTACCGGGAAACGGGCACTGACGGCAGGGGCACCCGGGCAGCAGGACACCAGGAACGTTCAACAGCAGGCATCCCCCTCAATGAAGCAGGAGCAAAGCCATGAACAACAACAACGTGACCGGCATGCTGGACACGATCATCATCGGCGGCGGCCAGGCAGGCCTCACCTTGGGCCATCACCTGAAGAAGCAACAGCGGAACTTCCTCATCCTGGACGCGAACCCGCGCACCGGCGACGCCTGGCGCCAGCGCTGGGACTCCCTCCGCCTGTTCACTCCCGCGAAGTACGACGGTCTGCCCGGCGAGCCGTTCCCGGCAGACGCACTGTCCTTCCCCACCAAGGATGAGGTGGCCGGATACCTGGAGGGCTACGCCGAACGGAACGCCCTTCCTGTGCTGCACAGCACCCGGGTGGAACGCCTGTGGCGGGAAGGCGGCCACTTCGTCGCGGCCTCCAGCGACGGTCGCCGCTGGGAGGCACGCAACGCCGTCGTTGCCACCGGCGTCAGCCACGCTCCCAGAATTCCGGGCTTTGCAGCGCAGCTGGCCCCCTCCACCACCCAGCTCCACTCGGCGGAATACCGGAATCCCGGCCAACTGCAGGACGGCCCGGTCCTGGTGGTGGGGCTGGGCAACTCCGGCGCGGAGATCGCCCTCGAAGTCAGCCGGACGCATCCCACCACCGTGGCAGGGAAACCGGGCGGGGAACTGCCCGTGAAGCACGGCAGGACCGCCGCCCGCTTCGTGCTGCCGGTGGTGCGCTTCCTGGGCCTGCACGTCCTCAACCTCGGCACACCGGTGGGACGCAAAGCGGCGCCCGCCTTCAAAGCACACGCAGCGCCCCTCATCAGGACCAAGACCAAGGACCTGGCCGCGGCCGGCGTGTCACTGGCGCCCCGGGTCACCGGCGTGGAGGACGGCAAGCCCGTCCTGGCCGACGGAACCCTGGTGGACGCCAACAACGTGATCTGGTGCACCGGATTCCGGGAAGACTTCAGCTGGATCGATCCGGAACTGCTCGACGGCGGAGCGCTGCCGCCACAGCACCGCGGCGTGGCACTTGATACCCCGGGATTGTTCTTCCTGGGGCAGGAGTTTTTGTACGCTGCGGCGTCGGCAACACTGCCCGGGGCGGGCCGCGACGCGCGGTACCTGGCAGGGAAAATACCCCAATTGGGTAGAATTGATGTTTTGCCTATGCGCCAGTGAGGTCTATTTGTGTCGGTAGCGAGAACAGAGACTGCAGCCAAACCGCTGCCCGGAGCCACCACCAAAGGCCGGAAACCAACCTTCCGGCCCGAGGTGCAGGGGCTCCGGGCGCTCGCCGTGCTGATGGTGGTTGCCTACCATGTGTGGTTGGGGCGGGTATCCGGCGGCGTGGACATTTTCCTGCTGATCTCCGCCTTCCTGCTCACACTCTCGTTCGTCCGGAAAGCCGAAGCGGGGCGCCCCTTCGGACTCCTGGCGCACTGGCTGCACCTGTTCAAGCGTCTGCTGCCCGCCGCCGTCGTGGTGATCCTGGGAGTCCTCGCCGGCACATGGCTGATCCTGCCGCAAAGCCGCTGGCCGCAGGTGCTGGACCAGGCCTGGGCGTCGCTGCTGTACAGCCAGAACTGGCTGCTCGCCGACACCGCAGTTGACTACTACGCCCAGGACCACGCCGGGGCCAGCCCCCTCCAGCACTTCTGGTCGCTCTCCATCCAGGGCCAGGTGTTCATCCTCTGGCCGCTGGTCTTCGCCGGCGCCGCGGGGCTGCTGGTGCTCCTGCGCCGGGTTCCTGCCTGTGCCGGCGTGACCTACCGCGGCCTGCTGGCAGTGGTCTTCGGCGGCATCTTCGCCTGGTCCCTTGCCTACTCGGTGGAGCAGACCGCCACCAACCAGGCCTACGCCTACTTCGACACCCGGGCCCGTCTTTGGGAGTTCGCCCTGGGGTCCCTGCTGGCCCTCGCGCTGCCCTACCTCAAACCGGCGCGGGCGCTGAGGGTAGTGCTGGGCTGGGCCGGGCTGGCTGCCATGGTCTCGTGCGGCCTGCTGCTGACCGTGGACCGCTCCTTCCCCGGATTCATCGCGCTGTGGCCCACGCTGGCCGGTGCCGCCACCATCACCGCCGGGCAAACCGGCAGCCGCTTCGGCGTGGACAGGATCCTCAGCAGCAGGCCGCTGGTGGCACTGGGCGACAACTCCTACGCCTTGTACCTGTGGCACTGGCCCGTCCTTGTCCTGGCGCTCGCCGCTACCGGCGTGGAGGCCCCCAACCTGATCCAGGGCCTGGCCATCGTCGGGGCCTCCGTGGTCCTGGCCGTCCTCACCACCCGCTTCGTGGAAAAGCCGCTGCGGGACTGGCACTGGCCCAAACTGCGGGCCTGGCGCACCGCCGTCGTCATTGTTGCCTGCGGTGCGCTGCTGGCAGGCCCGGTGGCCATTTGGCAGACCACGCTCACCGCTGAGGAAAGCGCGACGGCGGCACAGCCGCGGGAGCTCACGCCCGGGGCCGCGGCGCTCAGTCCCGGGAACGCTGCCGTACCCGCCCCTGACGCCAGGATCATTCCGGGCCCCGCCGCGTTGGACAATGACTGGGCCGGCATCCAGGACCCGTGCGTCGGTGCCAACGCGACCAGCAACCCCATCCTTGAAGGCTGCCGGCAGGCAGTGCCCGAAGGGGAGGTCACCAAGCGCATTGTGGTCCTTGGGGACTCGCACTCGCAGCAGTACCTGGGTGCACTCGCGCCCATCGCGGCCGAGCGCGGGTGGGAACTGGTGACTCTGCTGATGCCGGCCTGCCGCTTCGGCACCGAATCGGAGACCCGGAACGCGGAGTGCAACGCCTACAACCAGGCCAGCGCCGCCTACGTCCTGGAACACCGGCCGGACGCAGTGTTCACCGTGGCATCGCTGACGCATGAGGAAGCGCCGTTCGAGACCGAGGTGCCGGGCTACCTGGACGGGGTCCGGCCGTTCGCGGACGCGGGCATCGAGATCGTAGGGATCCGGGACAATCCGCGATTCACTTTCAACATGCCCGAGTGCGTCCAGCGCAACGGTGCAGACGCCCATGAGTGCAGCGTCCCTGTGGAGGAGTCGCTGGCAGACCCGTCTCCACTGGAGGCCTACCGGGGCAAAGTCGAGGGGCTCCACCTGATGGACCTGAGCGACTTCATCTGCGCCCGCGGCATTTGCCCCGGCGTGGTGGGAAATGTGTACGTCTATAAGGATGACAACCACCTCACCCGCACCTACGTGCAGACCATGATCCCCATGTTCGAGCAGCGCCTCCTCGCCGCCACAGGCTGGAACTAAGTCCCTGGCTGGCTGCGGCGGGCGCCCACGCCCGCAGGGTCCCCTGGCCGGTCACGGGAGGTCAGGGAGCGGGTGCGGAGGTGCGGTTGCTCACATTTGCGGCATGGAATAGGGGGATCGGCGCCAAGGTTCTAATATTTACTCAACACTTTCTGACCTCCGGACCGCCGCTTCGCGCGGTGGTCTGCACAACTTCCTGCACAGGCCAGTCCCGTAATGACGGGCTGGTCATCGGCTGCAACCCCTACCCGCACGCAACCAAGGTAAGAGGCGCACTCATGACCGAGCCCGAACACAACCCCTTTGGCTTCATCGGCCTGACCTACGACGACGTCCTGCTCCTTCCGGGCCACACGGAGGTCATCCCCTCCGAAGCGGACACGTCCTCCCGGATTTCCAAGCGGATCACCGTGCAGACGCCGCTGCTGTCCGCGGCCATGGACACTGTGACCGAGTCCCGGATGGCTATCGCCATGGCGCGCCAGGGCGGCCTGGGCGTGGTGCACCGCAACCTGTCCATCGCTGACCAGGCGGACCAGGTGGACCGGGTCAAGCGCAGCGAGTCGGGCATGATCACCAACCCGCTGACCATCCGGCCCGAGGCAACGCTGCGCGAACTCGACGACCTGTGCGCCCAGTACCGCGTGTCCGGCCTGCCCGTTGTTGACGAGGACAACCGCCTGCTGGGCATCGTCACCAACCGCGACACCCGCTTTGTGCCGGAGTCCGACTTCCCGCTGCGGCTAGTCAGCGACGTCATGACCAAGATGCCCCTCGTCACCGGGCACGTGGGCATCAGCCGTGAAGAGGCCTCGCACAAGCTGGCCACCAACAAGATCGAAAAGCTGCCCCTGGTGGATGAGCAGGGCCGGCTGAAGGGCCTGATCACCACCAAGGACTTCACCAAGGCGGAGCAGTACCCGCTGGCCACCAAGGACGACGAAGGCCGCCTGCGTGTGGGTGCCGCCATCGGCTTCTTCGGGGACGGCTGGGAGCGGGCCATGGCATTGGTTGATGCCGGCGTCGACGCCCTGTTCGTGGACACGGCCAACGGCCATTCCCAGGGCGTGCTGGACATGATCCGCCGCCTCAAGTCCGATCCCGTGGCAGCGCATGTGGACGTCATCGGCGGCCAGGCCGCCACACGTGAAGGTGCCCAGGCCCTGATCGACGCCGGCGCTGACGGCATTAAGGTGGGCGTGGGACCGGGCTCCATCTGCACCACCCGCGTGGTGGCCGGTGTGGGCGTGCCGCAGATCACCGCTATTTACGAATCCGCCAAGGCAGCCATCCCGGCCGGCGTTCCCCTCATTGCCGACGGCGGCCTGCAGTACTCGGGCGACATCGGCAAGGCCCTGGTGGCCGGCGCCGACACCGTGATGCTCGGATCCCTGCTGGCAGGATGCGACGAGTCACCGGGCGAGCTGATCTTCGTCAACGGCAAGCAGTTCAAGTCCTACCGCGGCATGGGCTCCCTGGGCGCCATGCAGTCCCGGGGCAAGAACACGTCCTACTCCAAGGACCGCTACTTCCAGGCCGACGTTTCCGGCGATGACAAGCTCATTCCCGAAGGCATCGAAGGCCGGGTGGCCTACCGCGGCCCGCTGGCTTCGGTGGCCTACCAGCTGGTGGGCGGCCTGCGCCAGACCATGTTCTACACCGGTGCGCCCACCGTCGCCGAGCTGAAGGCGCGCGGCAAGTTCGTCCGGATCACCCCGGCCGGGCTGAAGGAATCGCACCCGCACGACATCCAGATGACCGTCGAGGCGCCAAACTACGGATCCCGCTGATCGTTTAGAAGGGATGGGCACTACTGCCCATCCCTTCTTTTTCAGCCATAAAGTACATTCGATGGAGATACATCCGGCAATTGGGGGACGGTTGAGCGGCGGATTTCACGGAGCCGATGTTGAGCAGCTGCGCCAGCTCGCATCCACGATGCGTGCGGCCGGCCGGAAGCTGGAGGGGCAACGCCTGGCCCTGAACGCAGGCGTGGCGGGCACGCCCTGGCCGGGACCGGACGCTGAGGCCTTCCGCCAGGAATGGCGTACCGGCCACAGCCGGTCACTCGGGGCGGTCGTTACGCTCCTGCATAGGGCCGCGGAGGACCTGCTGCGGCAGGCCGATGAACAGCAGTTGGCAAGTGTGGCAGGTGGTGCTTCCGCAATCTCGTTCCTCTCCGGCGTCGAGCGGTTGCCGGACCCGCGGCCGGAGGACCTGGAGGGCAAATCCGCGGCCGAGGTAAGAACCTGGTGGCTCGGGCTGTCCGGCGGCCAGCAGGAGGCGTTTATGCGGAACCACCCGCAACTGGCAGGAAACACCAACGGGATCCCGTTCGTTGCGCGTATCGAGGCCAACCGGCACAACGCCCAGGAACGGATCGACTGGCTGCGGAACAACGATCCTGAACCCAAACTGAATCCCTGGATCCTCGATTCTGGCTATCCAGGACGCTTTGCCGCCGAGCTTGAGTCCTGGCGCAAACGCCAGGAGGGTATTGGCTACCTCCAGAAGGTGGTCGACGGCAAGGTGAAGCTGGCGGCCTATGAACCCGGCGCAAACTCGATCGTGGAGCTCAAGGGTACCTATGACGAAAACACGACGACGGTCATCACCTATGTCCCCGGTACCTTGACCAACGAGGCTTCTTTTTACGACGGGAACGGCCCACAGGCGATACCCGGCCGCCTGGTCCAGGCCGACACGTCCGGAGGTACGGCGGCCTTCGTCTACAAGGGCTCCGAGTTCCCCGACGGCGATCCAGTGGAGGCGTTCCTGGTGGAAGCCAAGAGTGATGAATTCGTGGCAGCGTCGGCGCCGGTCCTTGCGGCCTTCCAGGAGGCGGTGGCCCTCGAGTTGCCATCCCAGGCCCAGACCGTGGGCATGGGCCACAGCTGGGGATTGCGGAACGTGACGGGTTCCGAATTGGAAGGGGCGTCCTACAGCAAGGTGATCGCGCTCTCGGGCGCCGCGATGCCGCCAGGCTGGACGCCCAACCCCGGAACCGACTACACCAGCTACACCTACCCCGATATCCTGCTCACGGCCGAGGCCAGCGGGCTGGTGGGGGAGAACTACCCCATGAAGGAACCCGCTTTCGAAAAGCACTTCTATGCTCCGCCCGGCGGTCTCAGGCCCGCTGAGATGTATAACATCGACAATCACTCCCTGATTGCCAGGACCGTTCCCGAAAACGAGAAAGCCCTTGATGACATCGAAGAGGAAATCAGTGGCCGGTAGGTCCGGGCACGCTTCCGCCTGGCGACTTGCCGGAGCAACAGTACTGCTGGCAATGGTGGCCTCCTGCGGGCAGGCCGGAAATGGAAAGAACATGGACATCAGCCTGGAATCAGCCAAGGACAAAGTCATGTCCACTGAGCAGGAGATTATTGGTTTGCTGCCCCAGGGCAAGGTGCTGTCGACGTTCGCCCACGACACCTCGCCGCTGATGCCTTGTTCCGGGGAGCAACGGAAGTGGACCGGCGACGCTGAGGCTGAGCTTGCCCCGGATGTCGACCGTGATTCGTTCATGGACGAGGTAGTGGAGTCGATTTCCGCCAAGGACGGCTGGACGGTGGATGACGGCAAAACCGCCGGTGGAAAGCGGAGAGTCGACCTGTTGCACAGTGACGGCACGCACCTGATGGTGTCCTTCCGGGATGCACCCGAGACCCTCAGGGTGTCCGGCTACAGTGCCTGCTTCGACTTCCCCGAGTACGAGTATGGCGAGGAGTACTGACACCGCCCTCCCCGGGAGCGGCACTAGGCTGATTCCATGCCTCCATCAGGCCATCCGGCCGAACTAAGTCCCAAACGGGAACCCTCGCGGCGCCTGGCCCTCCGCCCCTACGCCAGGGCGGTAGCCCAGGTCCTGCGGGTCAGTTTCCGCGCCTCCCCGGGCGCCGTCATCATGAAGGTGCTCGGCTCGTTGATCTCGGCCGTGCTGCCCCTGGTGACCACGTACTTCGCCGCGCTCACCACCACGGCCCTGGCAGCGGCCTATGCCGGTGACGCCGGCGCCGGGCAGCTGGCAATTGTCTACGTCATCATCACCGCCGCCCTGGGCCTGTTCTGGGGTGCGTTCAGCAGCGTGGACCGCTACATCCAGCAGCTGATGAGCTTCAAGGTGGGCGCCATCGTGGGTGACCAGATGTACGAGCGGTTCCTCGCCCTCGAATTCTGGCGCTACGACGACAAAGAAACCGTTGACCTGTACGACCGCGCCAAGCGGTTCTCCGATTCCTACGCCCGCGTGCTGGACCGGATCGCCGCCATCTTCACGCAGCTCGTCTCCGTGGTCCTGGCCGTGGGAGCCCTGCTGCTGGTCAGCTGGTGGATTGCCGTGATTGTCCTTGTGGCGATTGTGCCCAGCGTGTACCTGCAGTTCAAGCTGTCCCGGGAGCAGATCGCGCACTGGAACACGCAGGTGGACTCCCGGCGGCAGCGCCGGATGATCGAACAGAACCTGCTCCGGCCGCAGCACATCGCCGAGATGCGTCTCTACGGCATCGTTGCCTTCCTGATGGACCTCCGCTCCCGGCTGCGCGACGCCGACGAGCGCCGCCGTCTTGATTTCCAGCGCCGCTACATCCCCAAGCAGCTTGCCGCGGACGCCCTCCAGTACGGCGCCGAAGTTGTCTCGCTGATCTGGGTAGTGGGGCAGATCATCACCCGTGCGCAACCGGTGGGCCAATTCCTTTACGTGCAGCAGATCGTCAGCCGGGCACTGTCCACGGCCAACAACCTGGTCTCCTCCCTCAGTTCCATTGACGAGGACCTGGCCAACCTCAAGGACTACGAACTGTTCATGGCCCTGCCGGTGCACTCGGAGCACGCCCCGCCGCTGCTGGAAGCGCCGAAAACCGTTGAGCTGAAGGACATCCGCTTCACCTATACCGGCAGCGACATTGAGGTGATCCGCGGCATCAGCATGACCATCCGGGAAGGCCAGCACATCGCTATTGTGGGCGAGAACGGCGCCGGGAAGTCCACCCTGATCCGCATCCTCGCCGGCCTCTACCGCCCGGACTCCGGTCAGGTAATGCTCGACGGCGTGGACCTGGCCGCCGTCGACGTCACATCCTGGCACCGGCACCTGGCCGTGCTGAGCCAGGAGTTCCTTAAGTACGAGTTCGCCACCGCCGCCGAAAACATCTACTTCGGGGACGTCGACTCGCCCCGCGACGAGGTCCGCATCCGCAGGGCCGCAGCGGACGCCGAGGCATTGGACTTCATCAACAAGCTCCCCAACGGGCTGGACAACCACGTCAGCAACTGGATGGAGGACCCCCGGGGCCGCAAGGGCAGCGGATTGTCCGGCGGCCAGTGGCAGCGGCTGGCGATGGCCCGGAACTTTTACCGGGACGCGTCCTTTATGGTGATGGACGAGCCGACGTCCGCCATCGATGCCCTGGCCGAGCACCGCATCTTCACGCGCCTCTTCGCGGACCGGAGCAGCACCATCATCGCCATCAGCCACCGCCTGGCCACCATCGAGAAGGCGGACATTGTGTACATGCTGGAGGACGGCCGGATCGTGGAACAGGGCACGCACAAGGAGCTGGTGTCCCTGCGCGGCCGCTACTTCCGGATGTTCGAATCCCAGCTCAGTGTTGAGGAGGCCGAAGGCGTGGGCCCTGGCGCCGAGGGGGTTTAGCCTCCTCTACGGTGGTGCGGACCCGGGCCAGGCTGGGCCGCGGCGGGACGCTGCTGAAGCCGAAGGTTACTGCCGGTGCAATCGGCGCCAGCGCCCCCGCGTCAGTGCCGTTCCAGCGGACGACGGCGGACGCAATGGCGTGGAGGTCGCTCACCCCGTAAAACTCCCGCCGGCCGCTTCCCGCAGTGCCGGCTGTCCGGGAGCCTCCGCTAAGCAAACCTGCTATCGGGCTGATCGTCCCCAGCCAGCGGGGATGGACGGCAAGGGGGCGGGGGACTGCCCGCAAGGTCCTGCCAAGGAGAGTCCGCCTGCCGAGGCGTGCGCGGATAGCCAGCGGACTGGCGTCGACCGTCAAAACCCGGTGTTCTAGCCGGGCGGACACATCAACCACCCGGACTTCGTCAAAGCTGTAGGTGCTGGAGATGAAGTCGGCCACGTCCTCCGTGGGCGCGAGCAGCAGCCGGTGCCCGGAAGGCTCCTGCACCATCACGTCGGCAAACGGACCAAACGGAGAGGAGTCCCAGATTCCCGCCACTGCCCGCAGGCCCGACCCGGTGCCAATGCCGGCAATGTGGCCATCGAAGATCCAGCGCGCGCCCATCCCGCCACTCTAGCCAGGGACACCAGTCCGGCTGGGATAACCTAGAGCAGTGACTTACGAGATCGAGATCGGCCGTGGCAAGCGTGGGCGTCGTGCCTACTCCCTGGATGACATTGCAATTGTCCCTAACCGTCGTACGCGCGACCCCAAGGACGTCTCCGTCTCATGGCAGATCGACGCCTACCAGTTCGACATGCCGGTCATCGCGGCGCCCATGGACTCGGCGATGTCCCCGGCCACAGCCATTGCCCTGGGCAAGCTCGGCGGCCTGGGTGTGCTGGACCTCGAAGGGCTCTGGACCCGGTACGAGGACCCGCAGCCCATCCTCGAGGAGATCGGCGCGCTCCAGGACGAGGTCAACAGCCCCGCCGTGACCGGCCGGATGCAGGAGCTGTACAAGGCGCCCATCCAGCCTGACCTGATTACCTCCCGGCTGGCAGAGATGCGCGCCGCCGGCGTCACAGTGGCCGGTTCGCTCACCCCGCAGCGCACCCAGGAGCACTACAAGACAGTGGTGGCCGCCGGCGTCGACATTTTTGTGATCCGCGGCACCACCGTTTCCGCCGAGCACGTGTCCAAAGACCACGAACCGCTGAACCTCAAGCAGTTCATCTACGAGCTGGACGTCCCCGTCATCGTGGGCGGCGCGGCCGGCTACACCCCTGCCCTGCACCTCATGCGCACCGGCGCGGCCGGTGTCCTGGTGGGCTTCGGCGGCGGCGCCACCACCACCACCCGCCGTGCGCTGGGCATCCACTCGCCCATGGCATCAGCCATTTCCGACGTCGCCGCGGCCCGCCGCGACTACATGGATGAGTCCGGCGGCCGTTACGTCCACGTGATTGCCGACGGCGGCATGGGCACCTCCGGCGATATCGTCAAGGCGATTGCCATGGGCGCCGACGCCGTGATGCTGGGCAGCGCGCTGGCCCGTGCGGAAGAGGCGCCGGGCAAGGGCTGGCACTGGGGCCAGGAGGCACACCACCTGGAACTGCCGCGCGGCGACCGCGTCAACGTCGGCACCGTTGGGCCCCTGGAAGAGGTCCTCTTCGGACCGGGCCACCACACCAACGGAACGGCCAACCTCATCGGTGCGTTGCGCCGCTCCATGGCGACCACCGGCTACTCGGACCTGAAGGAATTCCAGCGCGTCGACGTCGTCGTTTCCCCCTACTCAGGAAACTGACGCGCAGGGCAGCCCGGTCCTCGCTGCCCTGCCCAAGCGTGCCGCAACGAAGTAGTGTGGTTCCACGACCGGGACTAGCGGCACTGGAGGCGTTCAATGAAGAGTTTTCCTGACAACGGCGGAGCCCTGGGCCCGGCAGCCAGGGAGGCGGCCATCGAGCGGCTGCGGGCAACCGCGGACCCCGGCCGGGAGCTGGACATCCTGATTGTCGGCGGCGGCATCGTGGGTACTGGAGCCGCCCTGGATGCCGTCACCCGCGGACTGGACGTGGGCATCGTCGAGGCCAGCGACTGGGCGGCGGGTACCTCCTCACGGTCCTCCAAGCTCATCCACGGCGGACTGCGCTACCTGGAAATGCTCGACTTCGCGCTCGTCAAAGAGGCGCTGCAGGAGCGCGGGCTGCTGCTGTCCGAACTTGCGCCGCACCTGGCCAGGCCCGTTCCCTTCCTGTATCCGCTGACCAGACCCTTCCTTGAACGGCCCTATGTCGGCGCCGGAATTGCCCTGTACGACGCCATGTCCGTCTCCAGCGGCCACAGCAGGGGAGTGCCGTTCCACAAGCACCTCACCAAACGGGGAACCCTGCGCGCGGCGCCGAGCCTGAAGGACGACGCCTTTGTGGGGTCCATCCGGTACTATGACGGCCAGGTGGACGACGCCAAGTACGTGGCCAACCTGGTTCGGACGGCCGCCTACTACGGCGCCCATGCAGTGAACCAGATGGCCGTGGTGGACTTCCTGCGCGAAGGCGAACGGGTGGTGGGCGCCAAGGTGGTCAACCACGAGGACGGGACGACGTTCAACATCCGCGCCAAGCAGGTCATCAACGCCACCGGCGTCTGGACCGACGAAACCCAGGCCATGGTGACAGAGCGCGGACAGCTGAAGGTCCGTGCCTCCAAGGGAATCCACCTGGTGGTGCCCCGCGACCGGTTCCAGTCCACCGTGGGCCTGATCCTGCGCACGGAGAAGTCCGTGCTGTTCGTTATCCCCTGGGGCCGGCACTGGATCATCGGCACCACGGACACGGACTGGCACCTGGACAAAGCCCATCCCGCGGCATCCAGCAAGGACATCGACTACATCCTCGAGCACGTCAACAAGGTCCTCAAGCGGCCGCTCACCAGGGAAGACGTTGAAGGGGTCTACGCCGGCCTGCGCCCGCTGCTCGCCGGGGAAAACGACTCCACTGCCAAGCTCTCCCGCGAGCATGTGGTGGCGCACCCTGTTCCCGGACTGGTGGTGGTGGCAGGCGGCAAATGGACCACGTACCGCGTTATGGCCAAGGACGCAGTGGACGAGGCCACCCGGACCATGGACGAGCGGGTCCCGCCGAGCTGCACGGAAACCATCCCGCTGCTGGGCGCAAGCGGCTTCAAGGCGGCCTGGAACCGGCGGAACCGGACCGCGGAGGAATCCGGCGTGCACGTGGCGCGGATCGAACACCTGCTCAACCGCTACGGTTCCATGACCCCCGAGGTGCTGGCCATCATCAAGGAAAACCCCGCCCTCGCCGAACCGATCCCCGGCGCGGACGACTACCTGAAGGCGGAGGCGGTCTACGCCGCCACGCATGAGGGCGCCCGCCACGTCAATGACGTCCTGACCCGGCGGACCCGGATTTCAATTGAGGCGTGGGACCGCGGTGTGTCAGCCGTTCCGGTAGTCGCTAAACTGATGGGTGACGTCCTTGGCTGGAGCGATGCCCAGCGCGAAAACGAGATCAGGCACTACATTGCACGGGTGGAGGCGGAACGCCTGAGCCAGCAACAGCCGGACGACGAATCCGCGGACGCCGCCCGCCTGGGCGTGGAAGACATCGTGCCCTTGCGCTGAGGGCCCGCGGCACCAGCTCCTCACTGAAGGGATACGCCTTGGCGGAACCACTTGACCGGTACGATGCCGAACTCACCACCCCCGACATGGTGATCCTGGAGCTGGAGGCAAAGGACAAGGCGGACGCCGCCACCCAGCTCGCGGAACGGCTCTTCGCCGCCGGCCGGGTCTCGGACCTGCCCGGGTTCCTGGAGCACGTGAACGCCCGGGAACACCAGCTGGCCACCGGGCTTCCGGGCGGCATCGGCCTGCCCCATGCGCGCAGTGAATACGTGTCCCGCACTTCGATTGCCGTCGGCATAACCAAGTACGGCCACGCCCTGGACTTCGGTGCCGCCGACGGTCCGGCCACGGTGATCCTGCTCATCGCCACCCCCGCAAGCTCGTTCAGCGACCATCTGGAAGTCCTGGCCACCTTGGCCCGTTCGCTGTCCAAGGAGTCCTTCCGCGAATCGCTCCGGCGTGCCTACGACGCCGAAGTCATCTCTGAGCTCATCAACTCCAGCCTGGTGTTTTTCGACCATTGACGGCCGTGCCGCTGCACCTTCCCTGGTGCCGGCGCGGCCGGTGCCCAGGAGCGGCCAGCCTTGGGCGTTTAGTTGTTCTACAGCGGGACGAAGTACGGTTAAGACGTGTGGAAAACAGCCCTCAAACCCCGATGGATCGCAGGCTTTGTGTTTGCGATCGTCATCTCCGGGGTCTTCGTGCTGCTCAGCCAATGGCAGTTCGGACGCTCCACCCAGCCGGAAGCGCCGGTCAACCCGGCCACCGAGCAGGTACAGCCCCTGACCGGGACGCTGGAGCCGGGGGACTTTTTCCACGGGACCGACGCCGACCAGATGGTCAGTGCGCAGGGCACCTACGACCCCGCCAAACAGGTTCTGGTGCCCGGCAGGCTGCATGACGGCAAGACCGGCTACTGGGTGGTTTCCGCCTTCGCCGTCTCCGGCGCCCCCACCCTCAGCGGCGTGGCCGCTTCGCCCCAGACCTGGATCCCGGTGGCCCGGGGATGGGTGGCTGATCCCGCCGACGCCGGGACGCCGCCGTCGGGCACTGTTGAACTCACCGGGCGGCTCCTGCCGTCCGAGGCACCTGTCGCCGGAACGGCGGCCGCTCCCGGGCAGGCGACGGCGGTGTCCGTGGCGGAGTTGATCAACTACTGGGAAGTGAGCAGCTATCCCGGCTTCGTGGCTGCGACCGCCGAGGTGGCCAACGGCGTGGACGCCAGCGCTGCAGCCGTGCGGGGAGACCTCCTTCCCCTCGAGATCGGGCCCCAGCCGCCCGCGCAGAAAATCAACTGGCTCAACCTCTTCTACTCCCTTGAATGGGTTGTCTTCGCCGGATTCGCCCTCTTCATCTGGTGGCGGCTGGTCAAGGACGACTACCACCGGGACCTCGAAGATGCCCTCTACGACGAGGACGGATATCCGCCCGTTGAGCCCAACCAGCACCAGCAACCTGAACAGAACCAGCAAAAGGTACAGCCATGATTGATCCGAAACCGGCCAACCCCGCCTCTGCCAGCGGCATCAACACCGGCAACACAACAGGCGCCAGCGGCAAGGCGGCCGGCAGGAAGCGCCGCTTCGGCGGCACAGAGGCGCAGATCCGGTCCGCCCTGAAGTTCTACAAGGTGCTGGCCTACGTCACGGGCACCATGCTGCTGCTGCTCTGCGCCGAACTGATCGCCAGGTACGGGTTCGGGCAGTACCTCTTCGCCGGCGGCACCAACGCTGTGACGGGACAGCCCTTCGGCTTCGGGTTCGCTGACGCGGAACCCCAGGGCGTGCTGGGCGGCGTCAACCTGTCCGTGACCGTCCTGATTGTCCACGGCTGGATGTACGTGGTGTACCTGATCTCCAACTTCCGGCTGTGGTCGCTGATGCGCTGGCCGTTCCTGAAACTGATCCTGCTGGCACTGGGCGGCGTTATCCCGTTCCTGTCCTTCATTGTTGAGAAGAAGTTCCACGCCGAGGTGGAGGCCGAGCTCGCGGCCAACCCGCAGGCACCCCAGCGGTACTGACCTTCCGGCCGGCACAGCCGGTTGGTTGCCGGCGGGGGAGTTCGCTGCGTCACAGCGCGGCTTCTCAAGGTGCGCCGGTGCAACGGCGCCAAGTAGGCTAGTACGGTGACTACTCCCACTGCATCCCAGACTTCCCAGAAGCCGGTGCTGGTTGTTGACTACGGTGCCCAGTACGCGCAGCTGATTGCCCGCCGCGTCCGGGAAGCAAATGTGTATTCGGAAGTGGTTCCGCATACGTATACAACCGAGCAGCTCCTGGCCAAGAACCCCGCCGCCATCATCCTTTCGGGCGGCCCGTCCAGCGTTTACGCTGACGGCGCCCCGAGCGTCGGAGCGGACCTGTTCGAAGCCGGCGTTCCCGTCTTTGGCATCTGCTACGGCTTCCAGGCCATGGCAAACGCCCTGGGCGGCAAGGTGGACAAGACCGGGCTGCGGGAGTACGGCTCCACCGAGACCACCATCCTCGGCGAGGGACGTTCCGTCCTCGAGGGTATGCCCCAGCACCAGAAGACGTGGATGAGCCACGGTGACTCGGTCCACGAGGCGCCGGACGGCTTTGAAGTGCTGGCGACGACGGCGGGTGCTGAAGTGGCTGCCTTCGCCAACGAGGAGAAGGGCCTCTTCGGTGTCCAGTGGCACCCCGAGGTCAAGCACTCTGCCTACGGCCAGCAGGTCCTTGAAAACTTCCTGTTCAAGGGCGCCAGGATCGAGCCCAACTGGACCACCGGCAACATCCTCGAGGAGCAGGTGGAGCGCATCCGCCAGCAGATCGGCGATGCCCGGGTCATCTGCGGCCTCTCCGGCGGGGTCGACTCCGCCGTGGCCGCCGCCCTCGTCCAGCGCGCCGTCGGCGACCAGCTGACCTGTGTGTTCGTGGACCACGGGCTGCTGCGCGAAGGCGAAGCCGAGCAGGTGGAGCGCGACTTCGTTGCCGCCACCGGCGTCAACCTCTACGTGGCCAACGAGCAGGAACGCTTCCTTTCAGCCCTGGCTGGGGTCAGCGATCCCGAAACCAAGCGCAAGATCATCGGCCGCGAATTCATCCGGGCCTTCGAAGAAGCGGAACGGGCCATCATCGCCGAGGCTGCCGCTCATGGCGAGAAGATCAAGTTCCTCGTCCAGGGCACCCTGTACCCGGACGTCGTCGAATCCGGCGGCGGCGAAGGCGCGGCGAACATCAAGAGCCACCACAACGTGGGCGGCCTCCCGGAGGACCTCCAGTTCGAGCTTGTGGAGCCGCTGCGCGCCCTCTTCAAGGATGAGGTCCGCGCGGTCGGCGCCCAGCTGGGCCTGCCGCAGGAGATCGTCGGCCGGCAGCCCTTCCCGGGCCCCGGACTCGGTATCCGCATCGTCGGCGAGGTCACCAAGGAGCGGCTGGACCTGCTCCGCAAGGCCGACGCGATTGCCCGTGCCGAGCTCACCGCAGCCGGACTGGACAACGAAGTATGGCAGATGCCGGTGGTCCTGCTGGCTGACGTCCGCAGCGTTGGTGTCATGGGCGACGGACGTACGTACGGCCACCCCATCGTGCTCCGTCCGGTCTCCTCCGAGGACGCCATGACGGCGGACTGGTCACGCCTGCCGTACGAACTGCTCGCGAGGATCTCGAACCGCATCACCAACGAGGTGGAAGGCGTCAACCGCGTGGTGCTCGATGTCACCAGCAAGCCGCCGGGAACCATCGAGTGGGAGTAGCAGCATAAGTGGCCGGCCTCTGGTGAAGAGGCCGGCCACTGCTGTTTCTTCCCCGAAATCCTTGGCAATTTAGCCTGCCCCAGTGTTGCGGTCTCTCAGTCCGGCGCCGGAGCGGCTACTCTCGAATCTATGCCGGTTTGGTCCAGGTCGTCACGTGCAAGCGCAGAAAAGAAGGCAGAAGTGTCAGTTGGTCAAGGCCACCCGGAAGGCTCCGAGGAGCTCCGTAAATGGCTGTCCGGGCTTAAACCCGTCACCGGGGCGGACACGATGCTGCGCTTCACCAAGACGCCCGAAGGTTCCATCGACCTGACCCACGCGCACCCGTCGGGGCTGGCGCAGCTGATGGCGGGGCGCCGCACCAGGCTCTCCACCCTCATCCGCGACCGTCAGCAGTACGTGGTGGCGGCCCGCGCCTCCCGGAACATCCGGTCCAAGATCTTTGAGCTCGCCAACGACCGCGGCATCGACGCCGGGTACCTCTCGGCAGGCACTGTGGTCTGGACGTCCGCTGTGGGCGGCAAACCACAGCGCATTTCCGCGCCGGTGATGCTCACCGCGATTTCCCTGACCGTGCGTCCCGGCGAGGACGACTACGAACTGCAGCTCACGGAGCAGGCGCACATCAACCCCGCGCTGGTCCGGCACCTGAAGACCATCCACGGCATCGTCTTCGACGTCAACGCCGTCACCCGGCTTGCGTACAGCACCGCCCGGTTCGATCCGCAGCCCGTCCTGGACCGGCTGGCCACTCTGATCAGGCCCATCCACGGGGCCGAGGCCCAGCACAACCTGCTCGTCTCCACGTTCGCGGACCTCTCCGGGAACCTGGACGATCCGTGGATCAACGATTCCAGCCCTATCGTGTCCGCCCTTGCCACTGCGGCGGGCGGCGAGGTGGTGGACGTTGAGGAGCCGGATCCGTCGCGGTTCCCGCCGCTGGACAGCCGGCACCCGCAGGACGAAATGCTCCTGCTTGATGCCGACGTGGACCAGCAGTACGTGATCGACGCCGCCCGTGCCGGCGATTCCCTGGTGGTCAGCAGCCCTCCCGGGACGGGCCAGACCCAGACCGCCATCAACACCATCGGCGCCCTGGTGGACGCCGGAAAGACCGTCCTGGTGGTAGGCGACCGGCGGGCCAGCCTCAACGAGGTCTCCGGCCAGCTGGAAACCCTGGGCCTGGAATCCATCCTGTTCCAGCTGTCCGGGAACGTTACCCCGCAGCAGCTCAAGGGACAGCTGGTCCGGGCGATCGTCCGGAACGAGAAATCCCTGGAGCCCCAGCTGGGGAACCTGCACACCACGCTGACAGAGCACCGGCACGCCCTGATGGACCACGTGGCGTCACTGCACAACGTCCGCCAGCGCTGGGGCTGCTCGCCCTACCAGGCCATGCAGTCACTGGCCGAGCTCACATCGATCCACCCGGCGCCCGCCACCACGGTACGGCTGAAGCGAAGCGTGCTGGACAACATCCGGGACCGCGACGAGCTGGCCGAAAGGCTCCGCCGGGCGGCTGAGCTGGGAAGCTTCAGCAAGGCGTCCACCACCAGCCCCTGGCACGGCGCGCGGCTCCTCACCCGCAAGGAAACGGAAGAGGCGCAGGACCTGGTGCGGTCCGTTGAAAAGAGCCTGCCCGCGCTGCGTGAACGGATGAACGCGGTGGCCGAGCACGCCGAAATCCGGCTCGGGGAATCCTTTGCCGAATGGGGCGAACAGCTCGAGCTCCTGATGGCTGTGCGCGGAAGCCTGGACAAGTTCACCCCGGACATCTTCGACCGGCCCGTCACCGACCTGATCTCCGCTACCGCGCCGTCAGTTTGGCGCCGCGAGCGGGGCATCGAAATGACCTCCATGCAGCGTTCCCGCCTGCGCAGGGTTGCCAAGGAATACGTCCGCCCGGGCGTGCACATTGCCGATCTCCACAGTTCCCTGGTCCTGGTGCAGGAGCAGCGCGCGCTGTGGGCAGGCTACGCCACCACGCAACGGCACCCTGCTGTCCCCTCCGGGCTCGCCGAAATAAGCGCCCTGTACCGCGCCCTGGACAGTGAGTTGGCCCAGTTGGGCGAAGCGCTCCGGCACACCGCGGCCGGCGGTGAATTGTCCAGTTCCCGGTACGAGGAACTCATGGAGCGGCTGGAGCGGCTGGTGGCGGACACCGATACGCTCAAAACCCTGCCGGAGCGTACCCTCCTGATCGAGAACATGCGCGAGCACGGGCTCGGCGAGCTCCTGGCCGACCTCGCGGAGCGGGAAGTGCCGGCCCATTCGGTGGCTGCAGAGCTCGACCTCGCCTGGTGGCAGTCGGCGCTCGAAGCCATGATCAGCGGCGACGACTACCTGGCCATGTCCGACGGCGACGCCCTGCGGCAGCTCGAAGCCGAATATCGGTTGGCAGACAACGCCCACATTGCCAGCGGCGCCGCCCGCCTCCGCTGGGACCTGGCCGAACGGTGGCGGTCCGCCATCGCCGCCCACCCCCGCCAGGCGGACCTGCTGCGGAGCCTGCTCAAGGACGGCAGGGTGTCACTGCCGGCACTGACGGCGCAGGCACCGGACTTGATCGGCACCCTGGTCCCCGTCTGGTCCGTCAGCCCCTACCTGATGACCGGCCTCCTGCCCGCCGAGCAGCATTTTGATGCGGTGGTCATCCTTGATTCCGAGGCAACCTCGCTCCAGGCCGTACTCCCGTCCATAGCCCGGGCCCGCCAGGTGATTGCCTTCGGTGACGCCATGATCGCCAGCCCGCGGACTTTTACCGTGGGCGTGGAGCGGCTGGCCGCGGGGGAGACCGCCCACCAGCGGGTGGAGAGCGCCTTCAAGGCACTGTCCGCAGTGCTTCCCGTGTGGCGGCTCAACTTCGTGTACCGCGCGGTGGACGAGGACCTGGTCCTGCAGCTCAGCAAGAACTTTTACGACGGCGGGCTCCGCCGGCTGCCCGAGGGCCAGTCCGCCACCGGCCTGGACCGGGCGCTCCTGGTGGAGTACCTGCCCGATGGCACCGGACTTCCCAGCGCGGACCATGAAGGCGTGGAGTCTGTGGTGGCC
The DNA here is from genome assembly GCF_057656635.1 of Arthrobacter sp. Soil_C_49. NCBI lineage: Bacteria > Bacillati > Actinomycetota > Actinomycetes > Micrococcales > Micrococcaceae > Arthrobacter > Arthrobacter sp. Soil_C_49. The sequence goes on from NZ_JBDGJZ010000002.1 coordinate 373,867, forward strand.
GAGGTCAACCGCGTGGTCCAGCTTGTCTTTGAACACGCACGGACCCGCCCCCGGACGTCGCTGGCAGTGGTCACCGCCAGCTTGCGCCATGCCGCCAGGATCGGCGAATCCATCCGGCTGCAGTTGCCCAACCATCCGGGGCTCGCGGGATTCTTCGGCGCCGGTCCTGAGTCCTTCCGGGTGGTGGACCTGGAACGCGCCCAGGGCCTGGTGCGCGACCACGTCATTTTCTCCCCGGGCTTCGGCCGCACCCCGCACGGGCGGGCGCTGCACAACTTCGGTCCGCTCTCCGCAGAAGGCGGCCGGGAGAAGTTCGCCCTCGCCATGACCCGTGCCCGCCGGTCCATGCACGTGCTGACGTGCTTCCGGCCCGAGGACCTGGACCACACCCGGCTGACGCACGGCGCGGTGGACCTGTACTCGCTGCTGGACCGTGAGATCTCCGGCAACACCGACCTCGGCACTCCCGCATCGCGCGCTGCCGCCAGCGAGCAGGCCCTGGGCGCGGATCCATTGGTGGCCGACCTCGGAGACAGGCTGCGGGCACGCGGTGCGCGGGTATGGCACCAGTACGACGGCGCAATCGATGTGGTGGCTGCCGCCGATCCGCTGGGAACCATGGGCCAGGAGGACGCAGACCTCCCGTGGCCCGTGGCCATCGAATCAGACGGCACCGAACAGTACCGCACCATGAGCGTGCGTGAACGGAGCCGGCTGCGGCCGCAGCTGTTGGAGCGGCTGGGCTGGCGCTACATGCCGCTCTGGACCATCGAGGTGTTCACCGATCCGTCCGCCTGTGCGGACCGTATTGCCGGATACCTCGGCCTGGAGCGGGTTGTCCTTCCGGGCCGGGCAGATACCTCAACCGGGTTCCTGGACGATGACGTGGACCAGGCGCTCAACGGCATCCATGCCGGCGAACAGCGGTCCCGGCGCAGCAACAGCCCGGACCGGTACACATCCGGCGTGGACCAGGGCCACCTGCAGGGACATTACCAGGACAGCAAGGAGGGGGTCCGCGTGGCCACCGAAGACAAGAACGAGGACTCTTTGCAGGAGCCGTCCGCCCCGGCCGGGCCTGCAGCTGAAGAAGAAGGCCAGGACCAGGACCGGTTGCGCAGCCGGGTGAAGGACGGGGACCAGGCCGGCACCGCCGGCATCCTGCCCACCAAGGCGGCCGAAGACGACCCCCGGCGCTGGGGCGACGCGGACGATGACCACGACGCCTGGCTGAAGGAACAGAAGCCGCCGCACTGGGGCTGAGAGCAGGGGCCACCTGGCCGGGCTTCCGTAGCAGGACCGTCTAACCACTTCCCTGCGCCCCCGGCGGGAGAGTGGCGCCCGGTTTACGGGCCCACCAGCACGAAAAAGAGTTTTCCCTGCGTTGAGGCTCCGGCCAGCCGCGCAGCCTGCTCCGCACTTGCGGCCACCACAATGAGGCCGTCCGTCTCGGCAGTGCCCAGCCATTGGCCGCTCTGGCCGCCCTTGGCGGCGGTCCACAGTACAGGTACTGCTGTTGCCAGCACCTCGGACGGCGCCTGCTGGTCAAAGCCGTTCGCCGCCGTCAGCACCACATTCACAAGCTGCCCGGGGGAGACGAGCTGGATGGATGACGGGTCCGCCATCCGAAGCGGCACTGCGGCTGAACCCGGGGGTGTTCCGGCCAGCAGCCCTGGACCGAGAAGCTGGGCGTCCGTGAGCAGCTGGCCCTTGCGCAGCGGAGCCGCCAGCTGCTTGCCTGCCAATTCACTTTCCTGCTCCAGGAAACCGGCAGCCATCATGTCCGGCGGAACCTGCACGCGCGCGAGGTCTGCGGGCGCAAGCGCAGAGCCCGCGGCGAGGTCCCTTGCGGCAGCAAGCCCCGTGACGGTATGAACCGGTGCCGGAGTGAGCTGATGCACGCTGATTGCCGCCGCCACGCACAACAGCAGGGCGATGGCCAGCCGTCGGTTCCGGCTGAGCCAGCCCGAAAGGCGGAGAGCGGCAGGCCGGCGGCCGGAGCCGCGGGGACTGCGGGTGCTGCGCGGATAGCGGGACGCGACCCTGCCGGTACGGTGGAGGTTTAAAGGCATGCTCCAACGCTAAAGCCGGCCGGAATGCCCGCAACAGGCGCAAGGCGCCCTATGTGGACAAGCCGGCCGGCCGGCGTCGGGCGGTACTGCGGAGCGGCTTTAGCTGGCTGCGGCAGCCGGGGCGGACGCGGCAGGTGCAGCAGCCGGAGCCGGCGTCGAAGACGCGGCCGGTGTGGTGGCCGAGACCGTGCTCCCCTTGGCGTCGCGGGAATCGGTGCGGTAGAAGCCTGATCCCTTGAAGACGACACCCACGCTGTTGAACTTCTTGCGCAGTGTCCCCTGGCATTCGGGGCACGAGGTCAAAGTGCTGTCCGAAAACGACTGGACGATGTCGAAGGCATGGCCGCAATCCTTGCAGGCGTACGCATACGTTGGCACTGGTGCTCCTCCTCTTGGGCAAAACGAGAGGTCCCGTGCTGCCCGGCCGGAGGGTCCGTCCGTTAGCAGTCGCAGGGCCTGAGTGCTAATTCTATCATCCCCGCAGGACCTGGTGAGGTGGACTTACGCGTCCGCCAGGGCCCGGAACCCTGACGGGGCCAGGATGGCCGGAACGGGACGGTCGAAGTCCTCCTCGGGAATCTGCCCCGCGGGGAGCAATTCCTCGTCGTAGATAACCGCGGCCAGCGGGATATTCTTCCCTGCCGTGGCCAGGTGGCCCAGGAACTTGTCGTAGTAGCCGCCGCCCTGGCCGACCCTGTTGCCCCTCACATCCACTGCTGTGGCGGGGATAAAAAGAGCGGCAGCCGTTCCGGCCACGTCCGGCCCGTGCCGCTCACCCGCCGGCTCGAGGATAGGAGCGAACCGGCTCCGCTCGAAGCCTGCCTCAGGGTCCCAAAAGACCCATGCCAGTTCCCGCCCCGGCTCGCAGACCGGCAGCAGGACGCGGTGACCGTTGTTGTGGAGTGCCTTGATCAGCGGGAGGGTGGGAGGTTCCACGCCCACGCCGAAGTACACGCACACCGTTGCCGGGGCCCCGGCGGTCAGTGTGTGGGCCCAGGCTGCGCCGTGACGTGCCAGGGCAGCCCCTGCCGCCTCAAGCTGCTGCGGAGTGAGTGCGGCGCGCCGTTGGCGGTGCGCCCTGCGGATTTTGTCCTTGACAGCCTTGGCGTCCTCCAGCACGTCTGCTCCTCCATCACTCGCCCTGCGGCGGCTTCGATGCCGGCCGTGCGGCCGGCAACCCTTCAATAATTACTGATTGCTTGACGCTGACGTTAGATTAGTCGGGTGATTACCAGTAACCCGAGAGTTCGCAAAGCCGTCATACCCGCTGCCGGACTCGGCACAAGGTTCCTGCCTGCCACCAAGGCCATGCCCAAGGAAATGCTTCCCGTCGTGGACAAACCTGCCATCCAGTATGTGGTGGAGGAAGCCGTGCACGTGGGCCTCAATGACGTCCTGATGATCACCGGCCGGAACAAGCGCGCCCTGGAGGACCACTTCGACCGTGTTCCGTCACTGGAGTCCACCCTCGAGGACAAAGGGGACGCGGAAAAACTCGCATCCGTCCAGGCGGCCAGCAACCTCGGCGACATCCACTACGTCCGCCAGGGCGACCCGAACGGGCTGGGCCACGCGGTCCTGCGCGCCAGGCAGCACGTCGGCAACGAAGCCTTCGCCGTCCTCCTCGGGGACGACCTCATTGATGCCCGCGACGAACTGCTCAGCACCATGATCGACGTGCAGGCCAAAACCGGGGGCTCCGTCGTCGCCCTCATTGAAGTGGAGCCGTCGCAGATCAGTGCCTATGGCTGTGCCGACATCGAGGAAATCGACGGCGAGGGCTACGTCCGCATCAACCGGCTGGTGGAAAAGCCGGCGGCAGGGGAAGCTCCATCCAACCTGGCCATCATCGGCCGGTACGTGCTCCACCCGGCCGTTTTCGATGTCCTGGAACGGACCGGTCCGGGCCGCGGCGGCGAAATCCAGCTCACCGACGCCCTGCAGGAACTCGCATCCGAAGAGGGCGAGGGCGGTGGCGTCTACGGTGTGGTCTTCCGGGGACGCCGCTACGACACCGGCGACAAGTTGAGCTACCTGAAGGCCTGTGTCCAGCTGGCCATTGACAGCGAGGACCTTGGCCCCGGCCTCCGGGAATGGCTGCCGGGGTTCACCGCCGGCCTCTCCAAGTAGCCCAAGTGCGCGCCGGCCCCATCTGGCCCGTCACCCTGGAGTGCGGCGATCTGGTCCTGCGGCCCATCAGGTACCGGGACAAAAAAGAGTGGACGGAAGTGCGGGCCCGGAACAGCGAATGGCTGGCCCCTTGGGAGGCCTCAAACCCGGACCCCGCCGGGGGACTGCCCGACTACCGTCAGATGGTCCGTTCCCTCAACGCCCAGGCCGCCCAGGCCACCGCGCTTCCTTTTGTGATCACCGAGAGGATCCCGGCAGTACGGAATCCCGTGATCGTAGGCCAGCTGACGGTTTCGTCGATCGTCTGGGGGTCAGCCATGATGGCCACGCTGGGGTACTGGGTGGACCAGACGCGGGCGGGGCACGGGATCGCCCCCACTGCCGTGGCACTGGTAACCGATCACTGCTTCAGGAACCTTGGCCTGCACCGGATGGAGATCAACATCCGGCCTGAGAACGGGCCCAGCCTTCGGGTGGTGGAGAAGCTTGGGTTCCGGGACGAGGGCTACCGGCCCCGCTACCTGCACATCAACGGACAATGGGCTGACCACCGCTCGTTTGCGCTGACCTCCGAAGAGGTTCCGGAGGGGTTGCTTAACCGCTGGCTGGGTTCCCGGGCGTCATAAATCCAATCATTTGCCAGCCGCGCCACGACACACCGTGGCTAATGCGGCTGCAGCCGTCGAGTTGCTCATACGGTTTTGTGTGTGGACTTCCCCCTTAGCAGCTCAGTGATCCTTGTGGTTGCCGTTGTGCTCTGGATTGTATGGGTTGCCCCCTACGTCCTCCGGAACCGCCGGCACCAGTTCCAGACCGCCGGCGACTTCCTGGCAGACACACCCGCCGAGGATGTGCCGGACCCGCGAGCGGGGCTGGTCTTGAAGGTAGCCGCCCAGCAGGAGAAAGCCATGGACACCAGGAAGAGCACCGGATCCGCTACGGCAGCAGGCAGCACAGCCACAACGGGCCATTTCAAGATCCGGTACGGCCGCACGGCGATTGCCCTGGCAGGACTGCTTTCCCTGCTTACCGCGTTCGTCTCTGCGGTGCTGCTGGCCTTCGGGCTGGGGAGTCCTGCGCTTCCGCTGGCCTGCGCCGGTCTGAGCGTGGCCTCCGTAGTCCTGCTCCGCAGGCTCGCTGTCCGCGACCGGAAGGCCAAGGTCAACGCCGCTTTCCGCTCCGCCATGGACGCGCCCGCAACCAGGCCCGCACCGGCCCAGATCCCGCCGAAGCCCCAGGCTGCCCCGGTGCGCCCCGAGAGCCCCCTTTTTGATGCGGAGGCAGGCAGGCCCAAGGTCAAGCCCCTCACGGCCGTGGAGCTTCGTGAGGCGGCGCTCGCCGTGGCAGTGGCCGCGGGCGACACCAGTGCCATGCAGGCTGCGCCGAGCACCACCTGGGATCCCGTGGAGGTCCCCAAGCCGGTCTATGTTGAGGCGGCCAAAGCCGAACGTCCGGCACCCGAACCCCTTGAGCTGCCCGAGGCGCCCAAGGCAACGGGCAAGCCGTCCCTCAAGCAGGGTGCCGCCGGTGTCCCCGCCGCACCGGCCGCCGAGACCCAGCAGCTCACCAAGGCGCAGAGCGCGCTCAGCAATCTCGACGACGTCCTGCAGCGCCGCCGCGCCTGACGCTTTGTGAAGGCGGCCGGGTATTCCGGCCGCCTTTTGCGTGCCAGTTGGCATTGGGCGCGGAAAATTTGTAGCCTAAGGTCACCGGCGCCGCACAGCAGCTGCAGGGCGGCTCGTCCCGGGGTTATAGCTCAGTTGGTAGAGCGCTTCGTTCGCATCGAAGAGGTCAGGGGTTCGAATCCCCTTAGCTCCACAAAAACAATGGCTCTGCGCCGTTCCGTGACGCACGTCAAAGAGCCTGCCTGGTCCGTAACTCACGTCAAAAAGCTGCCTGGCACATTGCCCCTTCCACGCCGAGCGTGCGTCTCCAAAAAGCGCATAAGTCCCGCTGAAGCGCATTCTTCCATGCCCGGAACCGGTTCCCACCTGAGTAAGTATCCGCCGGCAAGTAGCGGCAAAGCGATAAGACAAGTACCGGCTACTGTTTCCGGCCGGCTCGGGCGGGGCCTACCGTACAAGCGCGGACCATCGAGCCTGAATATCGCCGGGGGAACTAGTGCCCATGCGGGGAAGGGCGCCGCCGTCCGCTGCACTGAACGACGATGACAGGGGCGACGAGCAGATGAATATTTTGAGCAGACTTAAAGTTATGGGGGCCGCTTCCTGGCGTAGGCCTGGTGCTTCCGGACCCTTCCAGGGACCGCCGTTCCGGGGAAGGCGCGGCAACGGCATTGAACCGGTACCAATCAAACGTCTGGCGGCGGTTCCGGTGGCCTTCACGTTGGTACTCGGCGGTGCTGCGCTTGCCGCTGTTCCGGCAGCTAATGCCGCCGACGGCCCCATGATCAGCGTGACCCTTGACGACGGGTGGGCCAGCCAGCACACCAATGCACTGCCCATCCTGAATAAGTATGGGATACCGGCCACGATGTACATCCATACCCAGGCTATCGATGCCACCCCGGCGTACATGACCCAGGACCAGATCCGGGCCTTTGCAAGCCGGGGCGATCAAATTGCGTCCCACACCATCAGCCACCTTGACCTGACCACCCTCACCCCTGCTCAGCTCGACAGCGAGCTGGCGCAGAGTCAGGCCACACTCAAGGAGATGTTCGGCCCCACCGCCGCAATGGACTTCGCCAGCCCCTTCGGTGCGTACAACCCGACCACTACGGCGGCAGTTAAAAAGTACTACGCCTCCCAGCGCAACACCGACGAGGGGTACAACTCCCCGAGCGCCCCGGACACTGACAATATCCTGGTGCAGAACGTTGTTGAAACCACTACTGCACTCGATGTGCAGGGCTGGATAAATACCGCCAAAAACTCCAACACCTGGCTTGTCTTGGTATACCACGAGGTGGGAGCGAATCTTGGGGGCGACGGCGACGTTTACCACACAGACACAGCCGTATTCGACGCCCACATGGCGGCGGTCAAGAACAGCGGCCTGCCCCTGGTCACTGTCAGGCAGGCGCTTAGTGGGTCTACCCCTCCGCCGCCGACGGACCCCAACCCTGCTGGCGCCACGGCTGCCATCAACGCGGTAGCGGCAGCCAACCCCACACTCGTGGGGACTCCCACGGGCGATATCGTCTGCGGCCTGCTCAGCGGGGGCTGCTACCGGAACTACACAGGCGGTGCCGTCATTTGGTCTCCCGCCACCGGCGCCCACTATTCCGTGCAGCCCATCCGCCAGGCCTGGGCCAGGACGGATTACGAGCGGGGACTCCTCGGGTACCCGACCACCGATCACATCGGCGGACTTGTCAGGGGCGGTCTGTACCAGTCCTACCAAGGGGGTGCCATTATCTGGTCTCCGGCCAGCGGCGCGCATTACTCCGTAGGTGCCATCCGGCAGGTGTGGGCGGGAACCGGCTATGAGCGGGGCGGCCTTGGGTATCCCACCACGGACGAAATCGGCGGACTCGTGAGGGGCGGTGTTTACCAGATGTATGAAGGTGGTGCCATTATCTGGTCTCCGGCCAGCGGCGCGCATTACTCCTTCGGAGCGATCCGGCAGGTGTGGGCGGGAACCGGCTATGAGCGGGGCGGCCTTGGGTATCCCACTACCAATGAAATCGGCGGACTCGTGAGGGGCGGTGTCTACCAGATGTATCAAGGGGGCGCCATTATCTGGTCTCCGGCGAGCGGCGCGCATTACTCCTTCGGGGCGATCCGGCAGGCGTGGGCAGCAACCGATTACGAGAGGGGACGCCTGGGTTATCCGACCTCAGGTGAGTACGTCTCCGGTGCCGGCGTGGCCCAGAACTACGAAGGCGGCCGCATCAACTGGACCGCTTCCGGGGGTGCAGTGGTCACCTATAAATGAAAACAGCCTGACCTGACAAACTTGTAAGGCAACCTTGGAATACCCCGCCTCCCACGGACTAACGCCCGTCCGGAGGTGGGGTATTCCGTTATAACCAGCCCTTTTTCTTGAAAATGGCGTACATTGCCGCGGCCGTGGCTGCCATCAGAACGATCGCCATGGGGTAGCCCAGGTCCCAGTGGAGCTCGGGCATGTGGTCAAAGTTCATGCCGTACACGCCGGCCACAAACGACGGCGCAAAGAAGATGGCGGCCCAGGACGAAATCTTCTTCACCTGCTCGTTCTGTTCGGCGCTGGCCTCGTTCTGCCGGTTCGCGGTGAGGGTGCCGTCCAGGGTCAGGGCGTTCTGCAAGAGGTCCCGGAAAGAGTCGGCCCGTGAAATGACCCGTTCCACATGGTCCTCCACGTCGCGCAGGCTGTGACGCAGTTCGGTCTCCACGTCGTATTTTTCGAACCCCCGCTTGAGCTGGTGCATCATGTCCGGCAACGGGTGGATGGCGCGCTGGAACTGGATCACCTCACGCGCCAGTTCATAGATCCGCCGCGACACCGCGCTGTCCCCGCTGAACAGCTGGTCTTCGATTTCATCAATGTCGTTCTCAAGCCCCGCCACCACCGGCCCGTAGTCGTCCACCACCCGGTCCAGCAAGGCATACAGGACGGCCTCGGGGCCGTGCCGCAACAGGTCCGGCCTGCTTTCAAGCCGCTCCCGTACCCGCGCCACCCCCGCCGTCTCCGCGTGCCGGACCGTAACCACGAAATTCTTGCCCGTGAAGATATGCAGTTCGCCAAACTCGACGGTTTCGGTGCCGTCCAGGTACCGCGCCGGCCGAAGCACCGTAAAGAGGGCGTTCTCGTAGCGCTCGAGTTTGGGACGCTGATGGGCGGAAATGGCGTCCTCCACCGCCAGCGCATGCAACCCAAATTCCGTAGCAACCGCTGTCATCTCTTCGGCCGTGGGCCGGTAGAGGCCGATCCATGCCATTCCACCGTGGTGCGCGAGCGTCTCGAAGGTCTGTTCCAGGCTGTCAGGTTCGGCGTGCCGGACGCCGTTGACGTAAACGGCGTTGTCGATGATGGTCATGCCCGAAATCCTAGCTGTCCGCCCGGTCAGCGCCGGCGCGCGGGGACCTGGCGGGAACGTGGTGGCCGGCCGTGGACGCCTTGGCCAGGCCGCTGATCAACGGTTCCGTCCGGTAGGGGATATGCGTGTGCAGAGCCAGCACGGTTTCCGTCCGGATGACGCCCTTGATCCTCAGCACCTGCCGCAGGGCTGCCTGAAGGTTGTGGGTGTCTGTGGCCACCACCCGGCACCACACGTCTCCCCGCCCCGAGATTTCGTGCACCTCCAGGACCTGGGGAATCAACCGCAGGGCGGCCACCACCCCGTCCAGCTCGCGGTGGGACACTTCGATGGTCACAAAGGCCACCACGTCGTACCCCACAGCCTCGAGGTCCACCTCCCGGCCCCCGGACCGCAGCACCCCTGCCCGGAGCAGGCGCCGGACGCGCGACTGGGCAGTGTTCCGGGCAACCCCAAGGGAATCACTCAGCTCGCCGATCTGGATCCTCGGGTCCCGGATGAGCTCCAGGAGGATTCTCAGGTCAGTGGGGTCCAGGTTGTTCAAATGATCACTCTCCGTCACTCGCGCCAGCATATTTTGATAATCCTGCTCAATTGTGACAGTCATCGCCGATCAATAGAGCAGCTTTGCTCCACGCTGGAGCTATCCACTATCCATCCGCGCCGGGCTCCCACAAGGACCACCCGCCGCGGCAGCAGCAAAGGCGGCACAATGACGGTCTTCAGCGAACTCCGCATGCGTCCGGCTCCAGCCACCACCACAGGGTGGAACGCGTCCACGACGGCACGCCTGGTGCTGGCCGGCGCGGTCATTTTTACGCTCCTGGTGGGCGCCAACCTGGCCACGCCCCTGTATCCGCTGCTGCAGGTGCAGCTGGGCCTTTCCCCGCTCGATGTTGCGGCCGCGTTCACCAGCTACGTCCTGGCATTGGTGGCCGTGCTCATGCTGGCCGGCCACTGGTCGGACCACATCGGCCGCAGGGCTGCCCTCATCCTGGCTGTTGTCGCCGGCCTCGCGGGCGGGTGGCTGTTCGCCGAAGCGCACACCCTGGCCGCGCTGTGCGCCGCCCGCGCGCTCCAAGGCGCTGCCGTTGCCCTCGCCACCGGCGCCAGCGCCGCGGCCCTGCGTGAGCTTCTTCCGTCACGCCCGGAATGGGCCTCGCGCTTCACCCTGCTGGCCTCCGCCGGGGGAGTGGCCGCGGGCCCGGTTATCGGCGGGCTGCTGTCGCTTCTTCCGGGACCCACCTCGGCCCCGTACTACATCCATTCCGCAGTCCTCGCCGTGCTCCTGGTCCCGCTCTACCTGCTTCAGGCCCGTCCGGCCATCCAGCCGCCGGCAGGACCCAGGCCGCTGCAGCTGCTGGCACCGCGCCGTCCGTCCGTGACACGGGAGGCAAGGGGTGCCTTCTGGGTCGCCTCCGGCGTCGGCTTCCTCAGCTTTGCCGTCTTCGGCTTCTGCCTCTCCCTGGCTCCCGGCTACTTCGCCCGGATCCTTTCAGCCGACAGCCGCCCGCTGATCGGGCTCCTGGCCTGCCTGACGCTGGCGGCTTCGGCGCTGACGCAGCTGGTGACAGTCCGCGGCCGCTTTGTGGTGCCGGGCGGACTGGCCGTCCTGGGCGCTTCTGTACTGCTGCTCGGCGCGGCAGGGGCATGGAACAACGCCCTGCTTCTGGTGGCCGCAAGCCTTGCCGCAGGCGTGGGACAAGGACTGGCATTCCGCACCGTTTTCAACGATGTGGCCGGCCGTGTGGAGCCCGCCCGGCAGGCCCAGACCATCAGTTCGCTGTACGTCATCACCTACCTGGGCAGCGCCGTCCCGGTGCTGGGGCTCGGCTGGGCCTCGGGTGTCTTCGGCCTGGAGCAGTCCGTTGCGGGCTTTGTGGTGCTGTGCGGCTCAGCGGCGTTCACCATGGCCGCGCTCACGCTGCGCCAGGCACTGCGAAACCGCGCCCTGTAAAACGTCGCGCTGCGAAACAAAGACCAAGCCTGTCAGCGGGCAGCGGGAACTAACCGTTCTATTCCGGCAGGGGCCCGTGGTTGCCCTGGATATGTTCGAAGACCAGCGTGGTTTCCGTATGGCCCACCACGGGGTCGGTGGCGAGATTGTCCAGGACCCAGTCGCGCAGGTCCTCGGTGGTGGCGACGGCGATGTGCAGCAGGTAGTCCACCGAGCCTGAGGTATGGAACGTGGACAGCACCGCCGGCAGGTGCGGAACCCTGGAAGTGAAACGGTCAATCTGGTCCCGGTCGTGGGCCCGGAGGCGCACGGCCACCAGGGCCTGGACGGACCGGCCGATGGAGGACAGGTTGAGCTTCGCTTCATAGCCCTGCACGATGCCCCGCTCCGAGAGGGCCCGGGTCCGCATCAGGGCAGTGGAGGGCGCTATGCCCACCAGTTCCGCGAGCTGCTTGTTGGAGATCCTTGCGTCCGCCACCAGGGCCGCCAACAGGCGCTCGTCAATGGCATCCAGGGGCTCCAGGTGCACTCCCGGCCTGACGTTCCTGGCATTCGTGCTCACGGCGGCTCCTCACAGTGTTCCTGCGTTTATCCTAGACGCCCCGCGGCGGCGTTCAGGCTCCGGTGTCCTTGCGCGGGGTGCCTTCCCGGGGATGGACGACGGCGACAGTCACCGCGGTGAGGCAGGCAAGGGCCATGACGGCGGCCGCCAGGGCGTTCCAGCCGCAGGACTGGAAGAGCAGGCCGCCGGCCCAGCCGATGATGCTTGACCCCAGGTAGTAGGCAAGGTTGTAGAGTGAGGCGGCCTGGGCCCGCCCGGTGCTGGCAATGGCGCCCGTCCATCCGGCACCGATGCTGTGCGCCGCGAAGAAGCCGCCGGTGAAAACCACCAGCCCCGCAAGGATCAGCGCCAGCGACGGGGTGAGCGTGAGGGCGAGGCCCGCCGTCGAGAGGGCAAGCCCGGCGAGCAGCACATTCCGGCGCCCGAAGCGCATGGTCAGCCCTGCGGCCCAGCGGGACGTGATGGTTCCTGATAGATAGGCCAGGAACATGAGGCTGATGACGGTGGCCGGCAGCCCGAAGGGTTCGCCGGTCAGCCGGAACCCCAGGTAGTTGTAGACGGCCACAAAGCCGCCCATCATCAGGAAAGCCTGGATGTACAGGGCGAGCAGGCGGATATTCCGGACATGTCCGCCGAGGGTGCGGGCGGCGCCGCGCAGTCCCGGAGCCTTGGCGGCCGTAAAACCGCGGGCACGGGGAACAAGCACCAGGAAGGCGACGGCGGCGAGGGTCGCGAGGATGGAGACGGCCAGGGCAGCGGCGCGCCATCCCCACAGTTCGCCCGCAGGGCCGGCCACCAGCCGCCCGGCGAGGCCGCCCAGCGTGGTGCCGGCAACGTAGCTTCCGGCGGCGACTGCGGCGTGCGCCTTGGTGACCTCCTCGTTCAGGTAGGCGATGGCGATGGCCGGAATGCCGCCCAGGGCCATGCCTTCGAGGAGCCGCAGGCCCAGGAGCAGGGGAAAGCTGGTGGACAGGGGAACCAGCAGGCCCAGAACGGTGGCCACCGAGATGCCCCAGGCCATGGCCTTGACCCGTCCTATCCTGTCCGCAAGGAAGGACCAGGGGATCACGGTGACGGCCAACCCGACGGTGGCCAGCGAGATCGTGAGCGCGGCCTCGGCTGCGCTGACCTGCAGGTCCGAGGCAAGGATGGGCAGGACCGCCTGGGTGGAATACAGCTGGGCGAATGTCGCCACCCCGGCGAAGGCGAGGCCGAGGATAATCCGGCCGTACGCCCGGGACCCCTTCGCGTGCCCGTGCCAGCCGGCGTCGGAGGCCCGGGGGCCGGGGAAGGGGGTACTGCGCTGCATCCGGCAAGCGTAGCGCCGGCTGGACTGAAGCCTCCAATGCATCTTTTGTGTGATACTCATAGCAAATACGGAACAGTCCGTCCGGCGCCGGACCAGAGCCAGGAGGCCCCATGGAGCCTGACCATAAGCAGCTGGTGCAGCTTCTTCCGCTCCTGCCGCTGCTGTCCGAGCTGGGGCGGACACAGCACGTGACCGAAACGGCTGAACTCCTGGGAGTACCCCAGTCCACGGTGAGCAGGGCACTGTCCCGTGCCAGCGCCGTCGTCGGGACGGAACTCCTGGTCAAGGACGGCAGGGGAGTGCGCCTCACTCGCGCTGCCCGCTCCCTCTTGCCCTACATCGAGCGGGCTCTGACAGAGTTCCAGGCCGGGCTGGACCTGGTCCGGAGCGAATCGGATGTGGTCCGCGGCAGGATCCCGGTGTCCTTCCAGCACACGTTTGGTGAGTCCACCCTTCCACTGCTTATCAGCGCCTTCCGCAGCCGTCACCCCGGGGCAGTCTTCACACTGACCCAGGGAGCCCGCGACACCTGCCTGGCCCAGCTTGCCGCCGGTGAATCCGACCTGGCACTGACAGCGCCGGTGGCCGCCGAGGGACGGAACCTGTTGTCCGCGCTGCTGTACCGGGAGCCCCTGCGCCTGGTGGTGCATCACACGCACGCGCTCGCCGGCCGCAAGCTGGCCTCGGTGGCCGATATCCGTTCCGAACAGTTCGTGGCGCTCGGTCCCGGCTACGGGATGCGCTCACTCACCAATGCGCTGTTCCGGGAAGCGGGTTACCGGCCCCGGATCGCTTTCGAAAGCCAGGACACGCATACGGTCAGGGGACTCGTCTCGGCCGGACTCGGGGTCAGCATCCTGCCGCCAGGTGACGACGCGCCCGGGCGGAACCTCAGCGCGGACACAGGCGACCTGGGCTGGGTAGAGGTGCCCCTTGATTCAGCCCTGGCCTTCCGCGAGGTGGGCCTCAGCTGGCGGCAGCGCAACCCCGGCCTGGAACCCCATGCAGTCCGGCTGTTCCGCGAAATGGTCGTTGCCGAGGGGCCGGAACTCCTGGCCGGGCTGGTACGACGCCGGTCCCGGCTGCCCGCGCCGGACTCTGCACGGCGCCCGTGACCAGTAATCTTGTGACGTGACGAACACCGAGAAGCCCGCCGCCCTGCCCGCCGACCCGCTGACACCGCCCCTGGATGCACCTGCCGGCGTGGTCATCGGGCTGGACATCGGCGGGACCAAGACGCACGGCATCCGGTTCGAGGACGGAATCCCGGTGGCGGATGAATCGGCGGGCAGTTCGAACGTGCAGAACGTCACCCGCGATGAGGCAGCGCGCAACCTCGCCAGCCTGTTTGCGCGGATCGGCGGCGCAGGGGTGTCCCACGTCTACGCCGGCTCCGGCGGCATCGATACGGAGGAGGACGCGGCGGCCCTCGCTGCGCTGATTGAACCTCATGTGCCAGGCGCGCAGATCACGGTGGTGCACGATTCCCGGCTGCTGCTTGCTGCCGGCCATGCCACCACCGGCGTGGCCGTGATTGCCGGTACCGGTTCAGCGGCCTGGGGCAGGACTGCCGACGGCAGCGAGGCCCGTGCAGGCGGCTGGGGTTATCTTCTGGGGGACGAAGGCAGCGGCTACTGGCTGGGGCGCGAAGCGGTGCGGCACAGCCTGCGGCGGATGAACCAGGGACTTCCGGTTGACCGGCTCAGCGCCGCCCTGCTGCAGTCCTGCAAAGTGGACCACCCGAACCTGCTGATCGCGCTGTTCCATTCCCCGCAGACCGGCCGCCGCTTCTGGGCGCAGCAGGCCCGGCATGTGGTGGAAGCGGCAGCGGCGGGCCATGCAGAAAGCCAGGAACTGTTGGAACAGGCAGGCAAGGACCTCGCCGCGCTGGCCCTGCAGGTGCTCCGGCAGCTGGGCATCCCCGGCCCGGTGATCCTGGGCGGCGGGCTGGGCATGAACGTGTCACCCCTGCAGGATGCTTTCCGCCGGAATTTGGAGGAAGCCGGGGCGACTGACGTCCGGGTCCTGGACCGGGAACCGGTCTTCGGCGTGCTGCAGCTGTTGGCTGAACAGGCCTGAAGACCTACACGGCCCGCTTTCGCGGAGTGAGGCGTACGGCAGGCAACGGCGGAGCCGGAATCCGGCCGGCCTCAGCACCGGCGTCAGGACCGTGCCCGGGGACCAGCCCGTAGCGTGCCGCCGCGGCCTTGCCGTTGGACATGGCGGCCTGGGCTTCCCACTCGTTTCGGGCCTGCTCCACTTCCTCGTGCGTGCGGCCCACGAAGTTCCACCACATCAGCAGTTCCTCCTGGAGGGGCTCGCCGCCGATCAGGAGGAACCGCGTGCCCGGCAATGCCTCAACCCCCAGTTCCCGGCGGCCGATGCCCAGGTAGCCCAGCGGTCCCGGCGGGATGTCCTGCCCGTCCACCGCCAGGCCGCCGTCGAGCACCAGGATGCCATGCTCAAAGTGCTCATTCAGCGGGAGCACTGCACTGCCCCCGCAGGAGATGTCCGCGCCCACGATGGGCGTGTACATCGTTGCCGGCGAGACCACCCCGCCCAGTTCCCCCACCATCACGGTGGCGGTAAAGCCGTCGCCGGCCAGCCTGGGCAGGTCTCGGTGCTGCTCGAAACCGGGCTGCCGGTGCCGTTGCCCATCCGGCAGGGCCACCCACAACTGAAGCCCTCGTTGCAGCGGCAGGCTGCCGTCGGGCGGAAGCACGGCGAACTCGGAATGGGACACCCCGTGCCCGGCCGTCATGATGTTCAGTTCACCGGGACGGACCACCACGTCGCTTCCCACGCTGTCCCGGTGGCGGATGGTGCCGGCCAACGGCCAGGTCACGGTCTGGAGCCCGATATGCGGATGCGGAAGCACTGACATGGCCGTGCGGTCCGGACCGAAGCTGTCCAGGAAACACCACGCCCCGATAGTGGGCAGTCCGCGCTGCGGCAGCGTCCGCTGCACGTTCATGGCCCGCACACCGCCCAGTGGCACTTCGCGTTCCGGCCACAACTGCAGGCAGGGGCCGGAATTCCCCTCCGGGCTCGCGGGCGGACAGACTTCCTGCTGCGGGGATACTTCCAAGTTGGTCACTTCCCCACTTTAGGCCGGGTTGGCATCCTGCGGTACGGCGGCCGGGCAGCATAAATATCGCGTGATCCAATGTCGGCCCCATCCAGCCCCGCGTCGGCACCGAATGATTACAGTAGGGATTCCTTTGCCGGAAATGGGGTGTGCTGCAGGTGTTGCCCGGTCCGGTTTGGGCTACCGTAACTATCAGCGTGCTGTGACAAATTTGCGTTGCTTTTCGAAGCCGTCCAACAGAACAGGTAAGCCCGCGCCATGGACCAGGCCATGATCGAGTTTCAGAGCGTCACCAAGCAGTACCAGGGCGGGCAGCCGGCCGTGGACCGGCTCACCATGTCCATCAGCCAGGGGTCCATCACGGTGTTTGTGGGGCCCTCCGGCTGCGGAAAAACCACCTCACTGCGCATGATCAACCGGATGGTGGAACCCACCTCGGGTGTCATCACCGTGGACGGCAAGGACGTCACGTCCGTGCCGGCGCCCGAACTGCGCCGCTCGATGGGCTACGTGATGCAGTCCTCCGGCCTCCTGCCGCACCGCTCGGTGCTGGACAACATCGCCACCGTGCCCAGGCTCAACGGAGTCCCGAAGTCCGAAGCACGCAAACGCGCGCAGGAACTGCTCGACGTCGTTGGCCTCGCCAGCGCCCTGGGCAAGCGCTACCCCTCGCAGCTCTCCGGCGGCCAGCAGCAGCGTGTGGGCGTGGCGCGGGCCCTGGCCGCTGATCCGCCGGTTCTGCTGATGGATGAACCGTTCAGTGCGGTGGACCCCGTGGTCCGCGACGAACTTCAGCAAGAGCTCCTGCGGCTGCAGAAGGACCTGGCCAAGACCATCGTTTTTGTCACGCATGACATCGATGAGGCCACAGTCCTGGGCGACAAGGTGGCCGTCTTTGCCACCGGCGGAAAACTGGCACAGTACGCCACGGCGGAGGAGATCCTGCGGGCGCCGGCGAACGACTTTGTGGCTTCCTTCGTGGGGCGGGACCGGGGCTTCCGCCACCTGGGATTCACACCGTCCGACGGCGTGACCGTCCACCAGGTGCCAACACTGGTCCGGGCCGCCGGCGGTTCCTTCGAGTCCGAACCGGGCGCCGGCTGGCAGCTGGTGGTGGATGAGGCAGGACGGCCGCTGGGTTGGACCGGGCCCGGCAACGGCACCGGCATCATTCCCGGCGGATCACTGTTCCGGCCGGGGGAGAGCCTTCGCCGCGCACTGGACGCGGCCCTGTCCTCGCCGTCGGGCCTGGGCGTTGCCGTGGACGCCGACGGCCGGGTGCTCGGCGTCGTCAGGGGCGGTGAAGTCCTCGCCCTCATCGAAGAGGCGCGCCAGGTCCGGCAGGCTGCGCTCTGATGGACTGGTTCCTGGCAAACAGCGGCATGGTGCTGGAACGGGCCGGCCAGCATCTGGTACTCGCACTGGTGCCCATGATCCTGGGGCTGGTGATCTCCATCCCGCTGGCCCAGCTGGCCCGCCGCCACCAGGTGCTTCGCTCCGTGGTGCTCACGGCCTCCTCGCTGCTCTACACCATTCCCTCGCTGGCCCTCTTTATCATCCTGCCCACCATCCTCGGCACCCGGATCCTGGATCCGCTCAATGTGGTGGTGGCCCTGACCGTCTATGCGGTGGCCCTTCTTGTCCGCGCAGCCCTGGACGCCTTCGACTCGGTGGACAAGGACGTCAGCCAGGCCGCCGTCGCCATGGGCTACAAACCACTGGTCCGGTTCCTGCAGGTGGACCTGCCGCTGTCCCTGCCCGTGATGTTCGCCGGGCTGCGGGTGGTATCGGTCAGCAACATCTCGTTGGTCAGCGTGGCCGCACTGCTGGGTGTGGGCAACCTGGGCATGCTCTTCACCGACGGCTTGCAGCGGGACTTTGTGACCGAAGTGGTGGTGGGCATCGTGGCCATCCTGGTCCTTGCCCTGGTAATGGACGCCATCCTGGTCCTGCTCGAGCGGATCCTTACCCCGTGGGAACGGGCTGGCCGGCGGGGTAGTACGCAGGGTATCGACACCACAGCAGACGCAGCTGACGCGGCCCTGCGGCTGGCCGAGCCAAAGACCGGAGGCGGAAACGCGTGAGCAATGTTTTCACGGACACCTTCGCCTGGCTGGCCGAACCCGCACACTGGTCCGGCAGCGCCGGCATTCCCGCACGGCTGGCCGAACATCTCCAGTACACGGGGCTGGTGATGCTGATCGCTTCCGCCATCGCCATTCCGGTGGGGCTGTACGTGGGGCACACCGGCAGGGGCAGGGTGGCAGTGGTGGCCATTGCCGGTGCCTTGAGGGCCCTGCCCACGCTTGGCCTGCTCACGCTGTTTGTCCTGCTGGCCGGAATCGGGCTGATGCCGCCCGTCTGGGCCCTGGTGATCCTCACCGTGCCGCCCCTGCTGGCAGGCACCTACGCCGGGATCTCGAGCGTGGACCGCAACGTGGTGGATGCCGCCCGCGCGGTGGGAATGACCGAGCTGCAGGTCCTGTTCCGGGCCGAACTGCCCAATGCGCTGACGGTGATGTTCGGCGGGTTCCGCACCGGCGTGCTGCAGGTGATTGCCACCGTCTCCGTGGTGGCCTACATCAACCTGGGCGGACTGGGCCGCTACCTCTTCGACGGGCTCGTCCTCAGCGACTTCCCGCAGATGCTGGGAGGCTCGCTGCTCATCGCGGTGCTGGCCATCGCCGTCGACCTTGTCCTGTCCGTTGTCCAGAGGATGTTCCTGACCCCAGGGCCCTCAAAGCAGTCCCTCCGCGGCCAGCAGGCCGCGGTCGATCGCACAGACCCCGTCCCGGCGGAGGCTGTGGCACAAGGAGGTAAATCATGAAAGAAAGCCGACCCCAAGGCCTTGGCAGGCGCACGTTCGGCGGGCTGGCCGCTGGACTGGGCCTTGCCGTGGTGCTCTCCGCCTGCGGTGGATCGTCCGATCCACTGAGCAACGCCCCCGCCACCAGCGGCACCGCATCCGGGGGAGCCACCTCCCTGGTGGTCGGGTCAGCCGACTTCCCGGAAAGCCAGATCATCGCCGAACTGTACGCCGGGGCGCTGAACGCCGCGGGCGTCACCGCAACCACCAAGCCGAACATCGGCTCGCGCGAGGTGTACTTCAAGGCGGTCCAGGACGGTTCGGTGGACGTGGTACCGGACTACACCGGCAACCTGCTGCTGCACGTGGACAAGGAAGCCACCGAGATCGCGGCGGACGAGATCGCCAAAGCCCTGCCGGACAAGCTGCCCGACGGCCTTGCCGTACTCGACGCAGCCAAGGCCGAAGACAAGGACGCCATGGTGGTCACCAAGGCCACGGCGGAAAAGTACCAGCTGAAGTCCATCGAGGACCTGGCAAAGGTCTGCAGCGAGATCGTGGTGGGCGCACCGGCAACCTTCGCCGAGCGCGCCTACGGCCTGCCGGGCCTGAAAAAGAACTACAACTGCGAGCCCAAGAAGCTCGAACCCTTCAGCGACGGTGGCGGTCCTGTGACGCTCAAGGCCCTGCTCGAGGACCAGGTGCAGGTGGCGGATATCTACACCACCACTCCCTCCATCGCCGACAACGACCTCGTGGTGCTGGAGGACCCGAAGAACAACTTCATCGCCCAGCAGGTCATCCCGCTCTACAACGAGGCCAAGATGACGGACAAGGCGAAGGAAGCCCTTAATTCGGTGTCCAGGATCCTCACCACCGATGACCTGATCAACCTCAACCGGGCCGTCAGCGGCAGCCAGAAACAGGGCGCCAAGGAAGCGGCCGAGGCCTGGCTCAAGGACAAGGGCATCGTTAAGTAGGAATACCCCGCAGTGCCAGTACGACGGCGGCTGCCGGCCTTGCGAAGTCCGGCAGCCGCCGTCGTACTGCTTTCCGGGAAGATCCGCGGCCCCGAAGCGGCACCGGCGTGTGTGGCTGAGGTCTCACCGGAAGTACATCCTTACTGTGGCATATTTGATGAATGGCAGAATTCAAGCAGTCCACGAAGCTTCACAACGTCCTTTACGACATCCGTGGACCGATTCTCCAGGCCGCCCAGCAGATGGAGGCCGAGGGCCATAGGATCCTCAAGCTGAACATCGGCAACCCCGCTCCCTTCGGCTTCGAGGCGCCGGACGCCATCCTGGTGGACATGATCCGCCACCTCCCGCACGCCCAGGGCTACAGCGACTCACGGGGCATCTTCTCCGCGCGCACCGCCGTCTCGCAGTACTACCAGACCCGCGGCATCCAGAACATCCACGTGGACGATATCTACCTGGGCAACGGCGTCAGCGAACTCATCACCATGTCCCTGATGGCCCTGCTCGACGACGGCGACGAGGTCCTCATTCCCACCCCGGACTACCCGCTGTGGACCGCATCGGTGGCGCTTGCCAGCGGTAAGCCCGTGCACTATCTCTGCGACGAGGAATCCGGCTGGCAGCCTGACCTTGAGGACATGGAAGCCAAGATCACTCCGCGCACCAAGGGGATCGTGGTCATCAACCCGAACAATCCCACGGGCGCTGTTTATCCGGAAGAGACGCTGCGGAAGATCGTGGCCCTTGCCGAGAAGCACGGGCTGGTGATCTTCGCCGACGAGATCTACGAAAAGATCCTCTACGAAGACGCTGTCCACGTGAACATGGCCGGGCTCACCGGCGACCACGTCCTGTGCCTCACCTTCAGCGGCCTGTCCAAGGCGTACCGCGTGTGCGGTTACCGCGCGGGCTGGATGGCTATTTCCGGACCCAAGAAGGACGCGGCCGACTACCTCGAGGGCATCAGCCTGCTGGCCAACATGCGCCTGTGCGCCAATGTCCCGGCCCAGCACGCCATCCAGACGGCGCTGGGCGGCTACCAGAGCATCAACGACCTGATCCTGCCGGGCGGCCGGTTGCTGGAGCAGCGCAACAAGGCGTACGACATGCTCAACGCCATCCCGGGCGTCAGCACGCAGCAGGCCAGGGGAGCGTTGTACCTCTTCCCCCGGCTGGACCCGGACGTCTACCACATCAGGGACGACGAAAAGTTTGTCCTTGACCTCCTTCGGGAACAGAAGATCCTGGTGTCACACGGCCGCGCCTTCAACTGGGTGCGTCCGGACCACTTCCGCATGGTCACGCTGCCCAACGTCAAGGACATTGAAGAGGCAGTGGGACGGATGGGGGACTTCCTAAGCAGGTACCAGGGGAACTAGCCTGTGGTTCACGGGCGCTTCGGACCCGTGAACCTTCGCGGAAAGGATTCCCCATGGCCGGCGCAGTCCAGTTCGACAAGCACCCCTCAGAGACCCTTCGGGCAGGGGAGGGGTTCTCCCTTGCTGGCGTGGATCCCGACTCCACGCCGGGCTACAGCGGCGGCAAAGAGGACGGTAAGGCGTTGCTCGCCACCATGGATGACGAGCTTGCCGAACTGCAGGAAAAGCTGTTCGCCGAAGCCCGGTTCGGCGGCCGCAAGCGGATCCTGCTGATCCTCCAGGCCATGGACACCGCCGGCAAGGGCGGAATCGTCAAGCACGTTATGGCGGCCATGGATCCCCAGGGCGTCCAGTTCAAGGCGTTTAAGGCTCCCACGGACGAGGAGAAGTCCTACGATTTCCTCTGGCGGATCGAGAAGGAAGTGCCGGCCGCCGGCATGGTGGGAGTTTTTGACCGGTCCCACTATGAGGACGTGCTGATCCACCGCGTCCACGGCTGGGCCAGTCCTGACGAGATCAAACGCCGGTACGTTGCCATCAACGAGTTCGAGACCCGGCTCATGGACTCGGGGACCAAGCTGGTGAAGGTCATGCTCTACATCAGCGGGGAGGAGCAAAAAGCCCGGCTGCTGGCCCGGCTCGACAACCCGGCGAAGCACTGGAAATACAACCGGGGCGACCTCGACGAGCGCGCGTTCTGGGAGGACTACATGAATGCGTACCAGGCGGCCATTGATGAAACCAGCACTCCGGATGCGCCCTGGCACGTGGTCCCGGCCAACAAGAAGTGGTACGCGCGGATCGCCGTGCAGCAGCTGCTGCTGGGCGCCCTTGCCGGCCTGGACCTCGAGTGGCCCAAGGCCGAGTTCGACGTCAACACCGAGCGGGAGCTGATCCTTAGGTCCTGAGGCTTACAGGCGTGGCGCTTCGGGCACGCTGTTTCTACATGGGCTGGTCACGGGCCGCGGCCAGTCGCTTCCGTGCACCTTCCAGCCATTCCTCGCAGCGCGTGGCCAGCGCCTCGCCCCGCTCCCACAGTGCGAGGGATTCCTCCAGGCTCGCACCTCCCGCTTCGAGCCTGCCCACCACAGCGATGAGCTGCTCGCGTGCTTCCTCATAGCTCAGCGCTGCGACGTCGTTTCCTGGCGTTGGCTCAGTCATTGGGTTCTCCGGTTTCGGGTTGATGCTGGTGAAGTGTTCCCGCGGGTTCGAGCGTTCCGGTGGACGTTGCGCCGAAGCGGCCTTCGGCCACGCGGACGGACAGGGATGTTCCTGCCGGAGCTTCGGCAGGGCGGCGCACCACGGCGTGTCCTGCACTGTTGAGCGCCGCGGCGCGGGGATCGGCAAGTTCGACGACGGCGTATCCCCGGTCAAGGGTTTTCTGCGGTGAGAGGGCGCGGACCTGGGCTTTGAGGTGCTCCAGTTGGTCTGCGGCACGGACCACCGTGGAACTTACCGCGGCGGAGGACCGGCGGAGCAGCCGTTCGATCTCTTCGGAACGGACAGTCACCAGTCCTACCGGGGCGGCCAGTACCGGCCGTGAATGCAGGGACGCCAGGCGGTCGGCTTCCCTGTCCACCAGGCGCTCCATGCACCGGCGCAGCTGCTCCCTGGCCTGCCGCACACCGGCCAGCTCTTCGGAGACTTCCGGCACGATCCGCTTGGCCGCGTCAGTGGGGGTGGACGCGCGAAGGTCGGCGACGTCGTCGAGCAGTGGCCGGTCCGCCTCGTGGCCGATGGCGCTCACCACCGGAGTGGCGGCGGCAGCTACGGCGCGGACCAGTTCCTCGCTGTTGAACGGCAGGAGGTCTTCGAGTGCGCCCCCGCCGCGGGCGATGACAATAACGTCCACTTCCGGGCGGGCGTCCAGCTCCCGCAGGGCGCGGACCACCTGGGCTACGGCGGTGTTCCCCTGGACGGCCACTTCCCGGATTTCGAACTCGACGGCGGGCCAGCGCAGGGCGGCGTTCCGGAGGATGTCTTTTTTGGCGTCGGAGTCCCGTCCGGTGATGAGGCCGATGCGGTGGGGCAGCAGGGGCAGCGGCTTCTTGCGTGAGTCGGCGAAGAGCCCCTCGGCGGAGAGCGCCTGGCGCAGCCGCTCGATCCTGGCCAGCAGGTCACCCAGGCCAACCGGACGGATGTCCCGGACCAGCATGTTCAGCCGTCCGGTCTTCAGCCAGAACTCAGGCTTCAGCAGGGCCACTACCCGGGACCCGCGTTCCAGGGGCAGGTCTTGG
The DNA here is from genome assembly GCF_057656635.1 of Arthrobacter sp. Soil_C_49. Lineage (NCBI taxonomy): Bacteria > Bacillati > Actinomycetota > Actinomycetes > Micrococcales > Micrococcaceae > Arthrobacter > Arthrobacter sp. Soil_C_49. The sequence goes on from NZ_JBDGJZ010000002.1 coordinate 397,374, forward strand.
CGCTCCAGCACCTTGGTCCAGACGGAAGCGGGGAGGGATACTTCGGCGTCGACATCGCGCAGGGTGAGGTACGCGTTGCTGCCGCGCCGGTTCAGTTCAATAACCTGCCCTTCCACCCAGGCTGACGGCGTGCGGTCGATGTGGGCCTTCAGTTTCTGCGACAGCAGCTGGAGGGGCCACGGGTTGTCCGGGCTGGTTTCCGCTGCAGTCGCCGGAAGGGTGGTGGGCGCAGCCAGTTGCTGGCCGGGCACGGGAAGCGAAGCCTGTTCAGACATGCGGGCTCCCTTGCGGGGCTGGAGCTGAGGGCATGGGGTCCTTCGTCTGTTGTGCGGCGGTCATTCAACCATATCCATAAGCTCTACCATCCGGGACTGACAGTATCCGGCCAGCATGCCCGCCTAGGATGGGTTGACCGCCGTCGACCCGAAGGATCTGCTGTGCGCACTTTTGTTTCCGCCCTCGCCACCCTGCTGGCCATACTGCTTGCCGCCGTGGCAGTCCCTGCCATCTGGCTGGACCGCAACATCGTCCAGGAGCAGGGTTTTGTTGAGTTGGCTGCCCCGCTGGGAACGGACTCCGGGTTCCAGCAGGGCCTCGCCGCGGCGGCGGTCGGAACAATCGATACCAGTGCTGTTCCCGGCTTCCTCGAGGACCTGGTGCGGCCGGCGCTGGAGGACGCCGCCGGTTCGATGACCGGTCTTCCAGGTTATCCGGCGGCCTGGGAAGAGACGCTGCGGAGAAGCCACCGCCTCAGTTTCGCGGCGCCGGAAGCAGAAGCCGGTGAGACGGCATCCGCCTCATCCCTGACCCTGGACGTGGCGCCGCTGGTGGCCCTGGGCGCTGAGGAAATCTCGCGCACCACCCGGCTCCCCCTAGACCCTCCGGACCAGACCCTGATCAATGTCGGGCAGCCGGAGCAGAAGGAATGGACGGAACGCTTGCGGACCTACGCACCGGCCGGGTACCTGCTGGCCGGGGGAGCGGCGGTGGCCTTGCTTCTGGCCCTGGTGGCGGCCCGCCGGCGCTGGACCGTACTCGTGGGTGCCGGGGCCGGTGCCCTCGTGCTGGCCGCCGTCTGGGCGGTGGGCTCGCAGCTGGCATCGGCCGCGGTGCTGGCCAGGGACAGCGGAAGCGAGGTGGCCAACATGTTCAGGGACGCGTTCGTTGCCGCTGCCTCCGCCGACTTCCAGGGCTGGACAGTGGCCACGGCAATTACGGGCGGAGTACTGGTGCTGGTTGGGGTTGTGGCGGGGCTCATACCGCAAAGGCGGGCGCGGGCAAACCGGTAGCATGGAGTAATGACCCCCTCAGCTGTTTCCCTTTCGATGCCCACCATTCCGCGTAGGCGCCGCTCTCCTGAGGAAGTAGCTGCTGCAGCTCCCGTATCCGGAACCAAGAAGGTGCTGCTCGCTGCTCCTCGTGGATACTGTGCCGGCGTGGACCGCGCCGTCATCGCCGTCGAGAAGGCCCTGGAACACTACGGCCCGCCGGTGTACGTGCGCAAGCAGATTGTGCACAACGTCCATGTGGTGAGCTCGCTCGAGGAAAAGGGTGCCATCTTCGTCGACGAAACGGACGAAGTGCCTGAAGGCGCCCTGGTGATTTTTTCAGCCCATGGAGTATCGCCAGCCGTAGTCCAGTCAGCCGAAGACCGCGGCCTGCGCACCATCGATGCCACCTGCCCGCTGGTTACGAAGGTGCACAAGGAAGCTGTCCGGTTCGCCAAGGACGATTTCGACATCCTGCTGATCGGCCACGACGGCCACGAGGAAGTCGAAGGCACCTCGGGCGAGGCTCCGGAACACATCCAGATCATCAATGGTCCGCACGAAGTGGACAAGGTGACAGTGCGGGACCCGGAGAAGGTCATCTGGCTTTCACAGACAACGCTCAGCGTTGACGAGACCATGGAAACTGTCCGGCTGCTGAAGGACCGGTTCCCCACGCTGCAGGATCCGCCCAGCGACGACATCTGCTATGCCACCACCAACCGACAGGTGGCCATCAAGAAAATCTCGCCGCAGGCGGACCTGGTGATCGTGGTGGGCTCGGCTAACTCCTCCAACTCGGTGCGGCTGGTGGAGGTGGCCCTCGAATACGGGGCGAAGGCCTCCTACCGGGTCGATTTCGCCAATGAAGTCGATGAATCCTGGTTTGAGGGCGTCGCAACCGTGGGCGTTACCTCCGGTGCCTCGGTTCCCGAGGTGCTGGTCCAGGACGTGCTGCGGCTCCTGGCCGACTACGGCTACGGCTCGGTGGAGGAAGTGGTCACAGCCGAAGAGGACCTCCTTTTCTCACTGCCCAAGGAGCTCCGGGCCACGCTCAAGGACGCCGGCGACGTCAGCCGCGCCCTGGGCGGCCGTAAGTCGCGCAGCTGACACCGCAGCTGAACATGTAAAAGGAGCGGGCCTGGCAGCTGTTGCTGCCGGGCCCGCTCCTTTTACTGCGCGTTTTTAGGCGGCCTCGTCCTCGCTTTGCAGTTCGGGGGCAGCCAGCGCCCGCGGCGTCACCTCCACCACGGGGGGTGTGGCCAAACCGGATTCCTCAAGGGTGTTCAGTTTGCGTGCCGTGGGCAGGATCCGGGCCTCCAGCGTGCCCACCATTGAGTTGTAGCGGTCCACGGAGGTCTTTAGCGAGGACCCCAGCTTGCTGACGTTCTCGCCCAGGGTACCCATCCGGTCGTACAGCTGCCGGGCGAGCTCAAACAGTTCGCGGGCACTGTCCGTCAGGACGTCCTGCCGCCAGGTGAAGGCAACGGACTTCAGCACAGCAAGCAGGGTACTGGGCGAGGCCAGGACCACGTTCCGGGACAGGGCATGGTCCAGGAGTTCGGCGTCGGCCGTCAGTGCTGCCGCGAGGATGGACTCGGCCGGGATAAAGCAGATCACCAGCTCCGGCGAGTTGCCCGGAATGTCCCAATACTTCTTATTGCCCAGCGCGTCCACGTGGGCCCGCAACGCCTTCGCGTGCGCGGCCAGGAGCGTTTGCTGCGAGCGGTGCCCGGGGCCGGAAACTGCTCCGGACAGGCCTGTCCGGGAGTCCTGCGTCCCCAGTTCCTGGGCCTCGAGGTAAGAGGACAGCGGGACCTTGGCGTCGACCACCAGCTGCTTGTCGCCGGGAAGCTGCACTACCAGGTCGGGACGTACCGACGACTCGCTGCCGCTGCTGTGGACCTGTTCGATGAAGTCCACGTGGCGCAGCATTCCGGAGGCCTCCACCACGCGCCGCAGCTGGACCTCGCCCCACTGGCCGCGGGCACTGTTGGACCGCAGGGCAGATTCGAGGGCATGGGTGGATCGGATCAGCTGCTCGTCCGAAAGCCGGGCTTCCTGCAGTTGCTGGGCGAGCTGGCCGTACTGTTCCAGCCGGTCGCGTTCCAGCAGGGCCACCTGCTGCTGCACTGCAGTCAGCTTCTCCGCCACGGGCGCAAGGGCACGCAGCACGCTGCCGTCCTGGGACCGTGATTCCCCGAGCTCCCGGTTCTGTGCCGCCAAAAGCCGCCGTTCGGCGTCGGCCGCTGCGAACTGTGCACTGACCTCCGAAAGCCGGGACGAGACGGCATCGAAGTCCTCCTCCACGGCACGGCTGCTTTTCCGCAGCGCAAACCACGTGGCCGCAGCGCCCGCGAGGGCGCCCAGTAACAGCATGAACAAAGCCAGAATCAACGCGAATGCATCCATGTGCCCACTGTCGCACGGGGCTGTGACATTTTGCGGAAGCGACATTTCACGCTGCCGCCGCGAACCGGCAGGATGCCCGCTGCGGGTAGAATCAATGCTCGTGGCACTTACTATTGGCATCGTCGGACTGCCCAACGTCGGCAAATCAACCCTCTTCAACGCACTGACCCGCAACCAGGTGCTGGCAGCGAACTACCCGTTCGCCACCATCGAGCCCAATGTGGGCGTTGTCAGCCTGCCGGATCCGCGGCTCCAGCAGCTCGGCGAACTCTTCGGTTCCCAGCGCGTCCTGCCCGCGGCCGTGTCCTTTGTGGACATCGCAGGCATCGTCAAGGGCGCCAGCGAGGGCGAAGGCCTGGGAAACCAGTTCCTGGCCAACATCCGCGAAGCGGAAGCCATCGCCCAGGTGGTGCGTGTGTTCGACGACCCCGACGTGATCCACGTTGACGGGAAGGTGGATCCCCGGTCGGACATGGAAACCATTAACACCGAGCTGATCCTCGCGGACCTGCAGACCATTGAAAAAGCCATCCCGCGCATCGAAAAAGAAGTCAAGATCAAAAAGCGCGAGGCAGCGGAGCTGAACGCCATCCTGGCAGCGCAGAAAGTGCTCGAGCGCGGCGACACCATCTTTTCGTCCATCAAGAGCGACAAGCTCGAGATGGAGCACCTCAAAGAGCTCAGCCTGCTCACGGCCAAGCCTTTCATCTACGTCTTCAATGCCGATGAAGGAATCCTCGGCAGCCCGGAGAAGCAGGAAGAGCTGCGGGCCCTCGTGGCCCCGGCCGACTGCATCTTCCTGGATGCCAAGCTGGAGGCCGACCTCGTGGAACTGGACGAGGAAGAAGCCCGCGAAATGCTGGAGATGAACGGCCAGGACGAATCCGGGCTGGATCAGCTGGCGCGGGTTGGCTTCCACACGTTGGGGCTGCAGACCTACCTCACGGCCGGTCCCAAGGAAGCACGCGCCTGGACCATCCACCGCGGCGACACGGCACCCCAGGCCGCCGGTGTCATCCACAGCGACTTCCAGCGCGGGTTCATCAAGGCCGAAGTGGTCTCTTTCGACGACCTCATCGAAGCCGGGTCCATGGCCGAGGCCAAATCGCGGGGCAAGGTCAGGATCGAAGGCAAAGAATACGTCATGGCAGACGGCGACGTGGTGGAATTCCGCTTCAACGTTTGAGTGTTTCGCCACCGCAGGTGGCGCGTATATAGGGTACGTTCGCTTCAGCTTCTGGTGGGTTCGCCGGGGACCTTATCCTGACTACAAGGGCTCCCGGTGATTCCGGCTGGACCGCCCGGGCAAAGCAAAACAAGGAGGCGGCATGCCGGTCAGGCGTCTGATGCAGTTCATCACCGCGGCGGCAGCTGCTGCCCTGGTGCTTTCGGGCTGCTCGGGCGGTGGCGGCACCACGCCGGTTGTGGTGGGGGAGGCCAAACGCGGCGGGAGCGTCACCGTCGCCGAAGTCAACGCATTCTCGTCGTTCAATCCCTACAGCACTGACGGCAACACCGACATCAACTCTAAGATCGGCGCCATCACCCATTCGGGTTTCTACTATCTTGACGATGCCTCCAAAGTGGTGCGGAACGAAAAGTTCGGGCGGTTCGAAAAGGTCTCCGACAATCCGTTGAAAGTGAAGTACACGGTCAACGAAGGCGTGAAATGGTCCGACGGCGAGGCGATCGACGCCGGCGACCTCCTGTTGAGCTGGGCCGCCGGTTCAGGCTATTTCAACGACGCCGAACCAGGGGCCGGAACAGGAACCACGTACTTCTCCACTGCCTCTGACACCAGCGGCCTGGCAGGCACCGTCCTCCCTGAATTGGGGGAGGACGGGCGCTCGATCACCCTTGAGTACGCCGTGCCGTACGCGGACTGGGAGGTGGCGTTCGACGTCGGCCTGCCGGCCCACGTGGTGGCGGCAAAAAGCGGTTTGAATGATGAGGAAGACCTCATCGACCTGATCAACGACTCACCCCGCGGCGACGTGGAGAAGCCCGCTGTCAACACTGCCCTGAAGCAGGTGGGTGACTTCTGGAACTCCGGGTTCGACACCAAATCACTTCCCGCGGACCCGTCGGTTTATCTCTCCAGCGGCCCCTATATCGTCCGGGACATCGTCCCCGAATCCTCCATGAGGCTCGTCCGCAACCGGGACTACACCTGGGGCCAGGAGCCCTGGCTGGATGAAATCAACGTCCGGTTCACCGGCGGTGTGCCTGCCGCTGTGGATGCCCTTCGGAACGGGCAGGCCGACATCATTTCGCCCCAGCCCTCCACCGAAACGGACAGCCTCCTGGCGGGATTGGCCGGGCAGGGCAATACCGTGGACCGCTACAGCCAATCCGGCTATGACCACCTGGACCTGAGCTTTTCCGGTCCCTTCGCGGACGAGGACGTCCGTAAGGCGTTCCTCAAGGCAGTGCCGCGGCAGGCCATTGTTGACGCCGTTATAGGCGACCTGCTGCCGGACGCCAAGCCCCTGGACTCGCACGTGTTCCTCCCGGGACAGCCCAAGTACGAGGACACCGTGAAGAACAACGGCTCCGGGGATTACTCAGAGGTTGACATCGACGGTGCGAAAACGCTCCTGGACGGCCAAACTCCCACCGTCCGCATCCTGTACAACCGCGACAATCCCAACCGGGCCAAGGCTTTTGCCCTGATCCGGGACTCCGCAGCGCTGGCCGGGTTCCAAGTGGTGGACGCGGGGCAAGGGAACGCCGACTGGGCGAAGGCCCTGGGGGGCGGCGGCTATGACGCAGCTTTACTCGGCTGGATCGGCACCGGCGTGGGAGTCAGCCGTGTTCCGCAGATTTTCCGCACCGGTGCGGGCAGCAACTTCAACGGATTCTCCGATGGCGATGCAGACAAAGTGATGGAACAGCTCACTGGCACCACAGACCTGGCCAAACAGGACGAACTCCTGGCTGACATCGACAAACAGGTGTGGGAGAACGCCTACGGTCTGCCCCTCTACCAGACCGTCGGAACCACCGCGTACAGCGCCCGTGTCACCGGCGTGAAGCCAAGTCCGGGACCGCTCGGCGTGTGGTGGAACGTCTGGGACTGGCGCCTGGCCTAAAGACGCGGCAACCGCTTTACGCGCTGCGGTGGCGGGCCTCACACTTCGATTCGCCGATAAGTCTACCGGCGAGTAGCATGTGACTTGCACAACTTCCGTTGACCGGCTAAGTCCCCGGAGTGGGCCGGTCACGGTTTGGCAACGGAGTACCAGTATCTGGACTTCGTGCAGTTAGGCTACTCGTATATGTAGGTTGCGTCACAGTCCATCGCTGGGTCTCGCCTGCGGGGAAGCACAAAGATTCCCCTCGTTTTCTCCCACAACTCATAGGAGGCGGAATGCGTTTTACGCGCACTTCCAAAGCACTGGGCATCGTGGCAATCGCCGCGCTTGCCCTGACCGGCTGCGGCGCTGGAGGCGGCAGCAATGACGGTGCCAGCGAATCTGCCGGCGACCCGAACAAGGTCATCACCGCTTACAGCAACGAACCACAAAACCCGTTGCTGCCGGCAAACACCAATGAAGTTTATGGCGGCCGTGTGGTCGAGCTCCTCTTCGAAGGCCTGCGGACCTACGACGCCGACGGCAAGCCCGTCAACGCACTCGCGGAATCCATCGAATCTGCCGACGCCCAGAACTGGACCATCAAGGTCAAGCAGGGCGCCAAGTTCACCAACGGCGAAGCGATCACCGCCAAGACGTTTGTTGATTCCTGGAACTTCGCGGCCAACTCGAAGAACCTGCAGAACAACGGCTTCTTCTTCGAATCCATTGCAGGGTACGAGGAAGTGTCCGCAGTAACCACCGAGAAGTCGGCCGACGGCAAGACCACCACCACCCCGGCGCCCACCGCCGAAACGATGTCCGGCCTGGTCGCCACCGATGACTCCACCATCACGGTGAAGCTGGCCCAGCCCGAGGCTGACTGGTCGCTGCGCCTGGGTTACTCCGCGTTCTTCCCGCTCCCCTCGGCCGCACTGGCGGACCCGAAGTCCTTCGGCGAGAACCCGGTGGGCAACGGCCCGTACAAGTTCGAGAAAGAGGGCGCCTGGGTACACGACCAGTCCATCGCCCTCGTCAAGAACCCTGACTACAGCGGTCCCCGCGAGTCCAAGAACGGCGGCGTGACCTTCAAGTTCTACACGGATCCGGGCCCGGCTTACACCGACCTGCAGTCCGACAACCTTGATATCACGGACGTTCTTCCGTCCAACGCACTGAAGACCTACGTTTCGGACTTCCCGGACCGCAACGCCACCAAGCCCGTTGCCACCAACTCCACCCTGAACATCCCGGACTACAACCCGAACTTCCAGGGTGAAGCCGGCAAGCTCCGCCGCCAGGCGCTTTCCTACGCGATCAACCGCGAGGAGATCGCCAAGGTGGTCTTCAACGGAACCCGCACCCCGGCCAAGGCCTTCGTCCCGCCGGTCATTGACGGCTTCAAAGAAGGCCTCAAGGGCAGCGAAGTCCTCAAGTTTGACGCCGCCAAGGCCAAGGACCTGTGGACCCAGGCTGAGAAGATCCAGCCCTACGACAACTCCAAGCCGCTCCAGATTGCCTCCAACACCGACGGCGGCAACAAGGAATGGATCGATGCTGTTGCCAACGGCTTCAAGAACAACCTCGGCATCCAGGCTGAAATCCAGCCGTTCGCCAAGTTCGCCGAAGTACTGAACCTGCGCAAGTCCCAGCAACTGCCCGGCCTGACCCGCGCCGGCTGGCAGGGCGACTACCCGTCGCTCTACAACTTCCTGGGACCCATCCTGGCCACGGGGGCATCGGCAAACTACGAGAAGTACTCGAACCCCGAGTTCGACAAGCTCCTCAAGGAAGGCCTGGCCTCGAAGTCCACCGAGGAAGCCAACGCCAAGTTCAACGAAGCGCAGGAAGTCCTCTTCGAGGACCTGCCCGTCCTGCCGCTCTGGGATCAGGCACGCCCGATCGTATGGAGCAATAACGTTGTGAAGGCCGAAACCGGCTGGAACGGCGGCATTCTCTACTACAACATCACTGCCAAGTAGTCCCAGATCTAACTTGCCGCCAGGCACTTTGGGGGTCCGGTCACGGCCGGGCCCCCATTGGCTTGCAACGGCAGGAAGGCACCAATGAACCTGCATTCTTCCCAACCGGAAGGCTGGTGATCCCGTGGTCCGCTTCATTCTGCGCCGGCTCCTACAGGTGATCCCTGTTTTCCTCGGCACCACCCTTTTGGTCTATTACATGGTGTTCGCCCTTCCCGGCGACCCCATCGCCGCGCTGTTCGGTGAGCGCCAGCCTCCGCAGGCTGTTATCGACACCCTGCGGAGCCAGTACCACCTCGACGAACCCTTCTGGGTCCAGTACGGGCTGTTCCTGAAAAACCTGTTCACCTTCAACCTGGGCAACGACTTCACCGGCCAGCCCATCGCTGCCGCCCTCGCCCGGGTGTTCCCTGTGACCGCCATGCTGGCGATTGAAGCGCTGGCCATCCAGGCCGTGTTCGGCGTGGCCTTCGGCGTTTTCGCCGGCCTCCGCCGCGGCGGTTGGTTCGACTCCACCGTCCTCGTGGCGTCCCTGGTGGTCATCGCAGTTCCCACGTTCGTCCTCGGCTTCGTGTTCCAGCTCGTCTTCGGCGTGCAACTGGGATGGGCAAAACCGACGGTCGGCGCCAATGCCGACTGGGGCAGCCTGCTGCTGCCGGCAGTGGTTTTGGGACTCGTGTCCTTTGCCTACGTGCTCCGCCTGACCCGTACTTCGGTCAGCGAAAACATGAACGCCGACTACGTCCGGACCGCCACCGCCAAGGGCCTCTCACGGCCGCGGGTGGTTCTGGCCCACATCCTGCGCAACTCGCTGATCCCCGTGGTGACCTACCTCGGGGCCAACCTGGGTGGCCTTATGGGCGGCGCCATCGTCACCGAAGGCATCTTCAACGTTCCCGGCGTGGGCAACAAGCTCTACCAGGCAGTCCTTCGCAGCGAAGGACCCACCATTGTCTCCATCGTCAGCGTGCTGGTGCTGGTGTTCGTGGTAGCCAACCTGCTTGTTGATCTCCTGTATGCCTGGCTTGACCCGAGGATCCGCTATGACCAGTAATAACAGCCACTTCGTGGCGCCCATCGAGGAAACCCCGCTGTTGGCAACAGATGCCGTCAAGACTGACCAGGCGCCTCTCAGCCTGTGGTCGGACGCGTGGCGCAAGCTCCGCCGTCGTCCGCTGTTCATCATTTCGGCGCTGCTGATCCTGGCCCTGACCGTGGTGGCACTGTTCCCCGGCCTGTTCACCTCCGTTGCCCCCAATGAAGGCTGCGAACTGGCGAATTCAGAGGGCGGCCCCACGGCCGGGCACCCCTTCGGCTTCACGTTCCAGGGCTGCGACATCTACTCCCGCGTCATCCACGGCACCCAGGCGTCCATGTCCGTGGGTGTCCTCTCGGTGCTGTGCGTGCTGGTCATCGGGGTCACCTTCGGTGCCCTCGCCGGCTACTACGGTGGCTGGATCGACGCCGTACTGGCCCGCCTGGGCGACATCTTCTTTGCCCTGCCGCTGATCCTCGGCGCGCTGGTCATCACCCAGTTGCCGTTTTTCCGCGAGAACAAAAGCGTCTGGACCGTGGTCTTTGTGATCTCGCTCCTCGCGTGGCCGCAGATGGCCCGCATCACCCGCGGTGCCGTCATCGAAGTCCGCAACTCAGACTTCGTCACCGCTGCCCGTGCACTGGGCGTTTCCAAATTCGGCGCGCTGGTCCGGCATGTGCTGCCGAACGCGCTTGCGCCGATCATTGTCCTGGCAACCCTGGAACTGGGTGTCTTCATTGTCGCTGAGGCAACGCTGTCCTTCCTTGGCATCGGCCTGCCGCAGAGCATTATGTCCTGGGGCAATGACATTGCCGGGGCCCAGGCATCCATCCGAACCAGGCCGGAAATCATGCTGTTCCCGGCCGCGGCACTGTCCATCACGGTGCTCAGCTTCATCATGCTGGGCGACGCGGTGCGCGACGCCCTTGATCCGAAGAGCCGCCAGCGATGAGAGACGACGAGATGACAACTCCAGAAATACGCATCGCGGAGGCCGGCACCACGGGGATCACGCCGCTGCTGGAGGTCCGCGACCTCGCCATTACCTTCAAGACCAGCGGCGGGGAAGTCCAGGCGGTCCGTGATGCGCACCTGACCATCATGCCCGGTGAGACCGTCGCGATCGTGGGGGAGTCGGGCTCGGGCAAGTCCACGACCGCACTGGCGGCCATCGGCCTCCTTCCCGGCAACGGCAGGGTTTCCGGCGGGCAGATCCTGCTGGACGGCGAAGACATCGCCCATGCCTCGGAAAAGCGCATGATCGAGCTTCGCGGCAACACCATCGGCATGGTGCCGCAGGACCCGATGTCCAACCTGAACCCGGTGTGGAAGATCGGTTACCAGGTACGGGAAACACTGCGTGCCAACGGCCGGCCCAGCGGCCCGGATGACGTTGCCAAGGTACTCGCCGAGGCCGGCCTCCCGGACGCCCACCGGCGCGCCAACCAGTATCCGCACGAGTTTTCCGGCGGTATGCGGCAGCGCGCCCTGATCGCTATCGGGCTCTCCTGCCAGCCCCGCCTGCTGATCGCGGACGAGCCAACCTCCGCCCTGGACGTCACGGTGCAGCGGCAGATCCTGGACCACCTGGACACCATGACCACCGAGCTGGGCACTTCGGTGCTGCTGATCACCCATGACCTGGGGCTGGCAGCGGAACGGGCCGACAAGGTAGTAGTGATGTACCAGGGCCGGGTTGTGGAAGCAGGCCCTTCCCTGGACCTGCTGCGGAACCCCCGGCACCCTTACACCAGGAGGCTTGTGGAGTCCGCGCCGTCCCTGGCCAGCCGGAGGATCCAGGCCGCCAAGGAGCAAGGAGTGGAGGCCGCGGATCTGCTGGCCCCTGCCGCCGAACCTGCAGCGGCGGACAACGTCCTTCAGATCCAGGACCTGCGGAAGGTGTACAAGCTCCGTCAGGGCCTGGGCAAAGCATCGGACTTCGCGGCGGTTGATGGTGTCAGCTTCGACGTCAAACGGGGAACCACGACGGCGATCGTGGGGGAGTCGGGTTCAGGCAAGTCCACCGTGGCCAAGATGGTGCTCCAGCTGGAGAAGCCCACCGAAGGCAGGATCCTGTTCGACGGCGTGGACACTTCCCTTTTGAAGCCGTCGGATCTGTTCAAGTTCCGTCGCCGTGTGCAGCCCATCTTCCAGGATCCCTACGGTTCGCTGGATCCGATGTACAACATCTTCAGGACCATCGAGGAACCGCTGAGGGTCCACAGGATCGGCAACAAAGAGAGCCGGGAGAAGAAGGTCCGGGAACTGCTGGACCAGGTGGCACTGCCGCAGTCCGCCATGCAGCGGTACCCGAACGAGCTCTCCGGCGGGCAGCGGCAGCGTGTGGCCATCGCCCGTGCGCTGGCCCTCGATCCGGAAGTCATCATCTGCGACGAAGCCGTGTCCGCCCTGGATGTGCTGGTGCAGGCGCAGGTGCTGAACCTGCTGGCAGACCTCCAGTCCAACCTGGGTCTGACCTACCTCTTTATCACCCATGACCTGGCGGTGGTCCGGCAGATCGCCGACCACGTCTGCGTGATGGAGAAGGGGCGCCTGGTGGAGACCGGTTCCACGGACGACGTCTTCGAATCGCCCCGGCAGGACTACACGAAGGCACTGCTCAACGCCATCCCGGGCGCCAAGCTTATGCTTCCGCCGGAAGTGGCCTAGCCGCCCTTGTCCCACTAAATGTTTGAAGCCGGAGCCTGTTGGCTCCGGCTTCAAACGCTTGAATAAGTGTCAGTCCTGGAAGGAGTCGTTGCCGCCACCGGTGGCAAGGGCGGGTGGCTGGTCCGCCGTCGGCTTCCGCTGCAGCCCGAGGTCATTAAGGCGGCGTTCCAGCAAACTCCCCAGGGTGCGGCGGCCATGGGGATTCATATGTACTGCGTCCGCCAGATCCTTGGCCAGGCCATACCGGGTAAGCCAGTCTCCCACGGAAACGAAGGGCAGGTTGTGCGCGGCTGCCACCTTGCCCAGCAGGGCGTCCACCTCGGTGCGCCGGCCGCCCCCATTGCCTTCGCCCCGGGCCAGGGTGCCGATCATGGCCATCCGGGTTCCCGGGTAGCGGGCCTTGAGCTCGGCGATCAGGCGCTCGGCGTTGCCGGTGATCCGGGTGTCCGAAGCTCCGGTTGCGGCGTCGTTGCCGCCGCCTTGGATAACGATAAGCGCCGGGGTTCCGGAGGGCAGGAGCCAGTCACCCCGGAGGAGGGCATCAATGTAGTTGCCGGTCTTGCCGTTGGCGGACACGAAGCCGGTGCCGCCCCTCCCACAGTAGTACACCTTGTACCCGGCAGCCTCGAGGCCCTGGCGGGGCCATCCGTCCGAGGGTTCTGACTGCGAATCACCAATCAGGAGGACGGTTCTGCTGACATCTGTAACCACTGCCTCAAGCCGCCCATTGGCTGGATTGAGGACACGCGCAGCGGCAGTGCCAGGATTCGCGCCGGCAGCGCCCGGTTGTCCTGCAGCGGCCGCAGCCTGCAGGTGGGGAACGGCGGAAGATTGGGGCGGAACCCCGCAACCCGACAGGGCAAGAAGGCTGGACACCGCAATGACGGCGGCGGCTCCGGATGCGGCAACGCGGGTCCGGGCCAGGGCTTTTCGCATGTGGTGTCTTTCAGAGCTTGCATGGAGTGTCAGAGCAATCATGTGGCATCAATGCAGGATTGGCCAGTGATTTTGCTCACTAATTCTAGCCCGCGCCGTGGCCGCATCACGGCCGGCTCCCTTCGGTCCGCTGGAGAATTTAGGCCTATTAATGCCACTGCGGCTAGAATGGAGGAAGCAGCCCTGTGCAAAGGGCATGATCCGTCGTGCGTTCCAGTTGGAAATGTCGCGATACAACAGCTGACTTTCACCACTGAATCGAGCCATTACGCATGTCTGAAACCACCACCAACACCGCGGTAGCCACTGCATCACGCAGTGACCTCCGCAACGTCGCGATTGTGGCCCACGTTGACCACGGCAAGACCACCCTGGTCGACGCCATGCTCAAGCAGACCAACTCCTTTGCCGAGCACAACCACCTCGAAGACCGCGTCATGGACTCCGGTGACCTTGAGCGCGAAAAGGGCATCACCATCCTCGCCAAGAACACCACGGTGGCCTACAACGGTCCGTCGTCCAACGGCGAGACCATCACCATCAACGTTATTGACACCCCCGGCCACGCCGACTTCGGCGGCGAGGTGGAGCGCGGCCTGTCCATGGTTGACGGCGTCGTTCTGCTGGTGGACTCGTCTGAAGGTCCGCTGCCCCAGACCCGTTTCGTGCTCCGCAAGGCCCTTGCCGCGCACCTGCCGGTCATCCTCCTGGTCAACAAGACCGACCGCCCCGACGCCCGCATTGACGAAGTCGTGCACGAGTCCATGGACCTGCTCCTGGGCCTTGCCTCCGACCTCGCGGACGAGGTTCCGGACCTGGACCTGGACAAGGTCCTCGAAGTGCCTGTCGTTTACGCGGCAGCAAAGGTTGGCCGCGCCTCCCTGGAACAGCCGGCCAACGGCTCTGCTCCTGACAATGAGGACCTTGAGCCCCTGTTCAAGACCATCATCGAGCACATCCCGGCACCGACCTACAACCCCGAGGGTGTCCTGCAGGCGCACGTCACCAACCTGGACGCCTCACCGTTCCTGGGCCGCCTTGCACTGCTCCGCATCTACAACGGCACCCTGCGCAAGGGCCAGCAGGTTGCCTGGGCCCGTGCCAATGGTGAACTCAAGACCGTAAAGATCACCGAACTCCTTGCCACCAAGGCCCTCGACCGTGTTCCGGCCGACTCCGCCGGCCCGGGCGAGATTGTCGCCGTCGCAGGTATCGAGGACATCACCATTGGTGAAACCCTCACGGACGTTGAGAACCCGCAGCCCCTGCCGCTGATCACCGTGGACGATCCCGCGATCTCCATGACCATCGGTATCAACACCTCCCCGCTGGCCGGCAAGGTCAAGGGTGCCAAGGTCACCGCCCGCCAGGTCAAGGACCGCCTGGACAAGGAACTGATCGGTAACGTCTCCATCAAGGTGCTCCCCACCGAGCGTCCTGACGCCTGGGAAGTCCAGGGCCGCGGCGAGCTCGCCCTGGCTATCCTCGTGGAGCAAATGCGCCGCGAAGGCTTCGAACTGACCGTGGGCAAGCCCCAGGTTGTTACCAAGACCATCGACGGCAAGATCCACGAGCCGATGGAGCACATGACCATCGACGTCCCCGAGGAATACCTCGGCGCCGTGACGCAGCTGATGGCCGCCCGCAAGGGCCGTATGACCAACATGGCCAACCACGGAACCGGCTGGTGCCGGATGGAATTCATCGTTCCGGCCCGTGGCCTGATCGGCTTCCGCACCAAGTTCCTCACGGATACCCGCGGTGCCGGCATCGCGGCCTCCATTTCCGAGGGCTACGAGCCGTGGGCCGGACCCATCGAGTACCGCACCAACGGCTCCATGGTTGCTGACCGCGCCGGCGTTGTGACCCCGTTCGCCATGATCAACCTGCAGGAACGTGGATCCTTCTTCGTCAAGCCCACCTCCGAGGTCTATGAGGGCATGATCGTTGGCGAGAACTCCCGCGCCGACGACATGGACGTCAACATCACGAAGGAAAAGAAGCTCACCAACATGCGTGCCGCTTCCTCGGACACCTTCGAGAACCTGACCCCGCCGCGCGACCTCACCCTTGAAGAGTCGCTGGAGTTCGCCCGCGAGGACGAGTGCGTCGAGGTGACTCCGGAGTCCATCCGCATCCGCAAGGTCATCCTGGACACCAACGAGCGTGCCAAGGCCAACCGCGCCCGTGCCAAGGCCTAAAGTCTGAACTGCCGGGACGGCAGGCGGAATTACCGCCGTCGTCCCGGCTTTTCTTTTTAACCTGCCTGGTGGGCCTGCCCCTGCACAGTGGGAGCAGGCTTTACCGCGCCGGCCTGCGCCGCTCGGGCGCCGGGGGAACCTCCTTGGCTGCCACAACGCGCTCAAGCGGAATAACGACGTCGGCCTGCCGCGTGCGGACGGTGCAGGCACCGGCGTCGCACGCCAGCAGGTGTCCCAGCGCATCAGTGAGGCCGTCCTCGATGCGGTACCGCACCACAACCCGGGTTCCGGGCGCGGCAGTTGTAAGAAACCCGGCAGGCGTGGAAGGCTGACTCACCAGTTCATACTAGGGGCCCGGCTAGGTTCGCGGTAACGGGCTGGGAGATAATAGGCTCAGATGTCAAGAGTCCGGCCAATGCTGCCGGACGCAAGAACCGGCGGGACGCCGGACCCAACGTGGAGAGGCCAGGGACGTGACGTACGTAATCGCGCAGCCGTGTGTAGATGTCAAGGACAAGGCATGTATCGAAGAATGCCCCGTCGACTGCATCTATGAGGGTGAGCGTTCGCTGTACATCCATCCGGACGAATGCGTCGACTGCGGTGCCTGCGAGCCGGTGTGCCCGGTGGAGGCCATTTACTACGAGGACGACACCCCGGACGAGTGGGCCGACTACTACAAGGCCAATGTAGAGTTCTTCGATGACCTCGGGTCACCCGGTGGTGCCGCCAAGATCGGCAACACCGGCAAGGACCACCCGATGATCGCCGCACTGCCCCCGCAGAACCAAGACCACTGACGCAGGCAGGAACGGTGACCGCAGCAGTGAATACGTTCGGCCTTGACCTGCCCGACTACCCGTGGGAGGCCATGGCGCCGTATCTCGCGAAGGCCTCGGAGCATCCCGGGGGAGCCGTCAACCTGTCCATTGGCACTCCGGTGGATCCCACGCCGGCCCTGATCCAGGACGCCCTGAAGGCTGCCGCGGATGCCCCCGGATACCCCACGGTCCACGGCACGCCCGCCCTTCGGGAAGCCATCGCGGGCTGGTTCGAACGCCGTCGCGGAGTGGCGGGGCTGGACCCCCGGAACATCATGCCAACCGTCGGTTCGAAGGAGCTCGTGGCCTGGCTGCCGCTGCTGCTCGGACTGAAGCCGGGTGACGTCGTCGTACGCCCCAGGGTTGCCTACCCCACGTACGATATCGGCGCCACCCTCGCGGGTGTCACCTCCGTGGCAACCGACAACCTGGACGAGCTCGACGACGCGACCCGCTCCCGCGTTCGTCTCATCTGGGTCAATTCCCCGGGAAATCCCACGGGCAGTGTCCGCAGCGTTGAATCCCTGAAAGCGCTCGTGGTGCAGGCCCGGCAGCTGGGTGCCGTGGTGGCATCCGACGAATGCTATGCCGAGCTGGGCTGGGGTGACTGGGACGTCCAGCGCGGCGGCCAGGCAGTCCCCAGCATCCTGGACCCGCGGGTGGCCGGAGGGTCCCACCAGGGGCTCCTTGCCGTGTACTCGCTAAGCAAACAGTCCAACCTCGCAGGCTACCGTGCGGCCTTCGTGGCCGGCGATCCGGACCTGATGCCCAACCTCGTCAACAGCCGCAAGCACGCCGGCATGATCGTTCCCTACCCCGTGCAGGAAGCCATGCGTGTGGCGTTGGGCGATGACGCGCATGTGGAGGCCCAGAAGGACCTGTACCGCGGCCGCCGTGAACGGCTGGTTCCGGCGCTGCTGGACTTCGGGCTCGAGATCAAGGAATCCGACGCCGGCCTCTACCTTTGGTCGACGGCGGGGGAGAGCACCTGGGACACCGTGGCCCGGCTCGCGGAGCGCGGCATCGTGGTGGGTCCCGGCGTCTTCTACGGCGAGGCCGGCAACGGCTACGTCCGGGTTGCCCTCACGGGAAGCGACGAAAGGATCGACGCCGCCGTGGCCCGGCTGGCTTCGGCACCGTAATTGTCCGGGCACCGCGCCCGGCGCAGCGCCGTAACAATGGTGTGACTCCGGACACATCCGGCGCATTTTAGGGCACTTTGGAACGTCGCGGATTAGTGGCACCCGCCAAGGAGCGGGTACTTTTTAAGTGACTATCAATGGTGGCTTTCTACAAGAAGGCAGCCCGGGTGTTGGAACCTGTCTCCTCAGGCTTCGTGCGCGGCTCACCTGATGTTGGATCAAGCTTTCGACAGAGGCCCAGACGCCTCATGAAGGGGACTCCATGACTGAGACCAACAATGCTGCGACTCTGCTCCATGCAGGAGGCGAGCTCAAGCTGCCGCGCATCCAGGTTGTTGAAGGGAACGAAGGCTACGACGTTTCCAAACTGCTGAAGCAGACGGGCGCAGTCACCTTTGACCCCGGCTTCATGAACACAGCAGCCACAACCTCGGCTATCACCTACATCGACGGCGATGCTGGCATCCTGCGCTACCGCGGATACCCCATCGAACAGCTGGCACAGCACTCCAGCTTCCTCGAGGTGTCCTACCTGCTGATCTACGGCAACCTGCCCACTCCCACGGAGCTGGACGAATTCGACCAGAAGATCCGCCGGCACACCCTGCTGCACGAGGAGCTCAAGGGCTTCTTCGGCGGCTTCCCGCGTGACGCGCACCCCATGCCCGTCCTGTCCTCGGCCGTTTCGGCGCTGTCCACGTTCTACCAAGACTCGCTGGACCCGTTCAACGCCGAGCAGGTGGAAGTTTCCACCATCCGCCTCATGGCCAAGCTTCCGGTTATCGCGGCCTACGCCCACAAGAAGTCCATCGGCCAGCCCATGCTGTACCCGGACAACTCGCACAACCTCGTCGAGAACTTCCTGCGCCTCAGCTTCGGGCTTCCGGCTGAGCAGTATGAGGTGGACCCGATCGTGGCCAAGGCACTGGACCTGCTCCTGATCCTGCACGCGGACCACGAGCAGAACTGCTCCACGTCCACCGTGCGCCTCGTGGGCTCTTCCAACGCCAACCTCTTCGCCTCCGTCTCCGCAGGCATCAACGCCCTGTTCGGCCCGGCCCACGGCGGCGCCAACGAGGCCGTGCTGAAGATGCTCCGCCAGATCCAGGCCGATGGCACCAAGCCCGAGGACTACATGGAGAAGGTCAAGAACAAGGAAGACGGCGTCCGCCTCATGGGCTTCGGGCACCGCGTCTACAAGAACTACGATCCGCGTGCCAAGATCGTCAAGGCCACCGCCCACGAGATCCTCACCAAGCTCGGCGGCAACGACGAACTGCTGGACATCGCCCTGCGCCTGGAAGAGAAGGCGCTCAATGATGATTACTTCATCCAGCGCAAGCTCTACCCGAACGTCGACTTCTACACCGGCCTCATCTACAAGGCCATGGGCTTCCCGGAGAAGATGTTCACCGTGCTCTTTGCCATCGGCCGCCTTCCGGGCTGGATTGCCCAGTGGCGCGAGATGATCAGCGACCCGAACACCAAGATCGGCCGCCCGCGCCAGCTCTACATCGGCGAGCCGGAGCGCGACTACCCCGCCCGCTGATACCAGCCATTACGACGGCGGCCGTCCACCTCATCGAGGTGGGTGGCCGTTCGTTGTTAATGACCAAGAGAGCAACACGGGGTCACTAAACGCCCAATATAGGGGCCCCGAAGGGCATTTAGTGACCCCGCGTTGTTGTTCAGGAGTTGTAGCCGTTCGGGTTGTTTTTCTGCCAGCGCCAGTGGTCTTCGCACATCTGGTCGATGGTTTTGGTGGTGGACCAGCTGAGGTCGGCGAGGGCTGAGGTGGCGTCGGCCCAGAAGGCGGGCAGGTCACCGGCCCGGCGTGCGGTGATCTCGTAGGGGATGGGCTTGCCGACGGCCTTTTCGAAGCTGCGCAACACTTCCAGGACCGACGAACCGGTGCCGGAGCCGAGGTTCCAGCGGAACACCCCGGTGCGGTCCGTGATGTGGTTCAAGGCGGCGAGGTGGCCCTCGGCCAGGTCCACCACGTGGATGTAGTCGCGCAGGCAGGTTCCGTCCGGGGTGTCGTAGTCACCGCCGAAGACCATAAGTTTCTCGCGTCGGCCCACGGCGACCTGGGCGATGAAGGGGACGAGGTTGTTGGGGATGCCCTGGGGGTCTTCGCCGATCCGGCCGGAGGGGTGGGCGCCGACAGGGTTGAAGTAGCGCAGCAGGGCGATGTGCCAGCGGGGATCGGCGGCGCCGAGGTCGGAGAGGATGTCCTCGATCTGTTCCTTGGTGCGGCCGTAGGGGTTGTTGGCGCCGATTTCCATCTTCTCGACGTACGGGATGGGATTGTGTTCGCCATAGACGGTGGCGGAGGAGCTGAATACGATGGAGCGGACGTTATGCCGGTCCATGGCGCGGATCAGGTTCAGGGTGCCCACGAGGTTGTTGTAGTAGTAGTTCAGCGGTTCCCGGACGGATTCGCCCACGGCCTTGAGCCCGGCGAAGTGGATCACGGCGTCAACGTCGTTCTCGGCGAAGACCTTCTCGACGGCGGCCTCGTCCACGAGGTCCACGTGGTGGAACTGCGCTGTTTTGCCGGTGAGCTCTGCGACCCGGCGGAGGGACTCCTCGCTGGAGTTGACCAGGTTGTCGATGACCAGCACGTCATGGCCGGCTTCCTGCAGGGACAAAACAGTGTGGGAACCGATGTAGCCGGTGCCCCCTGTAACCAGAATTTTCATGCTCCCAACGCTATCCCAACTGTTGCCGGTCCCGCCGGTAGAAGCCACATTGCGGCCAGGATGTCGGTGCTTTACGGGCAAACCGGCGAGCCCGGCTGCTATTGGGCACAGCCGTGCTAAATAAGAGGAGTGCCTAAAATCGTTCATGCCGCAGCCCGGCGCCAGGAAGTAGTCGAAGCAGTATGGCGGATCATCGCCGTCGACGGGTTGGAAAGAGCGTCGCTGCGGGAAGTGGCAGACGAGGCCGGGCTTGCCGTCGGCTCAGTGAGGCACTACTTTGCGGGCAGCGAGGAACTGCTGGCTTTCTCGTTCGCCACGGTAATTGACAGCATCGTGGGCAGGCTGGAGAAAGCGCTGCCAGGGTTGCAGGACCATCCGCCCGCAAGTGCCCAAGGGCGCACCGCCGTTTTAACACTGCTGGGCGAACTCCTGCCGCTGGATGAACAACGGGCGGTGGAATCCTGCGTGTGGATGGCCTTCCGCAATGCTGCCAGGATCAAACCGTTCCTTGCCGCCGAGGCGGACCGCAGCCACCGCGAAGTGGCCGCGGTCATGGGCCGGGTGGTCACCACTTTGGTTCCCGCCCACGAATCCGAGGAGTCGCTGGTGGTGGAGGCGGAGAGGCTTCTGGCCACCCTTGACGGCCTGTGCATGCATGCCCTGTTGCAGCCGGGATGGATGACCGCCCGGATGTGCACGGATGTCCTGGAGCGGCACCTCGATGGGTTGGCCCGGTGAATTTCATTAACGTCGGCAACGCGGGGGAATAGACTGATAGCCGGGGGCGCAACACCGGATCACCAGACCCGGCAGGAGCGCGCCAGGAAGGACCTCGGATGCAGCAGAAGACCGGTTCCGGGTGGCAGATCACCACCGACACATCCGGACCGATGATGATCGCCCTGTATATCCGCGATGCCGCCGGACTGGACGGGGCGGGCCATCCCGCACTGTCCCATGCAGCTCCCAAGATCCGTCACGCCGACCATTCCCATCTGACCGCCGATGTTGGCGGCCTGGGCGTGCTGAAGACCGAATGGGAGGCGTGGTGGGAACAGCTGCTGAAGGCGCACCCGCAGACATCCCCGGAGCTTTCCCCGCCCGAGTTCGAGGCCTTCGGCAATTCGCCCGCACTGCAGCGGGTGCTTCAGGCGCATTTCGGCTCGGCTCTCACCTGGGCCCGGGAACGCAGAAGCGAGTACGCCGAGCTCGAAGCTGAACGGGCCGCCAACGGTGCGGACCAGCTCCTGGAGGACATGGTGGATGACCGGCTGATGGAGGTGGGGCGCAACGCCCGCGACTTCAAGTTGACCATCATCGAACTGCCGTTGAATGAACAGCGGGCCTGGTACCTCGAGCCGGACAAGATCATTATGAGCCACCAGCTGATGAGCCAGCCGGAGCTGTTCCGCAGCTACGTCCAGCCTGTCGTGGAAATCCTGGTCTAGGAAGGGCCCTCAGGCCCCCGTGCCGGCCGCTGCTACAGTGATCCGCACCTGGCCGTCCGGGGTCGTCGATTGCTGCCAGCCGTCCCGGTCGTCGCGGTTCCAGGTCCGCCCGGCCACTTCCACCCGTGTGACGTCGAGGATCTTGGCGTTTGCTACAGCCCATTGCGCCACGGACCACGCCTGGCTTCCTTCGGCTTCCACCACCAGTGTCTGCCCTTCGACGCCCGAGACCGGGAGGCCATAAGCCTGGGCAAGCTGGTCCGAAACGGCGGCGGGGTCGCCGGCGGCACCTGCCGAGCGGAGGGTGCACTGGATGGCTTCGGGCGTCTCGCCGGTCAGCCCGGAGGCAAAAAAGCGTCCCATCTGCTCGTGCTGGGCGTAGGCGGTGGGAAACGCTGAACGCTGGACCCGCTGGGCAGCATCGGTGATCTCCATCGACTCGTAGCCGGGGATCTTGACCAGCGCGTCGTAAAAGGCGTTGGTGGCGTAGAAGGGGTCCATGATTTGCTCTTCGGTTCCCCAGCCCTGGGAGGGCCGCTGCTGGAACAGCCCCCTCGAATCCGGCCCGGCCTGGTCCCCATGTTCAATGTTGCGGAGCTTGGACTCCTGCATGGCCGTGGCCAAGGCTATGGTTGCGGCCCTCGGCGGGAGCCCGCGCTGGACCGCCACGGCGGTGATCAGGGAAGCGTAGACGGCCTGGTCCGGAGCCAGTTCAGCCGTCCTGCCATTAACGACGGCGGTGCAGCGCTCCGAAACCAAGGTTTCCGAGCGCTGCACAAAAAACACCGCCGCGTAGACGCCGCCGGCCAAAAGTGCGAGCGTGAGCAACAGCACCAGTAGGCGGCGCATGCCGCGTCTTCGTGCCATGCAGGATCAGTTGGCGTGCAGGGCGTCGTTCAGTTCCACGGTCTGGCCGGCGCGGGGGAGTACCTCCACGGCGCCCGTGGTGGAGTTCCGGCGGAACAGCAGGTTGGGGACACCCGAGAGTTCGGCGGCCTTGACGATCTTGGTGGTGTCCTCGCCCACCTCGTCCTTGGGGCCCGGCACGCGCACACGGGTTCCCGCCGTCACGTAGAGGCCTGCCTCGACCACGGAATCGTCGCCGATGCTGATGCCCACGCCGGAGTTGGCGCCTAGCAGGACCCGCTCGCCGATGGTGATCTTTTCCTTGCCTCCGCCGGACAGGGTGCCCATGATGGAGGCGCCGCCGCCCACGTCGCTGCCGTCACCGGTGACCACACCGGCGGAAATCCGGCCCTCGACCATGGACGTGCCCAGGGTTCCGGCGTTGAAGTTCACGAAGCCCTCGTGCATCACAGTGGTGCCTTCGGCAAGGTGCGCACCCAGGCGGACCCGGTCGGCGTCGGCAATCCTCACACCGGTGGGCACAACGTAGTCCACCATGCGCGGGAACTTGTCGATGCCGTAGACAGTCACGGCGCCGCGGCGCCGCAGCCGGGCGCGGGTCAGTTCGAAGCCTTCTACGGCGGTGGGGCCGAAGTTGGTCCAGACGACGTTGGGCAGCTTGCCGAAGATACCGTCCAGGTTGATGGTGTTCGGGCGGACCAGGCGGTGCGAGAGCAGGTGCAGGCGCAGGTAGGCGTCAGCGGTATCGGCCGGGGCCTCATCGAGGTTGATCTGTACAAAGACCACCTTCTGCTCGGTTCCGCGGTCCTCGTCGGTGCCGGCTTCGGCGATCCGGGTCAGTGCTTCGTCCGCGTTTTCCACTGCCCGCAGGTGTTCGGCAGCGATGCCCAGCGAGGGTGCGGGGAACCAGACGTCCAGCACGGCGGCATCTCCATTGGCGACGGCAATGGTGGCCACCCCAAAGCCATAGGCGGAACGTTCTTCAGTGGGGGCAGTCCGGGTTTCGGGCACAGCGGAGGAAGCAGTCTCAGTCATTGCCCCAGTCTATCGAGGGGCGGGGACCTGCTCCGAACTAGACTGGCTTCGTGACTGCCGAAACCGCTCCGGAATCTTCCACCCTTCCCCTTGACCTCCGCCAGGACGTCGCGCTCCTGACTGCCGCGATCATGGACATCAACAGTGTGTCCGGCAATGAAACGGATCTCGCCGACGCCGTCGAGGCGGCCCTGCGCACCATCCCGGAACTTAACATCGTGCGGGACGGCGACGCCATCATTGCCCGCACCGAGCTGGGCAATCCCGAACGGGTCATCCTGGCGGGACACCTGGACACCGTCCCGCTGCCCCTCGCCGAGGGATCCCTGGGTACTGTTCCGTCCAGCTGGGAGTCCGGTGTCCCCGGGGAGGGCGTCCTGTACGGCCGGGGCGCCACCGACATGAAGGGCGGCGTCGCAGTGCAGCTCGCCCTCGCTGCCACAATGTTCGACGGCGGGACCGCGCCAAAGCGCGACGTCACCTTTGTGTTCTACGACCATGAGGAAGTGGAAGCCGTCAAGAGCGGCCTGGCCCGGCTGGTCCGGAACCACGGCCACCTGCTCGACGGCGACTTCGCCATCCTCCTCGAACCCACCGACGGCACGGTGGAGGGCGGGTGCAACGGCACCAGCAGGTTCGAAGCGTCAACAGTTGGAGAAGCCGCCCACTCCGCACGCGCCTGGATGGGCAGCAACGCCATCCACGCCGCGGCGCCGATCCTCGCCCGGCTGGCTGCCTACCAACCCCTGACCGTCACCGTGGACGGCCTCGATTACCGTGAGAGCCTGAATGCGGTCCGGATCAACGGCGGCACCGCGGGCAATGTGATTCCGGACCGGTGCGTGGTGGAGATCAATTACCGGTTTGCGCCGGACAAAACGCCGGACCAGGCCGAAGCGGTGGTGCGGGAACTCCTTGACGGTTTTGACGTCGTCCGCACTGATGCCGCAGCCGGGGCGCGTCCCGGGCTCCAGCACCCGGCCGCCGCCTCCTTTGTTGCCGCCGTGGGAGCCGAGCCGAAGCCCAAATACGGCTGGACCGACGTCGCGCGTTTCAGCGAGCTGGGGATCCCGGCGGTGAACTTCGGGCCCGGCGACCCACTGCTGGCGCACAAAGACAACGAGCACGTGCATGCCGATGCCATCCGGACGTGCCTGCAGGCCCTGCAGGACTGGTTGGCAGGCTAACCTCCCAGGCACTCTGAACGCCGAAGCCGGCCCACGCCTTTAACAACAATGGCCCGGACCGCTGCACCCCAAGGGGACGCGGTCCGGGCCATTTGCTGTTTGACCGGTCAGGGCACCGGGGCTTCGGCTTTCTCGGGTTCGGCCTTGGCCACCCCGCCGGCTGCCTTCTTTGAACCCCGGCGCTCGATCCAGACCGCAATCCTGGAGACGAGGATGTTGATCGCGATGTAGATTGCCGCGGCCACAAAGAAGATGGGGAACAGGAACTGTGTTCCCAGGAAGTCCGCCATCACCTGCACCGCGCGCAGGAGCTCGCCGTACGCCACG
This sequence comes from Arthrobacter sp. Soil_C_49, assembly GCF_057656635.1. Classification (NCBI taxonomy): domain Bacteria; kingdom Bacillati; phylum Actinomycetota; class Actinomycetes; order Micrococcales; family Micrococcaceae; genus Arthrobacter; species Arthrobacter sp. Soil_C_49. The sequence continues at coordinate 422,482 of NZ_JBDGJZ010000002.1, forward strand.
ATGTAGCCCAGCGAGGTGTCCTTGAGGAGCACCACCATCTGCGCCACCAGCGAGGGCATCATGCGCCGGATTGCCTGCGGCAGTTCGATCAGCATCCGGGACTTGAAGCTGGTGAGGCCGATGGCCAGGCCCGCTTCGCGCTGGCCCTTGGGCAGAGACTGGATGCCGGCCCGGATGATCTCCGCGAACACTGCCGAGTTGTAGAGCACCAGGCCGGTTACGACGGCGATGAACGGCGAGGTGCCGAAGCCCAGCAGGACGAACAGCATCATCAGGACCACGGGCATTCCGCGGAGGAATTCCAGCACCACCCGCGTGGGAATGCGGATGAACGCCACATCCGAGATGCGCAGCAGGCAGAGCGCCAGTCCCAGCGGGAAGGCGATCACGGCGGCCAGCGCGGCGGCGCTGAGCGTGGCGCCCAGGCCGTTGCCCAGCAGCATCCAGACGTCGCCGCGGGTGAAGATCTGCCACCGGCGGCCCTCAAAGATGCCCTGCTGGGCGAAGGTCATGATGATCCAGGCGAGCAGGCCCAGGATCAGCAGCGAACCGACAATAGAACCGATCAGGGAGATCCGGCGGGCCTTGGGGCCGGGAACGTCATAAAGTACCGAGCTCATCGGGCAATCGCCACCTTTCGTTCCACCGTACTGGCCAGGATGCCCAGGGGAACGGTGAGGAGCAGATAGAAGAAGGCAACGCCGAGCAGGACGGGGATTACGGCGTCACCGTTGGCGTTGGCCAGCTGCCGGCCGTAACCGAACAGTTCAAGGACAAAGAAGGCGCCGGCTACGGAGGAGTTCTTCACCAGGGCGATGAGGATATTGATCAGTGGCGGGATCACCGTCCGCAGTGCCTGCGGAAGGATGATGAGGTTCAGGACCTGCCCGAAGTTCATGCCTATGCTCCGGGCGGCCTCGGCCTGCCCAACGGGGACGCTGTTGACACCTGAGCGGACAGCTTCGGCGATGAACGCTGCGGTGTAACTGCTGAGGGCGATGATTGCGGCTATTTCGAACTGCTCGAATTTCACTCCGAGCCGGGGGAGGACGATGGCTGCGAAGAAGAAGGCGATGGTCAGCGGGGTGTTGCGGAGAACTTCCACGTAAACGGTGCTGAAGCCGCGGAGCGCTGCTACCGGGGAAACCCTGGCTGCCGCGAGCAGGGTCCCGAGCACCAGCGCGATGACCCCGGAAACTACGGAGAGGAAAAGCGTGCGGAGAAAACCGTTCCAGTACAGGGGCAGGTTTTCAAGAATGACGTCCATTGGATCCTTTGGCTGTGGGCGTGGACGGGTATGAAGGCTGTGGTTGCCGGGGCATCGAAGCCACCCCGGCAACCACAGTCGCTACTTAGTAACGGTTAATCTCGGGCAGCTCAGGGGCAGTCTTGATGACTGAACCCGCGGTCGCTTCCCATGCCTTCTTGTAGGAGCCGTCCTTCTCGAATGCCTCCAGCTGGTCGTTGATCCAGTTGCGGAACTCGGTGTCGTCCTTCTTCAGGCCGATGCCGTAGGGCTCCTTGGTGAAGGTCTCCTCCGAGGCGAGCTTGAAGGCGTCCGGTTCCTTGTCCACGAAGCCGGCGAGGATCACGTTGTCCGTGGTGACGGCTTCAACCTGCTTGTTGCGCAGCGGTTCCAGGCAGGCGGAGTAAGTGGCGGCGGGAACGAGCTCCGCGCCGTACTTGTCCACGATGGTTGCAGCCGGGGTGGAACCCGTGACGGAGCAGACCTTCTTGCCCTTGACGTCCTCGGGCTTCTTGATGGAGTCGTTGTCCTTGTTCACCATCAGTGCCTGGCCGGCCTCGTAGTACGGTCCGGCGAAGCTGACAACCTGCTTGCGCTTGTCGTTGATGGTGTACGTGGCGATGACCAGGTCAACCTTGCCCTGCTCGATGAACGGTTCGCGGTTGGCGGATACGGTCTCGGACCATTCGATCTTGTCCGCCGAGATGCCCAGCTTGGCGGCGATCAGCTTGCCGATTTCAACGTCGAAGCCGACAGGCTTTCCGTCCAGGCCAACCTGGCCGAAGAGTGGCTGGTCGTACTTGGTGCCGATCTTGATGGTGCCCGCGGAGGCGAGCTTTTCCATTGTGGTGCCGGCCGCGAAGGTGGGCTTTTCAGCCACGGTGGGGTCGCTGGTGGTACCGGTGCCGCCACCGCCGCACGCGCTCAGGGACAACGCGAGGGCAGCGGTAGCCGCCACGAAGAATGACTTCCGCCTGGTCAAAAATGCCTTCATGACATTCCTTTCATTGGTGGCCGTGGGTCACGGCCTGGGTGCGAACTGGGAGTGTTTGTTCGGAGGTGCTTCAGTGGGTGAGGAGCTTGGAGAGGAAATCCTTGGCACGGTCGCTCTTGGGATTGGTGAAGAACTCTTCGGGCGTGGCGTCCTCCACGATCTGGCCGTCTGCCATAAAGACCACGCGGTCCGCAGCCTTCCGGGCGAAGCCCATCTCGTGCGTGACCACGATCATGGTCATGCCCTCCTTGGCGAGCTGGACCATCACGTCCAGGACCTCGTTGATCATTTCGGGGTCCAGCGCCGAGGTGGGTTCGTCGAACAGCATGACCTTGGGCTTCATCGCCAGGGCCCGGGCGATGGCAACGCGCTGCTGCTGGCCACCCGAGAGCTGGGCGGGCAGCTTCGGAGCCTGGTGTCCGACGCCTACGCGTTCGAGCAGCGCCATGGCGTCCTTGTCCGCTGTTGCCTTCGCGACGCCCTTGACCTTGATGGGGCCCAGGGTGACGTTTTCGAGGATGGTTTTGTGTGCGAAGAGATTGAACGACTGGAAGACCATTCCGACGTCGGCACGGAGCTGGGCGAGTTCCTTGCCTTCCTCGGGAAGAACCTTTCCGTCGATGCTGATGGTGCCGCCTTCAATGGTTTCAAGACGGTTGATGGCGCGGCACAGGGTGGACTTACCGGAACCCGAGGGTCCGATGACCACAACAACCTCGCCCTTTCGGACCTGAAGATTGATGTCCTTCAAAACGTGCAGCTGGCCGTAGTGCTTGTTTACGGCGTCCAGGGAGACGAGGGCATCGCCGGGCACATGAGTAGTCATAGGAAGAATCTAGCGAACAACGCCAGGTTATGACGGGAATCACCCCAGGTTCCTGCGGATCGTGATTCAAGAGATACCTCGCACCGGCAGGTTAGCCTAGGGGAATGAGCATCAGTGCAGATCCGGCCAAAAACACCCAGCCGCGCCGTAAGGGGCCCCTTGAGCTTCGCCGTAAACAGGCGGCCGTGGAAATGTCTGACCAGCATCTGCTTGATACCAAAGGGCCTGGCCAGTTTGTCCACACGGATCCGTGGCGGGTCATGAGGATCCAAAGCGAGTTCGTGGAGGGCTTCGGGGCGCTTGCGGACCTGGGCCCGGCCGTGAGTGTCTTCGGTTCCGCACGGACAAAACCGGGCAGCCAATATTACGAGATGGGCGTCGAGGTGGGCCGGAAACTGGCCGAAGCGGGGGTTGCTGTCATCACCGGAGGCGGACCCGGTTCCATGGAAGCGGCCAACCGCGGCACCGTTGAAGGCAACGGCGTGTCCGTAGGGCTGGGCATCGAACTGCCGTTTGAGCAAGGCTTGAACCAGTGGGTGGACCTGGGCATCAACTTCAGGTATTTCTTCGCTCGCAAGACCATGTTCGTGAAGTACGCCCAGGGATTCATCGTCCTGCCGGGCGGCCTTGGCACCCTTGACGAGCTTTTTGAAGCCATGGTCCTGGTGCAGACCCGCAAAGTGACCTCGTTCCCCATTGTGCTGCTCGGTGTGGACTTCTGGAGTCCCATGATCGACTGGATCAAGGGGACGCTGGTGGCCGAGGGCATGGTTTCCGCCAAGGACCTGGACCTGATCCAGGTGGTGGATGACCCGGCCGAAGCAGTGAACCGGGTGCTGGGCGTAGGCATTACCCCTTCACTGAACGGCGAGCAGCGCCCGGAGTAGCCACGGGCGCCGCGTCTGGCACGATGGGATAGTGAGTTTTTTTCTGGTCTTCCTTGCCGTGCTGCTGATCGGCGCCGTCCTGTGGGCAAGTGTGGGGGCCCGTACCGGAAAGGGGAGCGGCCGTCCCTTGCCGGCCCTGCTGGATGCCGGCGTGGAGGAACCGCCGGCGAACCTGCCGCCGGTCCTGCTGCCCGCCAACGCTGCACCGCAGGACGTGGACAGCGTCCGCTTTGCGCTGGGCCTGCGGGGTTACCGGATGGACCAGGTGGACCAGGTACTTGACGAGCTGCGCGACCAGCTGGCCGCGAGCCGGCATGAAGTGGAGGCGCTGAAGGTCCGGCTGGCGGCCCTGGAACAGCGCGCGCTCGAGCCCGGAGCGCAGGAAGCGCTGCATCGGGAAGCCGGTCCGGAAGCCCATGCGCCCGGAACACCTGAGCCGGAAACAGCTGAGAACAGTACGGATGAATACAGCGCGGGTGAGCAGCGCGCGGAGAAACCGGTACCGGTGGAGGGGCAGGCTTGAGTACTGCCACCCGGCGGGGAACAGGCGTCGCGGCCTCCGTCCAGGCAGTGGCGCTGCGCCTCAGCGCGGCTGTCCGGGCCTGGCCATGGTGGCTGCAGGTGTCTGCCATCTATGTCCTGGCGAGGCTGGTCAGCGCCGGCATCTTTATGGCCGCGGCTCTGCACCAGGGACCCAACCCCTGGTTTCCCCCAAAGCCTGACTACTGGAACTTCATCAACATCTGGGATGCCCGGTGGTATGCCAGGGTGATCCAGGGCGGCTATCCCAGCACCCTGCCGGTGGATGCTGCAGGCAACGTGCAGGAGAATACCTGGGCGTTTTATCCCTTGTTTCCTTCCCTTGCAGGCGGCCTGAGCGGCCTCACCGGGTGGACTCCCGCCGCGTCGTTGACCATCATCGCAATGTTGTCCGGCCTGGCCGCCGCCCTGGTGGTGTACACGTTGTTCCGGGAGAAGGCTGCCCACGGAACCGCGCTGTGGGGCGTGGCGTTCTTCGCCACGTTCCCCGTGTCCGCGGTGCTCCAGGTGCCTTATGGCGAGCCGCTGTCATTGCTGCTGCTCGGGGCGGCGCTGCTGCTGGTGATCCGCCGGCAGTACTTGTGGGCCATGCCGCTGGTGGTGCTGCTGTGCCTTTCGCGGCCGGTGGGCGTTCCCTTCGCCGCGACGCTCGGTTTCCTCCTGATTTTCCGCCTGGTGCAGCGCCTGCGCCGGAGTGGGCCGGAACCACATTCGACGCCGGACCTCATGGCACTCACCACGCTGACGGCAGTGGCTGGCGCTTCCGCGCTGGCTTGGCCTGCCGCCGCATGGGCGGCCACGGGGGATATCGAGGCCTACACCAAGACCGAAACCGTCTGGCGGGGCGAGGACCTGGTGCCCTTCAAGCCCTGGTTCGATACGGGCGCGGACCTCTTCGGCCCGGTGCTGGGCATGCTGGCGCCGTTCGTTTTTGTGGCACTCTTCGCGGCGATGCTGTACCTGCCGGCGGTGGTCCGTCTCGGCGTCGAACTTCGCCTGTGGTGCGCCTGCTACATGGGGTACCTGGTCATGTTCCTCCACCCGCAGACCAGTACGTTCCGGATGCTGCTGCCGCTTTTCCCGCTGGCGCTCGGGGCCGCGCTGCTGTCCCGGTCCAAGGCTTACCGGGGCACGGTGGTGGTGATGTTCCTGCTCCTGCAGATCGTCTGGATCGTCTGGCTGTGGGCCTGGGCGCAATTGCCGGGCGGTGGCGATTATCCGCCCTAGGAATTTTGGACTTCATTGCAGGTCAGAGTGCAAATTGTGCCCCGCCGGAAATGTCCATCGATTAGCTACGCGCGGGTAATTCCGCGATAATGGTAGGTAAGCAAGGACAATAAGCATTCAGAATACGCGCGGCCCTGGCGGTGTCCATCCACTCCGTCATGGCGGCTTGATCTACATGCGGACACAGCCCGCCCGGGCTGATCAGTCCTGGGACTAAATGGAGGGGAATTCCTCATGGCGGCTATGAAACCACGCACCGGCGACGGCCCAATGGAAGTCACCAAGGAGGGCCGCAGCCTGATCATGCGCGTCCCGCTCGAAGGCGGCGGGCGTCTGGTGGTCGAACTGAATGCTGCCGAAGCGGCCAACCTTCGGGAATGCCTGGTCGGCGTCACCGAATAATCGTGCGGAACAGGATCCGCAGCCTCGAAAAGGCTGCGGATCCTGTCTTATTTTTTGACCGCTACCAGCAGGCCGTCGCCGGTGGGAAGCATGGCTGAAGCCAGCCGCTCGTCGTCGCGGATGCTCTTACCCACCTGGCGCAGGACCACCGTGGTGGCCTCGCGCCCGGCAGGGTTGGCTACCTTGTCCTTGTCCAGTGCGTCGTTGATGACCAGCAGCCCTGCGGGCTTCAGGAGCCGGATGGCCTGCTCCACGTAGCCGGGAAGTCCGGGCTTGTCTGCATCAATAAAAACAAGGTCGTAGGCGCCGTCCGTGAGCCGCGGCAGGACGTCGCCGGCACGGCCGGAGATGGTGCGCGTCCGGTTGGCCGGGCTGCCTGCCTCCGAGAAAGCTTCGCGGGCGGCCTTGAGGTGTTCAACGTCCACATCGATGGTGGTGAGGACAGCCTGCGGACCGAGGCCCCGCAGCAGGCAGACGCCGGACACCCCGGCTCCGGTTCCGATCTCGACGGCAGTCTGGGCTTTGGAAGCCGCTGCCAGTACGGTGAGGACGGCTCCCACGCCGGGCCCGATGGGAGTCACACCGAGTTCGAAGGAGCGCTCCCGGGCCCGAAGCATGACCTCATCCTCAGCGGGCAGATCTTCTGCATAGGACCAGCTGATGGACTTGTCGGCGCTCATGGATATTCGCTTTCTGGGCGGCAGGGGGGAGTATCCTCTACAGCCTACTGTGTCCGGTGCTGGCAACCGGGAAGGCGGGCTGTTGCGCCTACGGCTGAAGTTCTCCGGCAGTCAGGAAATTCCCAGCCAAGTTTGAAATGATTATTATCCGCTCATCCATAGGGTGGTCGGCGCCGAATCAGAGATGTCAACAGTATCCGGGCGTTAGCATTTCACGAGGGGAGTGGACGATGTCATCACCAGTTGTGGCACCTGTCCCTGCAGTACATAATGCCGAGGCCGAGTGGGTCCGTCCCACTTGGGAAGAAGTGGTGACCAACCACTCCGCGAAAGTGTACCGGCTGGCCTACCGCCTGACCGGCAACAAATTCGACGCCGAAGACCTCACCCAGGAGGTGTTCGTCCGCGTCTTCCGGTCGCTGGAAAACTTCAAGCCCGGAACACTGGACGGCTGGCTGCACCGCATCACCACCAACCTCTTCCTGGACCAGGCGCGCCGGAAAACCCGTATCCGCTTTGATGCCCTCGCCGAGGATGCCGAGTCGAGGATCCCCGGGCGCGAACCCGGCCCGGAACAGAGCTTTGAACTGAACAACCTCGACCTTGACGTCCAGGCGGCCCTCGAAGAACTGCCGCCGGACTTCCGTGCCGCCGTGGTCCTGTGCGACCTTGAAGGATTGTCCTACGACGAAGTGGCCGAGGCGCTGGGCGTCAAGCTCGGTACGGTCCGCTCGCGGATCCACCGCGGCCGCACGATGCTCCGCGAAAAACTGGCCCACCGCGACCCGCGTCCGCAGCAGTCCCGGCCCAAGCTGTCGCTGCCGCGCATCGCCGGGATCCTCTGAACGGCGCATGAGGCCCCAGTTTCCGCTCGGCCGCGGGCATCAGCGCACGGCCAGCCATCTTGCGTCATGCCGCGACTGCGCCTCCGCCCTGCGCCGGGAGCGCCAGTACCTCGAGCGGCTGCGGGAAGCCCCCATCCCGCCGGCCAGCGATGACCTGACCGCCCGCCTGCTGGCCAGGACCCAGGATCTTGCGGCCCGTCCGCCGCTTCCCGAACCCCACCGGCAGGCGCCCCGGGCAGCGGTCCGCATCCTGGCGATGTCCGCCGGCGGCACCGTTGCAGCGGCCGGTGTCCTCGCCGCCGGTGCGTTTGCCGTGGCCGGCGACCCTGCCCAGGCGGACGCTTCCGCAGCGGCTGCCAGCCTTGCCCATGTTTCCTCGCAGACACCGGCCGACGGCAGGACACTGAACGCCGAGCGGCTGTCCGCGCTGCGGTCCGATGGCTGGGTATGCCCGGAACTTGAGGCAATGGGGTTCCACGTGGAGTCTGCCAAGGCCATAGTGCTCGACGGCGGGCCCGCCGTCGAGCTGAAGCTGTCCGACGGGACGTATTACGCCACCGTCACAGAACGCCATACTGCCGGGCCGGAAGCGGACCTCGAAGCTGATGAAGGCGGAGAACGGCTGCAGGTCCTCGCGGCCTCGCCCTGGTCGGCCACCTACCGCACGCCGGGCCGGACTTTCACCTACGAGTCCAACCTGCCGGCGGACCAGGCGGATGATGCCATGCCCATTCTCGAGCGCCTCAGCGAGCACGCTGCGGAAGGGGTTTCCGCCGAAGCCGCGGAGGAGCCGCCGGCGCATGGCGGGGAGCCAGTGGCCACCCGGCTGCAGCGCGGACTGAACAAGATCGTGGCCCTTTTTATCCAGTAGTGCCGGCAGTTTCCACCCCCCGCGGACGGGAATCGTCACTGGCAGCCCGGAGAGGGTAATCTTCCTAAAGTGTTTGGAATCAACGGCCCGGAGTTCTTTCTTCTGCTGATCATTGGCGTCCTCGTGATCGGCCCCCAGCGGCTGCCCGAATACACGCAGAAACTGGCCAACCTGGTCAAGGAAGTCCGCCGGATGGCCTCCGGTGCGCGCGAACAGATCAAGGAAGAAGTGGGGATCGACATCGATGATGTCGACTGGAAGAAGTACGATCCCCGCCAATACGATCCCCGGCGCATCATCAAGGAAGCGCTGCTCGACGACGACACCAAGCCCGTCAGCGCCGGTGCGCCTGCAGCCGTGGCTGCTGTCTCCGGCGCCGCTGCCGTCGCCGCGGCGGAAACGGCTGCCCCGCAGCGGCCCGCGCGGGTTGTTCAGTCACTCCCGCCGGGCGAGGCCGCCCCTTACGACACGGAAGCCACGTAGGCCTCCAAGCTGCAGACCCGGCAGGGTCAGCGCGGCTGCAGCCCCAGCTTCATTCCCGCCAGGCCCCGCGGCCTGCTGGCGAGCCGGCCGGCAATCCCTGAGAGCGCCTCGGCAGCGGGTGTACCCGCCTGGCCCAGGACAATCGGCAGCCCGGTATCGCCGCCCTCCCGCAGCTTGATATCGAGCGGAATCTGCCCGAGCAGCGGAACGTCCTCGCCCACGGTCGCCGTCAGCCTCTCCGCCAGCACCGTCCCGCCGCCGCTTCCGAACAACTCCATCCGGCCGCCGTCGGGCATTTCCAGGTACGACATGTTCTCGATGACGCCCGCGACCTTCTGACCCGTCTGGGTGGCGATGGCTCCTGCGCGCTCGGCGACGTCCGCCGCGGCTGCCTGCGGCGTGGTGACCACCAGGATCTCGGCCTTGGGCAGCAATTGGGCCACGGAGATGGCGATGTCGCCGGTGCCGGGCGGCAGGTCCAGGAACAGGGCATCCAGGTCGCCGAAGTACACATCGGTCAGGAACTGCTCCAGGGCGCGGTGCAGCATGGGCCCGCGCCAGGCCACCGGCTGGTTGCCGCTGACGAACATCCCGATGGAGATGACCTTCACGCCGTAGGCCACGGGCGGAAGGATCATGTCGTCCACCCGGGTGGGGGCCTGGGTGATCCCCATCAGCGCCGGAACCGAGAAACCGTAGACGTCTGCGTCAACGATTCCCACCCGCAGACCCTGCGCCGCCAACGCGCAGGCCAGGTTGACGGTTACGGAGGACTTTCCCACGCCGCCCTTGCCGCTGGCCACAGCGTAGACCTTTGTCAGCGAGTCCGGCTCGTTGAACGGGATACCCCGCTGGCCTCCGGCGCCGCGGAGCAGCTCTTTGAGGGCGTCGCGCTGTTTCTGGGTCATCACCTTCAGGACAACGTCGACGGCGGTCACTCCGGGGACTGCCAGCAGCGCCTTGGTGGCGTCCGCGGTGATGGTGTCCCGCAGCGGGCAGCCGGCGATGGTGAGCAGGACCGCGAGGGTGACCCGGCCGTCGTCGGACATCTCCACTGACTCCACCATGCCCAGCTCGGTGATGGGGCGGCGCAGTTCGGGATCGATGACGGTTGCCAGGGCGGCGTTGACCGCCTCAGGGGAGGGGCTGGCGGGAGGTGTGCTCACTTAACGGTCCTGGGTTGAATGGCCGGGTTTGACCCGGGGAATCTGCTGGGTGCGCGGGTTCCGCTGCCGGTCGCGCTGCTCCTTGAGCTTTTCCCGGACCTTGTCCCGCGGGGACTCGTGCTGGCCCTGGCCGGTTGAATCATGGGTGCGGAGCTCTTCCTGGGCTTCCAGCATGTCTTCCAGCAGTGAGCGCAGTTCGGCGCGGACATAGTCCCGGGTTGCCACCTCGCGCAAGGCAATGCGCAGCGACGCCAGCTCCCGCGTCAGGTACTCGGTATCGGACAGGTTGCGTTCAGCGCGCTGGCGGTCCTGCTGCAGCGAGACACGGTCGCGGTCGTCCTGGCGGTTTTGTGCGAGCAGCAGCAGCGGCGCCGCGTAGGACGCCTGCAGGGACAGCATCAGGGTCAGCAAGGTGAAGCCGAGGTCGCGTGAGTCGAACTGCCACTCCAGCGGGGCCCAGGTGTTCCAGGCAAGCCAGATCACAACGAACACCGTCATATAGACCAGGAACTGCGGCGTACCCATAAACCGGGCAAAGCCTTCAGTGGCATGGCCAAACGCGTCCGGGTCCGGGGAGAACTTGGGCAGGATCCGCTGGCGGCCGCTCAGCGGGGTGTCGAGGCTCCCCGCCGCCCCCGGCTTGGAGGCGGGGCGCTGGCCGGGGTTCTTTGGAATGCCGTTGTCAGCCAATGCGGCCACCAAGCCTTCTTATCGGGGCTTCGCCGTCATGGGCGCGCCAGTCATCCGGCAACAGATGATCCAGAACGTCATCGACAGTCACCGCCCCCACAAGCCGGCCGGCGTCATTGACCACCGGAAGGGAGTTCAGGTTGTAGGTGGCCAGGGTCCGGGCCACCTCGCTGATGTGGGCCTGGTCCGACAGCGGCTCCAGGTTCTTGTCCACCAGGTTGCCCAGCGATTCGAACGGCGGGAAGCGGAGGAGCTGCTGGATGTGGACCACGCCCAGGAACCGGCCGGTGGGCGTCTCCAGCGGCGGCCGGGCGATAAAGATGGAGGAGGCCAGGGCGGGGGAGAGTTCCTCGCGCCGTACGTGCGCCAGGGCCTCGGCAACCGTGGCTTCGGGCGGCAGGATCACAGGCACGGGCGTCATCAGGCCGCCGGCGGTGTCCTCGTCATATTCCAGGAGGCGCCGGACGTCCTCTGCGCCCTCGGGCTCCATCAGCTGGAGCAGCTCTTCGGCCTGGGCCGAGGGGAGCTCGCCAAGGAGGTCGGCGGCGTCGTCGGGGTCCATCTCCTCCAGTACGTCGGCGGCACGCTGGACGTCCAGCGCGGAGAGGATCTCCACCTGGTCGTCCTCTGGAAGCTCCTGCAGGACGTCGGCCAGCCGTTCGTCCTGGAGCTCACTCGCTACTTCGAAACGCCGTTTGTCGCTCATTTCCTGCAGTGCTTCGGCGAAGTCGGCGGGCTTGAGGTCCTCGTGGTTTGCCACGAACTGGGTGGCAGCCTGCGGCTCGGTGCGCGGGCCCTGCAGTGCGTCGGCCCAGTCGATGATCAGGGTTTCGTTGCGGCGCAGCCGGCTGAGCGGGGAGAGGGAATGGCCGCGCCGGACAAAAAGCTTGCTGACGAACCAGTCGCGGGACCGGCTCTGGTCCATGGCGATGTCCTCGATGGTGGCGTCGCCGCTGCCGTCCCGGAGCGTCACGCGGCGGTCGAACATCTCGGCCACCACCAGCGTTTCGGCGCCGCGCTGTTCGAAGCGGCGCAGGTTGACCAGGCCGGTGCAGATGATCTGCGTCTGGTCGATGGAGGTAATCCGCGTCATGGGTACAAAGACGCGCTTTTTCCCGGGAACTTCCACCACGATGCCCACCACGTGCGGGGCTCCCTGGCTTCCGCGGGACAGCACAACAACATCGCGCAGCCGGCCCAGCCGGTCGCCCAGGGGGTCGAAGACGTCGAGTCCCAGCAGGCGCGCAACGAAGACGCGGGTAGGTGTTGTGCTCACTCCTACAGGCTACCGAGTCTGCTCTCTTTTAGCTGAATTTACAGGCAGCACACATACTGATGGGCAAGAATGGGACTATGGCAAACATATTTGGTGCTCCCAAGGCAGGTGGCCCCAACGGCATGGACGAAGCCAGGGCCGTTCCCACCGGCGACACGGTTGGCTCCTACACCTCTTACCTGGACGCCCAGAAGGCGGTGGACTATCTCGCCGACCAGCAGTTCCCCGTACAGATGGTATCCATCGTGGGCAATGAACTGAAGATGGTGGAGCGGGTAACGGGACGCCTGAGCTATCCCCGGGTTGCACTGTCCGGTGCGCTGAGCGGCATGTGGTTCGGCCTGTTCGTTGGCGTGATGCTCTCCTTTTTCGCGCCGTCGCCCGGCTACTTCTCCATCCTGACGTCCGTGCTGATGGGCGCGGCGTTCTTTATGCTCTTCGGCATCGTCACCTACGCCATGCAGCGTGGAAAGCGCGACTTCACGTCCACCAGCCAGGTGGTGGCCACCAGCTATGACGTCATCGTCTCGCCTGACGCCGCGCACGAGGCCCGCCGGCTCCTGCAGCAGCTGCCCATGACGCGCTCGGATGCTGCCGCCGGCAACGGCCCCTACACGCAGCGGGACTACCACAACCAGCCCTTCCAGCAGCCAGGCCAGGGTCCCGCCCGTCCGTCCGGCTGGACGGATCCCTACGGCCAGGCTCCTGGTTCGCCCGCGCAGGAGGCCCCTGTGTACGGCGCCCCCGCCGGGCAGCAGCATGAGGGGGAGCCGCAGCCGGCTTCCCCGGCGCCGTCGCGGGCGGTTCGCTACCCCGACCTGCCCGACGGCAGGCCCCAGTATGGCGTGCGGCTGCCGCAGAACGGCCCTGACGAGGCTGCCCAGGCAGCTCCGCAGCAAGCTGCCGTGCAGCCTTCCGGGGGGCAGCGCCTTCATGGCCAGCATGCCGCCGGTCCCGCCGACGGCGGGCAGCCGGACGACCAGCAGCGGCCCGTTGATGAGCAGCGTCCTGTGGATGAGCAGCGCCGCGTGGATGAGCAGCGTCCGTCGGGCGATCCGCGGCAGTAGCCGTTCCCGCAGCGAAAAAGCGGGCCGCCGGATGATCTCCGGCGGCCCGCTTTTGTTTTTCTGCTGTTCCTGGTGGTGCCCGTTCCTAGTGTGTCGGGTCGGCGTCGCGGTAGATGCCGGCCATCCAGTCCTCCACGTCGCCCGCCTTCCGCGGCAACGCTGCACTGAGGTTGACCGGGCCCTCTGCGGTCATCAGGATGTCATCCTCGATCCGCACGCCGATGCCGCGGTACTCGGCCGGGATCGCGAGATCCTCTTCCTTGAAGTACAGACCAGGTTCGATGGTGAACACCATGCCTTCGGTGAGGATGCCGTCCAGGTAGAGCTCCCGCTTGGCCTGCGCGCAGTCGTGGACGTCCAGGCCAAGGTGGTGGCTGGTGCCGTGGGGCATCCAGCGGCGGTGCTGCTGGCCCTCCGGGCTGATGGCCTCTTCCACGCTGACCGGCAGCAGGCCCCACTCTGCGAGCCGTTCAGCCAGGACGGTGGTGGCAGCGGTGTGGATGTCGCGGAATTTGGTGCCGGGCTGCGCTGCAGCGAATCCGGCATCCGCAGCGTCCAGGACGGCCTCGTAAACCTTGCGCTGGACATCGCTGAACACGCCGGTAGCAGGCAGGGTCCGGGTGATGTCGGCGGTGTAGAGCGAGTCCGCTTCCACCCCGGCGTCCAGCAGCAGCAGCTCACCGGCGTTGATCCTGCCGGTGTTGCGGGTCCAGTGCAGGACCGTGGCGTTGTTGCCTGAGGCCGCGATGGTGTCGTAGCCAAGTTCATTGCCCACTTCGCGGGCGCGGGCGAAGAAGGCACCTTCCACCACCCGTTCGCCGCGGGCATGCGTCAGGGCACGCGGGAGCGCCTTCACCACCTCTTCGAAGCCTTCCACGGTGGCAGCCACGGCGAGCTGCATCTGCTCGATCTCCCACTCGTCCTTGAGCAGCCGAAGTTCGGAGAGGGCTTCGCTGAGCTTTTCGTCCAGTGCATCGAGGACGCCGAGGTCCAGGTTGTCCGGGTCCTTGGCGGTGTTGTACCGGGCGGTGTCCACCAGGGCGTCGATGTTCTCGTCCACTTTGCGTACCAGGCGGATGGAGATGCCGCCGATCTCCGGGGCACCCACGTTCTTGGTGATGGCGGTTTCGAGCTGGTCGATGTGCGCCGTTGCCAGCCCCAGGCGGGCCTCGAACTCGGCCAGCGTGGGGCGTGCCCCGATCCAGAACTCGCCGGACCTCGAATCGGCATAGAACTGTTCGGTATCGCGCCCGGCCAGGGGCCGGAAGTACAGGGTGGCACGATGGTTCGCGCCGTCGTCGCCCTTTCCTTCCTCAACCGGCTCCAGGATCAGCACGGCGTCCGGCTCATGGTCGAGGCCCAGGCCGGTGAGGTGCGCGAAGCCGGAGTGAGGGCGGAAGCGGTAGTCGCAGTCGTTGGAGCGGACCTTCAAGGGGCCTGCCGGGATGACCAGGCGTTCGCCTTTGAACTGGCTGGAGATGGCCTTGCGCCGGGTCGCGGCGTAGCTGGCCACGGCGTCGCGGGCCGGGAGTTCCTGGCTGGACGGCGCCCAGTTGCTGGCCATAAAGGCTTTGAAAGCGTCGGAACTGGGCCGCTGGGAGCGGTTGTTGACGCGCTCGTCCAGGGGCTGGGAAGCAGAATCGGGGGTGTTATCGGCATCGTTCACGGCACCATCGTCTCACCAGCATGAAGGCTTGTGCGAATACCTGCATGAACAGGGGAGCCGGGGTCAACTAGGCTGGACAGGTGAGGATTGACCTGCATGCCCACTCCAATGTTTCCGACGGCACGGAAAAACCGGCCGACGTGATGGCATCCGCTGCCCGTGCCGGACTGGACGTGGTGGCGTTGACCGACCACGATTCCACCGCCGGATGGGCAGAGGCGTCAGCTGCTGCCGTGGAACACGGTGTTGCCCTGGTGCCCGGCATGGAGGTGTCCTGCCGGACGGACCAGGGGATCAGTGTGCATCTCCTGAGCTACCTGCATGATCCCGAACACGCCGGGCTGCTGGAGGAGATCACCAAAGCCAAGGATGCGCGGCTGACCCGTGCGGAGCGGATGGTCACCCTTCTCGCCGAGGACTACCCGCTCACCTGGGATGACGTCATCCACCACGTGGCGCCGGGCGCCACCCTGGGCCGTCCGCACATCGCCGACGCCCTGGTGGCCGCCGGCGTGGTGGAGGACCGTTCGGAGGCGTTCGCCTCCATCCTCACGTCACGGTCCCGTTACTTCATCCAGCATTACGCGCCGGACCCTGCTACCGCCGTCGAACTGGTCCGCGCCGCCGGCGGCGTCCCGGTGTTTGCCCACCCGGTGGCTTCGTCCCGCGGCCGGATTGTGGGCGAGCGTGTGTACCAGGAGATGATCGACGCCGGGCTGGCCGGACTGGAGATCAACCACCGCGACAACCCGGAGGAGGGCCGCGGGTTCCTCCGCCGGCTCGCCGCCAAGCACGATCTCCTGATCACCGGCTCCTCGGACTACCACGGGACGGGCAAACCGAACCTGCTCGGCGAGAACGTCACCGCCCCGGAGGTCCTGGCCCGGATCGAGGAACTGGGGACCGGGACCGCGGTCGTCCGCCCCTGACCCGCCCCCTATCCAGTTACTTGGGCGGGAAGGACGTGAACTCGGCGTGGGCACCCAGGCGCTTGGCCATGATGTCGATCGCGGGTTGGTTCTGGTCCACGCACACAAACTTCCGGCCCAGCTTCGCCGAGACGGCACCCAGGGTTCCCGAGCCTGCGAAGAAGTCCAGGCACCAGTCTCCGGGCCGGCTTGAGGCTGCCACCACGCGGCGGACCAGGCCCTCCGGCTTCTGGGTGGGGTAGCCGGTTTTTTCCTTGCCGGTGGGGGAGACGATGGTGTGCCACCAGACGTCAGTGGGAAGCTTTCCCAGTTCCCGCTTGGCGGGGGTGACCAGGCCGGGCGCCATGTAGGGTTCCCGGTCCACCTCGGCGCTGTCGAAGTGGTACTTCGCCGGGTTCTTGACGTAGACCAGGATGTTGTCGTGCTTGGTGGGCCAGCGGTTTTTGGCCCGGGCACCATAGTCGTAGGCCCAGATGATCTCGTTCAAAAAGCACTCGCGGCCAAAAATCGCATCCAGCATCACCTTGGCATAGTGCACTTCGCGGTAGTCCAGGTGCAGATACAGTGTGCCGTCCTCCGCCAGCAGGCGCCACGCCTCAACGAGCCGCGGCTCAAGGAAAGACCAGTAATCGCTGAACGCGTCGTCGTAGCGGTGCAGCGCGCCCTTGATCGTGTCATAGGAGCGCCCTTTGAAGCCCAGGCGGTCGCCGGTGCCGTCCGCGTTGGCCACCATGGTGGTCTGCTGGCGCTGCTGGGGCCGGCCGGTGTTGAACGGCGGATCCACATAAATCAGTGTGAAGGCGCCGTCCGGCAGCGAGGGGAGGAACTCCGCGTTGTCCGCGTGAACCACCAGGCTGCTGCCGTCCGGCGCCCAGACAGTGTCAGTCATGAAGGGGTTTAGGCCTCGGTGCTGCCGGGCTGTGCGGCCTTCTCGCCGGCCACTACCTCGCCGTTGCGGCGGCGGGTCCGCGTGCGCGGGCGCCGGGTACGGGAGGGCTGTTCCGTTTCGGCTGCGGGGGCATCGGCGGCAGCGGCAGGGCTTTCGGCTGCGTCGGAGGTACGACGGCGGCGCTCACCGGAGCGGCCGGTGTCGCCGCCGGTGCGTCCGCCTTCGCGGTTTCCGCCGCGGCCTTCACGGACACGGTTGTCCCGGTCCCGGCCGTCGCGCTCGCGGGTGCGTCCGCCATCGCGTCCGCCGCTGCGGCTGTTTTTCTTGCCGGTCTCGCCCAGGTCCTCCAGGACCTCGGCGTCCACCCCGGCCAGGGTGCGCTTGTCGCGCGGCAGGCGGCCCTTGGTGCCCTCGGGGATGTCGAGGTCCGAGTACAGGTGCGGCGAAGACGAGTATGTTTCCACCGGTTCCGGCACACTCAGGCCCAAAGCCTTGTTAATCAGGCCCCAGCGCGGCATGTCATCCCAGTCCACGAAGGTTACCGCGGTGCCCTTGTTGCCGGCGCGGCCGGTGCGGCCCACGCGGTGCAGGTAGATTTTCTCGTCTTCAACGCACTGGTAGTTGATGACGTGGGTGACGTCCTCAACGTCGATGCCGCGGGCGGCCACGTCGGTGGCTACGAGGACGTCCACCTTGTTGTTGCGGAAGGCCCGGAGCGCCTGCTCGCGGGCGCCCTGGCCCAGGTCGCCGTGGATGGCGGCAGCCGCGAACCCGCGGTCCACCAGTTCTTCGGCCACCTTGGCGGCGGTGCGCTTGGTCTTGGTGAAGATGATGGTGCGTCCGCGGCCCTTGGCCTGGAGGATGCGCGCCACCACCTCGATCTTGTCCATGCTGTGCGCGCGGTAGATCAGCTGGCGGATGTCGCGCTTGGTCAGGCCTTCATCCTCCGGGTCCGCGGCGCGGATGTGGGTGGGCTGCGTCATGTAGCGGCGGGCCATGGCGATGACGGGGCCGGGCATGGTGGCGGAGAACAGCAGGGTCTGGCGCACGGCCGGCGTTGCGGCAATGAGGGTTTCGACGTCGGGCAGGAAGCCAAGGTCCAGCATTTCGTCCGCTTCGTCCAGGATGACGATCTTGACGTTCTTCAGGCTCAGGTGCTTCTGCTTGAAGAGGTCGATGAGGCGGCCCGGGGTGCCCACCACAACCTCCACGCCCTGCTTCAGGGCTTCCACCTGGGGCTCATAGGCGCGGCCGCCGTAGATGGTGGCAATACGTGCGTTGCGCTTGCGGGACGCGGTCTGCAGGTCATTGGCCACCTGCACTGCGAGTTCGCGGGTGGGAACGATCACCAGGGCCTGCGGCGCACCGGGGACCGCGAGCTTGTCATAGCCGGGATCGTCCTGGCCCACCACCCGCTGCAGGGCGGGGATGCCGAAACCAAGGGTCTTGCCGGTACCGGTCTTGGCCTGGCCGATGATGTCGTGGCCGGACAGGGCCACGGGCAGGGTCATGGCCTGGATGGGGAAGGGGTGCGTGATCCCGGCGTCGGCCAGGGATTCGACGATGTCTGCGCGCACGTTGTAGTCCGCGAAGGATTTTTCCGCGATCTCGTGCGGCTTCTCGTCCGAGATGATGGTCTCTTCCGGCTCGATGGTTTCGGTGCCGGACTCGTCGGTCAGAAGCTGGTGGGTATGCAATTCACTCACTGGGGAGTTTCCTTATTCATTTGGGCAATGGCGCTGCCTGCTCAACGGGCCTGCCGTGAGGCTGTTCCGGAGCACGCTCGGGCGCACAAGCAATTCCAGTGGAAGCCGATCGCGGGCTATCTAAATGCTGGCACTGGTGACCAGCGGGTAAATCTCAAGATCGCGTAGGGGCGGGCTTGTTGGTTTCAAATCAAGGAAATCAACGACCGGGCATCCATTTCTACTCCTTCAGTCTAGCTGCAGGGAGCTGAAATACCGGCTTTGGGCCTTCAACACCGCCCCGGTGCTGCTATTGCACCAGCTCGAAATGGACTTCCCGCGTTGCGATATTGGACGAGACCAAGCGCACCCGGACCTTGGTTCCGGGCTCCAGTTCGCCGGCGCAGCGGGCTGTCACCGCGGGGTCCGCGATCTGGATGGTGCCCGTACCGCCGTTCCCGTTGCCGTTGCCGTTCTTGCCGTTCCCGTTCTTACCGTTGTCCTTTTGCGGCTTCGACCCGGAAATGACGATCGCGTTGAACTCCTGGCCCACGTGGTTGACCAGCAGGGCCGCCTCCACGGTGTCCAGGGCCATTTTCTCCATCCGCGACGCGAGCTGGTCGGACCCGGCCATGATGTCGGGCAACGTTGGCAGGGCTTCGCGCGCCCAGCCGGGAACCTTGCCGCCATTGCTCAAGGCCTCGCAGATCACCAGGACAAAGCGGTCCACCAGGCGGCGCAAGGGGGCAGTGGTGTGCGCATAGGCTGCGCCGATGGCCGACTGGATGGCATCTTCGGGCACGGATCCATCAAAGGCCGTGTAGGAGGCACCGCGGAACAGCATGCCGGCGGAGTGCATGATGGCCAGCTGTCGGGGATCGGTGGGGTCCAGGCTCCGCAGGTACTCGCCGTAGCTGACTTCGCCGTCCCAGGGCTTGCCCAGGGCTTCGGTCTGCAGCCGGAAATGGTTCAGGGAGCGTTCATCGGGCGAGGGCATGGTGCGCAGGATGCCTACCTTCCCTGTCAGCATGAGGCGGGCGGCTGCCATCCCGGTCATCAGCGAGATCTGCGCGTTCCAGTCCTCCACGGGAAGCTGGGGAGCGGCAGCGATCCGGTAGCCGCCGTCGGGCAGTTGGACGATCTCCTGGTCTGGCATGTTCAGGCTGGCGCCGCCGCGGGCCCGCTCCAGCTCCACACGCTTGAGCCCCACCTCTTTGAGGAGCTGCAGCACCGGCGGGGCCGTTCCGGCGTCGAGTTCGGCCTGCGTGCCCTTGTAACTGAGCTTGGCCCGGCTGCGGATACGCGCCCGCCTGACAGCGACGGAGGTGACCTCGGCGGCGTTGTCCAGGCGGAAATCCCAGACAAATGCGGAACAGTCCTGGTCCGGAAGAAGGCTGCCGGCCTGCTCGCTGATGATTTCCGGATGCAGCGGGATCCGCCCGTCGGGGGCGTAGAACGTCTGCCCGCGACGGCGTGTTTCCGCATCCAATGGTCCGCCCGGGCTAACAAATGCGGGCACGTCGGCGATGGCGTAGAGCACGTGGTACCCGTCGCCGTCGCGCTCGATGAACAGTGCCTGGTCCAGGTCGGTGGAGGACGCGGGATCAATGGTAACGAACTCGACGGCGGTCAGGTCGTAGGCAGGCAGCTGCAGGGATTCCACGGCTGCTTTGGCATCAGCCACGGCATCGTCAGGGTAGGCGCCGGGCAGCTCCAGTTCGGTCCGCAGCGCACTGAGCGCCGCCTCGAGCGCGTTATTGTGCTCGTGGACGTTGGGAGCCAGCCGATGGTGTGACACGAAAATCAGCCTAACTCGAATTCCGGCGATAATGCAGGCACCCGGGCCGGGAAGGGCGCGGGGTAAAAGCACGGTTACGAGCGTCAGCGGGCCGGACCGCCGGCGGCCGGGGCAGCCTCAGGAACCGGGCGCATCCAAGGCCGCGAGGAGCGATGCGGCGGCGGCCGCAGGATCGTCGGCCTCCGTGATGGCCCGGACCACCACAATGCGCCGGGCGCCCGCCTCCACCACCTGCTCCACGTTGCTGTGGTCGATGCCGCCAATGGCAAACCAGGGGACACCGCCGTCGGCCTGTCCTTTCTGCCCCGCAGGGCCCGCAGCCGCGGCGGCGTACTTCACCAGCTCAAGTCCGACCGCGGCCCGCCCCGGTTTGGTGGGTGTGGCCCACACCGGACCCACGCAGAAGTAGTCCAACCCCGCGGGCCCGGCAGCAGCCGCGAGGGCGGCGTCCACCTGCTCTGGTGCATGGCTGGACAGTCCGATGGCCGCATTGCCGTTGAGCAGGGTGCGCGCGGTGGCCAGGGGGAGGTCCTTCTGGCCGATATGGAACACCGGCGCGCCGGACAGCACGGCGATATCGGCCCTGTCGTTGACGGCCCACAGCCGGCCGTGCCGCTCCGCGGTTTCCTTCAGCACAGCCAGGAGCTCCAGCTCCTCCGCGGCCTCGATGGTCTTGTCCCGGAGCTGGATGATGTCCACGCCACCGGCAAACGCGGCGTCCACGAACTGCCCGAAATCGCCGCGGTCCTTGCGGGCATCCGTGCAGAGGTACAGGTGCGCTGAGTTGAGGCCATTGCTGATTTTGGTGGTGCTGAGGACATCGGTGCCGGCGGCAGGAGTGTGGGACACATTCATGGGGGCAAGCCTAGTTCCTCTACACTTGCCTCGTACTGCGGGAGCCCGCGGCAGCTGTCATAAAGCGCCGGGCTGAGAGGGCGTCAGAGCCGACCGCTTGACCTGATCCGGCTAGTACCGGCGTAGGGAAGGAGACACATGCGCGCACCGTCGACCCCGGCCCCACCGCATAAACCGTCCATACCTTCGGGCATCATCCGGGCTGACGTCGCCGTGATCGGCGGCGGAGTGATCGGCCACGGCATCGCCTGGGAGGCGCAACGCTCGGGGCGCTCCGTGGTGCTCATCGACGACGCCCCGGGTACCGGCGCCAGCTGGGCCGCCGCCGGAATGCTCGCGCCCGTCAGCGAACTGCACTACCAGGAAGAAGAGCTCCTCGAGCTGATGCTGGACGCCTCGGCCCGGTGGCCCGCTTTTGTGGCCGGCCTCCGCGCAGCATCCGGTGCCGATCCTGGATACATCACGACGCCGACCCTCGCCGTGGGTGCCGACGCCGCCGACCGCCGCGCGCTGATGGACCTGCGCGCGGTGCAGCAGGCGAACGGACTCACCGTGGAACCGCTCACCGTCCGCGAAGCCCGCCGGCGGGAGCCACTGCTCAGCCCGGCCATCGCCTGTGCGCTGGACACCCCGGCCGATCACCAGGTGGATCCGCGGCTGCTGGTGGACTGCCTGCGGCGCGCGCTCGCCGGCCACGGCGTGGGAAGAACCAGGGGCGAAGGTGCCCGCAGCGGGTCCCGGCAGGATCACGCAGGAGTAGCCGGCGCCGTCGACGGTTACTCGGTGCCGGACAAAGCGGCAGCGCTGCTGTGGCAGGACGGCGCTGTTGCCGGCGTCCGGTTGGCCGGCGGCGGAACCGTCCAGGCCGCAGAGACCGTAGTGGCGAACGGGCTGCACGCGGCGGAACTGGGGTTCCTCCCGGAGGGCCTGCAGCTTCCGCTGCGGCCTGTTTACGGGGACATCCTGCGGCTCGCCGTGCCCCGGCATCTGCAACCGCTGGTGACCTCCACCGTCCGCGGACTGGTGCGCGGGGTCCCGGTGTATATCGTTCCCCGCCGGGACGGGACGGTGGTGATCGGGGCAACGCAGCGCGAAGACGCGCCCTCTACCCCCGGCGCCGTTTCCGCCGGTGGCGTCTACCAGCTGCTCCGCGACGCGCAGGTGCTGCTTCCCGCCGTCGCCGAACTCGAGCTGCTCGAATGCACCGCCCGGGCCCGGCCCGGAACGCCGGACAATGCGCCGCTGCTGGGCCGGGTGCCCGCAACGGAAGGCGCGGGCCAGTCCGGCGGACACCTTCCCGGGCTCATCATCGCTACCGGGTTCTTCAGGCACGGCGTCCACCTGACGCCGGCCGCCGCCGCCATCTGCCGGGACCTCCTGGACGGCCGCGAAGATCCCCGCTGGGCGCCCTTTAGCCCCGCCCGATTCAACGAAACTCCTGCCCCAGCCGCAACCACCCCTACCCAACCGGCCGCCTGAGCCACCTACCGCCCACAAAGGAAACAGCATGAACATCACCTTGAACGGAACCCGGCACCCCGTGCCGGACGGTGCTTCCATCGCGCAGCTCGTCAGCCAGGTCACAGGAAGGCCCCTCGGGGCTGACGGCCAGGCCACCGACGGGCAGAAGCTCGGCGTGGCCGTGGCACACAACGCGCAGGTAGTGCCGCGGAGCCAGTGGTTTGCCACCGCGCTCGCGGACGGCGACGAGGTTGAACTCGTCACGGCTGTGCAGGGAGGCTGACCCATGAGCGAAACCATCACCGCTGCGTCCTCCTCCGCGCTCCAGGACCCGCTGGTCATCGACGGCGTGGAACTGTCCTCCCGGCTGATTATGGGCACCGGCGGCGCACCCAGCCTGGACGGCCTCGGCGCAGCACTCCTCGCTTCCGGCACCAGCCTGACCACGGTGGCCATGCGCCGCTACTCGACGGCGGAAACAGGCACGCTGTTCCAGCTGCTGCTGGACCATGGCATCCGGGTGCTGCCCAACACCGCCGGCTGCTTCACTGCCCGGGACGCCGTGCTGACGGCAGAACTGGCCCGTGAGGCGCTGGAAACGGACTGGGTGAAGCTGGAAGTCATCGCCGACGAACAGACCCTCCTGCCGGACGCCGTCGAACTGGTGGACGCCACCGAGCAGCTCGTCAACAGGGGCTTCAAGGTGTTCGCCTACACCAACGACGATCCTGTCCTGGCCCTCCGGCTCGAAAACCTCGGGGCCACGGCCGTGATGCCGCTCGGATCACCCATCGGCACCGGCCTGGGCATCCTGAATCCGCACAACATTGAACTGATTGTGTCCCGGGCCTCGGTTCCTGTGGTGCTGGACGCAGGCATCGGGACCGCCTCGGACGCGGCCCTCGCCATGGAGCTGGGCTGCGACGCCGTCCTGCTGGCCACTGCGGTGACCCGTGCCCAGAATCCTGCGGTGATGGGGGAGGCCTTCAAACACGCGGTGATCGCCGGTAGGCTGGCGAAGACGGCCGGCAGGATACCGCGCCGCGAACATGCACTGGCGTCGTCGGCCATGGAAGGCCGGGCCGAGTTCCTGTAGCCTCTCCGGCGCACGGCGGCAGCCGGGGCATGCGCACCGCAACTGAGGAGCAGCCATGTCCAGCAAGGACGTTCTTTCCCCCGAACGGCTCGAGGACGCCCTGGCCGTCCTGCCCCACTGGCGCTACCGCAAGGGGGCCCTGGTGACGGTGTACAAGATGCCGACGTCGGCTGCCGCGTTGGAGCTGATTGCCGCCGTCGGGCGCCTTGCCGAGGAACAGAACCACCACCCCGACCTGGACTGGCGGTACAACAGGGTGTTCCTCCGCTACACCTCGCATGACGCCGGGGGAGAGGTCACCGCCCGCGATGTGGGGGCGGCAGAGGCAGTGAGTGAGGCCGCGGCCGCGGTCCATGCCGTTGCCGAGCCGGGCAAACACCCTGCCGCCCTTTAACCGGACGTGACCACTGCCCCCGGGAGGGTAGTGGTCACGTCCGATGGTTCTCTTGGTTAGAGCTTCAAAGCCGCGGTGAGCCGTTCCAGATCCTTCTTGGCACGGGTGCGGCCCAGGTAGATGACTGCCGCCACCGCCGCCGCGGAGCCGAGGACCATGGGCAGGATCCACGGCATCCAGGTCAGCCCCGGACGGTACCCGAAACCTGCGGCCATCAGGATGACCCAGCTCAACGCTCCCACACCCACGGCGACGCCGGCCGGGACGCCAACTCCGTATTTGGTATGGCGTTTGTCGTTTGCCCAGACGATGAAACCTGCGGCTGCTGTCACCAGCACCACGATGGTCAACGAAAGCATGGCTCTCCTCGGAAATAACCGCCCTGTCCGGACGGCAGCGGCTAGAACTGGCCGAAACCTACGCGGCGCTGTTCTTCGGCGCCGATTTCGACGTATGCCAGGGCCTTGCCGGGAACAATGATCAGGCGTCCCTTGTCATCCTTCAGGCGCAGGTCACCGCCGTTGCTGATGGCCTCCTCGACGACCTTGGCCACGGAGTCTGCGTCCTCGTTCGACTCCAGCACAATTTCGCGGCCAACGTTCTGAACGCCGATCTTTACTTCCACAGGGGGCCTCCCAGCCAGTTAACGTTTCTCGGGTTATGTCTTATTTGTAGTCTAGGACTCTTTGGGGAAGCGAGAGATTCCGCGCCAAGCTAAACGGTAAATGAGATCGCTGGCCACATCGAGGTCCAGGTTGCCGTCCGTTTCGAGCCAGTACCGCGCGCTCACCTGGGCCATGCCGGCAAGTCCGCGGCCCAGCAGTTCCGCTTCCAGGTGCGGGAGTTTGGTGTCCTCTGCGATGACTCGGGCAATGGCATCCGCAAACGTCCGGTTGAATGTCTCCAGGCGTGAGCTGACATCGGGATCATTGATGAGGTCTGACTCGAAGACCAGCCGGTGGGCCTGGTCGTCATTGGCGATGAACTGGAAATAGGCGCGCATGACGGCCTGCACGCGCTCATCGTTGTCCGTGGTGGAGTTCAGCGCCCCCAGCATCAGCTCGGTGAGGGAGGCCAGGTGGCTTTCCAGCAGGGCCAGGTACAGCTCCCGCTTTGAGGGGAAGTGCTGGTAAAGAACGGGCTTGCTGACGTGGGCGGTCTCTGCGATCTCGTCCATGGCCGCGCCGTGGTACCCGTTAGCCACAAAAACTTCCTGCGCTGCGGAAAGGAGTTGTGCCCGTCTCTCGTCCCTGGGAAGCCGGGCGGACCGTTGCCCGGCGGGGCGCGGGGCGGTTTGCGGTTCGGCTGCGGACGGGCGGCCGGCCCGTGCTTCATGGACCACAGTTGTCCTTCTTTCGCTTGCAGTTACCCCCACTCTACTTCGGGGTAATATGACCGGGCGGTATCCCGGGGCATACATTGAAGTATGGCTTCGACATCCACCGCAAATGTTTCAGCAGTTTCACTGGCTCCGCTGGTTGAACCGGCAGGTGAGCTCACTGCCGCAGAAGTGGAACGCTACTCGCGCCACCTCATCATTCCCGAGATCGGCGCGCTGGGACAGCGGCGGCTCAAAAATGCAAAGGTGCTGGTGATCGGCGCCGGCGGGCTGGGTTCGCCTGCGTTGCTTTACCTCGCCGCCGCCGGCGTGGGAACGCTGGGCATCATCGACGACGACGCCGTTGACCTCAGCAACCTGCAGCGCCAGGTCATCCACGGCGTCGCGGATGTGGGCCGGCCGAAGATCGAATCGGCACGGGACGCCATTGCCGCGCTCAACCCCTTAGTGGACGTCCGGCTGCACAACATCCGGCTGGATGCGTCCAACGCCCTGGAGCTGTTCGCCGGCTATGACCTCATCCTGGACGGCGCGGACAATTTCGCCACCCGCTACCTGGTGAACGACGCCGCAGCCATCCTGGGCAAGCCCTACGTCTGGGGCTCCATCTTCCGCTTCGACGGCCAGGTGAGCGTCTTCTGGGAGAAGCATGGCCCTACGTACCGCGACCTCTACCCTGAGGCGCCGCCCGCCGGTTCTGTGCCTTCCTGCGGTGAGGGCGGTGTGTTCGGCATGCTCTGCGCCGCCGTGGGATCGCTGATGGTGACCGAGGCAGTCAAGCTGATCACCGGCGTCGGACGTTCACTGCTGGGCCGTGTGGCGCTGTTTGACGCCTTGGGGGGAAGCTGGCGGGAGATCCGTGTTTCCAAGGACCCTGCGGCGGCGCCCATCACGGAGCTCACGGACTACGACGCGTTCTGCGGCATTACCCCCGAGGCCCCCTCGGACACGGAACACACCGTCACGCCAACCCAGCTGGCCACCATGCTCGCGTCCCGGAAGGCCGGGCTGAAGGACTTTGAGCTGGTGGATGTCCGGGAATCCGGGGAGTACGACATTGTCCGGATCGACGGCGCCAGGCTGATTCCGCAGGGGCGGATCCTGGCCGGTGAGGCATGGAGTGAGCTTCCGCAGGACAAAGAGATCGTGTTCCTTTGCAAGGCGGGCACCCGTTCATCAAACGTGCTGGCCGCGGCGCAGCGGGCAGGATACCAGCGGGTCAGCCATCTCGACGGCGGAATCCTCGCCTGGGTGCGCGACGTGGAACCCGACAAGCCGGTCTACTAATCCAAACCAGCAACGCTCTCTCACTTAAAGCGCTTTTTTGAAGGACGCTCTCTCACTTAAAGCGCTGTTTCCGAAGGACGCTCTCTCACTTAACGCGCTTTTTTGAAGGACGCTCTCTCACTTAACGGGCTTTTTTGAAGGACGCTCTCTCACTTTCTTGAAGAAAGCGAGCGAGCGTTGGGGGAAAAGACGCATTGAGTGAGAGAGCGTTGCCGGAAAGGGCGCGTTAAGTGAGAGAGGGTTGCCGGAAAGGGCGCATTAAGTGAGAGAGCGTTGGGGGAAAAGACGCGTTAAGTGAGAGAGCGTTGCCGGGGGCGGTCAGGCTGTTTCGCGGTCGCTGTCGCTGCGGTCCACCGGGCACTCGGCCTGGGGGACAGCGCGGGCTGCCGGTTGCTCCACGGTGATGCCGTAGAGAGCCTCCAGGGCCGCCACGTACTCGTCCTGCTGGCCGTTCGCCGCCAGTTCGCGGGCGCGGACGGTGGGAACGTGCAGCAGTTGCTTGACCATGCGGCGGAGCGCGAACTCCACTTCCTCGGCGGCGGCGGTGCAGCCGTGCCGGGCCCGGACCTTTTTCATCTCGGCGTCCAGCACGCTCATGGTATGCCGGCGCAGGGCAACAATCGCCGAGTCCACGGACCGGGCCTCCCGCTCCTGCTCGAAGGCCTTCGCAGCGCCGCTGACGATGCCGCTTGCCTGTGTCAGGGATTCGGCCTGTTCCTGCGGTGCGGCAAGGCGCACGGACTCCAGGGTCAGCAGCTCAACGCCGTCCAGCTCTCCGACGCCGGGGTCAAAGTCGTGGGTGAGCGCCAGGTCGATGGCGATCAGCGGCTGGGGCGAGTCCGCGCGGACCAGGGCCAGTTCGTCGGCCTCCACCCGGGTGTCTGAGCCGCTGCAGCCGATCATCACGTCTGCGGCAGCGACGGCCGGCCGGAGAGACTCGGCGTCCAGGGCCGTGCCGCCGCGGGTTGCCACGAAGCCTTCGGCACGGCCGGAGGAGGAGAAAACGGAGATGTCCGTGCAGCCCCGTTCACGCAGCAGCGCCATGGTGGCGCCCGCGTAGGCGCCGGTCCCGAAGACCACCACCTTCTTGGTGGTCCAGTCAGGGTTTTCGGACAGATCGGTGGCGAGGTCGAGGGCCACCGAGACGATGGACAGGCCCCTGGATCCGAGGGCAGTCTGTGCGCCCACATCCTTGGCTGTCTTTGACGCGGCCTGGAACAGCCGGACAAGGCCCGAGCTGGCGGTGCCTTCGTGCTGGGCTGTGATGAGGGCGCGGCGCACCTGGCCCGCGATCTCACGTTCGCCGACCACGGCGGAGTCCAGCCCGGCGCTGACAGCAAACAGGTGCTGGGTGACTTCCGGGCCTGTGCGGGTGCTGAAGGAGCGGGACACGAGCGACTCGCTCAGACCGCTGGCTTCGCTGATCTGGGCGACGAGGGCGGCGCGGGCAGCCTCAACATCGTCCGGATGGGGGGCCTCGCCGTAGATTTCGTAGCGGTTGCAGGTGGCAAGGACAACCGCACCCGTCACTGCCGGCGATCCGGAGAGGGCGGATGTGGCGATCTCCGAAGCACCGTTGCTCAACTGAGCAACGGTCTCAAGATCGATGTCGGCGTGTGTTGCCACCAATGAAAAAAGAACCACAGCAGGTCAATCATAGCTTTTTCGTTCCGCGGTAGAACAACTGTCCGGCCCCGGGGCGGCAGCAGGGACCTGTGATTCCTGACACTGCGCGCCCAAGGGGCCTCAGCGTGACAGCCTGTCGTTATCTTTTATTGCCATTTTTGGGCACAATCGAAGGCATGACTTCCAGCCCTGCCATGTCCGCTGCCGGCGCCCTCGCTGCAGACCATCCGCTCGTGGACGGCCGCACCGCTGATTCGCCGCTGATCACGGCCTACCGGGGCGGCAAACCGTCCCGGCGCCCCGTCTGGTTCATGCGGCAGGCAGGGCGCTCCCTTCCGGAATACCTGAAGGTCCGCGAAGGCGTCGCCATGCTGGACTCCTGCCTCCAGCCGGAACTGGCCTCGGAAATTACGCTGCAGCCCGTCCGCCGCCATGACGTGGATGCCGGTATCTTCTTTTCGGACATCGTGATCCCCCTGAAGCTGGCTGGCGTCGGCGTGGACATCGTTCCCGGCGTCGGACCGGTCCTGGACAAGCCGGTCCGGACAGCGGCCGACGTCGCCGCCCTGCCGCAGCTGACGTGGGAGGCTCTGGAACCGATCCGCGAGGCTGTGCGCCTCACGGTGGCCGAACTCGGCAAGACACCCCTGATCGGTTTCGCCGGCGCACCGTTCACTCTGGCGGCCTACATGGTGGAGGGCAAGCCCTCCCGGGACCACCTCGGCCCCCGGACCATGATGCACGCGGACCCCGAGACGTGGAGCGCCCTGGCCAACTGGGCCGCTGACGCTTCCGGGATGTTCCTTCGTGCGCAGCTCGAGGCGGGTGCCTCTGCCGGCCAGCTTTTCGATTCCTGGGCGGGTTCCCTGGGCCTGGCCGACTACACCAGGTACGTGGCCCCTGCCTCCGCGCGCGCCCTTGACCATGTGCGGCACCTTGGTGCGCCGCTGATCCACTTCGGCACGGGCACCTCCGAGCTCCTGGTGGCCATGCGCGATGTTGGCGTTGACGTGGTGGGGGTTGACTACCGGCTTCCGCTGGACGAAGCCAACCGGCGGCTCGGCGGCTCCGTCCCGCTGCAAGGCAACATCGATCCCGCCCTGCTGTCGGCCCCGTGGGAGATCCTCGAGGCCCACGTCCGCGCTGTCATCAAGGCCGGCTCAGCGGCACCGGGCCACGTCCTGAACCTCGGCCACGGCGTCCCCCCGGAAACCGATCCCGCCGTCCTGACCCGGGTTGTAGAGCTCATCCACTCCATCTCCCCGGAGTAAACCGTGGACGCCAACTCCGCCGCGGCTCTGGACGCCCTGGTGGTGGGCGGGGGGATTTCAGGGCTGTTGTCCGCCCGGGAACTTGCCGCTGCCGGACACCGGGTAACCGTCCTGGAAGCGGGGCACGAGTGGGGTGGTTGCGTGGGCAGCCATGTGGTGGCCGGCCTCACCCTGGACAGTGGAGCCGAGTCCTTCGCCACCCGGTCCGACGCCGTCGCCGCCCTTGCCGGCGAGTTGGGCCTCTCCGGAAAGATTGTCCAACCCCGGCCCGGCGGCGCCTGGGTGCAGCTTCCGGACGGCCCCCGCGAACTTCCCAAAACCGGTGTCCTGGGCATCCCGGCCAACCCCTGGGATCCCGAAGTGCGCCGCTCCCTGGGACTGGTTGGCTCCCTGCGGGCGTCGCTGGACAGGGTCCTGCCCGCCTCCATCGGCGCCGCCGCGGACGTTGTCAGCGTGGCCGCGCTGGTCAAGGCAAGGATGGGCGGCCGCGTCCTTGAGCGGCTGGTGGCGCCGGTAGTAGGAGGCGTCCACTCCGCTGACCCGGCCCTGCTCGACGTCGACATGGTCGCACCGGGACTCCGCGAAGGACTCCGCAGGCACGGCTCGCTGGCCTCCGCCGTAGCTGCCCAGCGGCGCAACAGCGCCGGACCCGCCAAGGCAGGCTCCGCCGTCGCCGGCCTGGAAGGCGGCATGCATACGCTGGTCAGCGCGCTGGTCAGTGATCTCCGCGCCCGGGGCGTCGCACTCCTGTCCGGCACACGCGCGGTTTCGGTGGCCAGGACACCTGAAGGATGGCGCGTGGGCGCCGCCGCAGAAACGTACGACGCCGGCCTGCTGGCAGTAGCGGTGGACGGTCCGGCCGCCGTCGGGCTGCTCGAAGCAGCGGTCCCTGCGATCGCCGGCAAGAAGCCTGCTCCGGGGCCGGACGTACAGCTTGTCACCCTGGGCCTGGACAAACCTGACCTTGACCGCCGCCCGCGCGGCACGGGCATCCTCGTGGCGCCGCAAACTCCCGGTATCAGGGCCAAGGCCCTCACCCATGCGACCGGCAAATGGGACTGGCTCGCGGAAGCAGCGGGTCCCGGGCGGCACGTCCTGCGGCTCTCCTACGGGCGCGTCGACGGTATGGGCAGTGAGCCCGCCGTCCTTGATACAGCCCTTGATACAGCTGACCAACTCCTCGCCGCGTCACTGGCCGATGCCTCGGCACTGCTGGGCGTTTCCATCACCCGGCAGGACGTTGTGGACTGGGATGTTGTCCGGTGGCCCGGATCCCTCCCGTTTGCCGCCGTGGGACACCGTGCCCGGGTGGCCGCCATCAGGGAAGCCTGCAGTGCGGCCGGCGGCCTCGCCGTGGTGGGCGGCTGGGTGGCCGGCAACGGACTCGCCGCCGTGGTGTCCGACACACTGAAACAAATCCGCAAGCTCAGCGCCTGAACGTTGTTACTGGTCAGCGCGGCGTGTCCCGTGAACGGACCTTTTCCGGGCCGGCTTTGAGGGCTTCCGCCGGCTTTCGTTTCGCCTCGCCGCATGGTTAGGGTCGATAACTATGGTCCAACACAAGTCCGAGTTTTCAATGTCCCGGACTGGTATCCATGGGGGAATCCGGCGCGGCGCTGCAGCCGCGGCAATCGGAGCGGTACTGGTTCTGTCAACAGGCGCCTCGGCGTCCCAAGCCGAGGAAGGAACACCGGATCCCGGAGATTCCGCTACCCCGGCTGTGGACACCAAGTCCCTGCCCGTGGTGGCCTCGCTGACAGGCCAACATGGACGCGAGGATGCACCCGGCCAGAACCGCGACAAGAACCCCAAGGCCGGCGGTAACGGCAAACCCGGTGACCGCCCCGCCGTCAGTCCTTCCGCTTCGGCATCTGCGGTTCCTTCAGCCCTCCTGCCGGCAATCACCGCCACGCTGTCGCCCGGTTCCCGGCCGGCAACCCCCACGCCTTCGCCTGTTCCGACTGCTGATGCGCCAGTCGCCACGCCGCCGGCAACCCGGCCTGCCACGTCCCCTGCGGGCTCGGGCCCGGCATCGCCGGGAACGTCTCCGGCTACTGCGTCCTCCAGCCCGGCCCAGGCTTCGGTCCCGGCATCAGCCAAAGCGGCGAGCCCGGCGGCTGGAACTCCGGCCGCCGGAACCCCGACTCCCGGTGCCCCTGCCGTGCAGGTCCCAGGCACGCAGGAAGCCCCTGCTGGTGCGGCTGCTCTGAACGGCCAGACCGGATCCAATGCCGGGCAGCTGCCAGGCGGGCAGGAAACGTCCGGAACTGAAACCTCTGCAGGAACTGCGCCCAGTGCGGCGGCCGCGGGGAATGCCGCGTATCTGCCGGTTTATGCAGTGCCGCAGGCCAACTCGGAATGGGCCCCTTCCTATGGTGCAGGAGCGCATGGCAAAAGCGTGCGGAGCAGCGCAGAGCTGAATGCGCAGCCGGAGCCGAAGAGCGCCCTGGTGTGGCTCGGCTCGGGACTCGTGGGAGTCGCCGGAGCGGCGGGACTGGTCTTTTTCCGGCTGCGGAACCCCTAGGACCAGCCGCGGCCGGTTCAGAGTGAACGCTGCTGTGACTTTAACCACTTCTACGCGTTGTAGAACTCGCTGGTTTCGACTTGGCGGGTACGAAGGGGCAAACTTGTAACCATGAGCCACACTTCTGCCGAATCTGTCACTAAAACCGAAGAATCAGCCGAGCAGTTCTTCACCCTCTGGACGGTCTTTAAGCGCTCCGAAACCCTGATCCGCAGCGCTGACGCTGCCGGCGACTTCGAAGCGCTGCTCGAACGGCTGGCCCAGGGCGGCGTGACACACCGCGGCAGCTATGACGTCTCCGCAATGCGCGCAGACGCGGATGTGATGGTGTGGCTCCACGGTCCCAAGCCCGAAGCCCTTCAGCAGGCAATCCGGGACATCCGCCGCAGCACTCTCTTCGCCGGAACCGAGATCGTCTGGTCCGCCATGGGCGTCCACCGCGAAGCCGAGTTCGCCAAGAACCACACACCCGCGTACTCCCGGGGCGTCGCACCGGCGGAATGGCTCTGCGTCTACCCGTTCGTCCGTTCCTACGAGTGGTACATCCTGCCCGAGGCCGAGCGCGGCAAGATGCTCCGCGACCACGGGCTGCTGGGCCGCGACTTCCCGCAGGTCATCTCCAACACCGTTTCCTCCTTCGCCCTGGGCGACTGGGAATGGATCCTGGGGCTGGAGGCGCCCGAGCTTGTGGACCTGGTGGACCTCATGCGCCACCTGCGCGCCACAGAGGCACGCAACCACGTCCGGGAGGAAATCCCCTTCTACACCGGCCGCCGCATTTCCGCCGCAGAGGTTGCCGAGGTGCTCGCATGAGCCCGCTCGAAGCCCGGGATCCGGCCGAAGTTACCGCCGTAAACCCCGTCACGGAGGCGGGACGGATGGCGCCGAAGAACTACGACGCCGTCCTGCTTGCCTCCTTCGGCGGGCCCGAGGGCCAGGAGGACGTGATCCCGTTCCTCCGCAACGTCACCCGCGGCCGCGGCATCCCGGACGAGCGGCTCGAGGAAGTGTCACACCACTACCGGGCCAATGGCGGCATCAGCCCCATCAACCAGCAGAACCGTGAGCTCAAGGCGGCCCTCGAGGCTGAACTGGCCGCACGCGGCATCGAACTGCCCGTGCTGTGGGGCAACCGCAACTGGGCACCGTACATCCCGCAGACCCTGCAGGACGCTTACGACGCCGGCCACCGCCGCCTCCTGATGGTCACCACGAGTGCCTACTCCTGTTACTCCAGTTGCCGCCAGTACCGCGAGGACATCGGCATGGCGCTGACCGAAACCGGCCTGGACGGCCGGCTCGAGGTGGACAAGGTGCGCCAGTACTTCGACCACCCCGGTTTCGTGGAACCCTTCATCGAAGGCACCGCCGCCGGCCTGGTTTCCGTCCGCGAAGAGCTCGCCGCCGCAGGCACCCCCGACGCGCCGGTCCAGATCCTGTTTGCCACCCACTCCATCCCCACGCGGGACGCCGAAGCGGCGGGCCGCTCAGAGGGTGAACCGCGCGAATTCGAAGAGGGTTCGGCCTACGTCGCCCAGCACCTTGCCACCGGCGCCGCAGTGATGCAGCGCGTCGAAGAGGAAACGGGCCTGACCGCCCCCTGGTCCCTGGTGTACCAGTCCCGGTCCGGAGCCCCGCACGTGCCGTGGCTGGAGCCGGACATCAACGACGCCATCGAGGAACTGGCCGGCCAGGGCGTCAAGGGCATTGTTATTGTGCCGCTCGGGTTCGTCAGCGACCACATGGAAGTCGTCTGGGACCTGGACACCGAAGCGCTGGAAACCTGCGCCAACCTTGGCCTTGCCGCCACCCGGGTGCCCACCCCCGGCACGCACCGCAAGTTCGTCAACGGCCTCGTGGACCTGATTTCCGAGCGGACCGTGGCCAACAACATCAGCGAGCGTCCCGCCGTAACCGCCCTTGGTCCCTGGTACGACGTGTGCCGGCCGGGATGCTGCGCGAACTTCCGCGGGGAAAAGCCCACCATCGCCGGAGCGGACACCACCGTGGGCACGGGCCACGATCCCTACCCGGGCGAAACAGCTGCAGGCCAGGCCGCGGCCGCGTCCCATACTGCCGGGGGAGCGCCGCAGCCGTGACGGTCCGCATCGGAACCCGCGCCAGCAAGCTCGCGCTCACCCAGACGCAGCAGACGGCGGACCAGCTCGCCGCCGTCGGAGGCTTCCCCGTGGAGCTTGTCCACATCAGGACCGATGGCGACGTCCTCACCGGTTCCCTGTCCCAGATGGGCGGCACGGGCGTTTTCGTCGCCGCCCTGCGCGATGCGCTGCTGCGCAGCGAGTGCGACGTGGCGATCCATTCGCTCAAGGACCTGCCCACCGGCGCCGCAGTGGGGCTCAGCCTGGCGGCCACTCCGAAGCGGGTGGACGTCCGCGATGTCCTGTGTGCCCGCGACGGGCTCAAGCTCGCCGATCTCCCGTCCGGAGCTACTGTCGGGACCGGTTCACCCCGGCGCGCCGCCCAGCTCCGCGCCGCCCGCCCGGACCTGGACATCAAGGACATCCGCGGCAACGTGGACACCCGGCTTGGCAGGGTGCCCGGGCTGCCGGGCAACACCGCGGACCAGGTGGTTCCGGGCAAGTCCTGCGACCTCGACGCCGTAGTCCTGGCCGCGGCCGGGCTGGAACGGATCGGCCGGCTGGACGCCGTCAGCGAGTTCCTCGAAACGGACGTGATGCTTCCCGCCGCAGGGCAGGGCTCGCTGGCCATCGAATGCCGCACCGCGGACGCTCCGCCGCGCCCGGGCTCCAGCGAAGGGTCCAAGGAAGTCCTGGCCCAGGCGCTGGCCGCCCTTGATGACCCGGACACCCGGCTGGCTGTCACTGCCGAACGTGCCTTGCTCGCCCGCCTCGAAGCAGGCTGCGCCGCCCCGGTAGGCGCGTACGCCTACCGCAAGGGCAGCATGCTCCACCTTGAAGCCGTGGTGTGCGCGGTGGACGGCACCGCGTCGGTCAGGGACAAGCGGGCAACCGACGGCCTGACGGAAGTGGGCGCCACTCTGTTGGGCATCGAACTCGCCGAGGTCCTCCTGGCCGCCGGTGCCGCCGACATCGCAGACCTGCAGGCTTCCTGAGCCCGCCATGGGACTGCTTTCACGCCACCGGAACCCAGCCCGCGGGGGTTGTTGAGCATGCCCGGCAAGCCGCTTGACGGGGTCCGTGTCCTGATCACCCGGAGCCCGGAACGATCGCTGCCGCTGGTGGCGGCCCTCCACGAGGCGGGCGCGCAGGCAGTGCTGCTGCCCTTGATCGACTTTGAACGCGCCGCGGACCAGCATTCGCTGGACGTGGCCTGCGACGCCCTGGGCGCCGGAGCCTTCGACTGGCTGGTGGTCACCAGCGCCACCACAGTGCATGTCCTGCTGGCCAAGGCCGCCGAACGCGGCCTCAGCCTGCGGCAGTGGATCCCCGCCGGCACCCGGATCGCAGCCGTAGGACCGGCGACCCGGCGGCTGCTGGAAACCGCCGGCCTGCCGGTGGAACTGACGCCCCGGGACGAACAGTCGGCAGCTGGGCTCCTGGAGGTATGGCCGGCCGGTGCCGGGAAGGTCCTCCTGCCCCAGGCGGACATCGCGCCGGCGCGCCTCGCCGAAGGGCTGAGGGCGGCAGGCTGCCTCGTCACGGCAGTCACCGCCTACCGCACCGTCGAGTACCCGGCGGCAGCGGAGCGCAGGCTCGCCATCCCGGCGGAGGACGCGGGACCCGGCCAGGTGCCGCCGTCGTACTCCCTGCTGGCGCCGGAAGCGGCGGCCGCGGACATCGCTGCCGGACTCATCCACGCGGTAGTGGCCGCCTCGCCCAGTGCCGTGCGGCGGATCCATGCGCTCTCGCCGCTCCACGGCTGCCGGCTGGTGGCGATTGGACGGTCGACGGCGGAGCAGGCCGCCGCGCTTGGCCTTCCCGTGGCGGCCATCGCCGCAGAGCCAACGCCGCAGGGTCTGGTGGCCGCGGTCGAAACGGCGCTCGCCCCGGGTTGACGGGCCGAGGCACGCCACGTTGCGGACAGCCGCCGGCGGGTACGAACACATTCCAGAGACAACGTGAAGGACGTCGAACATGACATTTCCGAGCCAACGCCCCCGCCGCCTGCGCACGACTCCGGCCATGCGGCGGCTGACCGCCGAAACCCGGCTGGCGCCGGCCGAGCTGATCCTTCCCGCCTTCATCCGTGAGGGCCTGGCCGAACCCAACCCCATCACGTCGATGCCCGGGGTTGTGCAGCACACCACTGACACGCTGAAAAGGGCCGCGGCGGAAGCCGTTGAGCTGGGCCTGGGCGGAATCATGCTGTTCGGCATCCCCGAAACCCGCGACGCGGAGGGGACCGCCTCCCTCGATCCTGAGGGAGTCCTGAACAAGGCCATCCGGGATGTCCGGGCGGAGGTCGGCAACGACCTGGTGATCATGAGCGACGTGTGCCTGGACGAGTTCACGGACCACGGCCACTGCGGGGTGCTCGACGCCGACGGTTACGTGGACAACGACCGCACTGTTGAGATTTACGCCCGGATGGCTGTGGCACAGGCCGACGCCGGCGCCCACATGCTTGGCCCCTCCGGCATGATGGACGGCCAGGTGGCCGCCATCCGGCAGGCACTGGACCGGGCCGGGCACACCAACACCTCGGTTGTTGCCTATGCCGCTAAGTACGCATCGGCCTTCTACGGCCCGTTCCGGGAAGCGGTGGATTCGCAGCTCAAGGGTGACCGGCGGACCTACCAGATGGACGCCGGCAACCGGACCGAAGCTCTCCGGGAGGTGGAACTGGACCTCGCTGAGGGAGCGGACGTGGTGATGGTGAAGCCGGCCATGAGCTACCTGGACATCGTTGCCGATGTGGCCGCCATGAGCCCGGTCCCGGTGGCCGCCTACCAGATTTCGGGGGAGTACGCGATGATCGAGGCTGCCGCCGCCAACGGCTGGATCGACCGCCGTGCAGCCATCACGGAATCGGTGCTGGGCATCCGGCGTGCGGGGGCCCACATGGTCCTGACCTACTGGGCCGCCGAACTGGCCGGCTGGCTGAAGGAGTCCTGATGAGCGAAGTCCCGGCCAGCCCCACAGCGCCGGTGGGCCCTGAGCGGATCCTGTTGGGGTTGAACACCTTCGGCGACGTTGGCGAGAACCCCGACGGCAGCCCTCAGCCGCATGCCCGGGTGCTGCGCCAGCTGCTGGAACAGGCGGAACTGGCGGACGCCGTCGGACTTCACGCCTTTGGGGTGGGGGAGCACCACCGCAAGGACTATGCGGTGTCCGCGCCCGAGGTCTTCCTGGCTGCGGCCGCGGCCCGGACCACCCGGATCCGCCTCGGTTCGGCCGTCACGGTCCTGAGCTCCGATGATCCCATCCGGGTATTCCAGCGATTTGCCACCGTGGACGCCCTCTCCAACGGGCGGGCCGAGGTGATGCTGGGACGGGGCTCCTTCATCGAATCCTTCCCGCTGTTCGGACTGGACCTGGCCGACTACGAGGTCCTGTTCGAAGAGAAGCTCGAACTGTTCGACAAGGTGCGGGCGCAGAAGCCGGTGCACTGGGAGGGCCGCACCAGGCCCGCCCTCGCCGGGCTGAGCGTGTACCCGCCCCTGGAACACCACCTGCTGCCCACCTGGATCGGCGTGGGCGGCACGCCTGAATCCGTGCTCCGCTGCGCGCAGTACGGCTACCCCATCATCTTCGCGATCATCGGTGGGCAGCCGCGCAGCTTCCGGCCGCTGGTGGACCTGTACCGGGAGGCCATGGCGAAGTACGGCCACCCGATGCAGCAGGTCGCCACGCACTCGCCGGGCCACGTGGCCGACACCGACGAACAGGCCCGCGAGGAACTCTTCCCGCACTGGCTGAAGCTGCGGAACAAACTCGGAGCAGAACGCGGCTGGGGACCAGCCGGGCGGGGCGAGTTCGAGGCCCTGTGCGCTCCGGAGGGCGCCCTCTATGTCGGGTCGCCGGAAACCGTGGCGCAAAAAATCGTCCAGCTCAAGCAGAACCTGGGCGTGGACCGCTTCGACTTCAAGTACAGCAACGGCCCGCTGCCGCACTCCGCGATGATGCGCTCCATCGAGCTGCTGGGTACTGCCGTGGCGCCCCGCGTTGCGGAACTGCTCGGCACCTGAGCTGCCGGCTAACTGAGAGAATAGGATCCATGACTTCCAGCAATCCTCGCAACGAGGCACTCTTCGACCGCGCCCGCCAGCTGATGCCGGGCGGGGTGAACTCGCCGGTCCGCGCCTTCGGGTCCGTGGGCGGCACGCCGCGCTTTATGGTTTCAGCCAAGGGCCCGTACCTGACGGACGCTGACGGCAAGGAATACGTGGACCTGGTCTGTTCCTGGGGCCCGGCGCTGCTCGGCCACGCACACCCCGCCGTGCTGGACGCCGTCCACGCCGCTGTGGACCGCGGCCTCTCCTTCGGCGCATCCACCCCGGACGAGGCGAACCTGGCGGAAATCGTCAAGGAACGCGTGCCCGCCGTCGAACGCCTCCGGATGGTCTCCACCGGCACCGAAGCCACCATGACCGCTGTCCGGCTGGCCCGCGGCTTCACCGGCCGCAACCTGATCATCAAGTTCGCCGGCTGCTACCACGGCCACCTGGACGGCCTTCTCGCCGCCGCGGGCTCGGGCGTGGCAACGCTCGCCCTGCCGGGTTCCGCAGGCGTCACCGAAGCCACCGCCGCCGAAACCCTGGTGCTGCCGTACAACGATCTCGCCGCCGTCAAGGAAGCTTTCGCTACCCACGGCCCGAACATCGCCGCCGTCATCACCGAAGCGGCACCGGCCAACATGGGTGTGGTCACGCCGGAGGAAGGCTTCAACCTCGGCCTGTCCCGCATCACCCGGGAGCACGGCGCGCTGCTGATTGTGGACGAGGTCCTCACCGGCTTCCGCACCGGCTACTCCGGCTACTGGGGCCTCACCGGCGGCGCGGCGGATGCGGCCGAGCCGTGGACACCGGACCTGCTCACCTTCGGCAAGGTCATCGGCGGAGGAATGCCGACGGCGGCCCTTGGCGGGCGTGCCGACGTGATGGACTACCTCGCCCCCATTGGCCCCGTGTACCAGGCGGGCACCCTTTCCGGAAACCCGGTAGCCATGGCTGCCGGCGTCGCTACCCTGACCCATGCCACCCGCGACGTCTACTCCTTCATCGATGTCCGTTCGCTGGAACTGTCCTCGGCCCTGTCCAATGCCTTGGACGCCGCGGGAGTGGACCACTCCATCCAGTTCGCCGGGAACCTGTTCTCGGTGGCTTTCGGCACCTCGGCCCGCGGCGTCCACAACTACGCCGACGCCCAGGCACAGGAAGCCTTCCGGTACGCGCCGTTCTTCCACTCCATGCTGGAATCCGGCGTCTACCTGCCGCCGTCCGTCTTTGAAGCCTGGTTCCTGTCCGCCGCGCACGATGACGCGGCCATGAACCGGATCTTCGACGCCCTGCCCGCCGCCGCGAAGGCTGCCGCAGCCGCCCAAGGCTAGAGACCAGGGCGCGTCCCGCCGTCGTCCGTTTAAACTCCGCGAGGTGGCAGTTAACGGCAATCCCGCAGCGTGGAACTGCCGGTACATGCCATCTAGGCGCGGACAAAAGGAAATCCCCGGTTGCATTCCGCAACCGGGGATTTTCCTTTGATGCTCCAGGAGTTACAGGACGTCCGAGAGGAAGCCCTTCAGGCGCTCGGTTTCCGGGGCGCTGAAGATCTTCTCGGGCGGACCCGACTCCACCACCACACCGGCATCCATAAACGTCACTATGTCCGACACGTTGCGGGAGAAGCCCATTTCGTGGGTTACCACCACCATGGTCATGCCGCCCTTTGCGAGGTCGGTCATCAGCGCGAGGACACCCTTGACCAGTTCGGGGTCCAGCGCGGAGGTGGCCTCGTCAAAGAACATCACTTCCGGCTTCATGGCCAGTGCGCGGGCAATCGCAACGCGCTGCTGCTGGCCGCCGGAGAGGTTGGCCGGGCGGGCATCGGCCTTGTGCCTCAGGCCCACCAGGTCCAACTGCTCCAGGGCCTCGGCACGGGCCTGGTCCTTGGGCAGGTTGCGCAGCTTGCGCAGCGCCAGGGACACGTTCTCCACCACTGTTTTGTGCGGGAACAGGTTGAACTGCTGGAACACCATGCCGATCCGCTGCCGGAGCTCGTCCGGGTTGTCCTTCAGGACTGAGCGGCCATCGAGGAGGATGTCGCCCTGGTCCGGCTCAATCAGCCGGTTCATCACCCGAAGGAGCGTGGACTTGCCGGAACCGGACGGGCCGATCACCGAAGCCGTGGTGCCCTTCTCCACGTGCAGGTCAATGCCGCGCAGAACATGGTTATGGCCGAACGAGAGGTGCAGGTTCTTGCCGGTCAGGGTTCCGGAAGCGAATTCCGTCATGCCTGTGCCCCCTTGCCGATAGGTGCTGCCAGCTCATCCGGTTCCTTCTTTTCCGGCTTGCCGGTACGCAGCCGGTGGTCGATGAAGTTCACGAAGTGGGTGAGCGGGACGGTCAGGATCAGGTAGAGCACCCCGGCTGCCACCAATGGTGAGAGGTTTCCCGTGTTCGCCATGGCGTCGTTGCCGATCCGGAAGATCTCCCGGTCGGAAGCAGCGAGGCCGAGCATAAACACCAGCGAGGAATCCTTCAGCAGCGAGATGAACTGGTTCACCAGTGCGGGCAGCACGCGCCGGATGCCCTGCGGCACCACCACGAGGCGCATCGAACTGCCGTAGCTGAATCCCAACGCCCGCGATGCCTCCAGCTGCCCCTTCTCCACGCTCTGGATGCCGGAGCGGAAAATCTCACCGATGTAGGCGGCCGCGATCAGCGTCAGTGCAAGGATGCCCAGCGGGTAGGGGTTCCTCGATCCGGTAATTTCCCGGGCGATAGGGCTGAGCCCGATGCCGATGACCAGGATCACCAGGATGGCCGGAAGGCCGCGGAAAATATCGGTGTAGATGCGTGCCACCCAACGGGCTCCCGCGTTGCGCGAGATCCCCATCATGGCCAGGCCGAGTCCCAGCAGGGAGCCGAGGATGCCGGAGGCAACGGCCAATATCAGGGTGTTGGGCAAACCCACCATAAGCAGGGCGGGAATGACTTTGGCCATTTCCTCCCAGTTGAAGAAGGTGTCAGCCAGCTGGTCCAAGAGATCCATGAACGTCCCGGCTCAATCAGCTCTGGGGAACCGTGGCGGCCTTGCTGCCCGGCTTCCAGTCGGTCGGCATCTCGCGGTCCGGGTACCATTCCTTGGTCAGTTTGGTCCAGGTTCCGTCGGCGATGACAGCGTCCAGGCCGGAGTTCAGCGCGTCGATCAGCGGCTGGTTGTCTTTGGCCACGGCGTAGGCAGTGAAGTTCTGCGTGTTGACGACGGATTCGACGATGGCGGTGCCGTCGCCTTCCTTGACCTGGCCGGTGGCCTGCTGCGACGGGGCCACCCAGGCATCAACCTGGCCGTTTCGCACGTTGGCGTAAACAGTGGCGTAGTCCGGGAAACGGATCGGCTCGAGCTTGAGGGTGTTGGTGACGT
Source organism: Arthrobacter sp. Soil_C_49 (assembly GCF_057656635.1). Taxonomy (NCBI): domain Bacteria; kingdom Bacillati; phylum Actinomycetota; class Actinomycetes; order Micrococcales; family Micrococcaceae; genus Arthrobacter; species Arthrobacter sp. Soil_C_49. The sequence goes on from NZ_JBDGJZ010000002.1 coordinate 464,026, forward strand.
AGTCATCCTGGACGGTGCCCTGGACCACACCGATGCGCAGATCGCCCTTCAGGTCCGCAAAGCCCTTGATGCCGCTGTCGGTCTTGGCGACGACGGCCATAAAGCCGAAGTCGTAACCGTTGGTGAAGCCGACGTTCTGGCGGCGGGCATCCGTGGTGGAGATGGAGGAGGACCCGACGTCGAACTGCTTGGTGGAAACCTGGGAGAGCAGGGCGGAGAAGTCCGTGGCAACGAATTCGACCTCGAGGCCGAGCTTGCCGGCGATGGCGCGCAGCAGTTCGTTGTCGTAGCCGGTGAACTTGCCCGAGGGGTCAATGAAGATGTTCGGCGGGGCATCCGAGAGGGTGCCTACCTCGAGCTTGCCTTCAGTGTTCAGGCCAAGCTTGGTCTTGTCGATCTGGTCGATCGGGGTGACGCTGGCGGTGGTGTACTTGTCCAGCGTCTGCTGGTCGCTGCCCGCGAGGGCATCCGTGGGCGTTCCGCTCGGCTCGGCAGATCCTGAACCGCACGCTGCCAGGGAAACCGCCAGGGCGATTGCCACGGGAGCGGTTGTCAGCCACTTCATCGCTTTGATTTTCATCAGGTTGTCGCTTTCATTGAGTCATAAGTCAACCGGGCCGCAAGGCTGCGCTGGTGGCGCCTGGCACCTGCCCGGTGCTGGTCAAGCAAGGCCAGGGCAGGGGTGACCGCAAAACTTTATTGTCTCACTACGGCGTTTTGTACCCGTTAGATGAAGAACTGACGCACTTCTTGCTGCTTTACAGAAGGAAATTCGTCAGAAGCCCTGCATCGACGCTCGTGAGCAGTGCCAGGGCAGGCCTGCAGCGAATTCGGTAAGGCAAAAGTCAGCAAACTTATTAAGCGATGTGACTGATATCTCGCGGAGAAAACGGCCCTCCTAGAAGCCGCCAGTGCTGGCATCCTGGGGTGGAAGCACGGGCCAGTCGCCTTCAATGACGGCAGTGGGCTTGGTCTTGCGGAGGTAGCCCTGGAAATCCGCCGCCTGGCTCCCGGCCCAGTCCACCTGCAGCTGGTGCAGCTGGCTGGCCGGCATGCTGAGTTTGGGAAACTTGCCGGCCATGGCGTCCAGGACCCGGAGGGTTGCCAGTGCATCAGCGGCTGAAGTGTGGGCATTGTCCAGGACCACACCGTACTCCTCGCACAACGCCGTGAGGGTGCGCTTGCCCTTGCGGTAGCGGTCCACCTGCTTGTTCATGATGTAGGGATCCAGGACCGGAAACCGGGTCAGCTGCGGAACCCCGTAACGCGCTGATTCGGCTGCGAGCACTGTGAAGTCGTAGCTGGCGTTGAAGGCGATAACGGGTACGTCGTCGTCGAACAGTCCCTGCAGTACGGCCGCGAGCTCCTGCGTCACCTCGTGGGCAGGCCTGCCGTCACGCCTGGCCTGTTCGGTGGTGATGCCGTGGACATCGCTGGCTTCGGTGGGAATTTCAACCCCCGGGTCCGCCAGCCACTCGTGTTCGGTGATGACGTCTCCCTTGTGGTCCACCACCGTGACCGATGCGGTGACGATCCGGGCCGCACGCGAGTTGCGGCCGGTGGTTTCGAGGTCGAAGGCTGCGCGGGGAAGGGTGTTCCAGGTACTCATATTTCAACGCTAACGGGGGCCACCGACAATTCCCGGGAGCGCCACTGCAGCTAACATTGGATCAATGCGGATTGAGTATGTTGAGGCGGTACTGGCCATCGTGAAGCTGGTTCCGCCAGGGTCCGCAGTCTCCTACGGCGACGTCGCCGAACTCCTGGGTTCGGGCGGGCCCAGGCAGGTTGGCTCGGTCATGAGCCACTACGGCAGCGGCGTCCCATGGTGGCGGATTCTCAAGGCCAGCGGACACGCTCCCGAAGGCCATCTTGCGGAAGCCCTCCGCCACTACCGGCAGGAGGGAACGGCCCTCCTTGGCGCATATGAGGCCTACCTGCGGACAGGGGAGGGCTCCTGGCGCGTGGACCTCGCGGCCGCGCGGTGGGCGCCGACCGATGGAGACTTTGAGCACATCGACGCAATTGCGGCCCAGCTTGAGCGCGGGCTCCGGCAATTGTCGGTGGCTGATGATGGAATGTCGGCGTGACAGTAACAGTTCCTTTTACAGGTCCACGCGACGAGTACCGCGAACAGGCAGAGCCTGACGCCGGCCTTGATGCCCTGCCCGGAGCCGTGCACGACGACGGCATCCTGCCTCGGGACGCCGGGCACCAGGGTGCCCCAGGCTTCGCGGGGCTCCGGCTCCTGCCGCCGCGTCACCTCCGCGCTGACGCCCCGTTACTGACGTCCGATCAACAGGCAGCCGTGGACGTCGCGCACGGATCCGGGCCTGTCCTGGTGCCGGGGGCACCGGGAACGGGCAAAACCACTGTCCTCATTGAAGCTGCCGTCGCAAGGGTCTTCCGTGATGGCGTGGATCCTGAACGCATGCTGATCCTGGCCCCCAGCAGGCTCGCAGCCGATTCCCTGCGCGACCGGTTCACGGCCCGGCTGGACAGAAGCCTCAGCACCACCCCCGCCAGAACGTGGGCATCCTACGCCTTTGACGTGATCCGCCGTGCCAAAGCCGAAGGAGTGCTGCCCCTTGCCCGGCCGCCCCGGCTTCTCTCCGGACCGGAGCAGGACCTCATCATCAAGGAACTCCTCGAAGGCCACAGCCTGCCGGAACTGGAGCTGCCCTGGCCGGGCGATCTCGCCGGCGCCCTGGAGACGCGCGGCTTCCGCCACGAGGTCCGCCAACTCTTCGACCGGGTCATCGAATCCGGCCTGACCGCCCCGGACCTCGCTGACCTGGGCAGGCAATGCGACAGGCCGGACTGGACGGCTGCCGCCGCGCTCTACGCGGAGTACCGCGACGTCCTTGACCTGCGCATGCCTGAGGCTTTTGATCCTGCCGGCATTATCACCGCCGCCCGCCACGTCTTCCAGGACGCCCCTGACTTCCTGGCCGCCGAACGCGAGCGATTGCAGCTGATCGTGGTGGATGACGTCCAGGAAGCCAACCCCGCCGTCTTCGAGCTCCTCGCCGACATCGCCCGCGGGAAGGACTGCTATGTGGCCTCCTCGCCGGACACCGTGGTCCAGGGGTTCCGGGGCGCCCGGCCGGATCTGGTGGCTGAACTTCCGCGGCTGCTCTCGCCGGATGCGCCGGTCCTCGAACGTCCCCTCCGGTACGCGCACCGGCACGCGCCGGAGCTGGCCGAAGCGTGGCTGGGGGTTGCCGCCCGGATCTCGCAGCGGGCCGGAGGACAGTTGGCCAGGCGGCTCGACCCGGTGGAGGGCCGGCCGCATGGAGCCGTGGAAGCCCACCTTGTGCCGTCCCCCGTGCACGAGCTCAGGTACGTTGCCCAGCGGATCCTTGACCAGCACATCAACCGCGGCCGGGACCTGTCCGAGATGGCAGTGATAGTGCGGAACGGGGCACAGGTCAGCGAACTGCAGCGGTATCTGTCCGGCCAGGGGATCCCTGTGCGGGTTCCCGTGGCGGAGTCTGCCGTCCGGGATGAGGTGGCAGTGCGTCCGCTGCTGGACGCGTTCGCCGTTGCCCTTGATCCTGGCCTGCTGACCCCGGAAACGGCTGTATCCCTGCTCACCTCGCGGGTGGGCGGCGCCACCTCCATCGAGCTGCGCCGGCTGCGGCAATCGCTGCGGCGCGAAGAGCTTCTGGGGGGAGGGGGCCGCAGCAGCGACACCCTGCTCGTGGAGGCTCTCCTGGAGCCCGGGGCCCTGTCCACACTTGGCATGGAGGGCCGGGCCGCACGCCGTACCGCAAGGATGATCCAGGCGGGGCGGAAGGCCGCCGCCGAACCCGGCGCCAACGCGGAAACAGTCCTGTGGGCATTGTGGAATGCCGCCGGGCTCGCTGCCGCCTGGACAGAGACAGCCCTTGCGGGCGGACCGCACGGAGCCCGGGCCGACCGCGACCTTGACGCCATGATGGCACTGTTCCACACGGCGGAGCGCTACGTCGACCAGGTGCCGGGTGCCGGGCCGGAGCAGTTCCTGGAATACCTGTTGAACCAGGAGCTGCCAATGGACACCCTGGCTGCCAGGGCCCAGGTGGATGACGCCGTCGAGCTGATGACGCCGGCAAGTGCGGCCGGCCGGGAATGGCCGGTGGTCCTGGTGGCGGGTCTGCAGGAAGGGGTGTGGCCCAACACCAGGCTCCGTGGCGAACTTCTGGGCAGCACCCTGTACGCCGATGCTGTGGAGCACGGAGTCGGGTATGCGCTGCGGCGGGATCCGCTCAGCCGGCTGCGGGACATCCGTTACGACGAACTGCGCAGCTTCTCCACCGCAGTATCACGGGCCCGCGAACTCCTGATCTGCACGGCCGTCTCCTCGGAGGATGATCAGCCTTCGTCCTTCCTGGACTATGTGGCACCGCTGGATCCGGGCCAGGAGGGAAGAGCCTTCACACCGGTGGAACGTCCCATGACGCTGCGGGCGCTTGTGGCCGAACTCCGCCAGTACGCCCAGCTGGACGGAAAGCACGAGGCCGAGGCCCAGGAAGCTGTGACGGTTCTCGCCGGGCTCGCGGCTGCGGAGCCGCCGGCGGCCGGGGCGCATCCGGACAGCTGGTGGGCGCTGCCGGCGTTGACATCCTCTGCAGCCGTGGTCCCGCCGGGCGGAACGGTCTTTGTGTCGCCGTCGAAAGTGGAGACGGTCCACAAGTCACCGCTGGACTGGTTCGTGCAGGCAGCCGGCGGTGAGGCGGCCACCGATTTCGCCAGGAGCCTGGGCACGCTGGTCCATGCCATCGCCCAGGAACTTCCGGATGCGTCCGGGGCAGAGTACGTCGCCGAACTGGTCCGCCGCTGGCCTGCCCTGGGCATGAAGGACAACTGGGAGGGCCGGCTGGACTACCAGCGCGCTGAGGCGATGGTGCGCAAGCTTGCCCAGTATGTGCTGGTGATGCGGAGTGAGGGCAGGAGCCTGCTGGGTGTGGAACGGGACTTCGACGTTGCCCTCCCGGAGGTTGAAGTTGATGACGGGCCGGCCCGCGCCGCTGTCCTCCGCGGGCAGGTGGACCGTCTTGAAATCGACTCCGAGGGCAGGCTGGTCATCATCGACCTCAAAACAGGTAAGCGCCAGCCGGGTAAGGCCGAGTTATCGGCGCATCCGCAGCTGGGCGCGTACCAGGCCGCAGTCCTCGCAGGCGGATTCAACGGGGAGGACGGTGCCGCCAATATCCCAGGCGGCGCAGTCCTCGCCCAGCTGGGGACGGGGGCCAAGAGTCCCGGCATCCAGCAGCAGGAACCACTTGATCCGCAGGAGAACTGGGCCATGGACATGGTGAGGGAGGCTGCCGCCGTTATGGGCGGCAGCGTATTCGAGGCGAGGCATGACCCTTCGAAGGGGAGCCACGGCGCCCACGGCTGCCGGCTGCCGGAAGTGTGTCCCCTCTGTATGCGGGGAAGGCAGGTCACAGAATGAGCATGGACCCAAGCCTTGACGGGCAGACGGTGCCCGAACCCCGGTTCACGCCGGAGGAGCTCTCCCAGCTGCTGGGTGAGAAGAACGTCCCCACTCCCGAGCAGTCAGCCATCATCAGCTCGCCGCTCACGCCGCGGCTGGTCATTGCCGGAGCAGGGTCGGGTAAAACTGCCACCATGGCTGACCGTGTGGTCTGGCTCGTGGCCAACGGCTGGGTACGGCCGGAAGAAGTCCTGGGTGTGACGTTCACCCGGAAGGCGGCCGGTGAACTGGCGTCGCGGATCCGGGCCAAGCTGGCTGCCCTGCAGCGGCTTGCCGGCCAGGACGGCGGGCGCGAGCTGTTCCCCGAGCACCCGGTCCCGAGTGATTCCCTTGAGCCCAAGGTCTCCACCTACCACTCCTTCGCCAGCGGAATAGTGTCCGACTACGGCCTGCGGCTCGGCGTGGAGCGGGACGTGGTCCTCCTCGGCGGCGCCCAGGCCTGGCAGCTGGCCAGCGAAGTGGTGGAAGCCTACGACGGCGAATATGCCCACTTCCGTGCCGCAAAATCCACCCTGGTCAAGGCCGTGATCCAACTCGCCGGCGAATGCGCGGAGCACCTCCAGGAACCCGAGGACGTGGAAGCCTGGCTGATGGCCCGGCTTTCGGAATTCGAGTCCGCGCCATACATGGCGGGCAAAAAGAAGAACCCACCGCAGGCGGCGGCCGAGCTTGCCGGCATGCTGCGCACCCGCGCCAGCGTGGCGGACATGGTGGGCCGGTATGCGGCGGCCAAGCGGGCACGGGGTGCCCTCGACTTCGGAGACCTGGTAGCGCTCGCAGCCAAGGTGGCGCAGGATGTTCCCCTGGCGGCGCAGATGGAACGGCAGCGGTACAAAGTGGTGCTGCTCGACGAATTCCAGGACACGTCCTACGCGCAGCTGGTGCTCTTCTCCCGGCTCTTCGGCGGCGGGCATGCAGTGACTGCGGTGGGCGACCCTAACCAGTCCATCTACGGGTTCCGCGGCGCCTCGGCCGGCCAGCTCTTCCACTTCGTCCGGGAGTTCCCTGTCCGCACCGGTCCCGCAGACTCAACCGGCAACTGGGCTCCGGCACCTACCTCCTACCTCACCACAGCCTGGCGGAACGGGCGGTCCATCCTGGCTGCAGCAAACGTGATGTCCGAGTCCTTGGGCCGCGCAGCCGCTGCCCGCGGGCCGGCAGGCGGAGGCAGCGCCGCCGGCGGGGCCGGGGCTGCGGCAGCGGATGTTCCGCCATTGCAGCCCAGCCCGTTCGCTGTCGACGGCACTGTGGTCCTGGGACGGTTCGGCACCGATGTGGACGAGGCAGCCGCGCTGGCCGACGACGTCCTGAAGTACCGGGTGACCGACTTTGAACTAAAACCGGACGGAACCCCTGTACCGCCGGCCCTCGCTGTCCTTTGCCGGCGCCGCGCCCAGATGGAAACTGTCCGGCGCCAGTTCGAGGCCCGGGGCATCCCTTACGAAATCGTGGGGCTCGGCGGACTCCTGGACACCCCGGAGATCGTTGACCTCGTGGCCACCCTGCGGGTCCTGGCAGACCCCGGCCGTTCCGATTCCCTGATGCGGCTCCTGGCCGGCGCACGCTGGCGCATCGGCCCCGCAGACCTGATGGCCCTGCGTGACTGGTCAAGCCACTTGGCACGCCGGCGGGGACAGGCCGCACAGGGACCCGGTGACGGGTCCGTTGACGAGCAGCCGGAGGAGGACAGCGAATCCGTCCTCGAGGCAGACCTGACTGATGGTGCCAGCCTGGTGGAAGCCCTGGACTGGCTGCCCCGGGAGGGCTGGACGTCCGCCAACGGCCGGTCACTCAGCACAGCGGCCCGCAGCAGGCTTGCCCGCCTGTCAGCCGAGCTTCGGCAGCTCCGCAGCTACCTCGGTGATGACCTCACAACCCTTCTGGGTGAAGTGGAGCGGGCCATGCTGCTGGACATCGAGGTGGCGGCACGGCCGGGAATCAGCATCCACCAGGCCCGCCGCAACCTCGATGCCTTCCAGGACGCGGCCGCAGGTTTCCTGCGGACGTCCCAGCGGGTGGATATCATGGCTTTCCTGTCCTGGCTCGAGGCCGCGGCCGCCGAGGAAAACGGCCTGGAAGCGCCGGCTTCCGACGTCAACCGGGAAGCCGTCCAGCTCCTCACGGTTCACGCGTCCAAAGGCCTGGAATGGGATGTTGTTTTTGTTCCCGGGCTCAACGCCGGGGCCTTTCCCAGCGACAGGGACTCCCGCTGGAGCAGCGGGTCCGCGGCCCTGCCCTGGCCGCTCCGCGGGGACCGGGCCGACCTTCCGCAATGGGACCTCGACCAGCCGGACCAAAAAGGCTGGCTGGATGCCGAGAAGGACTTCAAAACCGCAGTCCAGGCCCACGGGGAGTCGGAAGAACGCCGCCTCGCATACGTGGCGTACACCAGGGCCAAGCATGTGCTGTGGGTCTCGAGCGCAGCATGGGTGGGATCCCGGGCGGGACGTGCGGAGATGTCGCCGTTCCTCGCGGAGCTTGAGCCGCTGGCACACGGAGCGGACGGAAAGCCCCACGCCGCCGTGGTCCATCCGGGGTCGCAGGACGAGGACACCCTTCCGGAGTCGAGCCCGCTCACCCTGGAATCCGAAGTCGCCAACTGGCCCTATGATCCCCTCGAGGGGCCGGTGGATCCGCGCACCGGGAACCGCCTGCGCCTGGCTGCCGGGCGGCGCCGCGCCATGGAGGCCGCTGCAGCCAAGGTCCTTGCCGAGCTGGAAAACCATGGACAGGAACCTTCTGCAGCTCTCGCCGGGGCACACCGGGACGGTGACACACCCGAGGGCAGGCAGCTCAGCGGGGTGGCCCGGGGATGGGCGCGTGAGGCGGCGCTGCTGCTGGAACGCCGCTCGCGGAGGTCCGCGGGCCGCGATGTGCACCTGCCGGGACACATTTCCGCGTCCACGCTGGTGGAACTGCGGGAGGACGCCGCGGCAGTGCTTGGCAGGCTCCGCAGGCCTGTACCCCGGGAACCAGGCATGTCGGCCCGGAAGGGAACCGCGTTCCATGCATGGGTGGAAGAGTACTTCGGCGCCGCAGGCATGCTTGACCTCGATGAAGCTCCCGGCTCGGACGACCACATCGATGCCGCCTATGACCTGGACGCCATGGTGGCGACCTTCAAGGCGTCCCCCTGGGCAGACAGATCGCCGGCGTTCGTCGAAGTGCCGGTGGAGACGCGCGTGGGTGACGTTGTGGTGCGTGGACGCATAGACGCCGTCTTTCGCGATGCCGACGGCCGGTGGGACCTGGTGGACTGGAAAACCGGACGGCGGCCCTCCGCTGCCGCGCTGACAACAAAGGCCGTGCAGCTTGCCGTCTACCGGCTGGCATGGGCGCGGTTGAAGGACGTCCCCCTGGAGGAGGTCCGGGCAGCGTTTTTCTACGTCGCGGACAACGAGGTGGTGCGGCCGCACGATCTCGGATCAGCCCGGGAGCTGGAGGAGATCGTGGGTGCTGCCCTTAGTCCTTCGTGACGGCCTGGTCCTTTGGGACGTCGATGATGCTGATGGCGGCGGTGGACGTGTCGTCCGGCCCGCCGGCGGCCGCCGCGGGTTCGACCGGGATAGGGGTGACCTGGACCGCCGGCTGGACCGGGGCCGGGACGGGCAGCGGCACCACCGTAACGGACGGGACCGAACCCGCCGCCCCGGCGTCGGCCGCCCTGACCACAGGCTCCGTGCCGGAAGCCGGGGCAACGGCCGCGGTACCGCCAGTGGCGGGGGCAACCACCACCGGCTGCGGTTCCACGCTGATGGGCTGCCCGCCGTGCTCCTCGATGTCCCGGGCAAGGGTTGCCAGCATGTCCTCTGCCTCGGCGATCATGCCGCTGTCATCCGAGGCGATACCCTTCACCAGGTACTGGGCCAGTGCGAACTCGGCGGACAGCGCTGCACGCCGCAGCAGGTGGGTGTCAGGAGTGTCCCGGCGGCTGGCCGTGTAGGCGCCCAGGACCGCATCTACAAAGTCCTGCTCATTCGAGGCAACAAGCCAGGCAAAATCATCAGCCGGATCGCCAATCCTCAAGTCGGTCCAGCCGGTCACGGCAGTGACGCGCTGGCCCTCCACAAGGAGGTTGTCCTCGTGCAGGTCGCCATGCACCACGCTCGGGTTGAAGCGCCACAGCGATACGTCTTCCAGGGCATGTTCCCAGCGCAGCAGCAGGGCAGGGGGGATCTTTCCGGTGGTGGCCGCCTGGTCCAGTTCATTGAGCCGGCGCTGCCGGAACTCGTTGGGGGTGTAACTGGGCAGGTCGGCATTGCTGACCAGCGAACGCGGAAGGTCATGGATGGCGGCAAGGGCCACGCCGATTTCGCGGGCCAGGACATCCGGGCCGGCAGTGAGTTCCTCAACGCTGCGGGTGCTCCCCGCCAAGTGCGAATAGACAAACGTGCTCAGGGGTCCCAGCCGCACACTCCCGGCCACAGTGGGCATCAGGAACGGAAGCTCGGCACGGATGCCGGGAGCGAAGGCCCGCAGCACAAGAAATTCCGTTTCCAGCCTGGCGCTGGCCTCCGCATGCCGTGGTGACCGGACGCGCCAGCGCTTGCCCTCGGAATCGAGCAGCAGGGCGGAGTCGAAGTCGGCGGGATCATCCGGGGCAGAGCTAACGGCCGTTGGGGTCAGTCCGGGGACTGCCGCGGTTGCAACGGCTGCCAGTTCAATCGGTTTTCTTCTCACTGTTCCACGGTAGATTGCGCGCCGTCCAAGACACCGGTCCAAGGACGGCGAGTCTTCAGATAGAGTCCAAATCAGGGTAGGCCCGGCAGCCGGGGACGCCGGAAGGGAATCCCAAATATCCATTTGTCGGTCCCAGTCAGTACGGTGGACACATGAGCCACGCGGAGTCTGCAACACCGGTCCACCAGGGCAGCCCTGCCCGGCTGCCGGCGAACCACCTCATGGACACGGTCCTCCCGGTGCCGCCCGCGCTGGTGGACAGGGGATCCGTGGCACGGGCCAGGCCCGGAATGGTGGAGGACCTCCTGGCCAACACCGAAACCCTGGCCGTGGTGCTGGCCGGCCGGCAGGGCCTGGTCCGCGAGGGCGGACTGTACATGCGCAGCGCCCGCGAACTGTATGCGGACCTTGCCGCGGCAGAAACTGCTCCCGAGCTGACGGTCTACCTGGGCTCCGCACTGCCGGCTTCGGACCTACCCTCTGGAACCGAATTGCTGCTGTTCGTCCTGCCGGAAGCAGTGGAGCCCGGAACAGCCGGAATTCCCCGGGACGCCCTGTGGGCGGGGTTCCGTGAGGTTGCTGCCGGACTCACCCCCACCCATACGGCCCTCTTCGTCGAAGCCAGTGCCATCGCCAACTGGCACGCCAGCCATACACACTGCCCGCGCTGCGGATCGCCCACGGACATCGAAGCCGGGGGATGGGTACGGCGTTGTCCGGCAGATTCCTCCGAGCACTACCCCCGTACCGATCCCGCCATCATCGTCACCGTGGTTGGCCCGGACGGCCGCCTGCTCCTGGGCGGGGGCGGGGCACGTGATGCAAGGAACTACTCCACGCTCGCCGGGTTTGTGGAACCGGGGGAGTCCCTGGAACAAGCCGTAGTCCGGGAGATCTACGAGGAAGTCGGGGTGCGGGTTAAGGCCTGCCAGTACCTGGGCTCGCAGTCGTGGCCGTTCCCGGCCTCCCTTATGCTTGGATTTACCGCCGTTACCGAAGATGCCGAGGCAACGCCCGACGGCGTGGAGGTCACCAGGGCGCGCTGGTTCAGCCGGGAGGAACTCCAGGAAGCCGTGCTCGCCGGCGAAATCACCATCTCCAGCCGGCTGTCGATCGCCCGCTCCCTCATCGAGCACTGGTTCGGCGGCCGTATTCAGGACCGGGCAGGCGCCTGAAGCCACATCTACCCATCAGACTCCAGCACGCGGTAGTCGAGACGAAAAAGCAGCAAAGTGACTACACAGAATTTTGACAGCGCAGCCTCGCTGGAAGACCGTATCCTCGGCGGCCTGGACGCCGAACAGCGTGAGGTAGCCAGCACCCTCAACGGACCGCTGTGCGTCCTTGCCGGCGCCGGCACAGGCAAAACCCGTGCCATTACCCACCGCATCGCCTACGGCGTCCACTCCGGGGTCTACACACCCCAGCGGCTGCTCGCCGTAACCTTCACGGCACGTGCGGCGGCGGAAATGCGCAGCCGGCTGCGCGACCTCGGGGCCGGCAACGTCCAGGCCCGGACGTTCCACGCCGCGGCACTGCGCCAGCTGCAGTTCTTCTGGCCGCAGGCCGTTGGCGGGACACTGCCCAACCTGCTGGACCACAAGGCCCAGATGCTCGCCGAAGCTGCCCGGCGGCTGCGGTTGAGCACGGACAGGGCGTCAATCCGCGATCTTGCCTCCGAAATCGAATGGGCCAAAGTATCCATGCTGACGCCCGCCAATTACCTCGAAAATGCGCAGGACAGAGGCACCCCCGGCGGGTTCGACCTCACCGCCGTCGCCAGGGTCTTCCAGTCCTACGAGGACGTCAAAACGGACCGCAACGTCATCGACTTCGAGGATGTCCTGCTGATCACCGTGGGCATCCTGCAGGAGGACGAAAAGGTGGCTGCCACCGTCCGCGAGCAGTACCGGCATTTTGTGGTGGACGAGTACCAGGACGTCTCCCCGCTGCAGCAGCGGCTCCTTGAGCTCTGGCTGGGCGGCCGGGACGAGCTGTGCGTGGTGGGCGATGCCAGCCAGACCATCTACTCGTTCACCGGCGCCTCCCCGAAGCACCTGCTGGAATTCAAGGCCCGCTATCCGCAGGCCAATGTGGTGAAGCTGATCCGGGACTACCGCTCCACCCCGCAGGTAGTGAAGCTCGCCAACGACCTCCTCGCCGGCAGGCGCAGCGGCGGCCCCGTGGCTGACGCCGCGTGGGCGGCCCCGCTGCAGCTCGTGGCCCAGCGTCCCGCAGGCCCCGTGCCGCAATTCACCGAGTGTTCGGACGACGAGGCGGAAGCCGCCACAGTGGCGCAAAAGATCAAGGCATTGCTCGACGCCGGCACCCCCGCCAGCGAAGTGGCAGTCCTTTTCCGCACCAACGGACAGTCCGAAGCGTACGAACAGGCCCTTGCCGCCGCCGGCATTGGCTACCAACTGCGCGGGGGAGAGCGGTTCTTTGCCCGCAAGGAAGTCCGCGACGCCATCCTGCAGCTGCGTGCCGCCACCCGGGCCGTCTCGGCGGAATCCCCGGAACCACTCGGCCAGCTGGTCCGCGATATCGTGGCCTCGCTCGGCTACACGGAGTCAGCGCCCCACAACGGCGGGGCACTGCGCGAACGGTGGGAATCCCTGGCGGCGCTCGTGGCCCTGGCCGACGAACTGGTCCAGTCCCGGGGGCCGGAGTTCGGCCTGGCCGACTTCGTGAATGAACTCCAGGAGCGCTCCCTGGCGCAGCACGCACCCACCGTGCAGGGGGTGACCCTGGCGTCCCTGCACGCTGCCAAGGGCCTGGAATGGGACGCGGTGTTCCTGGTGGGCCTCAGCGAAGGGCTGATGCCCATCTCCTTTGCTGACACGCCGGAATCCGTCGACGAAGAGCGGCGGCTCCTGTATGTGGGAATCACCCGTGCCCGGGAACACCTTTCCCTCTCCTGGTCCACGGCACGGACTCCCGGCGGCCGTGCCAACCGCAAGCCCTCCAGGTTCCTGGACGGGCTGCGGCCGGATTCCGTGGCAGGCTCAACCATTCGCGGAAAGGGGCCGGCGCCGCGGCGCAAGGCTGCTGCCCCGGCGGTCTGCAGGGTTTGCGGGAGCATGCTGAGCACGGGAGCCGAACGCAAGGTGGGCCGGTGCAACGCCTGCCCGCCCAGCTATGAGGAACAGACGTTCGAGGCGCTCAGGACGTGGCGCCGGGATACCGCCTTGTCCGCTGACGTGCCCGCCTTTGTGGTGTTCACGGATGCCACGCTCACGGCGATTGCCGAAGCAAAGCCTTCCTCACTGGAGGAACTTGCCGCACTTGCCGGCGTGGGACCGTCCAAGCTGGAACGCTACGGCGAAGACGTCCTCCGGGTCCTGGTCGAAAGCACCTCGCTGTGATCACCACAGCGGACGGCGCACCCGTCGAGGTCCGGCGGTCCGCCCGCCGCACCCGGACCGTCGCCGCGTTCTGGGAGAACGGGACGGCAGTGGTGGCCATCCCGGCGAGGTTCACGGCTGCCCAGGAAAAGGAATGGGTCCAGCGGATGCTGGCGAAGCTGCACAAGCAGGGGGAACGGCGTACAGCTTCCGGCCGGAAGCGCCCCGCCTCTGACGCCGCACTGGCCGCCCATGCCGCGCAGCTTTCCGAAAGGTACCTCGGCGGCCGGGCCGTGCCGGCGTCGGTTCGCTGGGTCAGCAACCAGAATTCACGCTGGGGTTCAGCCACGCCGGCGGAAGGCACCATCCGCCTGTCGGACAAGCTTCGTCCCATGCCCCAGTGGGTCATCGACTACGTGCTGCTCCATGAGCTGGCCCACCTCCTGGTGGCAGGGCACAACGCGGCGTTCTGGAAGCTGCTGGAGGCCTACCCCGAAACGGCGCGGGCGAGGGCCTTCCTGGAAGGAGTGTCCTATGCCATGGCCCGCGGCCTCAAGGACGGCAAAGCGCCGGACGGCCAGGGTGCCGTCCCACCGGGACAGGCACCCTGGCCGGATGAAACCTGGCCCGGCGACGCCGACTAGGCCGGCTTAGCTTTTCGGCGCACCGTCCGGGCCATTCTGGCCGTCCTTGCCGCCTTCGCCGTCCGCGCCGCCGGACTCTTCCGACCCGGCCGACGGGGACTCGTCAAACCCGCCGCTCAGCAACTTCTGCAGGGCGTCATCCACTTCACTGTCGCTGGCCTCGGCCAGCTTGCGGCGTCCGCTGAAGCCCTTCGGATCGTCCAGGTCCTCGGCGGTGGGCAGGAGGTCGGGGTGGTGCCAGATCGCGTCGCGGCCTTCGATGCCGCGTTCCTCCTTCAAAGTGGCCCAGAGTGTTGCGGCTTCCCGCAGGCGGCGGGGACGCAGTTCCAGCCCCACCAGGGCGGCGAAGGCGTGCTCTGCCGGCCCGCCGGTAGCCCGGCGGCGCCGTACGGTTTCCCGCAGCGCTCCGGCGGAGGGCAGCAGCTTCTCGGTGGCGGCCGCCGTAAGCTCGTCCACCCAGCCTTCCACGAGGGCAAGCGCCGTCTCCAGCTTTTCCAGCGCCTGGTCCTGGGCAGGAGTCCGCTGGGGCATGAACACACCCTGCGACAGGGCTTCCTGGATGCCCTCGGGATTGCTGGGGTCCAGGTCCCTGGCCAGTTCTTCGATGCGGGACGTGTCGATGTGGATGCCGCGGGCGTAGGCCTCGATGGCGCCCAACAGGTGGCCCCGGAGCCACGGGACCTGGACGAAGAGCCTTGCGTGGGCAGCTTCCCGGACGGCGAGGAAGAGCCGGATGTCGTTTTCGGGCAGGGACAGCCCTTCGCCGAAGGCCGCGATGTTCACGGGCAGCAGTGCCATTTCAAGGTCGGCAAGGGGCACACCGATGTCGGTGGAACTGACCACGTCCTGGGAGAGGGCACCAATGGCCTGGCCCAGCTGCATGCCGAAGATGGCGCCGCCCATGTTCTGGAGCATGGACGATGCCCCGCCCATCATCGACTTCATCTCTTCAGGCATCTGCTCCGTCATGGCGGACGAGAGCGCATTGGCAATGCTGTTCGCCACCGGTTCGGTCAGCCTCTTCCAGGTACCCAGCGTGGCCTCCACCCACTCGGCGCGGGACCAGGCCCGGCCGATCAGGCCGGTGCCGGGAAGATCGGTGACGGGGTCAAGCCACAGTTCAGCGAGCCGCAGGGCCTCGTCCACTTCACGGGACTGCTGCGAGGTCACTGACGGGTCGGCGCTTGACGCTGCCACCCGCCGGGCGTTCTCGTGGGCAAGCTGCCAGTTCACGGGCCCCTCGGACGGTGCGCTCATCATGGCCTGGACCTGCGAGAACATCTGGGCCAGCAGGTTGGGGTCGTTGGGAAGGCCTGCTGCCTTGGCCAGTTCGGCGGGGTCGAAATTTTCCATCCCCTTGCCGCCCATGAGGTTTTGCAGC
The DNA here is from genome assembly GCF_057656635.1 of Arthrobacter sp. Soil_C_49. Lineage (NCBI taxonomy): Bacteria > Bacillati > Actinomycetota > Actinomycetes > Micrococcales > Micrococcaceae > Arthrobacter > Arthrobacter sp. Soil_C_49. Next base: position 479,557 of record NZ_JBDGJZ010000002.1, read on the forward strand.
ATCTCTGTCAACGGGTCCTTGGGCGTATCGTCGCCGTTGGACGGATTAAGTGGGTTGGAGGTCATGATCCCGCCGATCGTCGGTGTGACTGGTGCTCAACCTTCACGGTACCCCGGTGCCGGTCGGCTGTCTGCCGCGCTGCGTTGCCGTTCGCTGTAGGCAAAGAACCGCAGCCGCCGGCCACCGCGTAGTGTTGGTTCAGTGACTACAACCCGTGGGGGCCACCCCTCCGAGGACCACGCCGAGGAACTCCAGCCCGGCCCCTGGCAAGCGGAAAAAGATAAGTACGACGCCGGCAGCGCACCCGCCGCTGCGCCGGCCGGTCCGTTCCGGGGAACCGAAGAGGTTCTGACTGGGCCCGAGCCCCGGAACCCGAAAGTCTCGGCCATGATGGTGGCAGGCGTGGCCGCGCTGGGCCTGGGCATCGCGGTGGGCACCCTGCCGGTGCCGTATGTTGTTGAATCGCCCGGCCCCACCTTTAACACTCTGGGCCAGAGCCAGGGAAGCCCCGTCATCAGCGTCACGGGCCGGGAAACCTATCCGGCAGCGGGCAACCTTGATCTGACCACTGTCTATGTCGACGGAGGCCCCAACGGTCCGGTGAGCATCCTGGGCGCATTCTCCGCCTGGCTCGACCGTTCCAAGGCGGTGTATCCCGTCGAGATGATCTATCCCACCGGCACCACCAAGGAAGAGGCGGAAGAGCAGAGTTCGGTGGCCATGACCACCTCGCAGGAGAACGCGGTGGCGTCGGCCCTCAACGAGCTGGACATCCCGTTCGGGGAGCAGCTGCAGGCAGCAGGCCTCTCCGAGGGTTCCGCCGCGGCCGGGAAAATCGAGCCGGGGGACATCCTCAAAACGATCAACGGCAAGGAGATCACCTCCTTGGCCGTCATCCAGGAGGAACTGGCGGCAGGAAAAGGCGCGCCCGCCACTGTAGTCGTGGAACGGGACGGCCAGGAGGTCAGCCAGGACATTACGCCCAAGGACAACGGCGAAGGGCGCTTCATCCTCGGCGTGATGCTCAAATACCTGTTTACCTTTCCCTTTGACGTGAAGATCTCGCTGGACAAAGTGGGCGGGCCCAGCGCCGGCCTGATGTTCTCGCTGGGCATCATCGACACCGTCACGCCGGGCGACCTGACCGGCGGCAAGCACATTGCGGGGACCGGAACCATCTCCCCGGACGGCACCGTGGGGCCCATCGGCGGGATCGGGCAGAAGATGCAGGGGGCCCACGCGGGGGGAGCCACACTCTTCCTCGCGCCCGCTGCCAACTGCGGGGAAGTGGTGGGACACATTCCGGACGGGCTGCAGGTGGTCAAGGTGGAGAACCTCGCAGAGGCGAGGCACGCCGTCGAACTCGCCGGGTCCGGCCAGGACACATCCGGCCTCCCGGCGTGTACAAACAACTAGACTGGGCAGGAACTAAGCTCTACCGCCACTCGTGGCAATTATGACGGCTGAACCAGCGTTTGACCGGTAAGGACGTCGCTCGCACGCACGCTACGCATCATCTGACCGACCAGCTATGAGGTACCGAGTTTGTCCCGACCCGCCAGCACCATGTCCACAGGTAGACCCCCGTCAAGACGCGGCGCGCTGACGCCCACCCTGATTGTTGTTGCCCTAGTGGTTGTGGGCTTCATCTTCTTCGCAAACGTCTGGACCGATGTCCTCTGGTACCGCCAGCTCGGTTTCATCGAAGTGTTCCTCACCGAGAACCTGGCCAGGATCGGCATCTTCGTGGCCGGATTCGCCGTGATGTTCCTTGCGGTCTTCTTCGCCATCCGCATCGCGTACCAGTCCCGCCCGGTGTATGCACCGGATTCGGAAATCCGCGACAACCTCAACCGTTACCAGGCGCAGCTGGAACCTGTCCGCCGCGTGGTGATGGTGGGCCTGCCCGTCCTCTTTGGCCTGTTCGCCGGCAGCGCCGCGGCGAGCCAGTGGCAGAAGGTCCTGCTGTTCTTCAACCAGGAGCCGTTCGGCCAGGAGGATCCGCAATTCCGCATGGACATCAGCTTCTACCTGATGACCCTGCCGTTCCTCGGTTTTATCACCGGGTTCCTGATCAGCGTGGTGGTTATCGCCGGAATCGCCGGAATCCTCACCCACTATCTGTACGGCAGCATCAGGCTGATGGAGCGTGGCGTGTTCACCAGCCGTGCCGCGCAGATCCACATTGCCGTCGCGGGCGCTGCCTTCCTGGTGCTCCTGGGCATCAACTTCTGGCTGGACCGTTTCTCAGCTGTGCAGGGTAACGGCGGCCGCTGGGCCGGTGCGCTCTACACGGACGTCAACGCCGTTATCCCCACCAAAGCCATCCTGGCGGTGGCTGCCGTGCTGGTTGCCGTCCTCTTCATTGTGGCCGCAGTCATCGGCCGGTGGCGCCTGCCCGTCATCGGCACCGCCATGCTGGTTATCACGTCAATCCTGGCCGGCGGTGTCTACCCCTGGGTGATCCAGCAGTTCCAGGTGCGCCCTTCGGAAGAGACGCTGGAAAAGGAATTCATCCAGCGCAACATCGACAATACGCGCAAGGCCTACGGGCTCGATGCCATCCAGGTGAGCCGCTATGACGCAACCAACACTGCGAGCACCGGCGCGCTTGCCCCGGATGCGCAGACCACGGAAAACATCCGCCTGCTGGACCCGAACCTGATCTCGGATGCGTTCTCCCAGCTGGAGCAGTACCGGCCGTACTACCAGTTCCCGGAAGCCCTGAACGTGGACCGCTACGAAGTGGACGGCAAGATCCAGGACACCGTGATCGCTGTCCGTGAGCTGAACCCCACCAACGTTGCCACCAACCAGCAGGGCTGGCTGAACCAGCACGTGGTGTACACCCATGGCTATGGTGTGGTGGCAGCCAAGGGCAACAAGTTCACGGTGGACGGCAAGCCGGACTTCCTGCAGTCAGGCATCCCGTCAACGGGCGTGCTGGGCGATGATTCGAAGTACCAGCCCCGGATCTACTTTGGCGAGTCCTCGCCGGAATACTCCATCGTCGGCGCCCCGGAGGGTGCCCCTGCCCGTGAGCAGGACAGGCCTTCCGGCCGCGAAGGGGAGGGGGAGACCCAGTACACCTTCGAAGGCAACGGCGGACCCAACGTCGGGACTTTCTTCAACCGGGTGCTGTACTCCATCAAGTTCCAGTCGTCGGACCTGCTGCTTTCGGACGGCGTCAACCCGGAGTCCCAGATCCTGTACGACCGCAATCCCCGTGAGCGCGTGGAGAAGGTGGCCCCCTACCTGACGGTGGACGGCAACGCGTACCCGGCCGTGGTGGACGGGCGCGTGAAGTGGATCGTGGACGGCTACACCACCAGCCAGTACTACCCGTACTCTCAGCAGGAACAGCTGTCCAACGCCACCGAGGACACCCAGACCACCTCGGGCCGAGCCGTGGCCCTGCCCAACAGCACGGTGAACTACATCCGGAACTCGGTCAAAGCCACGGTGGATGCGTACGACGGTTCGGTCACCCTCTACGCGTGGGACGACCAGGACCCGCTGCTGAAGTCCTGGCAGAAGGTTTTCCCCACATCGCTGAAGCCATACTCTGAAATGTCCGGCGATGTGATGAGCCACGTCCGCTACCCCGAGGACCTGTTCAAGGTCCAGCGCCAGCTCCTGGGGCAGTACCACGTCACTGACCCCTCCAGCTTCTACAAGACCAATGACGCCTGGAGCGTACCGGCGGATCCTACCGTGGACACCGACGTCAAGCAGCCGCCGTTCTACATGTCGCTGCAGATGCCGGACCAGGACAAGCCTGCCTTCCAGCTGACGTCGTCGTACATTCCGCAGATCGTCAACGGAAACGCGCGGAACGTTCTCTACGGGTTCCTGGCCGCCGACTCGGATGCCGGCAACCAGGCCGGAGTGAAGGCCGACAGTTATGGCAAGCTGCGGCTGCTGCAGATCCCGCCGGAGATCCAGGTCCCCGGCCCCGGCCAGGCGCAGAACAAGTTCAACTCGGATCCCACGGTGTCCCAGGCCCTGAACCTGCTGCGCCAGGGCGCCTCGGACGTGTTGAACGGCAACCTGCTGACGCTTCCTGTCGGCGGCGGCATCCTCTACGTCCAGCCCGTCTACCTGAAGTCCACCGGTGAGACGTCCTACCCCACGTTGCAGCGCGTCCTGGTGGCGTTCGGCGACAAGGTTGGCTTCGCCCCCACCCTGGACGAGGCGCTGAAGCAGCTCTTCGGAGGGGATTCCGGGGCAGCTGCCGGCGACTCGGACAACAACGGCCAGACGCCTGTTGATCCGGGTGCACCTGCCGCCCCGGCCGGAGCGGACGCCAAGGCTGAGCTGAAGGCAGCCCTCGACGAGGCCAACAATGCCATCAAGGCCGGACAGGCCGCACTCGCTGCCGGCGACTTCGCCGGCTACGGCGAGGCGCAGAAGCGGCTCTCGGCGGCCCTGGAGAAGGCCACCCAGGCAGAGGCGAAGATCCCGGTGGCGGCCCCCGAGGCCACCCCGGCGCCGGCGTCCACGGCAACTCCGGAAGCAACGCCGTCGCCCTCGCCGAGCAGCTGATCGGCTGTCATTGATCACGACGGCGGCAGCCGGCACCCGCTTCATCCGGAGCGGGTGCCGGGCCGGCGAGACGGAGATCACGCCCTCCCGATTTTGCCTGCTGTTCACCTCCCGGTAGAGTAGTTCTTGCGACGCGGGGTGGAGCAGTTCGGTAGCTCGCTGGGCTCATAACCCAGAGGTCACAGGTTCAAATCCTGTCCCCGCAACTGGAGAAAAGGTCCGGACACTGGAAACAGTGTCCGGACTTTTTGCTTTAAGCTTCGCCAAAGACGATGGCGCTTCGGGATGGGGGCCCAAGAAAAGGCGCGTGGCAAAACCCGCCGCAAAAGTAGGGTAGTGTTGATTCTGCGACGCGGGGTGGAGCAGTTCGGTAGCTCGCTGGGCTCATAACCCAGAGGTCACAGGTTCAAATCCTGTCCCCGCAACTTATGTGAAGACCCCGACCGGCAGACAAGCCGGACGGGGTCTTCTTTTTTCCTTGATTGCCGGCAGTTCCTAGTATTCTCTTTCGCAGAGCCTCACAGATCGTGAGCACCACGTCATTCTCGAGAGGAATGTTGCTCGATGTCCACACCCACGAAGAAGCCCGGCACTGTTGCGGGCAAGCGGTCCCGTCTCTATTGGGGTGTGCCCGCCGTCCTCGTGGCGCTGGTCCTGGTGGTGCTGGTCGCCAAGTGGCTGATGGGGCTGCCCGCCGTCGCTTCCTTCGTCACCGACTACCCGGGGCACTCGGAGCTTCCTGCAGGGGCGCCCGAAGGCTTTCCCGCCTGGCTGGCCTGGCAGCATTTCCTGAACGCGTTCTTCCTGCTGCTCATCATCCGGACCGGCTGGCAGGTGCGGACCACCACGCGTCCCAGCGGCCACTGGACCCGGAACAACAAGGGCTTCATCAAGACAAAGAACCCGCCCACCAAGATCAGCCTTGAGCTGTGGTTCCACCTCACGCTGGATGCCCTGTGGATCCTGAACGGCCTGGTGTTTGCCGTCCTGCTGTTCGCCACCGGTCAGTGGATGCGGATCGTGCCCACGAGCTGGGACGTGTTCCCCAACGCGCTCTCGGCGGCGCTCCAGTACGCGTCGCTGGACTGGCCCACGGAGAATGGCTGGATCAACTACAACGCGCTCCAGCTGCTGGCGTACTTCGTGACGGTATTCATCGCCGCGCCGCTGTCCTTCATCACCGGCCTGCGCATGTCCTCGGCGTGGCCCAAGAAGGCGGCCGGCCTCAACAAGGCTTTCCCCATTGAATGGGCCCGCGCAGTGCACTTCCCGGTGATGATCTACTTTGTCGCCTTTATTGTGGTCCACGTCTTCCTGGTGCTCGCCACCGGGGCGCTGCGCAATCTCAACCACATGTACGGCGCCCAGGACGGCGACGGCTGGTTCGGCTTCTGGGTTTTCCTGGCCTCGGTGGTGGTCATGGTGGCGGCATGGTTCCTGGCCCGCCCCATTTTCCTGCGCCCCATCGCGTCCCTGATGGGCAAGGTCAGCCGCTAAGGCGGTCGCCGGACGTCCGCCCAGGTCTATCCGCCAGGTCAGTCCTTGAGTTTCGCGTACGCTTCCAGGGCCCGCTCCCGGGATTCCGGCAGCCCCACCAGCGGCTCGGGGTAGCCAGGCGCGTCTCCGGCTTTCCACGGTTCATGGATGGCCTTGCCGTCGAGGCCTGCGAGTTCCGGAATGAACTGCCGCAGGTAGCGCCCGGCTGAATCGAACTTCTTGCTCTGCGTCACGGGATTGAAGATCCGGTAGTACGGGGAGGCGTCCGCACCGGAACCCGCCACCCACTGCCAGTTCGCCGGGTTGCTGGCGGCGTCCGCATCAACCAGCGTGTCCCAGAACCACTCCTCGCCGATGCGCCAGTCTGCCAAAAGATTCTTAACCAGGAATGACGCAGCCGCCATCCGCACCCGGTTATGCATCCAGCCCGTCTGCCACAGCTGCCGCATGCCGGCATCAACGAACGGGTACCCGGTCCGGCCCTGCTGCCAGGCCTTCAGCTCATTGGTGTTCAGCGCCTGCCACTGGAACCGGTCAAACTCGGGGCGGTAGTTGCGGGTGGCCAGCTCCGGATTGGTGTAAAGGAGGTGCCAGCAGAACTCCCGCCAGCCGAGTTCGGAACGGAAGATACCGACGTCGGCCGGCACCTTGTGCGGGAAGTGCCGCCGGATCTCCCGCCACACCCGGGAGGGACTGATTTCGCCGAAGCGCAGGTGCGGGGAGAGACGGCTGGTGCCCTCCACCCCGGGCACATTGCGGCCGGTGCCGTAGTCCTCGGCCGGCCCGTCCAGAAAGTCATCGAGGCGGTGCCTGGCGCCTTGCTCACCCGGTTCCCACGTTTCGGCCAGGCCTCGGCTCCAGTCGGGGGAGTGCGGCCGAAGGTTCCAGCTGTCCAGCTCGTCGCCGCGCGGCAGGCCTCCTCCGTTCGCGGCGGGGGGCGGCGGAAACTTCCGGGGCGGTTCCAGGGGCTCGCGGACGTCAGCGCCGGCAAGGCATGCGCGCCAGAAAGGCGTAAAGACCTTGTAGGGGCCCCCGGCTCCGGTGCGGACCGTCCAGGGTTCGAACAGAAGATTCGCCTGGAAGCTCGAAGCCTCGACGCCGTTCTTGCCGGCCCACTCCTTGACTTCGGCATCCACCGTCCGCTCCGGCTGTCCGTAACGCCGGTTCCAGAACAGATGGGCCGCCCCGGTCTCGACCGTAAGGCCCTGGATAACACCTGCCGCCGGTCCGCGGCGAAGGAGCAGGCGGGAACCGGCGGCTTCCAGGGCTGAGGCAAGAGCCGTCAAGGAATGATGCAGCCACCACCGGGTTGCTCCGCCCAGCGGCCGCACGCCGACGGACTCTTCGTCCAGGACGTAGACCACGGTCAAGGGCAGGCCAAGGGCTGCCGCCTCGGACAGTGCCGGGTTGTCGTCCAGGCGAAGGTCATCGCGCAGCCAGACGAGGGACGTGGGGTGGGAGGATGCCATGACTCCACGCTACACATACGGGCAACAGAAAGGCCGGGGCGCCGGCCCCGGCCTTTCATCAGTCCTCAGCGTCCCCGGTATCCTCGACGGGGCCGTTCTGCGAGGGTGTCAGAGTTTGTCGAAATCGGCTTCATTCACGGTGGACTCAGCGCCTGCACTGTTGCCCGAGCCGATGGCCGGCTTTGCGCTGCCGCCGGACTTCAGGGCCGCCAGGCGCGCCTCGATCTCCACCTGCTCGCCGAGGTCCTCCAGCTGGTTGAACTGCGCGTCCAGGCTGGACTCGGTGAGTTCCTGCTGTCCGCGGACCCGGGCTTCTTCGCGGCGGATCTTCTCTTCGAAGCGGCCCACCTCGCTGGTGGGGTCCATGATGTCGATGCTCTTGATGGCATCGTGCACCTGGGACTGGGCCGCGGCGGTCTTGGAGCGGGCCACCAGTTCGTTGCGCTTGCTGGTCAGCTGGTTGAGCTTGCCCTTCATCTGGTCCAGGCCGGTCTTGAGCTTGTCCACCACTTCACGCTGGGACGCGATGGCCGGCTCAGCGCCCTTGGCCTCGTTCTCAGCCGACATCTGGCGCTGCAGTGCCACCTTGGCCAGGTTGTCGAACTTCTCGGCGTCGGACACGTTGCCGTTGGCGCGGTACTCGTCTGCCTTGCGGGATGCGGCCAGGGCCTTGTTGCCCCAGTCGCGGGAGTTCTTGACGTCCTCGTTGTAGTCGTCCTCAAGCATCCGGAGGTTGCCGATGGTCTGCGCCACGGCGGACTCCGCCTCAGCGATGTTGTTGGTGTAGTCCCGGACCATCTGGTCCAGCATTTTCTGCGGGTCTTCAGCGTTGTCCAGCAAGGTATTGATGTTCGCCTTTGCCAGCTGCGCGATACGGCCGAAAATGGACTGTTTAACCATGGTGCTACCTTTCGTCCTGCTCTGTGATGACCACTGAAATCAGTGAACAGTTGTGTGTTGCTTGTATGGTTCTGGAGCCGAGGTTCGGCCGGGCAGAGCCTGGGTCCTAGAAGTCTCCGCCGCCGCCGGAGTCTCCGCCCCAGCCGCCACCCATGTCGCCGCCGCCGCCGAAGTCGCCGCCACCCCAGCCGCCGCCGTCGCTGTGGCCGCCGCCCCAACCTCCGCCACCACCGCCGTTGAGGATGGAGTTGATCAGGATGCCGCCAAGAATGGCGCCACCGAGTCCGCCTCCGCCGCCTCCACCGAACATGCCGCCCCGGCCGTAGCCCTGGTTGGCGTAGCCGTCGAAGTGGTCAACGTCAGCTTGCGCCAGCTGGGCTGCCTGGGCAGCGAGGGCGTGCGCCTGCTGCGCGTAGGTCAATGCGGTGACGGGATCGGTGCGTGCGATGGACAGCGCGTAGTCAAGGTTCCGCTGGGACTCCGCCAACCTGGTACGGGCCTCGGTTCCCACGCCGCCGCGCCGGGCGGTGATGTAGTCGGAGGTGGCGCTGATTTGGGCCTGCGCAGACATGATGGTCTGCTGCAGCGACGCTTGCGCCCGCCGTGACTGCTCCTGCTGGTCGCGGATTCCACTCAGGGCCTGGTCCAGGGACTGGTGGGCGGTCTCCACCCGCTGCAGGGTTGCGATCGGATCGATCTTCCCGCCCTGGATGTCTGACTTGACCTGGGCGAGCGTCGCTTCCACGCCGGCCACCGGGCCCGCCAACTCGGGATGGGCGCCGGACTGGATCATGGCACGCGCCTGGGCAAGGTCCTGGGAGGTGTCCACCACCGCGGACTCAAGGCCGTTGCGGGCCTCGTCAAGGCTCGACGAGACCTTGGAAATGGCGTCCAGGAGCACGTTCGTCTGGTGCAGGCTCTCTTCCGCTGCCCGGACAGCCACTGCAGCCATGCTTCCTTCGCCCTCACCCAGCTTCTGCTCAGCGGTGACTGAGGCGTTCTGGACGAAAGCGAGACGCTCCTTGGCCTGCAGGATGTTGTCCGAGACCTGGGCAAGGGCGCTCTCGGCATACTTGGCGCGCAGGGCAGTGAGGGACGCCTCTGCGCTGGAGATCTTAGCGTCCGCTTCACGGGCGCCGGCATTGACGCGCGCCAGTGCCTGCGGTGCGTTTTTCTCCAGTTCGCGCAGGGAATCGAAGTCCGCCTTCTGCTCCTGGAGCGAGGCCAGCGCGGCCTCGGAGCGGCGGATGATCTCGCCCAGCCAGGAGCGCTGCTGCTCTTCGGTATCCGGAATGTGGTCGTCCAGCTGCTGCTGCAGCTTGAACGACTCAGTCATGTGGGCCTTGGCTTCATCCAAGGCCTTGGTGAAATTGCCGACGGCGGAATCACCGTACTGTGCCTGGGCGAACATCAGTTCCTGTTCGCTGGACTTTATGGCGTCGTCTGCTTCGATGAGCAGCGAACCGCTCTTGCGGCGCAGTTCTTCCACGCTGAGGGACGCCAGCGGGTCCACCTCGCCACCCTGCGGGCCGTAGCTGGCGCTGGATGACTGGGCTTCGGCAGCCTTCTTCCTCCGGTTACGGAAGTACAGGTAGGCGCCGGCGCCACCTGCGGCCACTACACCCGTGCCCACCAGAACAGCAGCACCGGCGCTTCCATCAGAGGGGACGTTGCCGCTGCCGCCGCCCGCAGCATCACCGATAGCGCCTGCAGCATTGATGGCGGCCTGGGCGTAGTTGTCATTCGCCAACTGCGGACCGATGGCTTTGCTCTTGATGTTTTCGACTTGGGCGTTGGTGATCTTGCTGCCGCCCTTGTTCAGGATGTACTGCCGGGTATCGGTGGCAACGGCGAGGATCAGGGCATTGGAACCAAGATTGGCCTTTTGGGCGACCTCGTCCGTCCAGGCCTCCCGATCGGCCGGGTTTTCGAACTTCTTGACGGTGACGACATGAAGCACCATGGCATGGTCGGTGCCAAGTTTCTTGATGGCTTCCTGCACCTGGGCTTTTTGTGACCCCAGGACACCGGCGGAATCCACGATCTTTGTTGTGGGATCCAGGGTGACCGGATCCTCGGCCCAGGCAGCGCCAGCGGGTACCGCCAGCAGCCCGGTAAGGCCGATCACGGCGAGAATACGTTTGAACTTTGACCGCATGTGCAACCCTTCAGCACGCCTGACACCGATTCGGGACGAACCGGTCGTCTCAGAATGCAGCAGCGCCCCCACGCAGTGTGTAAAGCCGCAGGTCGCTGTGGCAATCATCTTGATTCTATGGTGCACCCCACAGCCCGTCCATTGAGCTGAATATGCCACCAGCGAAACGGTGCAAGGCGCCGGAAAACCGCGGAACAACGGGATTCAGCAAGCTCTCAGCAAACATCCGAGCTAGGTACAGGGAGGGAGTCCATAGTTAATGCAGACGAGGATGAAAGGAAGTCCCATGACTGAGAACCAGACCCCCGGCGCCGCTCCCGAGAACCGCGGTCCGGGCCGGCAGGATCCGTGGCAGCAGCAGTCCGCCCAGCCCGGGCACAATCCTGAGGTTCACGGTGCGGATGACCCGGAAGCCTCGGACGCCGCGGCGGCCAGCGGAGCAGCCGGCCCGCGCCAGTACCCCACGGAAAGGCTTGAGCCGGCGAACCCCACCCAGGAACTGCCCGGGACACGTCCGGTGTACCCGCAGCGCCAGCCCTATCCGCAGCGCCAGCCGTTCTATGGGCAGGGCACCCCGGGCGGGCAGGACGGCGACCGGGCAGGCGGGCCGGGGTACGGACAGTCCCACGGGAACGACGGAGCGCCCGCACCACATGCCCACTACGGCTACTACGGCCAGCACAACAGCCAGCACGCAGCGGCCGGCGCCCCTGTGGGCCTGGCCCCAAACCCCAAGGATGCTCCCCGCAGGAAAGCATCATTCGGCGTCGGTACCCTGGTGGCCAGCATCCTCGCCGCCGGCCTGGTGGGCGGGGGAGTAGCCACCGTTGGCTCCGGCGAACTGTTCGATAATGCAGGCTCCACGGCCACCACCAGCAGCAACAGCCAGCCGGGCACCGTCATCGTCAACAACAAGGACAATGTCAACGCCATCACCGCAGCGGCCGTGAAGGCCTCGCCCAGCGTGGTGACCATCAGCGCTGCCAGCGGCGGCGCCGGCGGCACCGGTTCAGGCATCGTCCTGGACGACCAGGGACACATCCTCACCAACACCCACGTGGTCACGCTGGACGGCCAGACAGCCAACGCGTCCCTCGAAGTCCGTACCAGCGACGGAAAGGTGCTGAGCGCCAAGCTGGTGGGCACGGACCCGTTGTCCGACCTCGCAGTCATCAAGGTGGACAATACTTCCGGCCTCACCCCTGCCACCCTTGGTGACTCCGGCAAGCTCAACGTAGGGGACACCGCGATTGCCATCGGATCGCCACTGGGCCTTACCGGCACCGTCACGGACGGTATCGTCTCCACGCTCAACAGGACCATCAGCGTGGCCTCCGCCGCCGCCCCTGAAGAGGGCGACAACGCGGAGGGTGACGACGAAGGCGGCTTCCAGTTCGCCCCGCCGGGCGGCGGCCAGAGCCAGCAGACCACCGGCCAGGGCGAGATTTCCATCAACGTCATCCAGACGGACGCCGCCATCAACCCGGGCAACTCCGGCGGTGCCCTCGTGAACAGCAGCGGTGAGATCATCGGCGTCAATGTGGCCATTGCCTCCGCCGGTTCCGGGTCATCGTCCTCATCCAGCGGCAACATCGGCGTAGGGTTCAGCATTCCCATCAACCACGCCAAGCGGGTGGCCCAGGAAATCATCGACACCGGCAAGGCGTCGCACGGCCAACTCGGCGTCAGCGTCAAGAAGAAGGCCGCTTCCAGCGCCGCCTCCGAATTCTCGGTTGGGGCAGAAGTAGCCACCGTGGAGGCGAGCTCCGCAGCAGGGAAGGCAGGGATCAAGGTGGGTGATGTCATCACGAAATTCAATGATCTTGCCATCGGTGAGCCTGAGCAGCTGACGGCCGCCGTGCGGGAGCAGCCCGCCGGTTCCAAGGTCAAGATCACGGTCCAGCGCAACGGTGCCGAACAAACCTTCGACGTTACGCTCGGCACCGCAAGCTAGCATCGGCACCCCGCGGCCGCAGCAGCGCAGGGAAGGTTCGACGGCGGTGTTCCCCGCTTCAGGTGGGGCGCCGCCGTCGAGCGTTCCTGCCGGCGACGTAAAAGTGCTGACACTGGCGTAATGGAAGCGGGCGGAGCCCAGCGTCGATGTGGTTAGCTAGGAGCTACCCGTACGCCGGGCATCCCGCGGCCATGACCCTACCCGGCTGGCTGTCCACAAGCATGGAAGGCTGCTGTCGATACAGTGGAGAAGACATTGAAGATCATCGTCCTGGTCAAGCATGTACCGGACGCCCAGTTCGACCGGCACCTCAACGGGGAGCGCTACACGACGGACCGTGACGAAAGCATCCTGTCCGAGCTGGACGAATACGCGCTGGAGGCCGCACTGCAGCTGGCCGAGGCGCGGGGCGGCAGCAAGGCAGGCAACCAGGTCATCGCGCTGAGCATGGGACCTGCCGGTGCCGTCAACGCCGTGAAGAAGTCCCTGCAGATGGGCGCCACCGAGGGCGTCCACCTGACGGACGAAGCTCTGGCAGGATCCGACGCCGCAGCCACGTCGCTTGCGTTGGCTGCCGCTGTCCGGCGCCTGGGCCAGGACGGACCCGTGGACCTGATCATCACCGGCATGGCCTCCACCGACGGCGAAACCTCCCTGGTGCCCGCGCAGCTGGCCGAGCGCCTTGGCCTGCCCCAGGTCACCTTCGCCTCCTCGCTGGACGTGGACGGCGGACGGCTGGTGGCACGCCGGGACGCGGACACAACCTCTGAAACGGTCGAAGCCCCCCTGCCCGCAGTGGTGTCCGTGACGGACCAGATCAACGAGCCCCGGTACCCCAACTTCAAGGGCATCATCGCCGCCAAGCGCAAGAGCATCACCACCCTGTCCCTCGCCGACATCGGACTGGACTCCGCGCAGGTGGGACACTCAGGCTCCTGGACCACCGTCATCAATGCGGAGGAGCGGCCGCCCCGCACCGCCGGCACCATCATCACCGACGAAGGCGACGCCGGCATCAAGCTGGTTGACTTCCTGGCCGCCCAGAAGCTGCTCTAAGAGGGATCACCGACATGGCAAAAGTACTTGTATTTATTGACAACCCCGGCAACGCGCTGAAGAAGAGCAGCCTTGAGCTGCTGACCCTTGCCCGTTCCCTCGGCGAGAGCGCCGTGGCCCTCAACGGCGAACTGCAGAGCGACGTCTCGGCCACATTCGCGGAATACGGCGTCAGCACTGTCCTGCGCCCCTCCGCCGAGGACCTCAACGATTACCTTGTGGCGCCCAAGGCCGCGTACCTCGCAGCCGCGGCAGAGCAGACCGGGGCCAGCATTGTCCTGCTGGACAACTCACCGGAAGGCAAGGAAATCGCCGCCCGGCTCGGCATCCGCCTCAACGCCGGCGTCATCACCGACGTCGTCAGCGTGGATGCGGACGGCACGGCACACAAGTCTGTCCTCGCCGGTTCCTACAACACAGCCTGCAAGGCCAGCACCCCCGTTTCGGTGCTGACGGTCAAGGCCAACAACGTGGTCCCCGAGCCGGCTGCCGCGCCCGGCACACCGGAAACCGTCACCGTTGAGGTACCGGCCGGCAGCACAGCAGCAGCTGCCCGGATCACTGCCCGCGAGCAGAAGGTTGCCAGCGGCCGCCCGGACCTCACCGACGCCCGCATCGTGGTGGCCGGCGGCCGCGGCCTGGACGGCGACTTCGGCCCCGTGGAGGAACTCGCCGACGCCCTCGGAGCGGCAGTGGGCGCATCACGTGCAGCTACCGACGCCGGCTGGATCAGCCACGATGCGCAGGTGGGCCAGACAGGCAAGACCGTGTCCCCGCAGCTTTACATTTCCGCAGGCATCTCCGGCGCCATCCAGCAGAAGGCCGGCATGCAGACTGCAAAGGTGATTGTGGCCGTGAACAAGGACGCCGAATCTCCCGTCTTCGAGATTGCGGACTTCGGCATCGTCGGCGACCTCTTCGACGTCCTCCCGCAGGCCACGGCTGAGATCAAGAAGCGCAAAGGCTGATTATTGACTGCCTCAGCCAGCCAGGCACAGAGCCCGTTCAATCCGGCCACGGACCGGATTGGACGGGTGCTCTGTTTTGCGGCCCACCCGGACGACATCGACTTCGGCGCTGCCGGCACTATTGCCGCGTGGACAGCGGCCGGCGTCCAGGTCAGCTACTGCATCATGACCGACGGCGACGCCGGCGGCTTCGATCCCGCCCACCGAGCCAACATCATCGCCATGCGCGACGCCGAGCAGCGGCGCGCGGCGGAGCTGGTGGGCGTATCCGACATCCACTACCTCCATCAGCGCGACGGCTACCTCGAGGCCTCGCATGAGGTGATGCGCGGGGTGGTGAAGCTTATCCGCGAGCTGCGTCCCGACGTCGTACTGGCCATGCATCCGGAAAGGAACTGGCGGCGCATCCAGAAAAGCCATCCGGACCACCTGGCGGTGGGGGAGGCCGTGACCCGGGCGGTTTACCCCGCGCTGGAAAACCCCTTCGCCTACCCCGAACTCGCCGAAGCCGGTCTGACCGCGTACAAGCTCCCCTGGTTGTGGCTGTACGCAGGGCCTGATGAGCGGGAAAACCACTTTGTTGACGTGACGCCCCAGGTGGAGGCCAAGCTGAAGGCGATCCACGTCCACGTCAGCCAGCATCCCGACGTCGACGCCATGGAAGCAGCAGTGCGCCGGGGCATGCATGTCAACGCCGAACGTGCCGGCTTGCCTGCAGGGCACAGTGCCGAGGCGTTCCACGTAGTAGCCGTCAACGGGCCGGGAACTATCGCCGGTTTCTGATCCGGACTGCAACAACGCCCCGTGACCGTCCTTCAGGACGATCACGGGGCGTTAGCTGTTTGCTTTGCTCAGCGGGGCCGTGCTGCTACGCGCCCAGCGGGGCGGCAGCGACGGTGGGCAGCGTAGGCGAGGTGGATCCGCCGACGGGCTCAACGGTGATCCCGAGCGCCGCAGCAGAGGCGATGCCCTCCACCACCGCAGGCTTGGACAACGCCTCCGCGTCCATCAGGCCTTGGGAAACCGGTGCCGACCCGTCCCTCGGGATCAGCCACATCTGGTAGACCTTGCCTTCGGGCGGGGCAGGGACACCGTTCATCTTGACCACCAGGGCGTCCTTTGACGCAGAGACCAGGACCGTTGCCGTGCCGCCTGCGGCCACCGGGACTGAGGCTTCGCGGACGTCATCGGCACGGACCACCTGGTTCAGGGGATCATTCTGGTCGGCGATGTAGGATCCGACGCCGACACCGCCCAGGGCGATCGCTGCTGCGGCCGCAATGCCCGCCAGCCAGCGGCGGGTGCCGGCAGGACGCCGCCGCTCCTCCCGGCGTTGCCGTGCCTTGGCCAGTTCATCGGTGGAGACCTCCTGCGCGGGCCCCGGGGACTCCGGTTGGACCGGCAGTTGTGCCGGCAGTTGGGCGATGATCCGGTCGAAAAGGTCGGCCGGCGGCTCCTCCTCCGCCCTGAATGTCCGGGTGAGCGTTTCCCTGGACTGGCGTACGCGTTCCAGGAAGGAAGCCCGCTCCGCTGCCGGAGCCGCTGAAATGTACTCCTCGATGGTGCGGCGTTCCTCGTCCGTTACTGCATCAAGGGCATACAGCTCGGCCAGGTCGATGGCGCGGCCGGAAGCGAGGTCAGCGGAGACGGTATCGCCAAAGGCGCCGGAACGGCCGGCCCGTCCCTGGTTCATTTCTGTCATTTCAACTCACCCCCAGGCAGGTCTTCAAGCGGATCAGTCCGTCGCGGATGCGGGACTTGATGGTGGGTACTGCAGCGTTCAGCCGTTCGGCAACTTCCCGGTAGGTGAGCCCGCCGTAGTAGGCAAGGCGGACCGATTCCTGTTGCGTTTCGGTCAGGGTAGCCAGGCACCGGACCACCGCCTCGGCTTCAAGCCTGCTGCCCACTTCGTCCGAAACGGTGTCGTGGTCGATGTCCTGGGTGCTGGCCCCGTAGCGGGCTTCGCGGTCTGTGGCGGACTGCGCTGACCGGACCCTGTCCACGGCGCGCCGGTGGGAAATGGTCATCAGCCAGGAGAGCGGGCTTCCGGCGGCGGGGTCGAACTTGGCCGCGTTTTGCCAGACCTGCAGGAAAACCTCCTGGGTGGTGTCCTCGCTAAGCTCAGCATCAATCAGGACCCTGCGGGCCATGCCGTACACCCGGCGGGACGTCAACCGGTAAAACTCCGCAAACGCCGTCCGGTCACCCTGGGAAATTTGTCCCAAGAGGACTGCGAGCCGTTGACTGAGCTCAGCCGGCGTGTCTGTGACAGCGGGAGCATCGGGAGTATCCATTACTACCAAGCATAAGTCTCCCGGAGGTGAATCCTCAGCAGTGCTGCCGGGGATGCCCCGGCTGGTCCTGGAACCTGCCCGGAGAAGTGTCACCTGCCGCTCCTTGATCGCTAATGGACTGTTCTCAGGAGGGATTCGGCACAGTTGGGGGTGCGGATGGGCCAGGCCGGAAAAAAGTTTCGGCGGAGCCTGGCTGCGCTGGCTTTGGGAGGGGCGCCGGCCGGAATACCCGGAATACACGCCGGCGCCCCTCCGGCCTGCAGGGGTGCTAGAGCTTTGCGCCCGCGAAACCCTGCTGGCGCCAGGCCTCGTAAACGGCGATGGAGGCAGCATTGGCCAGATTCAGCGAGCGCAGTGCCGGCAGCATGGGCAGCCGCACCGTTGTGGTGACATGGGGGTCCGTCTTCATCTCCGGCGGCAGGCCCACTGATTCGCGCCCGAACATCAGGACGTCGCCGGGCTGGTAGGCGATGTCCGTGTAGCTGGCTGCTCCGTCGGAGGTGAAGGCATAAACACGCTCGGGCTGCAGATGCTGCCAGGCGTCCTCGATTGTGCGGTGCACGGTGACGACGGCGAGGTCGTGGTAATCCAGGCCGGCGCGGCGAAGCTTCGCGTCCGAGAAATCGAACCCGAGGGGCTCCACCAGGTGCAGTTCGGCACCGGTAATGGCTGCCAGCCTGATGGCGTTGCCGGTATTGCCGGGGATTTCGGGTTCATGGAAGAGGATGCGGAACACCATCCCATCCTAGTCAACGCGGGTCAGTGCATGCCGCGCAGCAGCCGGGCCAGCACCGGGACGTTGACCGTGTTGGGGGCCGGTCCTGATGCCAGGAACTCCTTGACGCCCCGCACCAATCCTGCCGCGTTGACGATCCGGACGCTCTCCAGGGCCCCCGAGGACCGGCGGTGGTTGTCGATCACCGGTTCATGCAGGTTCCCGCCCGGACTCAGCACCACCGTCCAGCCGGTCACGTTCAGCTCGGGGAAGATGTCCTGCATGGCACGTACCACGTGCGCCAGCTGCGGCGGAGCAATCGAGCGCCCGCCGTGGTTAAGGGTCCTGCCGTCCCAGGCGTAGGCACCCTTGGGCAGCAGCATGGAGCCGATGAGCGCCAGGCGGTATCCGGACAGTACCGCATGGTCGATGTGGCTGTTGTCGGCGGGCGACTGGAGTCCATTGATCAGGCGTGCCGCCGGAATGGCCGGCAGCACCTGCCGGGTCAGGAGCTGGACCGTGCGCATTTCCCGCTGGATCCGTGCTTCGGCCCCGAAAATGCCGCGCTTCCGCGGCATCCCGTGGACCGGCTGGCTGGCCTGCGCCAACGGAATCAGGGCCACGCCGCCGTCCGCTCCCGGCGTGTAGGGCGGGACGTAAACCGGCGGGTCGCCCGCCGTGTTCCGGGCGCCGGCGCTCTTGTGCACCGTGGCCGAAGCCCTGCTGCCCGCCGGCGGTGCATCAAAGTGCGGCTCGCCGTCGGTTCCATTGGCTGTACCTGCGGCGTAGGAGCGGTCGTACGCTTTCCTGCGCTGCGGGTCGATCAGGGTTTCATAGGCGCTCGTGACGCGGCGGAAAGCGGCAGGATCCCCGCCATGATCGGGGTGGGCCAGGCGGGCGGCCCGCCGGTAGGCCACCTTAATTTCCTTTTCGGTGGCGGTGACTGCCACGCGAAGCACCTGGTAGTGGGAGCTGCTCTCGGTCAAGCACTCATCCTTCGTGTTGAAACGGCCGGTCCGCGGCGGGCAGCCCTGTGGGGCCAGCTTATCGGCCCTTGATCTGACAACGTCCGTGCCTGGGCTTGGGGTTCCCGGCACCGGCGGGATCCGGCGGAGTTTAGACTCGTGAAGGGTTGCTGCCGCGGCGGCACGCAAAGCAGCAGGCAGCAACGGCAGGCCAGGGAACACAGTGGGGGCGGACATGGAAAAGCGGACGACGGCGGCACCGGCCGGCAGGATCGGGCCGCTACGGTTGCCGCTGGCGGCAGCTGTTCTCGCCTCCGTGATGACCGCCGGCTGCAGCGTTGGTGTTCCGGACCCGACGGCAGCCCAACCTGCGGAAACTGCCCCGGTACTTGCCACCCCCACCATTACTCCCGGCCACGATGCCGAGGCTATGGCCGCTCAGGACCTGCCTTTCGCGTCCGGTGGCATCCTCGCCGAGGGAGTGCCCGTGGGCATCTCGGACGGGCTGAAGGACGCTCCAGGCTGGAAGATGGTCAAGGACAATGTGGCCGGCGAAAGCCAGTACCTCAAAGCGGACGGGTGCCTCGTTGCCGCCAAAGTCCGGACCAACCAGGCGGTGCTGGCGCGCGCTGATGACCGGGAGTCAACGGTAGCGCTCTTCCAATACCTGGATCCCACCATCCTGCCCGAGTACCTGAAACCGGCCACGCTGCGGTGGGGTGGTGACGAGTCCACTCCTGGCCACACGCTGGAGGTGCTGGTCCTGGAAGAGGCGGCGGCGCCAGGGGCCCGGGCCACTGCGGTCATGGCAAGGCTCTTTGGCAGGTCCGGATCCTCGGTCTACGTTTCTGTCTCGTGCCCGGATGCGTCTGCCCTGGCCGCGGCGAGGGCAGACGCTGTCCGGTTCCTGCCGGTCCTGCCTCCTTCGGCCTAGATCCCGGACGGCCGGGCGGTCCGCTGGGAGAGCCGGTTCAGCGCGAGGGCAGCGACGAGCAGTCCGAAGTCACGGAGGGCAACGTCGAAGAAGCTTCCGAGCAGCAGGAGGTTGACGATGATGCCGGCGAGCCATGCTGCCACGAGGAGCGAGCCGAACCTGGGCCGGACGGCAACAGCGATGCCGGCGAGGACTTCCACCACCCCCACCACGTACATCAACGTCTGGGCAGGCAAGGGCACCAGTGCCGTTGCCTGCGGGGCAAGGTAGATGGTCCAGTCCGCCAGGATGTTTGCGAACTTATCGAGCCCGAAGATGATGGGCGCGACCGTGAAAACAGTCCGCAACAACAGGAAGGCCTGCTTGGCCGGTTCCATGGTGGTGGTGTTGGCGCGCAGTGCTGATGTGGTTTTCACAACTGACTCCTTCTAAAAGTAGGTTCTTCTATTTTAGAAATCCAAGAGGTCTATAATCAATACATCTTGACTTTGGATTGGTGGAGTAATGGCCAGACTTCCCTGGGCGAACCGCATGACAGCACTCGCCTCCCTCGGCGATGAAAAGCGCCGCCAGCTCTTTGAGCTCGTGGCATCGTCGCCCGGGGCGGTGGGACGCGACGACGTTGCGCAGCGCACCGGACTTCCCCGCAGTACGGTCTCGTTCCACCTGGACCGCCTGGTGCAGGACGGCCTGCTCGCGGTCGAGTTCCACAAGCCGCCGGGGAAAGCCGGTCCGGGCTCGGGCCGCCCCGCCAAGATGTACCGTCCCGTTGCCGGCGAAATTGGGGCCTCCGTGCCGGACCGGAACTACGACCTCGCCGGGGAGCTGATGGCCGCCGCTATTGAAAACTCCACCAGCGCGGGGGAACCCATCGAGGACACGCTGCAGTCGGAGTCGTGGCGGGTAGGGAACGCCATGGCGGAGGCGGCGGAGACACTGCACGACTTCCTGGTCCAGGCGGGCTACCGGCCCCAACCGGACGGAGACGGCGGTTTCCTCCTGCCGAACTGCCCGTTCCATCGGCTGTCGGACAAACATCCGGGGGTGGTGTGCGCCATGAACGGGGCGTTTCTGCAGGGGGCGGCGGCCCGCCTGGACGCGTCCGGCGGCCGGGTGGTGCCTGCAGACCTGCCGGGCCACTGCTGCGCCAGGATCCTGCCGTCCGCCTGAACGGCAGGAGCATCGCGGCTAGAATTGCAGGGTGCCCGTTTATCTTGATCATGCTGCCACCACGCCTCTTTCCCCGGAGGCGCTGGCTGTCCTGACGCGTGAACTTGCCCGCACCGGCAACCCCTCTTCCCTGCACGGTTCGGGCCGGCGGGCCCGGCGGGCGGTGGAAGACGCCCGCGAGGCGCTCGCCGCAGCGGCAGGGGCGCACCCCTCGGAAGTGATCTTCACCTCCGGCGGCACCGAGTCGGACAACCTCGCGGTCAAGGGACTGTACTGGTCCCGGGCGGGCGAAAAGCCGGCGCGGCGGCGCATCCTTTGTTCCGCCGTCGAACACCATGCCGTGATGGACACCGTGGAGTGGCTTGAAAGGCATGAAGGGGCCGACGTCACCTGGCTCCCCGTGGACAGCGACGGTGCAGTGGACCTGGGAGTCCTGGAAACTGAACTTGCCCGTGACCCGGACTCCATCGCGCTGGTCACCGTCATGTGGGCCAACAACGAGGTGGGGACCATCCAGCCCATCCACCGAGTTGTGGAACTGGCGCACGCGGCGGGCGTTCCTGTCCACTCCGACGCCGTGCAGGCCTTCGGTTCGGTGCCGGTGGACTTCAAGGCATCCGGACTGGATGCCATGTCCATCTCCGGACACAAGATCGGCGGACCCGTGGGAGTAGGCGCCCTGCTGCTGGGCAGGTCGGTGAAACTCACCCCGGTCCAGCACGGTGGCGGGCAGGAGCGCGACGTCCGCTCGGGCACCCTGGACACCGCCTCGATCGCCGCCTTTGCTGCCGCCGCGGAGAATGCAGTTGCCAGTCTTGGTGCCGAGTCGGCCCGGATCGCCACCCTCCGCGACCGGCTTATCGACGGCGTACGGGAGCGGGTGCCCGAAGCCGTCCTGCGCGGGGCACCCGGCAACGGCCGCCTTCCCGGCAATGCACACTTCACCTTCCCGGGCTGTGAAGGGGACTCCCTGCTCTTCCTGCTGGATCTTGCCGGAGTGGAATCCTCCACGGGGTCGGCCTGTACCGCAGGGGTGCCCCGGCCCTCCCACGTGCTGCTTGCCATGGGGCTGGACGAGGAAACAGCGCGCGGCGCCCAGCGCTTCACCCTGGGCCATTCCTCGAAGGATGAGGACGTCGACGCTTTGCTGGCCGCCCTTCCGGGTGCTTACGCCAGGGCCCGGCAGGCCGGCATGGCCGGACACGAATCCTCCATCCAGACCGCCGGCACGGTAGCCCGGCAGGGCTTGGGCCGCCGCTGAGACCGCCCTTGCGGCAGGTGCGTAGAATAGATAGGCGAAGATCGCTTCGACGGAGACTGACCGTATCCGCGGCAGCGCCTTCGGCCAGCACGGCACCAGCACCGGCCACAAGCCGGAACCACCCAACAGAAAGCAGCCATGCGAGTTCTTGCAGCCATGAGCGGCGGCGTTGATTCCGCCGTTGCCGCCGCCCGCGCCGTCGAGGCGGGACACGACGTCGTCGGCGTCCACCTCGCGCTGTCCCGCATGCCCGGCACGCTACGCACCGGAAGCCGCGGCTGCTGCACCATCGAAGACTCCCGCGACGCCTGGCGCGCCTGCGACGTCCTGGGCATTCCTTACTACGTGTGGGACTTCTCCGAGCGCTTCAAGGAAGACGTCGTCCAGGACTTCATCGACGAATATGCCGCGGGCCGCACACCTAACCCCTGCATGCGGTGCAATGAACGGATCAAGTTCGCCGCGCTGCTGGAAAAGGCCATTGCGCTGGGCTTCGACGCCGTCTGCACGGGACACTACGCCAAGGTCATCGAAGACGCCGACGGCAACCGCGAACTCCACCGCGCCGCCGACTGGGCGAAGGACCAGAGCTACGTCCTGGGCGTGCTGACGCACGAACAGCTCAAGCACTCCATGTTCCCGCTGGCTGACACGCCCTCCAAGGCCGAGGTGCGGGCAGAGGCCGAGCGGCGCGGCCTCTCTGTGGCCAACAAGCCCGACAGCCACGACATCTGCTTCATCCCCGACGGCGACACCGCCGGCTGGCTTGCCGAGAAAATCGACATGGCCACCGGTGACATCGTGGACGAAACCGGCGCGAAAGTGGGGGAGCACCCCGGCGCCAACGCCTTCACCGTGGGCCAGCGGCGCGGGCTGAAGCTTGGCACGCCGGCCGCCGACGGAAAGCCGCGCTTCGTCCTGGAAATCCGGCCCAAGGAAAACAAAGTGGTGGTGGGACCGGAGGCGCTGCTCGCGATTGATGAAATCCGCGGAATCAAGGTGTCCTGGGCCGGGCTGCCCATCGGCGAGGTGGACACAGGTGAGGAATTTGATTGCTACGCGCAGGTCCGTGCGCATGGTGACCCCGTTCCCGCGACGGCCCGCATGGAACCCAGCGGACCGGACGGCGCCGGCCAGCTGGTGGTGACCTTGACCAACCCGCTGCGCGGCGTCGCGCCAGGCCAGACTGTTGTCCTCTACCAGGGCAGCAGGGTCCTGGGCCAGGCGACCATCGACGCCGCCCGCTCCCTGCAGCGCGCAGCCCTCTAAGCCAGCAGAAATTCCATCACCGCCCCGGTCCTGCCGGGGCGGTTTTGTTCGTTGTGCGGCCGGCAACTGAGAGCTCCGGATCAATCAGGTAAATTTTGTGTCTCAACTCACAAAATGGTCCGCCCTGAGGGTTGACTCTCTGATTGAATCTAGGCATCAGCACACAGCGTTCCCGCCTTTCCCCAGGTATCCAAACAGAGGCAGGCGGGTGCGAACTCATCGAACAGAAAGTTCACAGATGACGAAGAGCATCAAGGCACTGCACGGCGCTATCGCGCTGGCAGGCATTTCCGCGCTCGCACTGACGGCCTGCACGGGCCCCTCAGGCGGTGGCGGAACCTCAACCGGCGACGCAGCGGGCGCCGCCATCACCTTCGGAACGACTGACAAAGTGGTCACCCTCGATCCGGCCGGTTCCTACGACGCCGGTTCCTTCCTGGTGATGAACCAGATCTACCCGTTCCTGCTCAATGCAAAGCCCGGAAGTGCGGACGCATCACCGGATATCGCGGAATCCGCTTCCTTCACGGCCCCCACCGAGTACACCGTCAAGCTCAAGCCCGGCCTGAAATTCGCCAACGGCCACGCCCTCACGTCCTCGGACGTGAAGTTTTCGATCGACCGCGTGGTCAAAATTGCCGACCCCAATGGTCCCTCCTCGCTGTTCGCGAACCTGGAGTCGGTGGAGGCAACGGACGATTCCACCGTGGTCTTCAACCTCAAGGCCGCCAACGACCAGGTTTTCCCCGGAGTCCTTGCCTCCAACTGCGGCCCGATTGTGGACGAAGAAGTTTTCCCTGCCGACAAGGTCATGTCGGACGACGACATCGTCAAGGGCAAACCGTTCGCCGGGCCTTACAGCATTGAAAGCTACAAAAAGAACGAACTCGTCAGCCTCAAGCCCAACCCGGACTACCAGGGCCTGCTGGGCAAACCGGCCAATAACGGTGCCAACATCAAGTACTACGCCGACGCCAACAACCTGAAGCTTGATGTCCAGCAGGGCAACATCGATGTTGCCGGCCGGTCGCTGACGGCCACCGACGTGGCGGACCTGGAGAAGGACTCCAAGGTCAAGGTCCACAAGGGCCCGGGCGGGGAGCTGCGCTACATCGTCTTCAACTTCGACACCATGCCTTTTGGCGCCAAAACGCCTGAGGCTGATCCCGCCAAGGCCCTGGCCGTCCGCCAGGCCATGGCCAACATTGTTGACCGCGATGCCATCGCCACCCAGGTCTACAAGGGAACGTACCTCCCCGCCTACTCCGTCGTTCCTGAAGGCTTCCTGGGGGCGGAGCAGCCGCTGAAGGACCTGTACGGCGAGGGCGGCAAGCCCAGCCTGGACAAGGCCAAGAAGGTCTTTGCCGACGCCGGTGTGACGGCTCCGGTCAACCTCAAGCTCCAGTACAACCCCGACCACTATGGCAGCTCGTCCGGCGACGAATACGCCATGATCAAGGAACAGCTGGAGAAATCCGGGCTGTTCACCGTGGACCTGCAGTCCACCGAATGGGTGACCTACTCCAAGGACCGCACCGCTGACGCCTACCCGGTGTACCAGCTGGGCTGGTTCCCGGACTATTCCGATCCGGACAACTACCTCACCCCGTTCTTCGTGCCCAACAACTTCCTGAAGAACCACTACGACAATGCCAACGTGGCATCGCTGATCCAGAAGCAGCTGACCACAGTGGATAAGGACGAACGCGTGAAGATCCTGGGCGAGACGCAGGAAGCCGTGGCCAAGGACCTCTCGACGCTGCCGCTCCTGCAGGGCGCGCAGGTCCTGGTAGCCGGGGCAAACGTGAAGGGTGTGGAGACAACCTTGGACGCGTCCTTCAAGACCCGTTTGGGTGTTATCTCCAAGTAGCCCCCACATCAACCGGCCCTGCCGGCAGCAGAGGCGGGACGCCACGCGCGTCCCGCCTCGTTGCCGGATTTCGGCCAGCATCGGGGGACAGCTGGCCTGGGGCACCAAAATTTTAGGTAATCCATGACCACTTTGATTGAAACACCGCCCGCAGATGCGGACGGGTTGCTGCCGGCCAAAAAGAAATCCTCCGGCGGAGGGCTCGGCCAATACATCCTTATCCGGTTCCTCCTGATCTTTCCCACGATTTTCATCCTGGTCACCATGGTGTTTTTCCTGATGCGGATCACGGGGGATCCGATTACGGCAGCCATGGGCGGCCGCCTCCCGCCGGAGCAGCTGCAGGAGCGGATCCACGCCGCCGGCTATGACCGGCCCCTCTTTGTGCAGTACCTCGAATACCTCGGCCAGCTGGCCACCGGGAACTTCGGCACCACGCTGTCGGATAACCGCAGGGTGACCGAAATGCTCACCACCTACGGCTCGGCCACCCTGGAACTGAGCATCAACGCCCTGATAGTGGCGCTGCTCGTGGGGATACCCCTGGGCATGCTGGCAGCACACCGCCGGGACCACCTTCCTGACGCCGTCCTGCGGATCTTCGCCATCCTCTGCTACGCCACCCCCGTGTTCTTCGCCGGCCTGCTGCTCAAGCTGACGTTCTCCGTCTGGCTCGGCTGGCTGCCCGTTGCCGGAAGGGCGAAAACGTCCAGCGAACTGGCACTGACCTCACTGCAGGCGCCCACCGGAATCTACTGGCTGGATGCCCTCCGCAGCGGAAACATGGCGGCCCTCGGCGACGTCATGGCCCACGCCGTCCTGCCCGCCGTTGCCCTGGGGCTCCTGACGGCAGGCATTTTCCTGCGCCTCGTCCGGACCAACGTCATCGGCACACTGGGCAGGGACTACGTGGAGGCGGGCCGGTCCCGCGGTGTGAGTGAATTCCGGCTGGTAACCAAACACGCCTATAAGCCGGCGCTGATTCCCATCATCACCGTCATGGGCCTGCAGATCGCCGTGATGCTCGGCGGTGCGGTGCTGACGGAGAAGACCTTCGAATGGAAGGGGCTGGGGTTCCAGCTGGCCACATATCTCACTGCCCGGGACTTCGTGGCTGTCCAGGGCATCGTGGTGCTCCTGGCGGTCATCGTTGCCATGACCAACTTCATCGTGGACATCATTGCCGCGCTGATCGATCCCCGCGTGAGGTACTGACCATGAGCACTCCTGACGTTCCCGAGCCCGTGGCCAATCCGCGCGCCCCCTTCTTGCGCCGCCTGCCGGTCGTCTCGCATTTCAACAAAAGCGTGGGCCTGCAGCGGGGGATGCTCGTCATTGGTCTGATCCTTACCGGCCTTTTCCTGCTGACTGCCCTCCTTGCCCCGTTGATCGCGCCGTATGGCTTCGCCCAGCTCTCTGATGCGGACGGCAGCTTTCCCACGCAGCAGCCGCCCGGCGGGAAACACCTGCTGGGTACCACCGTGGGTGGCTACGACGTTCTGTCCCGCGTGATCTGGGGGACGCAGACGGCCCTGCTGGTCATTGTGGTGGCCGTTGTCCTGTCCATCTTCGCCGGCGTTATCCTCGGCCTGGTGAGCGGTTACCTCGGCGGCTGGCTGGACCGGGTCCTTGTGGTGGTTGCGGACGCCATCTATGCGTTTCCCTCTTTGCTCGTGGCCATCGTGATGGCCATTGTCATCAGCGGTGGGCAATCAAGCCTCCTGGGCGGCATCATGGCGGCGGCCGTGTCCATCACCGTGGTCTTCATCCCGCAGTACTTTCGGGTGATCCGGGCCGAAACCATCCGGCTCAAAGCTGAACCCTTTGTGGAATCGGCAAAGGTGGTGGGTGCCTCCGACTTCCGCATCATCACCCGGCACATCTACCGGAACGCCACCAGGACGTTGCCGCTGATCTTTACGCTCAACGCATCCGAGGCCATCCTCACCCTCGCCGCACTGGGCTTTCTCGGATTCGGCATCGAACCGAGCTCGGCCGCCGAATGGGGCTTCGACCTCAACAAGGCCCTTGCGGACACCACCTCGGGGATCTGGTGGACAGGACTGTTCCCGGGCCTGGCGATCGTGTGGACGGTCCTCGGGCTCACCCTGGTGGGCGAGAGCATCAACGACCTGAACGATCCGCGGCTCCGCGGCCGCAAACGGGCCGGCGGCGGCAGCACCCCGGCTCCCCTGGGCACGGCGGCCATCGAAGCAGAAGTGAGGAATTCGTGAGCGTCAACATCAACCCGTCCCCGGACCAGCAGGCCGGCGCCGGCCATCCCGTCCTCGACATCGACCACCTTAAGGTCACCTTCGCCACCGATGCCGGCGATGTCCATGCGGTCAAGGACGTCAGCCTCGAGGTGGGGAAGGGCGAAGTGCTGGCGATCGTGGGGGAATCGGGTTCCGGGAAAACCGTCACCGCCAAAACCATCCTGGGCCTCCTTCCCGAGACCGCCATCAGCTCCGGCACGGTGCTGATCAACGGGGCCAACGTGATTAGCGTCAGTGCGGCGCGGCTGCGCCAGATCCGCGGGCGCGACGTGGCCATGGTGTTCCAGGAGCCGTCCACCGCACTGAATCCGGTGTTCACCGTGGGGTGGCAGATCGCCGAAGGCATCAGGGCCCATGCTGGCAGCGGCGGCGGCGGAAGGAGGGTTTCGGCCAAGGACGCGAAGGCCCGCGCCATTGAAGCCCTGCGCAAAGTGGGCATCCCCGATCCCGAACACCGCGTCAACTACTACCCCCACCAGTTCTCCGGCGGCCAGAAGCAGCGGGTGGTCATCGCGGCGGCATTGGCACTGAATCCGGGCCTGATCGTGGCGGACGAACCCACCACCGCCCTGGATGTCACGGTCCAGGCCGAGATCCTGGAGCTGCTCCGGGACCTCCGCGACAAGTACGGCACGTCCATAGTGCTCATCACGCACAACATGGGGGTGGTGGCGGACCTCGCCGACCGTGTGGTGGTGATGTACCAGGGTGACGTGGTTGAGGAAGCGCCGGCCCGGACGCTGTTTGCTGAACCGCGTCAGGACTACACGCGCAAGCTCCTCGCCGCGGTGCCGCACCTGGGGCACAATTCAGCCTCCGAGGGCCTGACCCGCCGGGCCCACCAGGAGGAGGAAGTCCTGGTCGAAGCCAACAACCTGACCATCGAATACCCGGGCAGGCTGGGAACTCCGGCCTTCAAGGCCGTGGACGATGTGAGTTTCACCCTGTCCCGGGGCGAGGTTTTCGGGCTCGTGGGGGAATCCGGCTCCGGGAAAACCACCATCGGCCGGGCCATCGCGGGGCTGAACAGGACCACCGGCGGCAGCCTCAAAGTGCTGGGCTACGAAATGCTCAACCTCCGCGAACGGACTTTCAAGCCGCTGCGGAAGGACATCGGCTTTGTGTTCCAGGACCCTGCCGCCTCCTTCAACCCGCAACTGACCATCGGGGACTGCATCGCCGAACCCATGGTGATCCACACCAGGCCGAGCCCGGCGCAGGCGCGCAAACGCGTTGGTGAGCTGCTCGAGTCAGTCCAGCTGCCGGCATCGTACGCGGGACGCTACCCGCACGAGCTCTCCGGCGGGCAGCGCCAGCGGGCCTCGCTGGCACGGGCCCTGAGCTTGAATCCGCGCCTGCTGATAGCGGACGAGCCGACGTCGGCCCTGGACGTCTCAGTGCAGGCGAAGGTCCTGGAACTGTTCAGGGACATCCAGCAGGAGTTCGGTTTCGCCTGCCTGTTCATCAGCCACGACCTGGCGGTCGTGGACATCCTGTCCCAGTGGGTAGGCGTGCTGTACAAGGGCAGGCTGGTGGAACAGGGCATCGGCAGCCAGGTGATGGGAAATCCGCAGCACGACTACACCCGGCGGCTCATCGCTTCCCTGCCGGTACCCGATCCGCAGGAACAGGCGAGGCGGCGGGAAGAAAACAGGGCGTTGTTGGGTATCTGACAGCTTCTTTTCTCTGGGCGCCGGTGCCGGCATAATGCCGGCACCGGCGCTTAACACCCGGTTGATTCCTTCGGCTGCCCATAGACTTGGACCATGACGCAGCACAACCTTCACGCTCCCGACTCCGATGACTACGATCCCTCAGCCAGCTCTTTGGCCGGTCAGGTGGACAAATCGGTGATGGCTGAACTGCTGTCCATCCGTTCCAGCATCGACAACATCGACGCCACGCTGGTCTACCTCCTTGCCGAGCGCTTCAAGGCAACCCAGAAGGTGGGTTTCCTCAAAGCCGCCCACCGGCTCCCCGCCGGCGACCCCGGCCGGGAAGCGGCACAGATTGCCCGGCTCCGCAGGCTGGCCGAAGACGCACACCTGGACCCCGCGTTCGCGGAAAAGTTCCTGAACTTCATCATCGGTGAGGTCATCCGGCATCATGAAGCGATCGCCGAAGACCACGAAGCCGCCTCCGGACAGCATCCGCAGACATCAGCTCTCGCGTGACGGAGCAACGGCACGGCGCCGCTTCCAGGCCCGCTGAGGTTCCGGCACCGCCGCGGGAGGTAACTGCCACCGGCCTCGGCTCCTGGCCCGGGGAGGACCCGGTGGAAGCGGCCAAGATCATCCGCGGGGAGCTGGGCAGCCCGCACCTGCCGTTCCTTGCCGAACTGCCGGACCGGGGCGTCGGTTCAGACGCCTTGGGACGGACAGCCACGCTGCTGGAAGAACTCGCCGTCGACGTCCAGCCCTACGGTTGGCGCCTCGTGGACCGGCCTGGCAAGGACTTCCGGCGGGCCGCCTCCGCCCTCGCTACCGATATCAACGTCCTCGCCGATGTGGCTGGTACGGAGGACAGGCCGGCTGCAGAGATCAAAGTGCAGCTGGTAGGTCCGCTCAGCCTGGCGGCCGGCCTTCACCTGCATAACGGCGAGCGCGCCCTGATCGACTATGGTGCCCGTCGGGACATTGCCGCCTCACTTGCGGCCGGCGTGGGCCGGTACCTCTCCCGGGTGGCGGCGGCCGTTCCCGGAGCCCGGCTGGTGGTCCAGATCGATGAGCCTGATATCGCGGCCGTACTGGCTGGCACCATCCCGACCTCCAGCGGCTACCGCACCCTGCGGGCAGTCCCGTCCTCGGAAGCACGGGACTCCTGGCGTGTGGTGCTGGACGCTTTACGGGCGGCGGGCGCTGCGGAAATCGTGATCTCCGTTCACGAGATCGAGGCGCCGTTCGAACAGATCCTGGCCGCGGGAGCGGACGGTATTGCTGTCCCGCTGCGGGCGTTGACTTCCCGCCAGTGGGAGCAGCTGGCGGGAGCCGCGGAAGCAGGCAAGCGGCTGTGGATCGGTGCGCTGAACGTGGCAGGGGAGTCCCTGCCCCGGGCGGCCGACTGTGTTGACGCAGTGTGGCGCCCGTGGCGGCAGCTGGGTCTGTCTCCTGACGGGATCAGCACCATCCGGCTCACACCCTCGTCGGGACTTGCTGGCCGCACCCCGGCACAAGCCACAGCGGTCCTCGGCCGGCTGACCCAGGTGGCGGACGGTCTGAACCAGCTGGCGCAGGGCTAGGGATCAGACCCTGTTTTCCCAGCGGTCAGGCTGCGCGTAGCGGGGCAGGAAACTCTGGGCGGAGCTTCCGCCCGTGTAGGGGCGCAGCCTGTAGTCGAAGCTGCCGGCGTAGACCAGGACCAGGCCGATCTGTGGCTGGATCACTTTGACCTGGATGCGGTGCTTGCCGTTACTGCCCTCCGCCGGGTCCCACCACTGCTCCGCGTAGGCCTTGGCATCCAGGGCGGCGGGAAGGGGAATGCGAAGGGGGCCAAGAAACAGCCTCGATGCTTCGGACACGCCGCGCAGCCGTCCCTCTGCGGTAACGCTCAGGTTCAAATCCGTCACTAATCGCCGGTACCGGCCCACATAGTCAACCAGCTGGGGTGCACCGTTCCGCGTGGTGAGGCTGGTGGTGTCCTGGAAGATCCGCGTCCGGCCGGGAAACCGGATTTCCCGGCGGGCGGTCAGGCTGGAGCGGCCGAAGGGATCCTGGTGGGCGTGGTTCTCAATCCGGAAGGGAATGTTCTCCCCGTATTCGGGAAAGAACGCTTCCTCACCGCCGGTGAGCCGCAGCAGGGGACGCAGCCAGTCCTGCCGGCAGCCCACCACGTCGAAGCTCCCTTCGCCCACGCCGTACCTGCCCGAGCCCGGTGCGAGGGCAAAGTATTCCTGCAGTTCCGGCTGGAGGCGGCCGTAGTCCGTTCCGAGGGCCTGCCGGTAAATGGGAACGTTCAAAGAAGGACCTCCTTGTGACGGGAACGGACAGGTGGCTGGTCCTTCACAATCTACCTGCCGCCTTGAGCCTGATGTACATGTCGGCCAGCCTCGGTGGAAGCTCCTGCGGCTCCGCGTCCACCACCTCCACACCGTGCTGCCGGAGTTCAGCCGTTACTGCTGCCCGCTGCAGGAGTGAGCGCTCGGCGGCAGCGGCCCGGAAGACCCCGGCGGCGTTGCCACGCTCCTGCAGCATCAGGCCGAGCTGGGGGTCCCGTACCGCTGCCACCACCACAACATGCTGGCGCGCCAGCTGCACAGCGGTGGGGATCAGGCCTTCTTCCGGGGCGCCGCCTTCCAGCGAGGTCAGCAGCACCACCAGGGACCGGTGCGCGGACACGGCGCGGACCTGCGCCGGGATTGCCTGCCAATCCAGTTCAATGAGTTCGGCTTCCAGCGGGGCCATCGCCTGGACCAGTTGGCCGAGGAGGTTGCCTTGGCCTGCTGTTCCGGCCCTGGCCCGGGTCCGTCGGTCGAAAGCCAGGAAATCGACCCTGTCTCCGCCCCGTTCGGCAAGGACGCCCAGCAGGAGGGCGGCTTCCATACCGGTATCCAGGCAGGGCTCGTCGCCGATCCTTGCCGCAGACGTCCGTGACGTATCCAGGAGCATCACCACGCGCCGGTCGCGTTCCGGCCGCCAGGTGCGCACCACCACCGCTGAACGGCGGGCTGTTGCACGCCAGTCGATGGACCGGACGTCGTCACCCCGCACGTAATCGCGGAGGGAGTCGAACTCAGTCCCGGCACCCCGGATCTGGACGGCAGCCTTGCCGTCCAGTTCGCGCAGCTTCCGCAGTTTGGACGGCAGGTGCCGGCGGGAATGGAAGGGCGGCAGGACCCGCAACAGCCCGGGGCAGCTGATGGTCCGCTGGCGTGCCGCAAGCAGCAGCGGCCCGAAACTGCGGATGGTGACGTGCGGGGCCTTGAGGTCCCCTCGCCGGCCAGGCTGCAGCCGCACCGTGGCCCGTCGGCTTTCGCCGGCCGGAACGTCAAGGTCCTGGACCGGATTCCGGGCTCCCGCCGACGGCTGCCAGGCGTCCCGAAGCGTGCCGTGCAGCCGGCGCCCGCCGTTGTTGGTAACAGTAAGCACGGACTCCGCAGTTCCCTGCAGGCCCACGTTGCCGGGGTCCCGGCGCTCAAGATGAACGCGGCGCGGTGAACCGGCCAGGACCAGGTCCAGGGCGGTCAGGGCGGCGAGGCAGCATGCAACGAGGAACACGGTTCCCCAGCCGGGCAGCAGCAGCACCGGCACCAGGCCCACCAGTACCAGGAGCACAAAACGCCCGGAGACGGCCATCAGCGAGGTACTGGAACGGAGGCCAGGATGCTGCCCAGCACGTCATCCACCCGGACACCGTCCATTTGCGCTTCCGGCTGCAGCGCCACCCGGTGCCGCAGGCAGGGCAGGGCCAGGGCCTTGACGTCGTCAGGAGTGACGTAGCTCCTTCCCGACAACCAGGCCCAGGAGCGGGATGTGTTCAGCAGGGCCGTGGCGCCGCGGGGTGAGACGCCCAGCTGGAAGGACGGCGCAGAACGGGTGGCCCGCACCAGGTCCACAATGTAGCCGATGATTTCCGGCTCCACTGCCACGGTGGCCACTGCCTGCCGGGCCCGCTCCAGATCCGCGGCGCCCGCCACGGCCCTGACTCCGGCTGCCGCCAGGTCGCGGGGGTCAAAGCCCGCCGCGTGCCGCCTGATGACTTCCATCTCGTCACGGCGTTCCGGCAGTGGCATGGTGAGCTTCAGCAGGAACCGGTCCAGCTGTGCCTCGGGGAGGGGATAGGTGCCCTCGTACTCCACCGGGTTCTGGGTGGCGGCAACCAGGAACGGTGAAGGGAGCGGGCGGGAAGCGCCGTCCACAGAGACCTGCCGTTCCTCCATGGCCTCCAGGAGTGAGGCCTGCGTCTTGGGCGGCGTACGGTTGATTTCGTCGGCCAGCAGGAGGTTGGTGAACACGGGACCCTCGCGGAACGAAAATTCAGAGGTGTGCGAGTCATAGACCAGGGAGCCGGTGACGTCGCCCGGCATGAGGTCCGGCGTGAACTGCACCCTCTTGGTGTCGAGGCTCAGCGCCGCGGACAGTGCACGGACCAGCAGGGTCTTGGCCACACCGGGTACGCCCTCCAGCAGCACGTGCCCCTGGGACAGCAGGGCGATCAGCAGGCCCGTAACGGTGGCGTCCTGCCCCACCACAGCCTTTGCCACCTCATGGCGCACGTCCAGGAGCGCCTGCCGGGCTGAATCATGTGCGGCAGGATCCTGCCCACTGGAATCAAGGACCCGGGGGCCGCTGCCTTGTTCGCTCATCGGCTACTGACCTCTTTCTCTAGGGTGTTCAGTTCCTGCGCCCAGGCAACAAGCCGTGCCTCGGTGCGCGGATATTCGTTCAGGAGCTGCTTGACCTCTTGGGAAGGCCGGGCCAGGAACCGGGCTGCCGCTTCGGCTGCTTCATCGGCCGTGGCGGCCGGACCCAGGCGGAGTTTCCTGGCCAAACGCACCAGGGTTCCGGCGCGGAGATTGTCCCTTGCCTGCCCGATGGCGCGCGCGTCCTGGTAAAGCCGGGCTCTTCCTTCCGCGGTTTCCACTGCCTTGACCACCACTGGCAGGGGCTCGAACACCAGCGGCCCGTGCCGCCGGCCACGCCACACGATTGCCGCCAGCGCCACCACGGCAAGCCACAACCCAATAAAGCGCGACCAGTCGGGTGCCAGTTCATCGAGTGATTGCGGGGAACCGGTGGTGTCCAGGTCCTCAAGGGACGGGAGGTACCACACGAGGTCCGGCGAACTGCCGAGGGCCCGAATGGCGAGGGCGGCGTTGCCCAGTTCGTCGAGCTTGTCGTTGCTGAGGACGGCGGTACTGCCCAGCACGGTGATGCGGTCGTCGCCGCTGACGGCCAGCAGCCCGGCGCTGGTCCCGGCAGGCCGGTAACAGGACGTCCCGCCGTCGTACACAAAGCCACCCTCGCCCGAGACCTGGCCGGCGGCCTCTGCATCCGGGAGGGAACAGCCGGGCTCCAGGACCGGCACCGAGTCCGGCACCACACCTGCTTGCCTGATGCCACTGTCCAGCGCGGCAAGCGTCTGCAGGCGGGGCGAGACCACCACCACATGCACGGCGGCATCGGCCAGCTCGCTGAGCCGGGCATCATCCAGGTACCCGTTCCTGTCGTAGAGCAGGAGGGTGGGGGAGCCGCTGCCCTCCAACGCAGCCATGGCCTCGTCGAAGCTTGCGACGTCGTTGACCCGTACGCCGTGGCGGCCAAGGATTTCGCTGACAGCCCGTGCGCCCTCCGGCGCCGGATTCCGGACGGACAAGGGAACAGCGTCCCCCTTCGGGGCAAGCTGCCCCCAGACGGCCAGGCCCAGCGCGGTGGCCACCACGGCCGCAAGGGCGGCCAGTCCGCGGTGCCTCCGGAGCCAGCGCAACGGGTTCCTGCCCCATGCAGCCCGGGAATCCGGACTGCCGCCGTCTTCTCCGTTTTCCTGTCCAGCTGTGTCCTGCAGGGTTTCAGTCATGGCCGCGCCGCCGGGTCCACAGCCGTTTCCGGCCGGACGGGCTTGGTTGCCTCGAGGTCCGTGTCCAGCCTTGTCATTGCCTCGTAGTCGGGGCTGCCCGGGGCCCAGTTTCCGTAGCGCACTGCGTCGAAGGTCCTTGCGGCGTGGTCCAGGCGCGCTGCTTCGGCCGGGAAGGGCCGGGACAGGGCGACAGCGGCTTCGTCCGCCGTCCGGCCCGGCTGGGGTTCGAGCAGCACACGGTCCTCGGCGGAGCGGACCAAGGCACGGAAGCGGTCGACGACGGCGTCCCCCCACTTCCCGGCAGCGGCCGACACGGCTGCCCGCTGCCGGTAGTCCGAGGCAGTGAGTTCGCTGTCCGGCTCGAAGACTTCCCTGGCGTGCCGGGCTTTGGGATTCAGGCGGGGCCGGGCCAGAATCACGGCAACAGCAATGACCACGGCAATCACGACGCCGATGGCAGGGCTTGGCACCGGGGCGTCGGCGCCGGGCGGCCCGTCCAGCGATGCCAGCCAGTCCAGGAAACCGCGCCACAACGAGTCCAGCCAGCCAGGTTCGGCTTCCCGGTATTCGGATTTGGACAGTTCCTCGGCGGCCCAGCGGCGGGCTTCCTCCGCGCCGGGCAGGACAGGAGGCTCAGCGGACATCCGGCCAGACCCCGCCCTTGCCGGTTCCGGGCACCGGCCCGGGACCCGCGGCGATGCCGCGGCCCGGAATGCCATCCGGGTCTGCCCCGGTTTCCAGCTGGCGGAGCAGCGCAATATCCAGGCCGTCCTTGCGCATCCGCAGGTCCATGTAGATCAAGGCCATAACAGAAGTCTGGAAGGCATAGCCGACAGCACCCACCAGGGCGCCCACAATCGCAGTGGCCACCCCTACGGCAACGGCAACCGTGATGTCCTGGTCACTGCCGGCATGAGGCGACAGGAAACCGGAGAGGAACGTGGGCAGCAGGCTCACCGGGATCATGACCACCTGCCCGATGATTCCCACCAGCATGCTCACCACCAGCGTGATGCCGAAGATCCGCCACCAGTTGGCGCGGGTCAGCGCCCAGGAACGGCGCAAGGCCTGGAGCGCGCCCAGATCTTCGATCACGACGGCGGCGGGCGCCACCATCAGTTTGATATAGATCCAGATCAGCACGGCAACAACAGCGGGAACCAGGGGGATAAGGAAAAGGATCCCCGTTCGGTCCATCGTGGAAATCAGCGCTACGGCCAGGCCTGCGGGCAGCAGGAAAGCAAGCAGGCCGGCCAGCACCATGACCGCAGCCAGGCGCACCAGCGTCCACGCCCGCGAGCGT
This sequence comes from Arthrobacter sp. Soil_C_49, assembly GCF_057656635.1. Classification (NCBI taxonomy): domain Bacteria; kingdom Bacillati; phylum Actinomycetota; class Actinomycetes; order Micrococcales; family Micrococcaceae; genus Arthrobacter; species Arthrobacter sp. Soil_C_49. The sequence goes on from NZ_JBDGJZ010000002.1 coordinate 515,673, forward strand.
GCCAGGATCCACATCTTCCGGAACCCCGTGGGGCGGTTGAGGATGGACCGTGCCACCGGCACCACCATGGCGCCCTGGAGGACGGCCGAGATAAAGAGGGTAAGGATGGCAACCAGCAGGACGGCGGCCAGGAAGCTCAGGCCCAGTGAAGCAAAGTCAGCCGGGCTGGCGCTCTCCGCCCAGGCTTCTATGGAGACCATGGAGGTGGCGGTGACGACAGTGACCACAGCGGCAAGGATCGCAGCCAGCGACTGGGCGAGGAGGGAAGCACCCAGCATGGCCTTGGGATTCCGCCGTATGGTCTGGAATGACCCGTCCAGAATCTCGCCGAACATCAGGGGGCGAAGCGGCACGATTCCCGGTTTCGGTGGCGCAACGTAGCGGGGCTGGCCGTAGGGGCTGAAGGGCGGTTGGCCGAATGCAGGCTGGCCATAAGGTGGCGGGCCGTAGGCTGGGCCCGGGTAGGGAGGCTGCGGCGAACCCCAGTGCGGCTGGCCTTGGGGTTGTCCCCAGCCAGGCGCCGCGCCCCATCCAGGCTGCTGGCCCCACTGGGGTTGCCGGCCAGACTCTGGCTGCTGCCCGCCAGGTGGCTGGGGCTTCTCCGCGCCCGGATCCTGTTCTGACACCCGTGTTCCTTCCCCCTGTAGCAGTGCCTGAAGCAGCCAGGCCCGGGCCGTGACAGAACGGTGGGCACCGGGAACCTCCGGCAATGCTCCCAGCCTATAGTTCCGCGGGCACGGCTACCTAGCGTTCCGCCATGCCGCAACGCGCTGAACAGGACAAAGCCTGCCTGATAAGGGAATATATAACTATGAAGGCACGCATTCTGGTGGTAGACGATGACGAAGCACTGGCCGAGATGATCGGAATTGTTCTTCGCAATGACGGCTTCGAACCAGTGTTCTGCGCTGACGGCGCCAAGGCGCTCGACGTGTTCCGTTCATCCAGGCCCGACCTCGTCCTGCTGGACCTGATGCTTCCCGGTGTGGACGGAATCGAAGTCTGCCGGCAGGTCCGGGCGGAGTCGGACGTGCCCATCGTGATGCTGACCGCCAAGTCGGACACCTCCGACGTCGTCCGCGGACTTGAGTCCGGTGCCGACGACTACGTGCCCAAGCCCTTCAAGCCCGCCGAACTGGTGGCGCGCGTCCGTGCCCGGCTGCGTCCCGGCGACCAGAAGGCGCCCGAGACGCTCAAGATCGCCGACATCACCATCGACGTCGCCGGTCATACAGTGAGCCGGGGCAACGAGCGTATTTCCCTGACGCCCCTGGAGTTCGACCTCCTGGTGGCACTCGCCCGCAAACCGTGGCAGGTGTTCACCCGCGAGCTGCTGCTGGAGCAGGTCTGGGGCTACCGCCACGCCGCCGATACGCGGCTGGTCAATGTCCATGTCCAGCGGCTCCGGTCCAAAATCGAGCAGGACCCGGAAGCTCCGGAAGTTGTCCTGACGGTGCGTGGTGTCGGCTACAAAGCAGGGGCCTGACCCCGCAGTTCCCCCCGGGGGACCTGCACACGAACCCGCCACGGAAAGTCCTGCCGGCTCCGCAGGCGGGAATCACCCAGGGCACCCCAATGCTCCGGAACACACCGATGCCCGCACCCCCGGCTTCCGGCGGCTGTCCTTCCAGGCCAGGATCTGGCAGCGCCGTGCCCTGATTGTCAGTCTGCGCGTCGCCAGGCTCGTATGGACCGGGTTCCGGAAGTTCCTCCCGGCCCTTCGGTATATAGGCCGGGCGCTGCATCAGCGGTGGCGCCGGTCGCTGCAGTTCCGCACGGTCCTGACCACCCTGCTCCTGGCCATCACGTCCTTTGCCGTGGTGGGCGCCTATCTTTCGAACCAGATCGCCAACAACCTCTTCCAGGAGCGGCTGACCCAGGCGGAGTCCGAGACACGCTACAACGTCAAGCAGGTGCAGGACACGTTCGACGGCGCCCAGGTCACCGACCAGTCCAGCGTGATCACCCTGGTGTACGACACCCTGAACGCCGTGGAGGGCCGGGGCTCCGTAATCCAGCGGAGATACGTCTTCGAGGCGATGCCCGAACAGACCAAGCCGCGGAACCGCTGGGTGGAATCACGGGCTTCGGACCAGCTGACCGTCAGCGTCATCCCCCCGGAACTGCGTAAGGCGGTCCAGGAATCGGGAAAGGACCAGTACTGGGCCTCAACCGTGATCCCGGTGGGCACCGAGGACCGGCCCGGCATCGCCGTGGGAAACAAGGTGACCTTTAACGGCACCGTTTACGAGCTGTACCTGATTTACGACCTCAACACCGCCCAGCAGACCCTCAACGAGATTCAAAGCGTGCTGTGGGCCGGCGGAGCTGTGCTGGTCCTGATGATCGGCGCCATCGCCTGGTACGTGACCCGCAACGTGGTCAGCCCCGTGAGCCATGCCGCGATGGTCTCCGAAAAACTCGCTGCCGGCCAGCTGCAGGAACGGATGGTGGTCCGGGGCGAGGACGAGGTGGCACGCCTTGGCGCCTCCTTCAACCACATGGCAGCCAGCCTCCAGGAGCAGATCACCCAGCTGGCTACGCTGTCCCAGATGCAGCAGCGCTTCGTGTCCGACGTCTCCCATGAACTGAGGACTCCGTTGACCACAGTCCGGATGGCCGCCGAAGTGCTGTACGACGCCCGGGACGATTTCGATCCCATCAACAAGCGTTCGGCGGAGCTCCTGTACAACCAGGTGGAGCGGTTCCAGTCCCTCCTTTCGGACCTGCTGGAAATTTCCCGTTTCGACGCCGGTGTTGCCATGCTCGATGCCGAGCCGGAAGACATCCTGCAGGTGGTGGCCCACGTGATCGAAGGGGCTGCGCCGGTCGCCGCCGAATACGGCTCCGAGATTATCCTGAGCGCCCCCGCAGGCGCCATCGTCGTTGAGATGGATGCCCGCAGGATCGACCGCATCCTGCGGAACCTGATCCTCAATGCGGTGGAACACGGCGAGGGGAAGCCGGTGACGGTCACCGTGGGAGCCAGCCAGACCGCCGTCGGGATTGCCGTACGGGACCACGGCATCGGTATGGCGCCTGCGGAAGCCGCGCGGGTGTTCGACAGGTTTTGGCGGGCAGACCCCGCCCGTGCCCGCACCACAGGCGGCAGCGGCCTCGGGCTTTCCATCGCCATGGAGGACACCAAGCTTCATAACGGGTGGCTGCAGGCGTGGGGCAAGAAGGGCAGCGGTGCCAACTTCAGGCTGACCTTGCCCCTGCGGCAGGGAGAAGAGATCGACAAGTCGCCCGTGCAGCTCGAACCGGAGGACATCACTATCCCTGGCGAAACAGACAACAGGAACATGCTGGTCCTTGAGGCCGGCACTCCGCTGGCTCCCGCGGCCTCGAAGGAGACTCCATGACGGGGCGTACGGCCACTGGGGCCAGGCTGGCCGCTTCGCTGCTGGTGCTCCTGCTTGCCCTGCTGGCCGGCTGCGCCAGGATTCCAACGTCCGGCCCTGTGGGCAAAAGCAGCGAGAGCAGCGCGGGCAACCTGAGCGCACCAGTATTCCTGCCCGCAGCGCCGCAGCCCGGCGCGTCACCGGAAACGATCATCGACTACTTTTACCGTGCCGGCAGCGGCTACGAGGACGACTATGCAGTCGCGCGGCAGTATTTGACCCAAGCCTCGTCCGTTTCGTGGAAGCCGGACCAGCGTGCCCTCGTGTACCGGGAAGCGAAGGTTGTGCCGGGCGAAGCCGAAAACGTCTACAACTACGAACTCGACGTCGCGTACACCGTGGATGCTGACGGGATAGCAACGCAGTCACCGAAAGGGACCATCGAAAAAATCCCGGTCACCGTCACCCAGGTGGACGGGCAGTGGCGCATCTCTGCCCTGCCGGACGGGACTGCCATCGCCGAAGAAACCTTCAAGGTGATCTACGGCGCGTATCCCATCTACTTCTATGACCCCACGTTCACCTACGCGGTGCCGGACGTGCGCTGGTTCATCAAGAACAAAACCGTCAAGGCGATGACCAGTGCGCTGCTGGCAGGGCCGGCGCCGTACCTGCGGGGTGCCGTGGCCAGTGCCTTTCCCTCAGGCATCAAGCTGGCCCGGGAATCGGTGCCCGTCGTCTCCGGTGCAGCCCAGGTGGACCTGACCGCCAAGGAGCTGACGGAAACATCGCCCGAAGACCGGCTGCGGATGCAGATGCAGCTGACGCTGACCTTCCGCAGCCAGCCGGACGTAGTCAATGTTGAGCTCCGCGCCAACCAGGACCTGGTCCGCGTGGAGGACAACGGCTCGGTCCTGCCGCCGGTGGTGGACAAGAGTGTTCCCTCACGCCAGATTGCGGTCAGCGGCAACGAGCTGGTCCGGTACGAAAACAACAGGATCTCGCCGTTGCCGGACATCCAGCCGGTGTCGTCATTGACGCCGCGGTTCCCCGCCGAATCGCCGGTATCGCAGACGGCAGCTTTCCTCAACGACAGCCGCACCACCCTGTACAGCATCAATCCCGGCCAGCCTGCCAGAGCACTGACCACACGAAGCGCCCTGACGCGGCCGTCGTTCGGGCTTAGCGACTGGCTGTGGTCGGCGGGCCCGGGAGCCACGGGGGGAACCGAAGTTGTGGCGTTCCGGCCCACCGGGGTGGCCGAGGGGGCCTCCGTACCCTCGGTCACGCTGACACCCGCCTGGCTGGCGGGCCGGACAGTCAAGGACTTCCGGATCTCGCGGGAGGGAGTCCGCGCGCTGGTGATCTCGGAGCAAAACGGCAAGACCCGGGTGCAGGTCACCGGCATCATCCGGGGCGGCGACGGCACGCCCCGCGAGCTCACCCCGCCTGTCACCCTGGCCACCGAGAGCGGGCCCGACCAGGGTGTGTGGGTCAGCGATACCACCGTTGCCGTGATGAAGGCGGCAGCCGGTTCGAACGTCACGCCGGAGCTGCTCTCGCTTACCTCGGGGCAGCCGCAACAGCTGGCTCCGTGGCCTGGGCTCGTTGCACTCAGCGCCGGCAACGGACCGGAGGAAATCTACGCCCAGTCCGCGGAGGGCGTCTTCCAGCGGCTGGGCAACGGCTGGTCGCCGCAGATCAAGGGACCCATCGACCCCTCATTCCCCGGGTGAGTCCGGTGTTATTGTCCACATAGGGGGCCTATGGCGTGTCCCTGTGGGCAGGCCCGGCGGATGCTTGACCGGTGAGCCACAGACTGACGGTGCCGGCCGGGGCGCCAGGGAACGTCCGCATCGACCCGGACCTTGTCCCTGCCGATGAGCGGCCTGCCAGACACCGCTCTGACCACCACAGCGCGTTGCTGCGAATGATGGACCACCTGGCAGGCGCGGCCGGGGATCTCCTCGCGCTGGCGGTTCCGGTGGACTGCGTATGCTGCGGAGCCGAAGACCGGGCGCTGTGCATTCCATGCGCCCGCAACATCCGCCGGCTGACCCAGGAACCTTTTCGGGCTGAACAGGGAGCACCGGCCCTGATGGACGTCGGCGGGACGGTGCTGTTGCCGGCGGTAGCCGCAGGCGTGTACAGGGAGGAACTGGCACAGGCTCTGCTTTCTTTCAAACGGCACGGCCAGCACCAGCTCGGGAAGAGCCTGGGCCGGGCGCTCGCCGGCGCCGTCCGGGCGGGAACTGAGGGCACATCAGGCATCCTCCTGGTGCCGGTACCCACCAGCAACGCAGCTTTCCTGAAGCGTGGCTTCAGTCCGGTCCACTTGCTCCTGCGGAAGGTGTCACGCCAGCTGCCCGAACATCCCGTGGTTAACGTTTTGGAAAAGAGCGGAGGCGGTGTTCTGCAGCTGCCCGGAGGCCAGAAAGGCCTGGACCGCGGCGGCCGCGCGAGGCGCGTGCGGGGTTCCATGCGGGTCCGCCGGCGGGGGCGGAACAAGGTGGCCGGACACCCCTGCATCATTGTCGACGACGTCCTCACGACGGGTGCCACGCTCGCGGAAGCAGCCCGGGCACTGCACCTCGCGGGCGCCGTGGTGACCGGAGCCGTGGTCCTCGCCGCGACACGCCCGCCGGACTCCGCGGGCACCGGCGCCGCATCCCCTGAAGGCCGCGGGGAGGGGCATGACTTAGAAAAAAATAAACCACGAAAGGATGAATAACGGGTGGCTATGAACTAACGTCGGTGGTGGGTACCAAGAACAGAATGTACCTGTCGATGGCGGCTCGGAAAGGGGCTTGACTGTCAAACAGATCGGCCCAGCGAAGTGCTGCCGTCGTGTCACCGAAGTCATTTGGAGGGCACCATGGAGTTTATGATCAGCGGACGAAATCTGACAGTCTCAGACCGGTTCCGCGAATATGCCGGGGAGAAGATCTCAAAGATCGAGTCGTTGGGGGACAAGGTCCAGCGCGTCGATGCGAAAGTTTCAAAGGAGACCAACTCACGGCAGACCGGCGACCAGCTGACTGTGGAAGTGACAGTACTGGGCAGGGGGCCGGTGATCCGTGCCGAAGCAAGCGCCGCTGATAAATTCGCTGCCTTCGACCTCGCATACAACAAGCTGCTCGAGCGGCTCCGCCGCGCCAAGGACCGCAAGAAGGTCCACCACGGACGCCACACACCCAAAGCCGTCCGTGAAGCCACCGCTACGCTGGAACCCGCCAGCGCCCACGAACCGATTTATGTCGAGGCGAGCCACCGCAGCGAAGCTTCGCCGGCTTCCGCAGAAAAGTCTCCTTATGATGTCGACAACGACATCCCCGCCGGTGATTCCCCGGTCCTGATCCGGCGCAAAGTCTTCCCCGCCGCGTCGCTTTCACTCGACGATGCCGTGGACAACATGGAACTTGTGGGCCACGATTTCTACCTCTTCGTGGATAAGGCCACCAACACACCGTCTGTTGTGTACCGGCGCCGCGGCTGGACCTACGGGGTCATCACCCTGGACCACGAATGCGAACCGGGCGACACCGTGGTTGAAGAAAAGATCCTCGCGTACCGTTCCGACGACGCGGCAGCCAACGCCTAGGGTGGTAACCACCATCCACAGAGAGGACTGATGTGCCGACGCTGAGCCTGGACCAGGCCCGGCGGATCGCATTGGCAGCACAGGGACTCGACAAAGGACGGCCCACCGGCCCCGTAACATCACGGGCGGTGGGCCGGACCTTTGCCCGGCTCCAGCTTGTCCAGATCGATTCCGTCAATGTCCTCGCCAGGAGCCACTTCCTTCCTTTCTTCTCCCGGCTCGGGAACTACGACCGCACCATCCTCCAGCGGATGTCGGCCACCCATCCGCGGCGTATGGTGGAGTACTGGGCCCACGAAGCCAGCTACATCCGGCCCGAGCACTTCGCCGACCTCCGCTTGTGGCAGAAACGCACCTGGGTAGGCGCCCACAGCATGGATCCGGTCCTGCGCGCCACCATTTCCGCCAGGATCCTGGAAACCCTCGCCAGAGCACGGCCCCTGACTGCGGCGCAGATCGCGGACAGGATCGGCCATGTCGAGGAAAAGCAGAACAACAACTGGGGCTGGAACTGGAGCGCGGTCAAACGGGTCCTGGAGCACCTTTTCGAGGAAGGCCTTGTGTCGGCGGCATCCAGGACCGAGCAATTTGAGCGGCGGTATACGCTCACCTCGAAGGTGCTGCCGGATCTTTCGGATGCTGAGCCGGGGCAGGATGATCCGGTTCCTGCCCTGCACAGGCTTATCGACGCCGCCGCGCAAGCCCACGGCATCGGCACCCTGCGGTGTTTCGCCGATTACTTCCGGACCCCCGTCAAGGCGGCCGCGGCGTCAGTCGAGCATCTGGTGGAGTCCGGCAGGCTGGAGCCGGTGACCGTGGCGGGCTGGAACCGTGAGGTGTTCCTTCACGCCGAGGCCAGGCTGCCGCGGAGTGCGACGGGCCGCGCCCTGCTGAGTCCGTTCGATTCCCTGGTCTTTGAGCGTCGCCGGCTCGAGGAACTGTTCGGCTTCCACTACCGGATCGAGATTTACACGCCGGAACACAAAAGGAGGTACGGGTATTACGTCCTGCCCTTCCTCCTGCGCGACAGGATCGTGGCGCGGGTGGACCTCAAAGCTGACCGCGCCGCCGGGAAACTGCTGGCCCGGTCCGCCTTTGCCGAGCCTGGTGCCCCGCCGGATACCGCCGTCGAACTCGCCGCGGAGCTCAGGTTGATGGGGGACTGGCTGGGACTGCCCGGTGTGGAAGTCTGCCCGCGCGGCGATCTCGCCGGGGAACTCGCCCATGCGGTGGCAGCAGGATAGGCCGCTCTCCGCTCTGAGGGAAAACAAGTAGCGGTCCGGTGTCTCTCCCGTAGACTAAAAACGCCAGAATTCGGCGGCAAAGACTGGGAGCATCTTCACGTGGCATCACTTATCGAAAAACTTCTCCGCACGGGTGACAAAAAAACCCTCCGGCAACTGCGGAACTATGCCGATTCCATCAATGCCCTGGAAGACTCGTTCAAGACCTTCACGGATGCCGAACTCCGCGAGGAAACTGACAGGCTGCGCGAACGCCACCAGGACGGCGAGAAGCTTGACGACCTGCTTCCGGAGGCCTTTGCCGCGGTCCGGGAAGCGTCCTCACGCACGCTGGGCATGCGCCACTTCGACGTCCAGCTGATGGGCGGCGCCGCACTGCACCTGGGCAACATCGCCGAAATGAAGACCGGTGAAGGCAAAACCCTGGTGGCAACGGCTCCCGCCTACCTCAATGCGCTCACCGGCAAGGGTGTCCACGTCGTCACGGTGAACGACTACCTGGCCGAATACCAGTCAGACCTCATGGGCCGCGTTTACCGTTTCCTTGGCCTCACCAGCGGCTGCATCCTTTCGAACCAGGATCCCTCCGTCCGGCGCCAGATGTACGCCGCCGACATCACGTACGGCACCAACAACGAATTCGGCTTCGATTACCTCCGCGACAACATGGCCTGGGACAAGGCCGAGCTGGTCCAGCGCGGACACCACTTCGCCATCGTTGACGAAGTGGACTCCATCCTCATTGACGAGGCGCGCACGCCGCTCATTATTTCCGGCCCCGCCCAGGGCGACACCAATCGCTGGTACAGCGAATTCGCCAAAGTTGTCCTCAGGCTCCAGCCCGAGAAGGACTACGAAGTCGACGAAAAGAAGCGCACCGTCGGCGTCCTGGAAAGCGGCATCGAAAAGGTCGAGGACTACCTCGGAATCCAAAACCTGTACGAATCCGCCAATACACCCCTGATCGGTTTCCTCAACAACGCCATCAAGGCCAAGGAACTGTTCAAGCGGGACAAGGACTACGTCATCCTCGATGGCGAGGTCCTGATTGTCGACGAGCACACCGGCCGCATCCTCGCCGGCCGCCGGTACAACGAGGGCATGCACCAGGCCATCGAGGCCAAAGAAGGCGTTGAGATCAAAGCCGAGAACCAGACCTTGGCCACGGTGACGCTGCAGAACTACTTCCGCATGTACCACAAACTCTCGGGCATGACCGGTACCGCCGAGACCGAGGCCGCGGAATTCATGAGCACCTACAAGCTCGGAGTGGTGCCCATTCCCACCAACCGGGACATGCAGCGGATCGACCAGCCGGACCTCGTTTTCAAGAATGAAACCGTCAAGTTCGACGCCGTCGTCAAGGACATCGCCGAGCGCCACGAAAAAGGCCAGCCGGTGCTTGTGGGCACCACCAGCGTCGAGAAGAGCGAATACCTGTCACGGCTCCTCGCCAAGGAAGGCATCCGCCATGAGGTCCTGAACGCAAAGAACCACGCACGTGAAGCTGCCATCGTTGCCCAGGCCGGCCGCAAGGGTGCTGTCACCGTGGCAACCAACATGGCCGGCCGCGGTACCGACATCATGCTTGGCGGCAACGCCGAATTCACTGCGGTGGCCGAGCTGGCGAAGCGCGGGCTTGACCCGGAAGAGAATTCAGATGAATACGAGTCCGCCTGGCCTGACGCCCTGGAAGCTGCAAAGCAGTCCGTCAAGGACGAACACGAGGAAGTACTGAACCTCGGCGGCCTGTACGTGCTGGGCACTGAGCGGCACGAGTCACGCCGCATCGACAACCAGCTCCGCGGCCGTTCCGGCCGCCAGGGGGACCCGGGCGAGTCCCGGTTCTACCTGTCCCTGACTGATGACCTGATGCGCCTCTTCAACTCCGGCGCGGCCGAACGCCTGATGAACAGCTCAGTCCCGGACGACGTTGCACTGGAATCCAAGCTGGTCTCCCGCGCCATCGCGTCCGCCCAGGGCCAGGTGGAGGGCCGCAACGCCGAACAGCGCAAGAACGTCCTGAAGTACGACGACGTCCTCAACCGCCAGCGCGAGGCCATCTATGGCGATCGCCGCCGCATCCTCGAGGGTGACGACCTGCACGAGAAGGTGCAGTACTTCGTCGAGGACACCATCACGGCTCTTATTGACGCTGCGACCGCCGAGGGCAACGGGGACGACTGGGACTTCCACCAGCTCTGGACCAACCTCAAAACGCTCTACCCGGTCAGTGTCACCCCGGAGGAGATCATCGAGGAAGCCGGCGGAAAGTCCAGGCTCACTGTCGAGATGCTGAAGGAAGAGCTGCTGTCTGACGCGCGTCTGGTCTACCAGGCCAGGGAAGAGACCATTGGCTCGGAAAGCATGCGCGAGCTGGAGCGCCGGGTTGTCCTTTCAGTCATTGGGCGTAAGTGGCAGGAACACCTCTACGAGATGGACTATCTCAAGGAGGGCATCGGACTCCGTGCCATGGCCCAGCGCGACCCGCTCGTTGAGTACCAGCGTGAGGGCTTCGCCATGTTCCAGAGCATGATGGAAGCCATCCGTGAGGAAAGCGTGGGCTTCCTGTTCAACCTGGAAGTGGAAGTCACTCCCGCCCAGGACGTGGTGGTTGCCGACGCCGAGGGCGGGCACACCGAGCACGTCGAGCCCCAGGTGCGGGCCGCCGGTCTGGAAGCCCCTGCGCAGCCCGCCCAGCTGCAGTACACCGCACCCAGCGAAAGCGGCGGCACGCAGACCCGGGTGGAGACGCGGCAGTCCGGCCGCTCTGGAAACCCGGCCAAGGCAGCAGCCCAGGATGCTGCCAAGCGCCCTGGGAAAAAGAAGAAGCGGTAACCGCCCGCCGGATAGCCGGCGGAGGGATCAAAACAAGGAGCAGGGCCGGGATGCATATCCCGGCCCTGCTTCAGTTCCACGTCAGTTTCAACGCTGCTTCCGGCCGCGGCCCTCAGCCAATGACGCGGACCTTCAGCCAATGACAAGCTCAGTGACCCGCCAAACCTGCTTGCCCCGTTCCAGCCGAAGCGCAACAGCCCGGGCACGGACGTCGTCCACCACCACGGCACTGGCCTCGAAAATTCCCTCAGCCACTTCGCAAACGCGCACAGAGCGGACCGTTGAATTCCTGTGCAGCCGTGCCAGTGCGGGATTGTTCGTCCGGGCCACTTCGCGCCTGATGAGACAGGCGCGGTGCTGCAGTGCTGACAGGCACCGCGGATCAAGCCTCCGTGCCAGCTGGTGGACTGGCCGGATTCCGGCGAGAACTTCCATGGCTGCCTGCACCGTGCCCCGGGCGATCGCGCGGACCTCGGAAAGCTCATCAACGGGCCGCAATCCCACCGGAGTTCCGGCCTGGGTTGGCGCGGATCCGGAGGCGGGACCCGGCCGGACTTGCGGGGGCGGGTTCCCTGCCATTCCAGGTCGCTGGCCAGCCCTGATCGGTGTCACTGCAGTCATTGCTTTCCCCTTAATTAGCGGCCGGGATAGTTGGACGCCCGGCCCGTAGTTATGCCGCGGAGGGCGGCTGAAGGATTTGTCCCGGAAGCAGCACATCCGGGTTTTGGCCGATGACGGACCGGTTGGCCTCGTACCACCGGGGCCACGCCAAGGCGATGTCAACATCCGTCGCTTCCGGCCCCAAGGCAAACGCGGCGATGTCCCACAACGTGTCTCCGGCAAGGACCGTGACAGCCCTGGCTTCCGTTTCTGCGTCCCCGATGCTGCGCACCCCGGGAGCCGTCAGCAGTCCTGGACTGACGATCGGGGCGGCCGGCTGCCAGCCCGGCTCAAGCCTGGAGGGAGGAGGCACGTTGTCCTTCTCAGCTTCTTCAATCGGCGGATGAGCGATCACCCAATCGGCTCCGTCACCGGGGGTGCTGAAAGCCGATGAGTCGATGGCGTTTCCCGGGTCCGCCGGAGCGGAGGAAACCTGGTCATGGGTGGGAGCCCACTGCGGACCCGGAACTGTCGTATCCGCGTGGGCGGCAGGGCCAGCCACCAGCTGGACAGACAGGGCAGCAAGCACAAGCCGCCGCATAAAGGCCGGCGACAGCCTCCGCGTTACTGCTGCAGCCCGAAGGTTTCCCATCCGGTCCAGGAGTGTGGTCGCTGTGGCCAGGAGCAGGGAGACAGTCCACCAGCCCACCAGAAGGGCGCCGCTGATTGCTGCCGCCGCTCCGAGCAGGTCCTCCGCTTCCGGTCCCTGGCGGTGTTGCGAGGACTGCTGCCATTGTTCAAGCAGGCCGGCACCAACTACGTACAGCAGCACACCCAGCAGCAGGATTGCTGCCGCACACATGGCGTCGGTCCACGGTTGCGGTCCAGCTTCTTTCGCCATCGGATGCTCCTATTGGATGTACTTTGATGTTGTTTGATGCAACTTGCTTCAGTTTGCCCCCACTATTCCTCCTTTGTCCAGACGTTGGAGAGAAAAAGATGAGGGCCGTTGACCCCTGGGCGGCAGGACCCTACGCTGGCCGAATGCGCTGGGATGCACTCTTTAATGACCTGGAAAGCCAATTCACCGAAGTGGACCGGCTGGCTCTTGACGCCGAAATCAACGAACGGGCCAGGGTGGAAATGGTTGGCCTGGAACTCGCTGACCGGTTACGTGCAGTGTTGGGCTGCCGGCTTACCGTCTTCCTGGCGTCAGGGGAATCATTTTCAGGAACGCTGATGTACGCAGGCGCAGATGCATTGGTTCTGAACGAAGAACAGCACCAGGTTCTAGTGCCGTATGCAGCGGCGGCACGATATGTGGGATTGGGAAGGCTCTCAGCGATGGAGACGTCGCCGGTCCGGAGCAGGTTGGGGCTGTCCCATGCCCTGCGCAGCATGGCACGTGACCGGGCGGACCTCTCAGTCCTTGTCGGGGGTGCTTCGGGGTCGGTGCGGCTGGCAGGGGTAATCGATCGTGTTGGAAAGGATCATCTTGACCTTGCCGTCCTTCCTCCCGGGGAGGCGCGGCGCAGCCACAAGGTCAGCCAGGTTGCCACTATTCCCTTTAGTGCCTTGGGGGCCATCAGCTCACTCCGCTCAGTCGAGTGAGCTATGCAGGTTGCCGTCCCGGCGGAACAGGCCTGCGATAGGAGTCACACTGACTTGGACTTGGACTCCTGAATCATCCGGCTTGCTTCGGCATAGCGTTCCTCAATGTATTGCTCAAGCATCTTTTCCTCGACGCGCCACTGGCCTCTCCCGCCCACCTGGATGGCCTTGAGCTCACCGCTGCGCACGAGGGCGTAAGCAGCCGGGGAATTGATCTGAAGCTGTTCCGCGACATCTGCGAGCGTAAGAAACCTGGGCATGCATTCATTTTGCCACTGTTGGGTGTTCTTTGCTGGCGTTATCCACAATTTGACCTTGTTTGGAATTATTGCTTTTGTTCCCGGGCGCCTGCCGCAACAATGGGGAGTCCGGGGTACATTGTGCAGTCCCGGTGCACATCGGGGGGAGAAAAAGTAATGGTTCCTGAGTCATCTGCCACGGCGGCCAGGTTGAAAAGACCTTCCTGGAAGGATCCCCGCCTGTTGGTAGGTGTCCTCCTGGTGCTGGCATCCGTGGCCGGCGTCGTTTTCCTGGTGGGGAGCGCAGACCGGACCACAGAGGTCTATGCTGCCCGGGACGGCATCTCCGTGGGTGAAAAGCTCACGTCTGAGAACGTAGTGCGGGCCAAGGTCAGGCTGGGTGAGGTGGAGTCCCAGTACATTACGGCCGAGTCGGGGCTGCCGGACGGCGTTGTGGCCGTACAAAGAATCGGCAAGGACCAGCTGGTGCCCAAGGCCAGCCTGGGCGCGGTGGACGAGCTTGACCGCAAGCCTGTTGCCCTGGCCATCGAGGAAGCGCTGCCTGCCCAGGCGGTCCCGGGCGCCAGGGTTGATGTCTGGGTGGCCCAGCCTGACGCACGTAATGGATTCAGCGAACCGAAACTTCTGCTGCCCGGCGCTGAGATTGCCGAGGTCACCGAAGGTACAACTGCGCTGGGGTCGTCCCGTACCACCGTGCTGATGGTGCTCGTCGAGGACGCGCAGATGCCTGCCCTGCTCGGTGCGCAGGCCAATGAAGCGAAGATCTCCGTGGTCTGGAATCCGGGGGGCGGCACTCGATGAGCATTCCCGTCGTCACCGTTGGCCAGAGCCGCGAGGACCTGGTCGGCGGGCTGGAACGCCTGCATGGGCCCGTGACAGTAGTACGGAGATGTACGGAACTTACCGAGCTGCTGGCAGCTTGCCAGAGCGGACTCGCGCGGGCTGCGGTAGTGGCGGACGGCTCCGAGGATCTGACCGCGTCCCTCGTCGACCGCCTCGGGGCTGTGGGTGTAGCCGTCATCGCACTGACCGACTCTGCCGAGGAAGCCGCCAGGCTGCGGGGAATAGGGGTGGCTTCAGCCCTCACCGGGGTTGAATCGGCGGTGCTCTCGGACAGGATTGCCGAGGCGGTGGCACTGCTCACCGGGGGCGGACCCCGCGGAGCCCACCGGAGTTCTCCGGCCGATCCCGGGGCGGCCCTCACCCCCATTGAAGTGGAATCTGCGAATAGTCCTGACGAGCGGGGTCCCGGGCAGATCATCGCGGTCTGGGGACCGGCAGGATCACCGGGCCGGACAACCGTTGCGGCGAATATTGCCGGGGAACTGGCCGCAGAAGGCAAAAGCGTCCTCCTTGTGGATGCGGACAGTTATGGGGCGAGCATTGCCGCGGTGCTGGGCCTGATGGATGAATCCGCGGGCCTCGCCCAGGCCTGCAGGCTTGCGGACCAGGGCCTGCTGGACACTGCCGCCTTGAAGAGGGTGGCGAGTCCGGTTGCCACAAAACTCGGTTCTTTCCGCGTACTCACCGGTATCACGCGCGCCGATCGCTGGACCGAACTGCGGGCACCGGCCCTTGCCTTGGTGCTTGAACGTGCACGCCAGATTGCCGAGGTTGTTGTGGTGGACACCGGTTTCTGCTTGGAGGCTGACGAGGAACTGAGTTTTGACACGATGGCTCCGCGGCGCAATGCAGCCACCCTTCGTTCGCTGGAGCTGGCCGACACTGTCTACGCGGTGGGAGCCGCCGACCCCGTGGGAGTGCCCCGCCTTGTCCGCGGCCTCGCAGAGCTTGAGGCCGCAGTGCCGCAGGCCGCGCCAGTCGTGGTCATGAACAAAGTCCGCTCGTCCTCCGTGGGCCGGGGCCCGGAGCGCCAACTGCAGGATGCCTGGGCACGGTACGGCCCGGCGTCGGAACTCAAAGCCTTCCTGCCGGACGACGCAGCGGCGGCGGACGCGGCGCTGCTCGGAGGCTCCCTGCTGCTGGAGGCTGCCCCGGAGTCTCCGCTTCGCCGCGCCATCGCCAGCCTCGTTTGTGCACCTGCCCAGCAAAAATTGAAAACCTCTGTATTTTCTTCCACAGCAAGGCGGAAACTAAAAGACTAGGCTCGCCGTAAGAGCTGCAACGATGCAGCGAAGACTTGTGATGGAGGCGTTTGTCGATGTCGTCTGGATCCAGCGTGGAGGATCAGCCCCTTTCCATTGAGGGCCATGAAGGCTTTCTCGGGGACTACTATGAGCACCTGGCCGAAGAGGACGCCCGGAGTTACACCGGGGACGTGCTGACCGCCCGGGCGGAAAGGCACCGCAGCGCCGCTTCCGTCCGGAAACCCGGTCAGGCGAACATCTCCATCGAAGATGAGGAAGACAGCAGCGTGGTCTTCGTTGTCACCGACGACATGCCCTTCCTCGTCGATTCAGTCAACGCAGAGCTGGTCCGCCAGCACGCGGCCATCAGGCTGGTGGTCCACCCCCTGTTCGTAGCCGCCCGCAACAGGGAAACCGGCGCGCTGGTGAAGGTTAATAAGGTTCCCTCCCATATCGGCATCTCCAGCGGTGACACCGCTGCCATGCCCAGCCTGTCCCACCTCATCGCCCAGGGTGAAAACGCCTCGTACATGGAGTCGTGGATTGCCGTCGAGATCAACCGTGTCTCCGATGAAGCGAAGGACTCGCTGCTGGAAGGCCTGCGCCGGGTTCTCAACGATGTCCGGGCGGCGGTCGAAGACTGGCCCAAGATGCGCCAGAAGGCGATCGAAATTGCCGAGAATTTGGACAAGGTGGCCAACCCTGCCCAGATTGCCGAGCTGCGCCAGGCGAAGGACCTCCTGCACTGGCTCGACGACGGCAACTTCACTTTCCTGGGCTACCGGGAATACGACCTGCTCAATGTTGACGGGGAAGACGTCCTGGAACTGCGCGAAGACAGCGGCCTGGGACTGCTGCGCGCAGCCGCGGATTCACCCCATATCCAGCACCTGACGGACACCGGCAGGAAGAAAGCCCGCGAAAAGCGTGCCCTTGTCATCACGAAGGCCAACTCGCGGTCCACCGTCCACCGTTCCGCATACCTCGACTACATCGGCATCAAGAGTTTCGATGCGGCGGGCAACGTCAACGGTGAGCAGCGCTTTATCGGCCTTTTCGCCACCAGCGCCTACACCGGCTCCGTCCGCAACATCCCCATCGTCCGCGAAAAGGTCGACGCCGTCCTGAACAGCGCCGGCTTCCCGCCGGACTCGCACTCGGGCAAAGACCTCCTGGGCATCCTGGAAACCTATCCCCGGGACGAACTCTTCCAGATCGAGGTCCCGGACCTCGCCGCCACGGCCCTGGGCATCCAGAAACTGCAGGAGCGCCGGCGCACCCGGCTTTTCCTGCGGCCCGATATTTACGGACGCTTTATGTCCGCTGTGGTCTACCTTCCCAGGGACAGATACACCACGAATGTCCGGCTCCGCATCGAGCAGGAACTGCGCGAAACCTTCCAGGCCGTGTCCATCGACTACGAGGCGCGGATGACGGAATCTGCCCTCGCCAGGCTCTTCTTCCGCATCCGCCTGCCCAAGGGCGCCGACGTCAGCCATGTGAACACAGAGGAACTGGAAAAACGGCTCGTGTTGGCCGCCCGCTCCTGGAGTGAGGGCATCGCCGAAGTTTTGCGCGAAGGCCGGGACGTCGCTGAGGCCAAGGAGCTTGCAGCCATCTGGTCCGAAGCCTTCCCGGCAAGTTACCGGGTGGACTATGAAGTTGAGGACGCCCTTGAAGACATCGCCCGCTTCGAAAAATATGGTGCAGCCGCGGAACGGACGGCAGGAGCGAAGCAGGAACGCCCCGGCGTTCACGTCTACCTGCCCGAAGGTGCGGGGGCGACGCTGGAGGAGGACGCCCGGGTCAAGCTCTACATGCTTGAGCCAAAGAGCCTGAGCCAGATCCTGCCCTTCTTCCACAACCTTGGCCTGGAGGTGCTCGACGAGCGCCCGTTCGAGATCGAGACGGCGGACCGCCGCGACTTCTTCCTCTATGACCTCGGCCTGAAGTACCCGGCGGGGGTTGACCCCCTGGCCACCAACGAGCTGCTGGCCGATTCGTTCGGTGCCGCCGTGACCGGCGCTGCCGAGTCCGACGCTTTTGACAGGCTGGTCCTCCGGGAGGGACTGCAGTGGCGCCAGATCACGGTGCTGCGCGCCTACGCCCGGTACATGCGCCAGATGGGCAACACCAATTCCTTCGGCTTTATGGCGGACACGCTGCTCGCGAACCCGGACGTGACCAGGGGCCTCAGCGCTCTGTTCGCCGCCCGCTTCGATCCATCGCTGAGCGAGGACCAGCGGGCTGAGGCCCAGGCATCGGTGCGTGCAGAACTGGCCGAGGCCATCGAAAAAGTGGCCACCCTGGATGCGGACCGCGTCCTGCGGACCTTCCTCAACCTGATCGAATCAACACTCCGGACCAACTTCTACCAGTACAAGCCGCACCTGAGCTTCAAGCTGGATCCGGCACAGATCAAGGGGCTGCCCTTCCCGCGCCCCATGTTCGAAATCTGGGTCTACGCCCCCCGCGTCGAGGGCGTCCATCTCCGGTTCGGCAAGGTTGCCCGCGGCGGCCTGCGCTGGTCCGACCGGCGTGAAGATTTCCGCACCGAAGTCCTGGGCCTGGTGAAGGCCCAGACGGTGAAGAACGCGGTCATCGTGCCCACCGGTGCCAAGGGCGGTTTCTTCGCCAAGCAGCTCCCGGATCCCTCAGTGGACCGCTCCGCCTGGATGGCCGAAGGCATCGAAAGCTACAAGACGTTCATCCGTGGCCTGCTCGACCTCACCGACAACCTCCTGACGGAGGGCGGCCGCGAGCGGCTCGTCCCGCCGTCGGACGTTGTACGTCACGACGGCGACGATTCCTACCTCGTGGTGGCGGCCGACAAGGGAACCGCAACCTTCTCGGACATCGCCAACGGGCTGGCCGCCGAATACGGGTTCTGGCTCGGGGATGCGTTTGCATCCGGCGGATCGGTGGGATACGACCACAAGGCCATGGGCATCACCGCCCGGGGCGCCTGGGAATCTGTGAAGCGCCACTTCAGCGAGCTTGACCTGGACACGCAGACGCAGCCGTTCAGCGTGGTGGGGGTGGGGGACATGTCCGGCGACGTGTTCGGCAACGGCATGCTCCTTTCCCGCCATATCCGGCTGGTTGCGGCCTTTGACCACCGCCACGTCTTCCTCGACCCCAACCCGGACGAGGAGACCTCGTTTGTGGAGCGGCAGCGGTTGTTCGAACTGCCCAGGTCTTCGTGGGACGACTACAACAAGTCCCTCATCAGCGAAGGCGGCGGCGTGTTCCCGCGCCAGGCGAAGTCGATTCCGGTGTCGGCCCAGGTCCGGTCTGCCCTGGGACTGCCGGCGGACACCACCGAACTCAGCCCGCCCGAACTCCTCCGCGCCATCCTGCTGGCGCCTGCGGACCTGCTGTACAACGGCGGCATCGGAACCTACGTCAAGGCGAGCACTGAAACCAACGCCTCAGTGGGTGACAAGGCCAACGATGCGATCCGGGTGGACGGAAAGGACCTGCGCGTCAAGGTCGTGGGCGAAGGCGGAAACCTTGGCATGACGCAGCGTGGCCGAATTGAGGCTGCATTGCAGGGAGTCATCCTTAACACGGATGCCATCGATAACTCTGCCGGCGTCGACTGCTCGGACCATGAGGTCAATATCAAGATCTTCGTGGACCGGATGGTGGCTGCCGGAAAGCTGTCCGCCGAAGAGCGCCCCGGTTTCCTTGCCTCGATGACCGACGAGGTGGGCCGCCTCGTCCTTGAGGACAACATCGACCAGAACATCCTGCTGCTGAACGACCGTACCCGGGTGGCCGAGTGGAGCCCGAGCTACGAACGCCTGATGGACTGGCTGGAGAAGAAGGCTGACCTGAACCGGGAGCTTGAGGCGCTGCCCACCACGGCGGAGCTGCAGGAACGGCTGCAGCAGGGCCAGGGCCTGACCTCGCCGGAGCTGTCGGTGCTGGCCGCCTACGCCAAGATTGAACTGGCCTCCGCGCTGCGGGACAGCGACCTCGCTGACGACCCGTGGTTCCGGAAGACGCTGCGCGCCTACTTCCCGGAGCAGCTGCGCGATCGCTTCGACGCGGAGCTGGACACACATCCGCTGCGCCGCGAAATCATCGCCACGGTGGTGGCGAACGACATGATCAACCTTGGTGGTATCACCTTCGCCTTCCGGACTATGGAAGAGACCTCGGCCTCGGAAGTTGCTGTGGCGAAGGCCTTCGTCGCCCTGCGCGAGGTTTACGAGCTGGACGCGATGGTCGAGGAACTGAACAGCCTGCCGGCGTCGTTCCCCACTGAGCACTGGAGCACGGTCCACCTGGACATCAGGCGGCTGCTTGACCGGGCCGTCCGGTGGCTGCTGGGACAGGGCAGCGTGAACCAGCCCATTGCCGACGTTGTGGAGGAATTCAAGCCCCTCGTCGACCCGATGCGGGCCCGCCTGCTGGACTACCTGCGCGGCGACGACCGGGACAGGGTAGCTGGCTGGCTTGAGACGGCGCGCGAGTGGGAGCTTCCCGAAGGGCTGGCCCTGCGGTGGGCGGAGCTCTTCGAGAGCTTTGTCCTGCTGGACATCGCGAAGATCGCGCGGGCGCGCAAGAATCCGGTGGAGGAGATCGCGGCGGTCTATTACACCGTTTTCAACCGGTTCCACGCGGATTCGCTTCTGGAGCGGATCAGCAGCCTGCCGCGGCAGGACCGGTGGCAGGCCCTGGCCAGGGCGGCCTTGCGCGATGACCTGTACTCCACAGTTTCGGACATGACGACGGCGGTGCTGGACGCCACCGCGGCCGGCGACTCACCGGAGGCGCGGCTCAAGGACTGGGAAGCGCAGAACGCGGAGCAGCTCGGCCGGGCGAAGAGCATGTTCGATGAGGTCAATGCCCTCGAGGCCGACGATATGGCTTCACTGTCGGTAGCATTGAGGCTCTTGAGGTCAATCGTCCGACGCTAGCCTGTGCTGCGTCGCAAATGGAGGTGCAGTGGCAATCTTTACGGACCCTATCAGGGAACACGCTGATTTCGGGCCGGGCGATGCCGAATGGCTGCACCTCCTGGTGGGGGACTGGCAGATGGTCGCGGACCTGGCGTTCGCGGACCTGGCGCTGTGGTTCCCCCACCCTGACCACGGGTATGTGGCGCTGGCGCACGTCCGGCCATCCACCACACATACCGTGTTCCACGGTGACTTCGTGGGCGAACCCATCCGCTCGGACCTCCAGCCGCTGGTGGACAAGGCCTGGAACAGCCGCTCCATCGAACGCTCCAGTGAAACCAACTGGAGCAGCGAGATGGCGCTCCGCGTTGAGGCTGTGCCCATGGTCCGGAACGGGCGCACCCTGGCCGTTGTCACCACGCACATGGACCTGTCGAGTTCGCGCATGCCTTCGCGGCTGGAACTGACGTACCGGCAGTGCGCTTACGACCTGCTGCGGATGGGCACCCTGGGGCTTTGGCCGGACTTCGCGTCACCCACGGGTTCCCGCCGCGGTGCTCCCCGTGTGGGTGACGGGCTCATCAGGCTGGACGCCGAGGGTGTGGTGCAGTACGCGAGCCCCAACGGTGTGTCTGCTTTCCGCCGCCTTGGGGACGGGGAATCGCTGGAGGGACGCTCGCTGGCCGAGGTCACTGCCAGCCTGCTGAAGGACCGCCGGATGGTGGACGAAACCCTGCCCCTGGTAGTCACCGGGCGGATGCCGTGGCGCAGTGAGATCGAGTCCCGCGGCGTGAGCCTGTCACTGCGGGCAATTCCACTGCGTGATGAGCAGCAGCGCTTCGGCGCGCTGGTCCTCTGCCGCGACGTGTCCGAACTCCGGCGGCGCGAGATGGAACTCGTGACCAAGGATGCCACGATCCGCGAGATCCACCACCGCGTCAAAAACAACCTGCAGACCGTCGCCGCACTGCTGCGGATGCAGTCCCGCCGGATGGTGAGCGACGAAGCAAAACAGGGGCTCGAGCAGGCGATGCGCCGGGTGGCAACCATTGCGCTGGTTCACGAGACCCTGTCCCAGGGCCTCACTCAGAGCGTGGACTTTGACGAACTGATCGGGCGGCAGTTCCGGCTTTCCGCTGAAGTGGCTTCACCGTCGCAGCAGGTCCGGACCGAGCGTTCCGGCCTGTTCGGAGAGTTGCCGAGTGATTTTGCCACTCCGCTGGCGCTGGTGATCAATGAACTGGTCACCAATGCTGTGGAGCACGGCCTGGAAGGGCGGGCGGGAACAGTCTGGCTGCTTGCCGACCGGTCCGAAGGGGACGACGGCGAGGAGCTCACCGTGACGATTGCCGACGACGGGGTGGGCCTTCCTGACACACCCCACGTGGAGGGTCTTGGCCTGCAGATCGTACGCACGCTGGTCACCAGCGAGTTGGGCGGGAGCATCCAATGGCTTCCACGTGAAGGTGGCGGCACTGCCGTCCAGATCCGGTTGATCCTGCCGGCCAAATAGCGGTCCACAACAAGAAGGCCCTGGCGGCAAACCTTGCGGGTTGCGGCCAGGGCCTTCTCTTATAGCTCTATTCAGCCGGCAGTGCTGTTCCTGTACGAATCAGGAGGCCCGGCGGGCGCGGGCTGCCCGGCGCTTCAGGGCGCGGCGCTCGTCTTCGCTCATGCCGCCCCATACGCCGGCGTCCTGGCCCGACTCGAGAGCCCACTGCAGGCATGTGTCCACTACCGGACACCGGCGGCAGACGCTTTTGGCTTCCTCGATCTGCAGGAGTGCCGGGCCCGTGTTTCCAACGGGGAAAAACAGTTCCGGGTCCTTTTCGAGGCACGCTGCGCGGTTACGCCAATCCATGCTGATCAGTTGCTCCATTTCTGGGAAGTGCCCTTTGTGAAATTATTCACTAGTAGCTACAAAGGAAAGGGGCCCGGCAGGGCCCCGTTGGTCATCTGAGTCAAGCCTGTCATGTTAACGCTGTGTAAACAAGGGGTAATAAGGCTTGAAATCCCCGGAACGCTGAGCGATGCATCACAGTGGTGGTACTGGGCCTCACCACTGTCCGACTATGTCCGGTAGGGTGCCAGTGTGTCAAGACCTCCGGAAAACCCTGCAGACCCGCGGACTCCATCACAGGGGCCAGGGCCGGAGCAGCCCGCTGGCCCGCCCCGCCCGCGTTCCGTGCTCATCGTGGCGCTGATTGTCGCCGCTGAGGCAACCGCCCTGCTCGCCGCGGCCGCGTGGTACGGCTACGAGCTGGCGTCCGGCAGCCCCGTGCTTTCTTTCTGGGGCGCCGTGTTCACGCTTGGGCTGCTGCTGGCATTCTCGGCGTGGCTGTACGCGGTTTCGGTTTTCCTCTACCGGGGCTACCGCTGGACCAGGGCCGCGGCCCTGGTGGCCCAGTTGTTCGTTCTGACCATCGGCTTCCCCACAATGAGTGCCGGCCTTCCGCTGGCCGGGCTGGCGATGCTGGTTCCCGCGGTCACCGCCATTGTGCTGTTGTTCCAGAACAAGCTCATCAAGTTCGCTTCCCGGACGGGCAGTTCGACGCCGGCCCTCTGAGCGGCTTTTTCCGCACTTTTGGTACGGGCCTGGTGTGCCGGCGACAGTACTTTATGGGTCGTCGGCGCCCGCCCAGCCCACTTGGATGCTCGATGCCCCGCCGCGGAAGGTCCGTACCCCTCTGCCAGGTGGCGGGTTGGCCTCCACTTCGAACCTGATGCCAAAGATATCGCCATCCTGCAGTGAACGTGGTGCCAGGAGCACTCCCGTGCCGGACATGCGGGACTTCATCACCAGCGGCAGGCGCTGCAGGAGCAGCGGGCTGTAGTTGGCCGTCAGCACCACCGCGCAGCCCAGCGCGTTCAACTGCGACACGTGCTCGAGGGTTTCCGCGGGCAGGAGATCGGCATCGTCCACCAGCGCCACCGTCCCCCGTTGAAGCCCGCCCACCGCTGCAGTTGCCAGGGATTGCTGCCAGAAGTAAGCGGTGTCGCTGCCGTCTCCGGACCAGAGCCATGGGCCGCCTGCCGGATTCATCAGCGGCAAAGCCCGCAGGAAATTGGTTTTCCCGGAGCCGGACCCGCCCAGGACTGTGAGCACGCCCCCGGCCTGCAGGCTGATGCCCGCCGGCTCGAGTTCATCCCCGCCAACGCCAATCAGCAGGTGTTGGCCCTTGTTTGACCCGCTGGCTCCCGCGGATCTGGGCTCCCTTGGAGATTCGAGGGAACCGGCCGCAGTGCTCGTGGTGGTCGATCTGATCCTGGTTGCCGGAACCAGCGCCGGAAGTGGTTCGATGCGGAAGGGACTTTCTGTGGGCGCCTTTGCTGGGACGGGTCCGGGGTTGAACGAGGTTTGAGGGTCCGGGGTGTACAACTGGCAAATGGCGGGGCCGCCGCCGGCGACGGGGCCGAAAGCCACGGCTCGTCCCTTGACAGATGCTGTTGCCGGCATCCGGGGCCACGCTATGCGGCTGTCCGGGTTAGACCCGGCCGGGAAGTAGAGCCGGTTCGGCAGCGCAGCGAACGTCCGGGAACTGACAAGTTCCCTGTCACCCTGAACTATCACCACAATGCCGGCCCGATTGCCGTCACGGACAAGGTCCTGGACGAGGTCTTCGGCCCAGGCGAGGGGTCCTGCCCGCAGCGCCGACATCCACGTTCCCCACCCGGATACAGCGAGTACCAGCGGCACTTTGCTGTTCGGGCCACCGTTACTCAGCCGACGGGCCATCTCCAGTTTCAGGCGCTCCAGCACCCGGACAGCCCGCCTCAGTTCATGCGGGCCCACGTGCGCTCCGATTCGTCCGGAGGCTGCCTGGCCAAGGAAAGTGCCTCCCGCGTCCAGCAGGTAGCCGTGTGCTTCCACCGGGTGGTGAACCAGCCGGGTGACGGTGAGTTCAAGAGCTTCCAGCGCGCCGGACGACGGACCACCGATGAGTGCCAGGTGGCTGTGCCCCGCAGGCTTCCATTCCAAGGGAACCACCTCCTGCTGTTCGGGCAGATCCATCAGCCCGAGTTCCATCAGCCATTCCTTCCTGGTTCCTGGGTGGACTGCCGACGCAGTTCCTTCTTGGACCGGCAGGTTCGAAGGCAGGGGAGCGGCCACCGGCAAGCGGGGTGCCGGTCCCTTGCGGGCGTCCCAGAGATCCTGCACCATCGCCACCAGGGGATGGGCAGCCTGGGCGGGTGTTTGCTGCCCGACCTGCCGGTGCCCATCGTCTTCACCGCCTGCACCTCTGGTTCTGTTTGGCGTAAGGCAGTCGACGGCGAGTTGTACTGTCACGCTCTCCGCCTGCCCGGCTCCGGCAGGGGAAAGCTGGATCGCCGCGGCTTGGAACTCCTGCGGAGCTTCAGTACCCCGCGCCAGAAAGGCCCGTCCCGGAGTGCCCACGCTGATGCCGGCTGCGTCCTTAGTGTTGATGATGTCGCGGGACTCCATGTCCGATTGCACCCTGAGGGCAATGCTGGAGGTGACGTTGGCCCGGATATCGGCCGTGACGGCCCCCTGCGGGCGCTGAGTGGCCATGACCAGGTGGATCCCCAGCGAGCGGCCGATGGCTGCGATCCGCATCAGTTCCCGGAGCGCTTCAGGTGCTTCATCAACGAGCATCCGAAACTCATCGATGACGATGACCAGATGGGGGAGCGTGAAGCTGAGGGATGCCCCGGTGGAGCGATATGCGTTCAGATCCGGCACACGGGCGGCAGCCAGCGCTTCCTCGCGCAACCTGATCTCCGCCCTCAGCGAGGCCAGGGTCCGTTCGAGTTCGTACGTGGACAGATCCGTCAGCAGGCCGACGCAGTGGACGAGTTTGGTCAAGGGGCCCAGCCCGGACCCGCCCTTGAAGTCAATGAAGAGGAAGTTCACCCGGTCGGGCGGGTGGGTGAGGGCCAGCGCCAGGGTGAGGGTGCGGAGCAGTTCTGATTTGCCCGATCCTGTGGTGCCCGCTACCAGCAGATGGGGGCCGTCTGCGTTGAGGTCAAGGGTCTGCGTTCCGGCTCCACAGGCCCCCAGGGGAACATCCAGCGCGGAGGTATCGGCGCTCGCATTCCACCGGGCGGCAGTGCTGTCCGGTGTGAGCGGCATCAGGTCCCGAAGTGAGCAGGAGCCTGGGACAGTCCTAAGTCCTTTGTCCGGCAAGCCGGGTGGTCCGGCAAGCCTTCTGCAGAAGTCGGTGAACACCTCCGCGGGGGCCAGATCCGGGACGAAAACAAGGTCGCTTGTCGTGCTCCGAAGGATGGATGCCCTCTCGGCAAGCTGCACTGCGGAGGCGCTGGCATTCCCGCTGGCAGCCGGGGCGAACTGAAGGACCTGCCAGGCAAAATCCGCCCCCGTAGCCGACGTCGCGTCGTCGTCTTCTGCCTTCGAGGCTCCCAGCAGGATGAGGACGCCGCGGTGATGTGCGGGGCCAAAGCCCTCGCGCAGAATCTCCCGTGCCCTGCCGTGGGAGGTGGTGAGAGTTGTCCCCGGCAGATACCGTGCCGCCAGAGGAAGACGGGCTGCTTCGCCCACGATGAGGATACGGGTGCTGCGGCCCCTGGGGTAGCCGGCCAGCTGCATCACGAGGGAACGGGCCAGGCCGTCCGCCACGGCTGCCGGACCACTGAACGTTGTCCTGGGGATGCCAGGATCCAATGCGACGGGCACGGTGCCGGCGGACGGAATACTGACGGACGGGGATGCCGGCTCAACTTTCACGTTCGCCGGTTGGGGGGTTTCCCCGAGCCGGAGCCAAACGCCGCTCCCTTCGTCGTCGGCGTCGAAGTCCACCTCCGGTTGGCCCCCTGGTTTCCGGCTGCCTTGGTTCTGGCGCGCGGCCAATACCAGGCGCGCCAGCGACGGGCCGGCCCGCCGTCGCCGTTCCCGGTCTTCGTCCACGGCGGCTGCAACAGCTTTGGCAAGGTCGTGGCGCTGGCGCCGCCCGGTGGCCAGGGGCACCAGGACGGAGACGGCCGAGGCAGCTGAGAAGGCGAGGAACATCCACATCCCTGTTACAAAGGCAAGTCCCACCCCGATCAGCAGCGGAAGGACCGCCGCCAGGATGAGCATGGCCCGGTTGCCTGTCTCCGTCCGGCCGGCGACCTCGATGGGCTGACGCGTCGATTTCCCGGCGTCGGAAAGTGCACGTTCGGGCAGATCCATCAGAACCAGCGACATCGTTGTGTTCCCGCAGCGGATAACCGAGTCCGTGGAGACAACTGCATTCCGGACGCGCTCGCCGTCGACGTGAATGCCGTTGACGCTGTCCAGGTCGATGATCATGATGTTTGTGTCAGTAACATCGAGGCGGGCATGTTCCCGCGAGAGCTCCGGGTCGGGGATGACAATTCGGGTACCACTCCGGCCTATGGAGTACGAGCCGCGGCGTAACGGCACGACAGTGCCTGCGCCGACACCGCTGTGGACGGCAAGGGCGAGGCGGGCATCATCGGCGGGCGCCCGCCGTCGTAATTTGCGTTCGCCCGGCAGGGAGGCGGCTTCCATCAGAACTGCGCCGTTAACTAAAGGTGGATCACCCACGCTGAGGGAGTGAAGGTCCTTGCCGCTGACTGAGACGCCTCCGGCAGCGAACTGGCGCGTCAGTTGCCTTTGAATGTGGGCGCCGGGGGTGCCTTCGGGAGCCTCGATGGTGAGTTCCAGTGGTTCGTCCGGCAGCCCGGCCCCTGGACAGTGGACGAGGGTGCAATGGAATTTCATGGGTACAGATCCTTACGGCCTTTGAATCCACGCTAGCCAGCAGAAGGGCATGGGCGTCCTGCCGAGTTTCTGTATGTGGACAAACTCCGTCCGCGCTCGGTTAGGATCGCTACAAACTTCGATCGCACACGCGGTCCAGGCCCTGAAGGAGCCCCTGTGAGCACACTTGCAGCCAGCGCTGATGTTTCTGAGGAAGCCGTCATCGGGGCGGGGACAAAAGTGTGGCATTTGGCACAGGTCCGGGAGTCCGCGCAGGTGGGGGAGAACTGTGTGATCGGCCGCGGGGCTTATATAGGTCCGGGCGTCTTACTGGGCGACAACTGCAAGGTCCAGAACTATGCGCTGGTGTATGAGCCGGCGGTTCTGGAGGCAGGTGTTTTTATTGGCCCTGCGGTGGTGCTGACCAACGATGTCTTCCCCCGTGCAGTGACTCCCGACGGCGTGCTGAAAACTGAGGATGACTGGGACAAGGTCGGTGTCACCATCCGCCAGGGCGCTGCTATCGGGGCCCGGGCCGTGTGCATTGCGCCGCTGACTATCGGGGCGTGGGCAACGGTCGCCGCGGGTGCCGTTGTCACCAAGGATGTGCCGGATTTCGCCCTCGTGGCGGGCGTACCCGCCCGTCGTGTTGGCTGGGTGGGGAAGGCGGGCTACCCGCTGCAGCAGGAGGGCAGCGAATGGGTGTGCCCCCAGACCGGGGTCCGATACCTCGAGCGGGATGGCTTCCTGGCGGAGGCGTAGCGTCGCCACTTTTTTGGCGGTTGCCCCGGCGCCCTGATTCGACGTGCGCTGTGGTGCCTCGGGTAGGCTAGAGCAGCAGACAATGCGCACCATTGCGCTGCCCGCATTCAAACCAGGAGATTTTGTGACCGCTGACCTTGTCATCGTAGGGTCCGGCTTTTTTGGCCTGACAATCGCAGAACAGGCCGCTACTGAGCTCGGCTTGAAGGTGGTTGTCCTCGACCGCCGCCACCACATCGGCGGCAATGCCTACAGCGAAAAGGAAGAGCAGACCGGTATTGAGATCCACCGGTACGGCGCCCACCTTTTCCACACATCCAACGAACGGGTGTGGGAGTACGTCAACAGGTTCACCACCTTCACCAACTACGTGCACAAGGTCTACGGCGTGCATAAGGGCGAGGTTTACTCCCTGCCGATCAACCTGGCAACGATCAACCAGTTCTTCCGCGCCAACCTCACTCCGGGCCAGGCAAGGGACCTGATCCAGGAGCAGGCGGGCGAGCTTGCCGGAACTGATCCCCAGAACCTTAACGACAAGGGCATCCAGCTGATCGGCCGCCCCCTGTACGAGGCCTTCATCAAGCACTACACAGGCAAGCAGTGGCAGACGGACCCCAAGGACCTGCCCGCCGGCATCATCTCGCGGCTTCCGGTGCGCTACAACTACGACAACCGGTACTTCAATGACAAGTACGAGGGTTTGCCCACCAACGGCTACACGGCCTGGATCGAAAAGATGGCCGAGCACCCCAACATCGAGGTGCGGCTGAACACCGACTTCTTCGACGAGTCGCATGAATACAGCAAGAACAAGGTTGTCGGGAACATCCCCGTGGTCTATACAGGTCCCGTGGACCGTTACTTCGATTACGCCGAAGGGGACCTCTCCTGGCGCACCATCGACTTTGAGGAAGAAATTCTTGACGTTGGTGACTTCCAGGGCACGTCTGTAGTGAACTACAACGACGACGACGTTCCCTACACCCGTGTGATCGAACCGCGCCATTTCCACCCTGAGCGTGACTACCAGACCGAGAAAACGGTCATCATGCGCGAATTCTCGCGTTTCGCGGAGAAGGGCGACGAGCCCTATTATCCCGTCAACACCTCCGCGGACCGGGAACGCCTGCTCAAGTACCGCGACCTCGCCGCCGCAGAGAAAGATGTACTGTTCGGCGGCCGCCTGGGCACCTACAAGTACCTGGACATGCACATGGCTATCGGCGCCGCGCTGAGCATGTTCGACAACAAGATCCGGCCGCATTATGAAAGCGGCGTACAGCTGGAAAGTGGAGGCGTGGACGCATGAGCGTGACAACTGCAAGCCAGAAGAAGGCCACCGCCGAGGCAATCCAAAAACAGGCGGGTGAGTGGGAAACGCTCCAGCGGGTAATCCTGCCCAGTGTCAGCCAGATGGACACGGTGCCGCTGTACATGGATATGGGGACGGCCACCGGTATTCAACTGCCGACTATGGGTGACCAGGACACAAAGACGTCCAAGCCCCGGACTATCAGCAGCCCCACAAAAGAAGCGCACGTGGAGGACTTCCTTTCACGGCATTCGACCTCTGTCCGGTCGGGCGAACGCGTCTCCTTCGGCAGCTACTTCAACGCCTTTCCTGCCAGCTACTGGCGCCGTTGGACTACCGTGGACAAGATCCGGCTGCATGTCCGAACGCAGGGCACCGGCTCGGTTATCGTCTACAAATCAAACGCCCGCGGGTCGCTGCAGCGCGTCGACACGCGCCGCGTAGAAGGCATTGCAGAAAACTTCTTCGAGCTCTCGCTTGCCCCGTTCGGTGACGGCGGCTGGTACTGGTTCGACCTTGTGGCCGGATCAGAACCGCTGGTCATGCTTGACGCCGAATGGCAGGGGCCGGCTGTTCGAAGCACGCCAGGGACGGTGACCCTCCAGATCACCACCCTCAACAAGACGGATTTTTGCCTGAACAACCTCCGGCTGCTTGCCGAGAGCGAGGAAGCCCTCGCGCACGTGCAGGAAATCCTCATTGTGGACCAGGGCACGCAAAAGCTCTCGGAGGCGGACGGTTTTGATGAGGTCAAGAACTCTCTGAACGGTAAGCTGCGCATTATCAACCAGTCCAACCTGGGCGGTTCCG
This sequence comes from Arthrobacter sp. Soil_C_49, assembly GCF_057656635.1. NCBI lineage: Bacteria > Bacillati > Actinomycetota > Actinomycetes > Micrococcales > Micrococcaceae > Arthrobacter > Arthrobacter sp. Soil_C_49. Next base: position 545,737 of record NZ_JBDGJZ010000002.1, read on the forward strand.
GTGGATTTGCGAGGGGGATGTTCGAAGCCGTCGAAAACGACAGTGACTATGTACTGCTCATGGATGACGACATCGTCGTCGAGCCCGAGAGCATCATTAGGCTGCTGACCTTCGCAGACCGCTGCAAGACCCCCACCCTGGTGGGCGGACATATGTTCGATTTGTACAACCGGACTGTCCTGCACACGTTTGGAGAGGTGGTTAACCCGTACCGCTTCCAGCCGTCCCTGCCCAGCGAAGACATGATTCTGGGTCATGACTTCATGTCCTCCAACCTGCGGCAGACGCCGTGGCTTCACCGGCGCTGTGATGTGGACTACAACGGTTGGTGGATGTGCCTCATTCCCACCAAGGTGATCCGCGAAATTGGGCTTTCCCTGCCTCTGTTTATCAAGTGGGACGACGCCGAATATGGCCTGCGGGCCAAAGCCCATGGCTTCCCGACGGTTTCGCTGCCCGGCTCTGCCGTATGGCACGTGTCCTGGATCGACAAAGACGACCTGGTCGGGTGGCAGGCTTACTTCCACTCCCGCAACCGCGTGATTGCCGCACTGCTGCACAGTCCGTATGAGTTCGGTGGCGAAGTAGTGAAGGTTTCGCAGTACGGGGACGTGAAGCACATGGTGTCCATGCAGTATGCCACGGCACAGGGCAGGCAGTGGGCTTTGGAAGACGTACTGAAGGGCCCGGAAGCGTTGCCTGACCTGCTGTCATCAAAGCTGCCCGAAATCCGCGAAATGATGGCCGCCCATTCGGATGCAGTTTTCCGCCCGGATCCTGAGGACTTCCCGGCCCCGAAGATGGACAAGCCCCCGCGTCGCGGCCACGGGCCTTCCCAGCCGACGCGAATCACCCTTCTGCCTTGGGCAGCCAAGACTGTCGTCCGTCAGTTGCTGAGCCCGGTAAAGGGAACCAGCGCCGAGCGCCCGCAGACCACAGTGGCCCACCAGGACAACCGGTGGTGGCGCATGGCCCAGTATGACAGCGCTGTTGTTTCCAACGCTGAAGGTACCGGGGCCTCCTGGTACCGGCGTGATCCGAAGCAGCTGCGGAAAATGCTGGTGGAAAGCGCACGCCTTCACTCCGCCCTGCTCAAGGAATGGCCGGCCCTCAGTAAGAAATACAAGACTGCCATGAACGACCTGACCTCCATCGAGTCGTGGAGGAAGACGTTCGAGAAACATACGCAGAACGAGATCAAGTGAGCACGACTTCAACCAGTGATCTGACCACACCAGGGCTGGGCCGTGGTCTGGGGGACATCCGGCAGTCGAACTTTTTGCTGAAGCTGTTAGTCCGGAAGGAACTCAAAGTACGTTACCGGGGTTCTGTCCTCGGCCTCCTCTGGTCTTACGTCAAGCCGGGCGTTCAGTTCATAGTCTTCTATGTGGCCTTGGGAGTTTTCCTGGGACTGGAGCGGAGCGCCCGGAATCCAGATGGGTTGGCAAACTACGCCGTGTACCTGTTTTCGGGAATTGTGCTGATTAATTTCTTCTCGGAAGCATTGGGAAATGCGGCCAGGTCCATCGTTATGAACGGGAACCTGATCAAGAAGATTTACCTTCCCCGCGAGCTGTTTCCGATTGCTTCTGTTTGGGTTTCGGCTGTTCACTTCTTCCCCCAGCTGGTGGTCCTCGTCGTTGGGTGTGTCTTTGCAGGTTGGCATCCGAGTTTTCTTCAGTTGCTCGCAGCGGTGGCCGGCTTTGTTATCGTGGGCCTGCTCGCAACAGGTCTCGGGCTCCTCTTCGGGGCCGCGAACGTCTACTTCCGCGACTCCGAGAACCTCGTTGACATGCTGCTGATGGTGGCAACGTGGGCCTCGCCCGTCATGTATGCATGGTCCATGGTGGAGGAAAAGCTCGGCAGTACGGCGTTTGCCATATACCAGGCAAACCCGATCACTATCGGTGTGGAGTTGTTCCATTACGCGTTCTGGTTCCCCACCACGGACGGCTCTGTCTCCATGCCCCCGAATCTTTTTAGTTTATGGTTGCCCGTCGGGCTTGTGGTTGCGGTGGTAATCATCATTTTGGGTCAATTTACCTTTCGGCGCCTCGAGGGCCGTTTTGCTCAGGAGCTGTAAGTGGTCACGGCAATAGAAGTTTCGGATATCAGCAAACAGTTCGTGCTGCGCCATACCAGGTCCCTCAAGGAGGCCGTCGTGTGGCTGGCCAAGGGGCGCAAAGGCGATCTGTCTGAGAAGTTCCACGCGCTGAAGAATGTGTCACTGGATATCAAGACCGGTGAGACGGTTGCACTCCTGGGCTTCAATGGCTCCGGCAAGTCCACCCTGCTCAAGCACATCTCAGGCGTGATGCTGCCCGACACCGGAACCGTAAAGACGAGGGGACGGGTTGCGGGTCTCATTGAGGTGGGTGCAGGTTTCCACCCGGATCTTTCCGGCCGGGATAACGTGTACCTGAATGGTGCCATCCTGGGGATGACCGAGCAACAGGTCAAAGACCGGTTCGACGACATTGTTGAGTTCTCGGAAATCGGGCAGTTCATCGACACCGAGGTCAAGTTCTATTCATCAGGGATGTACTTGCGGCTGGCATTCTCTGTCGCCGTGCACACGGATCCGGAAGTCTTCCTCATCGACGAAATCCTTGCCGTCGGTGATGAACCTTTCCAACGAAAGTGCATCGACAAGATTCAGGAACTCGCCCGCGACGGCAAGACTTTGGTAGTCGTCAGTCACGACCTGGACCTCGTGTCCCGGATATGTGAGCGCGGCATCCTCCTTGAACACGGCAACGTCAAGTTTGACGGTTCGATACACGACGCCGTAGCAATCCTTCGGTCCTGAGGCTTCCGTTCCTGGCAATCCTGCGTCTGCACATTTGAAAGAGAGCTGCGCTCATGCCGCCCACGTCCCAGGTTCTTGCCGGGCGACACGTACGGATCAGGCCACCCAAAGGGGAACGCATTCCCCAACGGCGCGATATCCAAGGCCTTAGGACCGTCGCTGTAGGCCTGGTTATCGTTTATCACATTTGGCCCTCGGTACTTCCGGGTGGCTTCGTCGGGGTCGACGTCTTCTTTGTCATTTCCGGATTCCTCATTATCGGTTCCCTGGTCCGGGAGATCGCAGGTAAGGAAACGCTGAACCTTCTTGCATTTTACGAAAGAAGGATTTGGCGATTACTGCCTGCGGCCACGCTCGTGCTGATTTCCATCGTCCTGGCTACGGTAGTCCTGCTGCCGCAGAGCAGGTGGCAATCCATCAGCATGGATGTGATCATGTCGGGGCTGCAGATCCAGAACTGGAATCAGGCATTCAGCGCCAACAGCTACGCGCAGGCAACGGCTCTGGTCTCCCCAGTGCAGCACTACTGGTCGCTGGCTGTTGAGGAGCAGTTCTATATCCTCATACCGCTGTTGCTTCTCGGGGGAGCGGCGCTGGCTCGAAACGCGCGTCTCAACGCAACTGCCGTCTCCGTTTGGGTTGTTGCTTTGATCACTGCGGCGTCCTTTGGCCACAGCGTCCTGTTTTCCTCTTCCCATCACGAAATTGCTTATTTCGCTACCACCACCCGGATCTGGGAGCTCGGAGTCGGTGGGTTGGCCGCGCTGCTGCTGCCTGGCCGTGGCCCGCTGCAACGTAAATTTTGGGCTGTCGCAGGTTGGCTTGGACTGGCGGGTGTGGCTTACTCGGCCTTCAGTTTCTCGACCTCGTTGGCCTTTCCCGGCTACGCGGCGTTACTCCCCGTGATGTCGACGCTGCTGATCCTGGCCTCGGGTTCACGAACGGGAGACGTCCCGGGTGCGTTCTCAGTGACGTCGTTCCTTAGTTTGCGCCCCATAACGTTCGTGGGCGATATTTCCTACTCCTTATATTTGTGGCACTGGCCGGTTGTGGTGTTTTACGTTTTCTTCCTTGGACGTGAACCGGGCATCGTGCATGGAATTGTCATAGCGGGTATAAGCGTGGCACTTGCCGTCCCTTCCTACTATCTTGTCGAGCAACGATTCAGGCATGGGTACAAGCACCTTCCGCCAGGATTGGCCCGGTTCAAGACAACCAGCCGCGTTCCCGTTGGTTCGTTTCTGGCCGCTTTAGGCGTAGTGATTGCAACTACGGGTTCCGCCTTGGCTCCCTGGGGCATTGTCGAAGCCAAATCCCAGGAACTCCAAAGTCTGCTGAATATCCGCGAATATCCCGGGGCTTTGGCCTTTGATCCCGGCCGTGCAGTGCCTGTTCCTGCTGGTTTGCCCATCCAACCGGACCCTTCAGTAGCGTTGAAAGACGTGCCGCTGACAGGCGCAGGTCAGTGCGGTGTCTATGATCCGGCCAGCATGGGCGTTGACCAGTGCGTGTATGGCGCCGAAAACCCGACCAAAAGCATGGTTGTAGTCGGGGATTCCCATGCAGCCCAATTTGTCGATCCGCTGGTGCTTGCAGGAGCGCCTGCCGGATGGGAAGTGCGGGCGATGGTCCGGAACGGGTGTCCCTTTACGTCCACGCCGCCTGCGGACGCAACGACCGTGTACCACAATTGCTCCAACCAGAATCAGGTCTCGCTGCAGAGGATTCTGGCTCTGCGGCCAGATTTGGTTGTGGTATCCGGGATGGTGCCTGAGGGCTACGAGCATGCCTTGCACTGGCGCTGGGATTCTCCGGAGTCATTGGTGAACGGCTACGTCGATCTGCTCAGGCCCCTGCGGGCTGCCGGACTTCGTGTGGCGGTTGTTCTCGACAATCCCTATCCGCGGTTCTCCGCCCCGGACTGTGTCCAGCTAAAGGGCCCGGACTCCGCGCAATGCCAGGTGAGCCGGCCCCGCGAGGACACGAGCGACGATCCTTTAAGGCGGGCAGCGGGCCAAATCGATGGGGTGGAGGTCCTGGATTTGAGTGAATACGTCTGCCGGGGGAAGACCTGCCCTGCGGTGATAGGCAATGTCCTGGTGTATCGCGACAACCACCTGACCAATACTTTCGCCAAATCTTTGGCTCCCGTCCTGGCAAGAAGACTGGATCTCTAGGCAGGACCCTCCATAGGGAAGCGCAAACAATCAGCGTCCACACTCCTGAGCAGCATCTATCCACGCGTCAAGAGAAATGAAGCCGCGAGGGATTTGTGCCTGCATTACACGTGTGCGAGCCTGGCCCTACTGGCAGGCTGTAACTTGGAATAGCTTCGCATCACCCTGACGGGCCAAGAGACTAAAGCCTGGTGTGTTATCCGGAATCTGGAGTCCGGCGAACCCGTGATTGCCGCCGTGGACCTCTCGAGTGCCAAAGTCCAGTACGTAGCGCACGTTGTCCTCCCGGGCAGCGTCGCAGACTGCTGGATCTTCGCTTGCATCCCTGAGCTTGTCGTTCAGGAGTTCAACCTCTTTCGTGTACGTCGTCAGCGTATGCTTCGAAGTTGTATTGCGGTCCGCCAGTGCGAAGGCCATGGCTCCGCCGGTCCAGGGGTTAACAGCAATGGTCGCATCGGGCGGTACGATCCTGTCCAGCTCCTCGATCAGGGCCATCTCGTCGGAACTGACCAGTGGAGAATCAGGGGTCGTTGAATAGTTGGCCCTCGCTGAAGCTATGGAGGCGCGCAGCGGCAGCGTCTGGGCTACAAGGAGAACACCAAGTAAGGCCAACGGGACAACGACCGGAACCATGACCCGGGACGTTGTAAGCCGTTCTGGGAGGAAGGTCAGAGAGGCGCTGCGTTCCTGCCATAGATGCTGCAGCTTTCCTGCTAGCCAGCCTGCGCCCGCGGCGGCTAACGGCACCGCTGCAACGGGAAGTAGTGCCGCCAGGCGGTAACTGTCGTTGTACCAGACCCCTGTGAGTGTGTCGCGCATCGAACCGACAGGTCCTGCGGAGACCACAACAAAAAGCGCAGCGACTACTCCAAAGGAGCCAAGCAGCCAGATGCGCCGATGGCGACGAAGCAGAACCACAACTCCTGCAATCAGCAGGATACTGACTGCAAATGCCGGAGGCCGCTGCATCGCAGAGTTGGTGATGATTTCACCAATTGCCTGGCCAGGCGTCTGGAACGGAAGCCACGTCGCTGCGGCCGCGGGCGGCCTGATGTAGTTCCACATCACTGCTATGACACCAAGGATGGCTAGTAAACCGACTCCCATGAAGACTGTCCGCCCATGGCCGTGTCCGTTACGGTACCTCAACAAGAGGAAACGGATGAAGGAGACCAGGAGAATGGGGATTGAAAGGGCCAAAAGGGACATCAGCCCGTTGGGGTGGGCAATGGCTGTGCCGATGGCCGCTGCCGGGGCGAGCACGTAGCGTGCCAGACCGGGCTCTCCAGTCCTGTCGCTGATGCCGAAGAATATGGCGACGCAGGCGAGAGCTGCGGGCAGCATGCTGATTGCAAGGAAATTCGGATACAGCACACCAAAATCGAGAAGGAGCAATGGAAACGAGCCGAAACCGGCCGCGAGCACTCCCGCCGCGCTGATCGCGTAAGCATTGGGGCCAACGGCCGTCCTCGTCAGGAACATGCAGCCAGCAGTCCAAACAGTCGCGGCGACGCAGAGGTTGAGCACGTTGACGGCAACACTGATGGGTGAGCCCGTCAGCTGAACAAGCAGCGAGGCCAATCCGTGCCAAGCGGCCGGATAAAAATATGGCGGGTTATCTCCCGTGGTCATGCCTGAAAGCGTCAGCGACGAAGCATTACCCGTATCGAGAATGTAGCGGATCGCGTTCAGATGGAATACGTTGTCAAAGGTTTGGGAGATATTATCCGGGCGGTCGAACGCCTTATATAGCTGGAACGCTATGGCTGCTGAACCGGCGAGAAAACCTATGGTAACGACGATGTTGGCCCTGGAGGGCTTTCGGAACTGCCACGGCAGTGCCGGCGCTACCGCCTGAACCCCATTGCGCTGCAGCAGGAGACGCGCGCCCAAGAAAGCCAAGGACACAATCAGCGTCACTACGCTGACCGGGAGCAAACTCCAGGCTACTCCTAAGAACGGGGCCAGGATGGCCGTGACGGCAACCAGGGTAATGGACAGAAGCGGGGCAACTGCCAGATACCAGGGCCGCCGAACTCCCAGCGCAGCAACCACAAGCGCTCCCGGGATGAATAACAATCCAAGGCATGCAAAAATCGCAGGCGCGGTTGAAAACCAACTCATTGTGAGGCTCCACTCGAAGAATACGACGGCGATTGAGCCGTCGGCTGAGGAATTTAGTTCTCCAAGAGGCCCAAAAGGTAGCTGCCGTAACCGCTCTTGACCAGCGGCTCGGCGCGGTCGCGGAGCTCTTCGTCCGTCAGGAACCCTTGACGCCAGGCAATTTCCTCTGGTGCCCCAATCTTCAGTCCCTGCCGGTTTTCCACCGTCCGGATAAAGTTGGACGCGTCACTCAAGTCATTGAAAGTACCGGTGTCCAGCCAGGCTGTACCCCGGGGCAGGATCTCCACCTGCAGATCTCCGCGTTCCAGGTAGGCCCTGTTGACATCTGTAATTTCAAGTTCACCTCGAGGCGACGGCTTGAGGTTGCGGGCTATTTCAACAACGTCATTGTCGTAGAAATACAGCCCCGGTACCGCATAGTGGCTTTTCGGTTTCTCGGGCTTTTCCTCAAGGGAGAGTGCCTTGCCTTCATCGTCGAACTCCACAACGCCATAAGCTTTCGGGTCGTTGACCCAATAGCCGAAGACTGCCCCGCCCTTGATGTCAGCGTGCCGCCGCAGCTGCGTGCCCATACCCTGGCCATAAAAAATGTTATCGCCCAGTACAAGCGCAACAGTTTCATCGCCAATATGGTCAGTACCGAGGATGAACGCTTGGGCAAGTCCGTCGGGAGACGGCTGCTGCACGTACGTCAGGTTGATTCCGAACTGGGAACCATCGCCCAACAGTCGCTGGAACTGGTCAGCGTCGTGAGGTGTAGTGATGATCAGGATGTCGCGAATGCCAGCGAGAATCAGCGTGGAAAGGGGGTAGTAGATCATCGGCTTGTCGTAAACAGGGACGAGCTGCTTGCTGATACCAAGGGTAATCGGGTGCAGCCGGGACCCAGTTCCGCCGGCAAGAATAATTCCACGCATGAATACCAATCATGGCGCAACCGCGACTCAGCACCAAACCGGTAAGCACCTGGAGCACCCGGGGTGCTCAGCTGCGCGGCAGGCCTTGGTAGGCTGGAGCGACCCCTAGACTAAGAATGAGCGGATTTACTATGCCTTCAGTACTGGCCAGTGAGACGCGGCCGGGAGCAATCAGCCCTGTGTCTGTGCACCAACGTCGGCTGGACATTGAGGGCCTGCGGGCTGTCGCTGTGGTGATTGTTGTTCTAGATCACTTGGTTCACTGGCCGCTGGGCGGTTTTGTTGGCGTTGATATTTTTTTCGTCATCTCTGGCTATCTTATTTCCGGGATTCTGCTCCGGGAAGCGACTGCAACAGGAAAGATATCATTCCGGCAGTTCTATATCCGGCGTATAAAGCGGATTCTTCCAGCCGCGGTCGTCGTGCTCTCTGTAACGATAACTATCGCCTATGTGCTTTTCTACGGCGGGCGTGCCGCCTCCATCGCGGGAGACGGGATTTGGGCTCTCTTGTTCTCTGCGAACTGGCGCTTCGCCATTCTTGGCACAGATTACATGAACTCAGGATCATCCGTATCTCCACTCCAGCACTATTGGTCGCTCGGGGTTGAGGAGCAGTTCTATATCTTCTGGCCATGGATAATACTGGGGGCGTTGTTCCTTGCGCGGAGGTTGAAAGCCAACCGCCGTGGAACTGCAACCATCCTGGTTTGCACCATGGCTGCCTTTACGGTGGTTTCTTTTGCCATTGCTCTATGGGAAACCCAGACGCACCATACCGTTGCTTATTTTTCTACATTCTCCAGAGGATGGGAGCTCAGCGCAGGGGCAATTCTCGCCGTGCTGACTGCAAAGTTTAGTGGGTTCAGTGGAACGCTTAGGGCGGCGCTGCTGTGGCTCGGTCTGGCTGTCCTTGCTTGTTCCGCTCTATTCATCACGCCCGAAATGCCATTCCCGGGGCCGAATGCCTTGTACCCAGTCCTGGGTGCATGTCTCGTTATATTGGCCGGCACGGGCAAGCAGTCCGGCCGATACGACAAGGCAGCTTGGGTCCTCACAAACCCGTTGAGTAGGTACGTCGGTAAGATTTCCTACTCGCTCTACCTTTGGCACTTCCCAGTCATAATATTCGTCGGTGTGCTCTTGCCTCTCGGCTCGAAGCGGTATTACGTCGCGGCTGTCTGCCTGATGATTTTGCTGTCAGTTTGCTCGTTCAAGTTGGTAGAGGATCCAATGCGCCGCGGCAGCTTTATTTCTAAAACGTTTACTGTTCGAGCCGGCGCGACAAGGCCACAACCCGGTTTTTTCGCTGTTGCAGTCTTCGCCGCGCTCTTGGTTGCTGCGCCCCTGACCGCTTCTGCAACGCTCGGAAATGTGCGGTCTGTCGAAGCAGGAGCCACCGGCCCAGGTGTGGAAGGCCCGGAATCCATAACTGCGAAAACCGTCGAAGGGCGCCAAGAACAGCTTCTTTCTGCAGTCAATGCAGCGGAGTGGCCTAGTCTTACTCCCGACCCGACCAGAATGGGTCCGGATGGTGCCTTGGCCAAGCCTGTGGAGTGGACGAAAGACGGTTGTTTGGGTGGTGAGTTGTCACCGCTGGCGCACGACAAGGATGTCACGGTCAATGCGCAAAGATGCGTGTACGGGGATGAAGCGGCCGACAAATCGGTAATAGTCTTCGGCGATTCCACCACAATGAGCTTTGTGCCTGGCATCCGCAAGGCGTTGGCGGACCAGGACGTCAAGATTTTCGTCTACACCGTAGCCGCCTGCTCACCGACGCAAGTTCCTGACGGACAAGATGCTTCCGCCGAGGAATGTATCCGGTTCAAGCAGTGGGTAAAAGAAAAAATCCTGACCGAGCGCCCCGACGTCGTCGTATCATCAATGCTTAGGAATGACGGGCATTTGAAGAGTGGGGCAACAGGTCCGGAGGCTGACGCGGAGTGGCAACGCAACATCTCCGCGATGGGTGGATTGGTTGTTGGGAATGGAGCAAGATACGTATTGCTTGAGGCTCCCGCTCCAGCCGGCGCAGATCCCAGTCTCTGCATATCGCGCTTTAGCAAGCCTGCCGATTGCATCACGGAGCGGGCTGCGAGGTTTGACAACAACAGTGAAGTAGAACGCCGTGCAGTTGCCGCCCTCGGTGACGGGGCCGTTTATATACCCACAAAAAATTGGTTCTGTGTCGACGGCAAGTGCCCGCCCTTCATTGGGAACACCGCCCTTTACTCGGACATCAATCATATAAGTGCCCGCGCCTCAGAGGAGTTGGCTCCCCTCATGGCAGGTGCGCTCTCGCCCTAACGGGGCGATAGGTAAAAGGCTGAAGCCATAGGATCAGGTAGTTCGGCCGTTACAGCAGTTTGAGTAACCGTGCTCCCAAACCGAGTGTTTCTAAATGAGTGCTGGCGTCTTCGTACAGTTCTGGATCAACTATGACTGACGTGCCAGGATTTGCCTGTAGCAACGTGGCTATGTGCTCAGGAGCATTCTCGTAGTCTGTCATTATGTCTTCGATAAACGGGCTCAACATCGTGGTCTTTGACGTAGACTTTCCTAGCATGCCCCACTGCCAGCGGGCTGCCAGCAGGGTATCAATCGTATTTGGCGCGACAATATAGACGGACTCATCCGGCTGTTTTTGATGTGCACTGCTCAGGAGGCGTGTCACAAAATCCGGAGTCGTCTTCAGCTGTGCAGATTGGTTCTCCATTTCGATTATCCCTCGGGCAGTTGCAGGCAGCCCCAGCTCGTCAAGGCCAGTAACGGAGAAGCCAAAGATTTGCGTCACCGCCGCGGCAAACACGCATAGGGCTATCGCAAGTTTCTTCTCCGCCCGAACGAGTATGGAAAGACGCTCTGGCACGAGGGAGGACACTGCTACAACTGCAATGGGCCACGTAAACAACAGCAGGGCAATCAAGTATTTATAAAAGTAGTACGAAATGACGCCGTTGGTCACGCTTTGTGAGATGGCGAGCCAAAGACAAAGCCCGATCGGAATCGAAAGTCCCAGACATGCACTTGCTGCTGACTGCTGTCCACTTCTCTGGAGCGGGTTTGCGGCACGAGCAACGGAATTTGCAACTCCCAAGGTGGAGACCAAAGCGATGATTGTCAGGGCAAGCCCAAAATCCGGAAGTGCGATTCCGCCGGGGAGGCCCAGTATGTCCCGGGTCTGTTCCACTAGGGGCGAGAGCTGGACGAGCGGAAGAATGACGCCAACCCCGGTTAGCGCCCCTGAAATGGACACCAAGGTCCACCAAACTCTGCCGTACAGTTCGCGTTGGGTGAGAATCGGCCAGAACCTGACAAAAAAGAGGAACGCAACAAACGTCAGCAGCAGGACCCAATTGTTTGCTATCCCGATCAGTCCCGCTCCTACCGCCGCAACTGCCAGCACAGGAAGCCGGCGGTTGAAGATCAGGAGCGTTAAGGCCGTCGCAGTGGCGAGGCCGCAGGCGAGGTAGAAATTGGCGAATCCTTCATAGACGGGTATGGAACCCGGTCCGTAAACCCAGGCGGCTGCTGCAGCGGAAATAAACGGAACCATCAAGAGGGGCCGCCGACGGACCAAAGGTAACGCGCACAACCCTGCAACTACCAGCACAACGGTCAGCACGCTAATAATTGCCTGCAGATTCAGATAAGAAATCAGCTCGGCTTCAAGAATCGTGTCTACCGGTCGGATGATGTCCGCGAAGGAGGCCAGTAACGCGTGAAACGCTTGCGGATATTCTTCGAAGCCCCACGTCACTCCCGGCGCAGGGTGCGGGATCGATGGTACGACTTCTCCATGTGTGCGGATCATGTAGAAGATACTGAAATGTGATTGGTAGTCCCACCGGCTTGTCATCAGGGACAAAGCATCGGAAGCTGACCGGACGGACAGCATAACTGATAAAGATTGCGCGCCCAGACCCCCTGCCAGCAGCGGAATCACATCGATCCACCGCATTCGTGGCAGGAGGCGACATAGCCTGGGCACAACGGCCCGGGGAGAGAAAACCCACCAAGCGAGGAGACCGGCAGCAGCCGCCATCAAGGCCGTGCCATGGTCAACGTACAGAAAGCGCTCGGGGACCCACCAAGTCATAGGTGCGAAACCAAGTGTCAGAAGCCCATTCAGGAGAACCCGCAGCGAAAGATGACGGGCTGTGGGAAGAAGAAGTATGAGAGCAGCAGCGAAGCAAAGCCCAAGGTAGCCGTCGAGGAAGCTATTGACGCGCAGGATGACAACCAGGAGTGCTGCGCAGGCGAAAGCAGCTGGCCCGCGAAGGGAACGGAATGCGCTTGGTCTCAAACCTGAAGTGCTCATGCGGACACCACTGACCGGACGGCGCGTATAGGTAAAGCTTTGTTTGATCCAGTGTCCACGTACCCAGTCCCCAATGTGCGTCCAGACGCAGTCTCTTCCATATCGCCCAGGGGCAGTCTGACGTTGATTTGTAGGAACTGCGGTAATTTATGCCAAGTGCTGCAACGCATCTAGCGGGTTCGTCGTGGCCCGGCCTGGCCGGCAACACCGGCGACGATCCCGGCTGCGGCCGCGGACAGGCGTTCCAGGCGGCCGGGCGCCAGTAGCGTCACGATTGCCAGGTGCCGGTAATCAGCCAGAAATCCTTTCAGGGCCCACGCAGAGTGCCCACGCCAGTACTTGCGGGCGAGCAGGATACGGTTTCTGAACAAATAGTAGTACCGCCATGTCGCGGCGGTTCGCACTCTGACGGGGACGCCGCGGAATGAGACATCAGCACCCAACAGCCTCGCCCTGGTCATGGTTCCCAGCGTGTGGTTGAGGGCGGCATTCGGTGCAATAACCGTCTTGAACCCTGCTGATTCGCATCGCAGGAAAAACTCAGTGTCCACTCCGTCAATGAAAAGCTCGGTTTGGAATGCCCCAATCTCTTCAATCACTGACACCGGCACGAGGAGGCCCGACTGAATAGGCTCACCCCCCAAAGGCACGCCGTTCTTGTGACCGGCGCGGCGGGTGGGCAGGCCTCGGATGGAAGCCGGAGCGATCAGGCCTGCCCTTACGCCTGCCTTTTCGGCAGACTCAGCTGCTTCTTCAAGCGCCGCGACATAGCCCTCATCAAGGAGGCTGTCCTGATCCATGGTCAGGATGAACTTTGGTCGTTCCGGTAAGCCGCGTGCGAGCTCAATTCCCGCATTCAGGGCCGCCGCTATTCCGGAGTTGCGGGGGAGTCTCTCGACCGTGCAGCCAAGGTCCCGCAGGCCCTGCAGGATCTGCTGCGGGTTCTGAGGACTTCCATCATCGACAATGACGACGTGCTTCACTTGGGAAAGCAGGGCCGAGGCGTTGTCGAAAACGCGGTCATCAGGGTTAAAGACGCTGACAATCGCTGTGGTTGCGGTGGATTTCATGCCTTTGACGGTCAGGCAGGCTTGACGTCTGGCTGTGCGTCGATCCAGTTCGCCAGCCGCTCAATGCCCTGCGCCAGGTTGTATTTGGGTGACCATCCCAGTACTTTTTCAGCGGCGGTTATGTCTGCCCACGCGTGGCGGACGTCACCTTGCCTGTACTGGCCGGTGACGTGGGCTTCCGGTGCCTTGTAGTGCTGGGCGATGAGTTTGGCGGCTGTACCGATTGTCTGGAACTCGCCGGAGCCGATATCCATCGGCTCGCCTTGAACACTGGGGGAGACGGCTCCCGCGACGATGGCGGAGGCAACGTCGTCGATGAGGATGAAGTCACGGCGGACTTCGCCGTCTTCATACAGCGGAATTGATTTGCCGCCCATGGCCATACGACAGAACAGACTCATGATGCCGGTGTAAGGGTTGATGAGCGATTGGCCAGGTCCATAAACATTCTGAAGCCTAAGGATGACTGTTTCGACGCCATAGGATTTGGCCCATGCTTGAAGGACGTGCTCTTGGGCCAGCTTGGTTGCACCGTAAACGCTGACTGGTGCCGGGAAGACTTCCGATGCCTTCATGGCGACGGGGAAGGCGCCGGGAAAATCCCACTGAGCCTTGTCGAGCGTTTCGCTCGTTCGCTGGCCAGGGTAAAAGGTACGTCCTTCTGAATCGGTCCAGGCGCCTTCTCCATATACTGCACGGCTCGACGACAACACGATGCGCCGCGGCAGCTTGCCATGTCGGTTAAGGCCATCCAGGAGCTGAGATGTGCCGACGACGTTGACGTGTGTGTGTCGGGTGGACTCCTCCAGAGATTGACCCGTTCCGGTCTCCGCAGCGAGGTGGATGACGACGTCGGGCGTCACGCTTTGCAGCACGGAGTCCCACGTCTGCGCTTCAGTAACGTCCGCGACGATGAGCTCCGCCGCTGGGTTCAGCTGTGGTGGACGTTCTCCTGTTGCGTGTATTTGAGGGTGAAGGTTGTCCACGACCACCAGGCGGTCAAATTTGTTGGCCAGTTCATCGGAGATTGCGCAGCCGATGAATCCGGCGCCCCCGGTTACGAGAACAGTGCCACCAGGGCGGGCGGAAGTTGTAGTGGAAGTCACGTGGGACCTTTCGTAGCGACGGCGTTACTTGCCGAAGGTATGGCGGACCAGGGCCTTGACGGCGGCGGTATTTTTGCCGATTACAGCCTTGGGAAGCAGGGACGCCGCGTGGGCGCGGGATGTCAGCCTAAGTTGCGCTGCGCGGGCGGCCTTATCCCAGCCAAGCTCACGTGCCTGCCCGGCAGCCACGGCGAAATACTCCCGCTCGCCGGCAAACCTGGATCCATCAACGAGTTTCGTGGAGGATGCGCTGTTCGAGTGCCGGCGGTATTGGAAGCAGACGGTCGGCTCGATAAGCAGCTGATCACCGTTGTAGACCATGTCCATGATGAGGGCCAGGTCCTGGATGATAGGAAATCCGTCCCGAAACTGCACCTTCCGGATCTTGTCAGTACGGAAAGCGAGAGATGGCCAGTAGAGCCAGTCACCGTGCATCAGGTTGCTGGCGATCGCCTCGCCGGACATGAGTTGCCGTCCGCCTCCGCTTGGTTTGATGAGTTTCTGCTTAACTGAGTCCACCAGCGTGACGATTACACGGCCCTCTTCGTCAATGACCTGGACCCCGGGCTGTATCAGGGCTGCGTCCGGATAGCGGGAGTGGGCGTCGAGGATCGTGGAGACGTAGTTGGGAAGAAGGACGTCGTCACAGCCGAGAATCACGAGCATTTCTTCTGTTGCCATGGAAACGCAGGTCCGGTAATTCTCCGTTATCCCCGCGTTTTCTTCCTTGCGGACGTAACGGACACGTTCATCTTTGATGGCGGTGACGAAGTCCTGAACCTCGAGGCTGGGGTAGGCGTCATCCACCACGGTGAGGAGCCAATCATCGCAGTCCTGCGACAACACACTCGTGACCGTTTCCTTCATGTATTCCGGATCGCCCCAGTAGGGAACAAAAATATCCAACGGCATGTGTCAGTTCGAACCTTTATCTCGTACATCGGGCTTGGCGGCAAGGGGTTGAGACTCTGGAGAAGTCGCCATCGATTGTGACGGCAGGATAACGCCTTGGGCCTGCCGGTTGTGAAGGTCTTCCACCTGTACCCGCAGGATGGCCACCTCCTCGGCGAGGGTCCGTGTTTCATCCTCGACGACTGAGATTTCCCATGAAAGATGCAGGCACACGCCGAGCAACATCAGGATGCTCATCGCAAAGAGAAGGTTGGAGGGCAGTTGTACGCCGACGAATTCGGCAACAACATTGAGCATCCTTGGGAACGCTGCCAGAACAAGCGTGAGGACGCCGACGATCAGCCAAAGGGCAGCGTACTTCTCCCGGAGTTTTTTCCGTCGAAGCATTTCAACGACCAGGCCAACAATCGCCAAGGCAAGCAGGAAGGCTGCGATATTACCCATGCTCTAGACGCCAGTCGCGTGTGGTGAGGGCGGAGTCAGTTGCACCATGTGGGAACGCTTACGGGTGAGGGCAAACAACAGGGCAAACACCGATCTTCCGAGGTATATTGCGGCCTTCGCCGGATTGTGGCTGGGCTTTCCACCCTGCCGGGCACGCATTTCCACAGGCACCTGCGTGACCGTGCACCCGGAGCGGATGGCAACGACGAGGGAGTCAATGGTGTCACCGAGGTACTCGGCCGGGTAGTGGTCGAGATACTGATCCATAGCACGCAGGTTTGCTGCGCGAAAACCGCTCGTCACGTCCGTGAGGCGCGTTTTCGCCAGCCCAGAAATGACTTTTGCCAGCAGCTGCATTGCCCATTTCCTGGGCCCGGTGACTTTGTAGTCGCCGCGGTCTGCAAACCTCGCGCCGATTGATATGTCGGCATGGGCAAGCCCCTCAAGCACTTCGTCAATGCTGCGCGGATCGTGCTGACCGTCCGAGTCCACCTGGATCACTTGGCTGTAGCCGCAACGACGGGCGTACTTAAACCCTGCACGCATAGCCCCGCCAACACCCAGATTGAACGGGAGGTTAAGTACCGTGGCTCCAGCGGCAGCAGCAACGGCGGCGGTGTCATCTGTAGATCCGTCATTAACAACAAGCACGTCGTATCGGGGGTCTGTGTTCAGCACTTCACGGACTGTGTTACCGACGGCTTCCGACTCATTCCAGGCAGGCATGATCACCAGGACGCGCGGATGGGGGGTGGATTCCATGGTGTCCAAACTATATCAACTTCACACTGGTCATCCGGCGACTGCGAGCCACCAGCAGCCCAACGGGGCTCGATTGGAACCGGGAAATGTGGGTTGTGCCGGGGACCGTCACCAGGACAACGCACTCAGGAGCCTAGGCCGTGCGGACTAGGATAGAACGGGCTCTGCACAGTTATTCCGGCGAGCCGATACTACTCCAGCATAACGAAGGAGCAGAGTGGAGACCGATTCCGTTGGCATCCCGGAGCAGGCCAAGAGCAAGGCAGTCCGGGCCAGCGTTTGCCTGGCCAGCTACCGCGGCGGGCGCTATATCAAGGAACAGCTTGAGTCCATCATGAGTCAGATCGGGCCGAATGATGAAGTCGTGATCGTGGACGACGCCTCGCCGGACGATACCGTTCAAAAAATCAGGGCTTTCGACGACGAACGGATCCGCCTTTTAGAGGTACGCGCCAATCAGGGCTATGTAAAGTCATTTGAACAAGCGGTAGTCGCGGCCCGGGGGGAGTACATTCTCCTCGCTGACCAGGACGACGTTTGGCTGCCCGGCAGGCTCCAGTTGATGCTCCGCGCACTCCAGTCATCGAGGGTTGTTGCCTCGAATTTCGACGTGCTGGGGGATGCTGCCCGCCCGAACATTTCCCGTCTCTCCAGCAAAGACAGCCAACGGCACGCAGCGAACATACTCGGCACCCTGGTGGGCTACCGGGCCTACTACGGATGTGCCATGGGCTTCCGCCGCGATGTAGTCCATCTGTTTACACCCGTTCCGAAGTATCTCGTTGAATCGCACGACCTTTGGCTGGCACTCTGCGGCAACGTGGCAGGGTCCATGTGCCACCTGGATGAATCGACCCTGCTCCGCAGGATCCATGAGGGTAACGCCACTCCCAGGAGCTGGCGTTCCCTGTCCGTCATCATCAGGGCCCGCGTTATGCTGCTTCGGTGCCTGGCCCTGGCGTGGCGCCGCGTGCGGCGGGAACAGCACAACGGACCTGAGGAGAAGGCTTTGGCTCAGCCGGTAAGCTGATTGGATGCAGAATCTCCTTGTGACCGGCGGCGCCGGCTTCATTGGCTCGAATTTCGTCCACTACGTCCTGGCAAATACTGATGACCATGTCACTGTTCTGGACAAGTTGACGTATGCCGGCAACCTGGAATCGCTGCGGGGCCTGCCTGAAGACCGCTTTACGTTCGTTCACGGAGACATCGCTGATGCTGCACTGGTGGATGGGCTTGTTGCCGCCACCGACGTGGTGGTTCACTATGCCGCGGAGTCGCACAACGACAACTCACTGCATGATCCCCGCCCGTTCCTGGACACAAACATCATTGGCACGTACACGCTGATTGAGGCGGCCAGGAAACACGGCAAGCGCTTCCATCACATTTCTACCGACGAGGTCTACGGCGACCTTGAGCTCGATGACCCGGAGCGGTTCACTGAACAGACCCCATACAACCCGTCGAGCCCGTACTCCTCGACCAAGGCCGGCTCGGACCTGCTGGTGCGTGCCTGGGTGCGCTCCTTTGGGCTGCAGGCCACCATCAGCAACTGCTCGAACAATTACGGTCCTTACCAGCACGTGGAGAAGTTCATACCCCGCCAGATCACCAACGTGATCGACGGGATCCGCCCGAAGCTTTACGGCAAGGGCGAAAACGTACGCGACTGGATCCATGCGAATGACCATTCGTCCGCGGTTCTGGCGATCATCGCCAAGGGAAAAATTGGTGAGACATACCTGATCGGCGCGGACGGTGAGAAGAACAACAAAGACGTTGTTGAGCTGATCCTCAAGCACATGGGACAGGCTCCGGACGCTTACGACCACGTGGTGGACCGGCCTGGCCACGACTTGCGCTACGCCATCGACTCCACCAAGCTGCGCGACGAGCTTGGGTGGGAGCCCCAGTTCTCCAACTTCGACGAAGGCATCGAAGACACCATCGCCTGGTACCGCGATAACGAGGACTGGTGGCGGCCGCAGAAAGCAGCCACTGAAGCCAAGTACAAGGAACAGGGCCAGTAAGCAATGTCGATTGAGTTCTCCAAAAAGCTGACCGCGCACCCAACTGCCATTCCCGGCGTCGTACTGTACGACCTCCCGGTTCACGGCGATAACCGCGGGTGGTTCAAAGAAAACTGGCAGCGGGAAAAGATGGTTGCCTTGGGCCTGCCGGACTTCCGCCCGGTGCAGAACAACATCTCGTTCAATGAGAAGGCAGGCACTACCCGAGGCATTCACGCTGAGCCGTGGGACAAATTCATCTCCGTTGCCACCGGAAGGATTTTCGGTGCCTGGGTCGACCTGCGCGAAGGGCCATCCTTCGGTTCGGTCTTTACGGCAGAACTGGACCCAAGCCAGGCGATATTTATACCACGTGGTGTTGGCAATGCATTCCAGACGCTGGAAGACAACACGGCATATACATACCTCGTCAACGACCACTGGTCGGCCGACGCCCAAGGGCAATATACGTTCCTCAACCTGGCTGACGAGACGGCGGCAATTGCCTGGCCGGTTCCCCTGGACGAAGCTGAACTTTCTGACAAGGACAGGGCTCACCCGCGCCTCGCGGACGTTGTTCCGATGCCCGGGAAAAAAACTCTTGTTGTCGGGGCTGACGGGCAGTTGGGCAAGGCGCTGCGGACACTGTACGCATCCGACAAGAACGTCGAGTTTGCAGGCCGGGCCGAATTCGACTTGGGCAGTCCGGCCTCTTTTGCGCAGCGGAACTGGAAAAACTATTCCGCCATCGTCAATGCCGCAGCCTATACGGCAGTTGACACGGCTGAGTCTCCTGAAGGCCGCGAAGCTGCCTGGGCCGTCAACGTTGCTGCCGTCTCGGCGCTGGCGAGGACCGCAATTGAGTACGACCTGACGCTGGTGCATGTATCCTCCGATTATGTTTTTGACGGGGTCCAAAAGAGCCACGATGAAACTGAACCTTTCAGCCCGCTGGGCGTATACGGTCAGACCAAGGCTGCCGGCGATGCGGTGGTGTCTGTAGTTCCCAAGCACTACATTGTCCGGACCAGCTGGGTCATCGGTGAAGGGAACAACTTTGTGCGGACCATGGCAAACCTCGCCAGCCGCGGCATCGAGCCCTCCGTGGTAAACGACCAGATCGGCCGTCTCAGCTTCACCGAAGACATCGCAGCAGGAATCCAGCACCTACTGGAGTCTGGCGCAGATTTCGGCACCTACAACCTGAGCAACGATGGCGAGCCCCAGTCATGGGCAGATATCGCCGCCGATGTCTACGAAATTTCGGGGCAGCCAAGGTCGGCCGTCACCGGTGTAAGCAGCGAAGAATATTTCAAAGGCAAGACTGCGGCGCCCCGGCCGCTGAACAGCGTGCTGGACCTGACAAAAGTCAAGAACTCGGGCTTCAAACCCCGGCCTTCCCGGGATGTTCTCGAAACGTACCTCGGCCAGCGGGCGGCCGCGGAATAGCGGCCCGGGCCATGCGCTACGACTCATCGACGTTCGGTGTTATTGCCCTTGCGGCGTACCAGCCGGACTGGGAGCTGTTCAGGACCCAGCTGCGATCCATTCAGAGCCAGACGCACTCGCAGTTCCAATGCCTCATTTCAGCGGACGGAGGTTTTGCTGAAATTCGTGACTTCGTAGACCGGGAGTTCGGCGGAGACGAGCGGTTTCGAGTGCTTGGCTTCGAGGAGAGGCTCGGGTTCTACGGCAACTTTGAACGCGTCCTTCAGCACGTTCCGGCGGAAGCGGCATGGGTCGCCTTGTCTGACCAGGACGATTCCTGGTATCCGTCCAAGCTGGAGGTGCTGCTGCCGCACCTAAATGATGTCAGCCTTGTGGCCGGGCAGGCACGGGTTGTCCGGCTTCCCGCCAATGAGGTTGTTACAGAATCAACCCAGCGTAAGAACGTTGATTTGGGCGCACTCCTTGCCCAGAATCAGGTGACCGGCAGCCTGTGTGTCTTCCAGCGGGATCTCCTGGACCTGGCGCTGCCCTTTCCGCGTTTGAATACCGTCTCCCAGGTACACGACCATTGGCTGGCTGTCTGTGCTAAAGCGACCGGTGGCGCGCTTGTGGTTGACGACGTTGTCCAGGACTACGTCCAGCACGGCGGCAACGTCCTCGGCGAGGTCGGCGGCCGGAAGAGCATCTTCAAGTCAATAGAACATGTGGCAGCCCTGTCCCGTAAGTTCCAGGGAAGCAGCAGCCCCTTCGCCATGCTCCAGACCGCCAATGACCTGAGCTTCGGCTGGCGCCGGGTTATGGCTGATGCACTGCGGGCAAGGGTTGCCCCGGATGCTCCCGGACTTGAGCATGGCCTGGCAGGTTTCGAAACAGGTCACGGCTGGGTTCCTACCTCACGGGCTCTGCTTTCGGGGCTGCGCAGCGGCAGCATTGCCTTGCCATGCTTCATCGAGTTTGTGGCCGGTGCTCCGGTCGAGGTGTTCTCACGCCGCGGAACGCGTCGAGGAAGATCCTCCGGGGCACGGTCAACGCAAGTCTCTAGATAGTTTTCGGGAGTAAAGTGTTTAGCAACAAGCAGGAATCAGAAGTGGTTGTGTCACCGGCCGGCCGTAATCAGGGGTCGAGAATTACCATCGTTCTGCCTGGGTTCAGCAAGTATCCAATTGGTGGCTACAAGGTCGTTTATTCCTACGCCAATTATTTGGCCGGCCAAGGCCATGAAGTCGTTCTCTTGCATGCCTTGCTCCTCAAAGGTGCTCGGCACAAGGTCAAAGACTTCCGTAGACCGATCGCTTCAATCCTTGCAGGCCTCCGCCCGCATAAAAAGCCTGAATGGTTTGCGCTTGACGAACGAATCCAATTCCTCACCCTGCCATTCCTTACCCCGGGCCTGGTCCGCCCTACGGACTACATCGTCGCAACGGAAGTGCAGACTGCAACATTGGTTGCTTCAGTTGCCGAGAAGACCGGAATCCCGGGATCGTATTTCATTCAGCACTACGAAGACTGGTCGGCAGCCCCGGATTTCATCGACTCCACGTGGAAACTTCCACTGAAGAAGATAGTCATCGCGCCGTGGCTGGAAGAGCACATGCATACTCTGGGTGAGGATTGCGATCTTATTCCCAACGGAATTGATCCGATTGAGTTCCCGTCCGGACCGGAGACTGATGCACGGGTGAATGATGTTTGTGCCATGGTGTCAGATGTGCCATGGAAGAGGGCAGATCTCATTGTTCAGGTGCTCAACTCTTTGGGGGAGAAGTACCCAAACTTCCGGGCGGTGACCTTCGGCACCTGTGATCGCCCCGAATCCTTGGGCGACCATGTTCAGCACATTAAGAACCCGTCTAAGGCAGAAATTCGGAATTCATACCAGTCATCGAAGATCTACCTTTGCGCGAGCGATGCCGAGGGCTGGCATCTCCCACCTGCTGAGGCGATGTCCAGCGGTTGCGCTGTGGTGTCGACTGATATTGGTGGCGTCCGGGCGTATGCCGACGGAACAGCGCTTTTCTCACCCGTGGGGGACGCCGAGGCCCTGCGGCTCAATGTCGAGCGACTCATGGATGATGCCGGATTGTGCAGCTCTTTGGCGACCCAAGGAATGGCAGCAATGCGCCAAAACACGCCAACGTTGGCGGCCTCGCGCTTTGAAGCGGCAATCCTGGGCCGAGCGTGACGGCAAAGTTGAGAATGAGAGGATCCCAAAGTTCTCCGCTGCTAAAGAGGCTCGCCGGATTCACCGTAATCCCGCTTGTTGGAACCCTGGCTCCGCTGTTTCTGCTCCCCGTCGCAGCCCGCGTGGGAGGCATCGACGGGTGGTACAGCCTGTCCGTGGGGCAGGCAGTCGGAACCTTCGGCAGCATTGTCATTAGTTACGGCTGGAATACCCTCGGGCCCGCGCTGGTGGCCACGGCAGTGTCGGACTCGGATCGGCGTCAACTGTGGAGCGAATCCTTAAGGGAACGCCTGGTGCTGGCTCTCCTGGTTGTTCCAGTCTGCGCTGTGATTTCCGGGTATCTCGCGGGTCCAGGCTTTGAAACTTTCACCGTGGCAATGGCTGTCGCATTCAGCCTTGGTGGTCTGACTCCTAACTGGTTCTTTATCGGTGCAGGCGACCCGAAGAGTATCGCCTGGTTCGATATGCTGCCAAGGCTCGCTGCGACACTGCTCACCGCACTGGTCATTTTCTTAACCCAGTCCTTGTGGTCCTACCCCATATTGTGGATCCTTGCGACGGCGGCAGGTCTCATTGCCGTGCAGCGCCGCCTTGGACATCCAAGAATATTTAGAGGCTCGAATTGGCGCGATACGTTGGCCGGGCTCCGAAAGAGACTGGGGGTCGCCCTGGTTGACGGACTCGGCGGGGTCTATGTATCGGCCCCGATTCCACTGGCAGGAGCCACGGGGACTACCGCTGAGGCAGGAATTATCGCCTCTGCTGACAAGCTCTACAGATTCGGACTGATCACCGTCACGACCCTGGGGAACACGCTTCAGGCATGGACACTTGACCCTGAAGCACCAAACGCCAGAAAGCGGCAAGTCAGCGCGATTGTTGCTCATACGATTCTGGGTCTTGTTGGCATGGTTGCCCTCGGCAGCCTGGGCGAATTTGCAACTTTGCTGCTCTTTGGTTCCGAGGCCAAGGCGACAGCATCATCCATGTGGTTTTATGGCGGCGCTTTTCTTGCGGTCTCCTGCTCCACTCCGCTCATTAGAAACCTGCTTGTCCCTGCTCTGAAGACACGCTTCGTCCTTATGGGTACTGCCGTAGGGGCCGTCACAGGCGTAATCGCAATGTACTTTCTCGGCCGGTCCGACGGCCCGGACGGGGTTGCCGCCGGCTTCATGCTAAGCGAAGTGGCTCTGCTGATCATTATTAGCCCCCCAGCCATCCGCCAGTTGATTTCTATGCGAAATAGGGACAATCACTAGGTTGATTCTGAGAGGCGGTCGAGGCCCCTCTTCAGGATTCGCGGGGCCGTTTATTCCTTACTGATCAAATGAGGTGTAGGTCAGGTGTCCTGAAGAAGTAGTAAGCGGGATCAGCACCCCGTCGAAAGCATCCTGGTTGACGCGGGGCAACTCAATTCGCAAGATGCCCCTACGCCTGACCCCCAGCCTTGACTGCCTTCGGATTGACAGCCCCGAACGGAGGAGGTCCCTCAAGAAACTCTATAGGCATGCACCGCAACTAATAGGAGATGCTCCTACACCCCAGGCCGGCATTTCCCAAAGTGAACGGAGATGCCGAGATCCCATAGGAGCAGACGTTATAAACGCCTCTTTGAGTAATCGTCTTTGATGTAGTGAAGCCATGGTTTCCCGTAATACCAAGGACTTGGTTCACGTCCGATCGCGTCTGATTTGCAATCGTAGGGATATTTACAGACGTGCCGTCGGGCCCATAGACATAAGTGTGAACGTCTATTGATGTGGCGGGTACATCCGGGTCAAAGGCCCAGCCTTTTGCGGACAGGGTGGTGATGCCGCCTGAAGTCTGGATGCTGACCGAATCCAGGTGGCCAGTCGGGTAGCCAGCAAATCCTGCATCGATAGTCCTGCAACCTAAGCCGGAGTTACCGGCCGAAACCGGACTGAGCGCAATGCCGTACGCGCAAACCGTATGTTTCCCGGGAGCATTGATTGGTATGTCCTGATCATATCCGTGAGTGCCAGATATCCCGAGAACTTGATTAACGTCTGCTCGCGCCGAAGTCGTTGACAGGGCGTGAACCTTGACCGAGCCATCCGGTGCGTGGACGTAGACGTGTACCCCAATTGATGAGGATGTGTCACTATAATCAATTGCCCAGCCCCTCACTGAAAGAGATGCCTGGGTCCGTGACTTTTTGACGCTAACGCTGTCAAGTGTGCCTATCGGTGAGGGCGCGGCCGCCACATTCAGGGTTCTACACCCAAGGTCCTTGCGCAGATATTGGCCAGCTATAGATGTGCAAATTCGATAGTCTCCAGCCTTTTTGATGTCGAAATCGAAATGGTAGCCATGATTCGGACCAACGCCGAGCAAGTGGTCGACGTCAGGCCTCGGATCCGCCGCCTTAGCCGTGACCGACGATTTTGTTCCATCCGGGGAGTAAAGGTCCGTGCGTACTTCAACCGCGGCGGACGGCGTGCTCATATCGACTGCCCAGCCCCTGGCCTGAATTTTGACGGATGTGGCAGTCCTGCGCTCCAGCATCTCGTCAAAGTTGCCCACTGGCGGCTCGGCCCCCGTGACAGTCAGGTTTTTGCACCCAAGGCTGGTATTGGTGAACTTACCAATGGCAAAGGCGCAAACGCCGTATGTTCCGGATTTGCTGACTGGAAGCTGTTGATCAAAGCCATGAAAATCACCGAGACCGGTCACGGTGTTAACGTCGGGTCGAGACGTTGTTGCCGGCAAGTTGTGGATTGTTGTTGCTCCACCGGGATGAGTTACGTAGGCATGCACCTCAGTTGTGGCTCCAGGAAGCGCTTGATCGACCGCCCAGCCCCGCAATCTGATGAACGCCGAGGTATCGTTGCGTTCCGCTACAACAGAATCGAATGAGCCCATTGGCCGTGTCCCGGCGAAGACTTTGAGGGAGTTGTAGTCCCCGTTCCAGACATTGGAGTCACCGGCGAAGGGACCAGTGCTGCTGTACTGCCACATGCTGTAAGTACCCCAGCTGGCCGTGGGGACGGGGCCGGCGTTGTTTGTGGGGGAACTGGGGTAGGCAGCAACCCACAATGGGTAGTCTCCGAAGCCCGCTGGATTGCCAAGGCACTGGTTCCACCAGTTGGTGTTGGTATAGATAACCGGAAGCCTGTCGGTCAATGACCGCATGGTATTGCCGAAGTCCCGCACCCAGGATTGGAGCTGTGCGGGGGACATGTTGTAGCAGGTGTTGCCGAAATAGAAGCCGTTGATGGTCCGGCCCTCGTACGGGTTGAATTCAAAGTCCAGCACGGGAGGCATCGTGTACCCATCCGCGGTCCAGCCGCCACCGTTCTGCACAAAGTAACGGGCCTGATCCGCTCCTGAGGACCAGTTGGGGATGGCAAAGTGATATGCGCCCCGGATCATGCCGACATTGCGTGAACCCTGGTACTGGGAGCTGTACGAAGGGTTTGTGTAGTAGTTGCCTTCGGTAGCTTTCACATAGGCAAACCGGGCGCCCATGTTCCACTGCTGCTGCCAGTCGACGCTGGGCTGGTGACCGCTGACGTCCAATCCCTGGACACCGAACGTGGGCATCCACGTGCCTTCGGTGGACAGCGACTCGGTAGTGAGCCGCCGCAGGGAACCGGACGGCGATGAGGCCGTGACCCGAGCGGAACGCTGTCCCATTTCTGCTCCACCAACGCCAATGGCTTCCGCCATCGACTGCGTAGCCTCTGTGGAAGGCTGGCCGGACGGCGTATCCGCTGGAGCGGCCTCTGCAGGCGAAGGAGACGTCGAAGGAACCGCCGGTGCAGGCGCCACAGTCTCCGTTGTGGCACCTGCTGTCGAAGAAGCTGTCGGCGCCGGAGCAGGTTCGACGGCGGACGCAACGCCAACCAAGCCCGGACCGGCTATGAGCGAGGCAGCCAGGAGCAATATTCCCAAGGTCTGCAGGGTGGGGCGACGGGACTGAGACAGGTTCCGCTTCATTTTTGCTCCGGAAACAATGTGGCACTCCGGCGAGCGCTCATTTGGTTGCTGCCGAGATTTTTCCCCCAGGGACGTCACTCGGCAGGTGATATTCGACAATTAACGCGCTCACCATAGCACTGCTGTTACCAAGGGAACCAGTGGTTCTTGTGTTACTGATGTGATAGGGGTAGCAACTGTTATCAACAGGCTTCTCGATATGACTTGGCAGCGTCTACCACGCTCCTTAGGCTTTAGCCAGTTGCACTGCCTCCGCCGGGGGCGGCAGTTGTATTGGGGAACTTATGGACGCGCTGGCAATTGTCGAGGACGAAGTCCGCGAGCTCATCCGTCGTCGGGGGCTTGATCCACTGCACCAGGCCGGAGAAGTACGCCGCCTCGTTGAGGCAGCGGTAACCGACTACGACGAACGTGCCCTGATGGGGCCGCTGCCGCCCATCGGACCACTGGACGCCGCCCGGAAGTTCCTCTTTGACGCGGTCGCCGGATTCGGCGTGCTGCAGCCGCTGCTGGACGATCCAACCATCGAAGAGGTCTGGATCAACGCACCCAACGAAATCTACGTCGCCAGGAACGGCGAATCGGAGCTCACCTCACTCAGCCTGACCGAGCAGCAGGTGCGGGATCTGGTGGAGCGCATGCTGAAAAGTTCCGGCCGCCGGCTGGACATGTCATCACCGTTTGTCGATGCTGCCCTGCCCGACGGGTCGAGGCTCCACGTGGTCATCCCCGACGTGACGCGCAGGCACTGGGCGGTCAATATCAGGAAGTTCGTGGTCAAAGCGAGCAGGCTTGAGCATCTGGTCGAGCTTGGCACACTGA
Organism: Arthrobacter sp. Soil_C_49; assembly: GCF_057656635.1. Classification (NCBI taxonomy): domain Bacteria; kingdom Bacillati; phylum Actinomycetota; class Actinomycetes; order Micrococcales; family Micrococcaceae; genus Arthrobacter; species Arthrobacter sp. Soil_C_49. The sequence goes on from NZ_JBDGJZ010000002.1 coordinate 572,806, forward strand.
CGCCCCAGTCCGCCCGCTTCCTTGGAGCTGCGGTTTCCAGCGGGCTCAACATCCTCGTCTCCGGGGCGACGCAGGCGGGCAAAACGACCATGCTGAACTGCCTGGCAGCGAGCATCGGGAGCCGGGAACGGGTGATCACGGTGGAAGAGATTTTCGAGTTACAGTTTCCGCTCAGGGACGTCGTCGGCCTGCAGTGCCGCCAGCCGAACCTTGAAGGCGAGGGTGAAATTCCACTGCGCCGGCTGGTCAAGGAAGCGCTCCGGATGCGACCCGACCGACTAGTGGTCGGCGAAGTCAGGGAAGCCGAAAGCCTCGACATGCTGATTGCTTTAAATTCAGGGCTTCCGGGGATGTGCACCGTCCATGCGAACTCGGCCCATGACGCCGTTACAAAGATCTGCACGCTACCCCTGTTGGCGGGGGAGAACATATCCTCCGCCTTCGTAGTTCCCACCGTCGCGTCATGCATTGACCTCGTGGTGCACTGCAGCCGCCGGGCGGACGGACGCCGGGAAGTTACCGAAATCCTTTCCCTGGGCCGTCGCGTGGAGAACGGCATCATCGAATCATCTCCGGTGTTCACCATGGTGGAAGGCATGCTGAAGCCACGTGCCAACTCCATGCCCGCGCAGGAGAAGTTTTCCAGGGCAGGATATGACGTCGCCGCGCTGCTGGATGCGCGATGATGTCCGCGCTTCTTGGAATAACGGCGGGCACAGGGTTCTTCCTGATCTGGTGGTCCTGCTGGTTGTCACCGAAACGGGCAGTTCCTAAAGAAAAGGCCAGCCGGCTCGCAGATCTCCTGGCCGGCGCCGGCGTCGAGAAAGTGTCTCCAACCGGCCTTCTTGGAATGTGCATCGGCCTTGGACTTTTCGTCGCCTTGATCTTTTTCGCAGTCACCCGCTCCTGGCCGATCTCATCTTGCTTCGGGCTTTTCGGGGCCTGGCTCCCGGTCACCGTCCTGCACTGGAAAGCAAAGAGGAGAAGCGCATTGCTGCGGACGCTCTGGCCGGACGTCGTAGACCACCTGCGTTCAGCCATCCGCGCCGGATTGCCCCTGCCCGAAGCTCTGATCCAGCTGGGTGACAAAGGACCCGAAGAGCTCCGGCACGTCTTCCGCGATTTCGGAGCCGACTACCGGGCGGGCGGCCAATTCGAAGCATCGCTCAACCAGCTCAAGCACAGGCTGGCTGACCCCGTTGCAGACCGGATTGTCGAAGCCCTCCGCCTGACAAGGGAAGTTGGCGGCTCAGACCTTGGGAAACTCCTCGGGACACTGGCGGAGTTTCTGCGGGAAAATGCCCGGACACGGAGCGAATTGGAAGCACGGCAGTCCTGGACCATAAACGCCGCACGGCTCGCCGTCGCCGCACCATGGATCGTCATGATGCTGCTGGCAACAAGACCGGAGGCAGTGCAGGCTTACAACACGCCAGTGGGCGCCGGCGTCCTGCTTGGCGGCCTGGTCGTCTCCCTCGTCTGCTACTCGATCATGCTGAGGATTGGTGCCCTGCCACAGGACGAAAGGGTACTTAGGTGATGGAGATTTCACCTCCCGCTGTTGTGTGCGGAGTGTTGATGGGCATCGGGCTGTGGCTCGTCATCTTCCGTTCCCCCTTTATGCGCGCCGTCACGCTCTCACAGCGGATCGAACCGCAGCTGAAATCGCAAAACCTCGAATCAAGGTTGCTCCGCAGCGGGGAGCAGAATGTCACGCCTTTTGGTCCCCTGGAAAGAATCCTTCGCCCCCTGCTGCGCGACGGTCTGGCTGCCCTCGGCAGACTGAATCCCGCGTCGAAAGCTACCGCCCGAAGATTGGCGCAGGCCGGAATCAATAAGTCAACAGTCGATTTCAGGGCAGAACAACTCCTCTGGGCAGTGGCGGGGTTCGCCGTCTCAATTGCCTTCATCGTTCTCGCCGCAGCCTCCGGCAGATTCAACCCCTTGCTTGCCGCAACGGCCGTCTTGGGCAGCGCCATCGGCGGCTTTATGTTCCGCGACTACTGGCTGGGCGTTCAGATCAAGCGCAGGGAATCGAGGATGATGGCAGAATTCCCCAGCCTTGCCGAACTAATGGCGCTGGCAGTAAGCGCAGGGGAGAGCGCTACTGGCGCTTTGGACCGGGTCTGCCGCAGCGCCAAAGGCGAGCTCACCAGGGAATTCACCAAGGTACTTGCGGAAACCAGGGCAGGCAAACCACTGGTCCAGGCACTCCAGGAGTTCTCAGCACGGACAGACCTCGCGCCTCTCGTCCGGTTCGTGGACGGCATCGTTGTTGCGGTTGAGCGAGGCACTCCCTTGGCCGACGTGCTCCGTGCACAGGCCCAGGATGTCCGGGATACGGCCAAGCGCGACCTGATGGAGTCTGCGGGGAAAAAAGAAATCGCCATGATGGTGCCGCTCGTATTCGGAGTGCTGCCCTTGACCGTGGTTTTCGCGGTCTTCCCCGGCATCGCTGCGATCAACCTCGGCTTTTGAGACAACGACAAACATTGACTAAGAAGAACTAACGGTGGAAACAGAAGCAGGAATAGGACGGAAATGATGGAAAAATTGGGGATTCGCTGCATGGTGCTGTTCCTGTCACTTGTGGCAGTGCTGCTTCCGGAGGCGGGTGTCGGGAGCAGCAGGACAATGCAGCGGGAAAGAAGCCAAAGCCCGCGATCACTCGCAGGCCCGTCCGGGCATGCCCGATTGGCGGATGATCCTGAAAGGGGTGATGTTCCTGGCTGGGTCATGATCACTCTGATGTCGGCCGTCTTAGTTGCAGCGCTGTTGGCGCTCGCCGGTCCCGCCCTGGAGGCCATGTTCAACCAGGCGATGGACAAGGTCGGAAGCTAAGCGATGACGCCGTCCGACGGCGGCGGGAACAGCAACCGCGTTCTAAACAGTAGAAGGCAGCCCCAGAGCGTCATCGAGCCGAGAGCCGAAGACGGCGAGCGTGGCTCGGCAGTGGTGGACTTTGTCCTCGTGGGCAGCCTGCTCACCCTGTTTTTCCTCGCCATAATCCAGCTGGCCCTGGTCCTCCATGTGAGGAATACGCTGATTGATGCTGCAGCCTCAGGTGCCCGTTACGGAACGCTCGCTGACCGCGGCACAGCCGATGCCCAGGAACGAACCCGCAGCCTCATTCAAACCGCGTTGAACGCGGGTTTCGCCGAACACGTCAGCACCAGCGAGGTGACCTACCAGGGCCTGCGGACCCTCGAGGTAACTGTACGGGCGCCGATGCCGGTGATCGGACTCATCGGTCCCCGTGACATGCTGGAGGTGAAGGGTCATGCAGCAGTACAGCCCTAAGCCAGTGCCGGGTAGTTTCCCCCGATTAAGCGAAGCTCTGGGCCGTGGTCCAAGGAGCCTTCAGAGTGACGGCCATCGCCACCACGAGCGGGGGAGCGCCGTTGTTGAGTTCACCTTCCTGGCACTGCTGCTGATGGTTCCGCTGGTGTACTTCATCATCACCATGAGCCAGATCCAGGGTGGCTCCTTTGCCGTGGTGGGCGCAGCAGACCAGGGCGCCAAGGTCTACATCGCGCAGCCTGATGCAGCCACAGCACAAGCTGCAGCCGAACAGGCGGTGGCAATTGCCCTCGCGGACTTCGGACACGCCGCCGAAGCAGCGCGGGTGAAGACGTCATGCGATCCCGCAGATTGCCAGGCTGCCGGAAGCGCGGTCACGGTGACGGTAAGCCTGACAGTGCCGCTCCCGTTTTTGCCCTTCAGCGACGACTTCCGGCTCAGCGCCAGCGAGGTCGAGGCGTCGTCCACTCAAATCGTGGGCAGGTACCGGTGAGGAGATCCCCGGAAGGCGAAGACGGCCAAGTGATGGTGATGATCCTGGGCTACGTCGTGCTGGCCCTCCTGGTCACCACAGCCGTCATTGGCATTTCCTCCGTATATCTCGAACACAAACGGCTGCTCTCCCTGGCCGACGGCGCATCCCTTGCCGCCGCCGACAGCTACACGTTGGGTGAAGTGGCAACTCAGGGCGGCAGCCCCTCGGCGGTCCTCAACCCTGCGAGGGTCAGGAACGTGGCAGCCGACTTCGTGTCCAGAAGCCCGGCGTCGGAGCGCTTCGACGGGCTCGCCGTCACAGGGGCGACCGGCACGCCCGACGGTTCAACCGCCGTCGTGGTTCTCACGGCTGCCGTGCACCCGCCGGTGGTGAACTTCCTGGTGCCGGACGGCATAAGAATAGAGGCAACTTCCACGGCGCGCTCCCGGCTCACCCGCTGACCGGCGCCGTGAATTCTGAAAGCACAACCGGCGCTCGCGGCCGCGGGCACAGGGCAAGCAGCAGGGTAAGCCGTGCGGACAAGCAAACCGGGTCAGGCCCTTCACCCGGATAGCGTAGGCTTAAACAACCATGGCCAATATTGATTTTTCCGCTGAAATCCGCGCCCTTCGCGCCACCTACGACTCCATTGAGCGGGTCTCCGATGTAGAGACGCTGAAGGAAGACATCGCCGAACTGAGCGAGCGGGCGGGCGAGCCGGACCTTTGGGACGACCCCGCAGCGGCACAAAAAATCACCTCCCGATTGTCACACCGCCAGTCTGAACTGGAGCGCCTCAACCGGCTCGTTTCCAGGATCGATGACCTGGAAGTCCTGGTGGAGCTTGGACAGGACGAGGACGACGCCGATTCCATGGCGGATGCGGCCGCCGAACTGGAGTCCATCAAGAAGGCGCTGAAGGAACTCGAAGTCGTCACCCTGCTGTCGGGTGAGTACGACGAACGCGAGGCCGTCGTTTCCATCCGCGCAGGAGCCGGCGGTGTTGATGCCGCAGACTTCGCCGAGATGCTGATGCGCATGTACCTCCGCTGGGCCGAACGGCACGGCTATCCCACCACCGTCATGGACACGTCCTACGCCGAGGAAGCCGGCCTCAAGTCCGCAACCTTCGAGGTCAAGGCCCCCTACGCCTTCGGCACGCTCAGTGTCGAAGCCGGAACCCACAGGCTCGTCAGGATCAGCCCCTTCGACAACCAGGGCCGGCGACAGACGTCCTTCGCCGCCGTCGAGGTCATTCCGCTGATCGAGCAGACCGACTCCATCGAAATCCCGGACAACGAAATCCGTGTGGACGTGTTCCGGTCCTCGGGCCCTGGCGGCCAGTCGGTCAACACCACCGACTCCGCCGTCCGCCTGACCCACATTCCCACCGGAACCGTGGTTTCCATGCAGAACGAAAAGTCGCAGCTGCAGAACCGCGCCGCCGCCATGCGCGTGCTGCAGTCAAGGCTCCTGCTCCTCAAGAAGGAACAGGAAGACGCCGAAAAGAAGGCGCTGGCCGGAGACGTCAAAGCCTCCTGGGGCGACCAGATGCGCTCCTATGTCCTCAATCCGTACCAAATGGTCAAAGACCTCCGGACCGAGCACGAAGTCGGCAACACGGCTGCAGTCTTCGACGGCGAAATCGACGACTTCATCGACGCCGGCATCCGGTGGCGCACCGACAACCGCAACGCGGAGAAGTAGCAACCAGCCGCAGCATCGGGCGACACGCCCCTTGAAACCCGCCTGATTCACAGGCTTCCCTGCGTATAGTCGAGGGGCCGGGGCCCTACTTCCCCCAAACGAAAACCCGCGCACCGGCTGCAGAACTGGGCTGCATCAGAATCAGCTATGCCCTGCAGGGTACTTAGGGCCATGATCCGATTCGAAAATGTCACCAAGGTCTACGACCAGAAAGCCCGGCCTGCGCTGGACTCTGTCAACCTTGAGATCGACCGCGGCGAATTCGCCTTCCTCGTCGGCGCGTCAGGCTCCGGCAAGTCCACCTTCCTGCGGCTCGTCCTGAAGGAAGACCGGGCCACCTCCGGCGCCGTCTACGTCGCCGGCCAGAACGTCGCCAAGATCTCCAGCTGGCGCGTGCCTCGGCTCCGCCGGGGGATCGGCGTCGTCTTCCAGGACTTCCGGCTCCTGCCGCAGAAAAACGTTTTCGCCAACGTTGCCTTCGCCATGCAGGTCATCGGCAAAAGCCGCAGCGTCATCCGGGACACCGTCCCCGAGGTCCTGAAGACTGTGGGCCTGGAAGGCAAAGAGCACCGCATGCCGCACGAACTGTCCGGCGGCGAGCAGCAGCGCGTGGCGATCGCCCGTGCGGTGGTCAACCGGCCTGGGATCCTCCTCGCCGACGAGCCCACCGGAAACCTTGACCCCACCACCTCGATGGGCATCATGGGGGTCCTGGACAAGATCAACCAAAACGGCACCACCGTAGTGATGGCCACCCATGACGACGACATCGTCAACGAAATGCGCAAACGCGTCGTGGAACTCAAGAACGGTGTGGTCATCCGCGACGAGGCCAAGGCACTCTACACCTCCATGATTCCGGTGGTTGGCCAGTCGCGCAGGCTCAAGGACGCCAGCGGCCGGGACACCCCCGAAACCGGACAGCCGGGCGAAGGCGAGGGACAGCAATGAGGCTCGCATTCATCCTCAGCGAGATCGGCAGCGGCCTCCGCCGCAACCTCTCGATGGTTGTCTCAGTCATCCTGGTCACTTTCGTCTCGCTCACCTTCGTGGGCGCGGCCGGCATGCTGCAGATGCAGATAAACCAGATGAAGGGCTACTGGTACGACAAAGTCCAGGTGGCCATCTTCCTGTGCAGTGAAGGGTCGACGGCGGCCGGTTGCGCCAGCGGGCCCGTCACCGCCGAGCAGCAGGAGAGCCTTAACTCCCTCCTCGAGTCCCCGGCCGTTGCCCAGTACATCAACGACTTCCAGTACGAGTCCAAGGACGAGGCCTACAAGCACTTCAAGGACCAGTTCTCGAATTCTCCCATCGTGGACTCCGTGACGCCGGACCAGCTGCCCGCATCCTTCCGCATCAACATGAAGGACCCGGAAAAGTACCAGATCATCAGCGAGACCTTCGCCTCCCAGCCGGGCGTGGAAACTGTCATTGACCAGCGCCAGCTCCTCGAGCGGCTGTTCTCGGTCATGAACGGGGCGTCCCTGGTAGCCGTCAGCATTGCCGGTGTCATGATCGTCTGCGCCATCTTGCTGATCGCCACCACCATCCGGCTGTCTGCCTTCAGCCGCCGCCGCGAAACGGGAATCATGCGCCTGGTAGGCGCCTCGAAGACCGTGATCCAGCTGCCGTTCATTTTGGAGGGTGTCATCGCGGCGGTCATCGGTGCCGCACTGGCCTCGGCCACGCTCTGGGCTGTGGCGCACTTCTTCCTCGGCGAATACATGTCCCAGCAATACCCGGACACAGCCTTCATCTCCTCCGGCCAGACGCTGATCCTGGCACCGGCCCTGATAATCCTTGGCGGATCCTTGGCGGGAATTTCGTCTCTCTTGACCTTGCGCCGGTACCTTCGCGTCTAGGTATGCAAACCGAACAAGGAATGCCCATGAATGTAACGGATCAAACGTCCCCTCAGCGACCGCGCACAAGCCGGCTGAAGGCGCGCCGCCGCGCCGGCATAATGAGCGCCGTGCTCGCTGTGGTCCTCGCCGCGGGGCTCGCATCCTCCACCCCGGTGGCTTTCGCTGACGAGCTTGAAGACAAGCAGAAGGCACTGGAAGCCGAGGCCGCGAGGGTCCAGCAGTCATTGGAATTCGTTGATTCGCGCATCGCGAAGGCCGCCGGTGACCTGGTCATCTACCAGGGCCAGCTGCCCGGCGCCCAGCAGGCACTGCTCGAAGCCCAGGGCCGCGTGGCAGGCGCCGTCAAGGAAGTTGAGGCACTGTCCGCCCGCGTGGACATGGCCCAGCAGAACAAGGCCAAGATCACCCAACAGCTTGAAACGGACAAGCAAAAGATCGCCGACACCAAGAAACTGATCGGCCAGATCGCCACCCAGGCCTATAAGTCCGGGGGAGTCCCTTCCAACCTGTCCCTGTTCTTCGGCTCCAACAACGGCGGAAGCCTGACGGAGACCATGGACCTGGCAGACCAGGCCATGCGCAGCCAGAACGCCGCCATGGACAAGCTGTCCCAGCAGAACGCTACGAACGTCAACTCCGAGGCACGCCTCCAAGCCGTTGAGGCGGAAATCAAGGACCTGAAGGCCAAGGCCGACGCAGCGCTTGAGCGGGAGAAGGCAGCCAGGGACGAAGCAGCAGCCAGGAAGGACGAGGTGGACCGGCTGATCGCCGACACCACCCGCCTCGATGCCGAACTGCAGGCCGCCAAGCCCGGCATCCAGTCACAACTGGCCAGCGTTCAGGCGAGCCAGAACGCCGTGTCGGCTGAAATCGAAGAGCGCGACCGGAAACTTCGTGAGGCCTGGGAAGCCGAGCAGCGCCGGCTGGCGGCGGAAGCTGCAGCAGCTGCGGCAGCCGCCGCGGCAGCGAGGAACCAGCCGCCGCCCCCTGTGCAGCCGTTCGTGCCGCCGGTCGGATCGCCGTCGGCCTTTGGCCTCCGGCATCCTTTTGACGGCAGCGTCCCCATCACGTCCGGCTTTGGCTGGCGTGCAACGCCGCCGGGAACCATCGATTTCTACGGCCAGGGCGGTTACCTGCACACCGGAATCGACTTCGGCGCAGCCTGCGGCACTCCCGTCTACGCCGCAGCAGCGGGCGAGGTCTTCAGCTCAGGCTGGAACTCGGCCGACGGCGGCGGGTGGCGGGTGAAGATTTCGCACGGCCTGGTGCAGGGCAACACCCTGAACACGATCTACTACCACAACTCCAGCATCGTGGTGTCGAACGGCCAGCGGGTATCGCAGGGGCAGTTGATCGCCTACTCCGGCAACACTGGCAACTCCACCGGCTGCCACGCCCACTTTGAAACATGGCTGAACGGCACTGCCGTGGATCCGATGGGGCTGCTGTAGGGCGCACAAGCCTGCCGTACACTGGTATGACTCCGCCCCGGCAGGCCCGGGGGACATCCGATTCTTGAACTGAGGAGCTTTCCCTTGCCTAAAGAAAGTGGCCGTAAAGTGGTGGCCACCAACCGCAAGGCCCGGCATGACTACCATGTGCTGGACACCTACGAGGCTGGAATCGCGCTGATGGGAACCGAAGTAAAGTCCCTGCGCGAGGGCCATGCCTCCATGGTGGACGGATTCTGCACCTTCTACAACGACGAGCTGTGGATGGAAGCCATCCACATCCCGGAGTACAACCAGGGCAGCTGGACCAACCACGCGGCACGGCGGCGCCGGAAACTGCTGCTGCACCGCGAGGAACTCATCAAGATCTCCCACAAAGTCCGGGAATCCGGCTACACAATCGTCCCCCTTCAGTTGTACTTCGTGGACGGCAGGGCGAAGGTGGAGATTGGCGTTGCCCGCGGTAAGCGCGAATATGACAAACGCCAGACCCTCCGCGAACAGCAGGACAACCGCGAAGCACAGCGCGAAATGCGGGAGCGCAACCGCCGCCGCTAGGCTGGAATGAATTCCGTGGGCGATGCGTTATAGTTGGTAGTCCGGCGGGGTCGCCTGCCGGTTTGGTAAGTGAATATGGGGATGATCGGTTTCGACGATGTTAGTCGCGACAGGTGAAGCGGGCCGAGGATGCAGAATTATCTCGTAAACGCTTTCTGCAAACCAATAAGTGCCGAATCTAAGCGCACTGACTTCGCTCTTGCTGCCTAAGCAGTAAGACAGTCCGTCAGCCCGAGGTTGCTATCGCCCCGGTTCCTGGCGTCATTTAGATAGCCACTGCTGTTTACCCCCGTCATCGGGGTGAACGGGACTTTTAGATGACTGGGCCCGGATCAGCCAGCTGTTTGCGGCGTGGCTGGGGCCGAGAAACTCCGAAGCAAACTGCGCCCGGAGAAGCCCTGACAACACGACATCGGACGGGGGTTCAATTCCCCCCATCTCCACATTTGTGATGCGTCGCTCCTACAAAGAGTGGTCCATCAAGAAACACCCCGGTCTTCGGACCGGGGTGTTTTTCTTTGCCCGGCGGATGGCAGGAAAGCCGGCCACGCAGTACCCGTTCACCGAGGGCGTAGCCCGGCCGGGACTACGGATCCGCGGCCGATCGTTGTCACCGGTAGGACCCGGACAAGTACAGCGCCGCCGGGGTCCGGCAACCGAGGAGGTGCCCCATGAACCAGGGGAGCGAGCCAGTTTCGCAGGCGCCCGACGTCGACGCCCTGGACTCGTATTCAGAGACAGTCATGCGGGTGGCGGCCAGCGTCACGCCCCACGTAGCCGCGTTGGAGATGTCCGCGAGCCGCCGCAACGGACGCGTCCGGGTGGGGGCCGGGTCCGCGGTGCTCTTCACTGAGGACGGCTACTTGCTGACCAATGCCCACGTGGTGGCCGGCACGGACCGCGGGCACGCCGTGTTCGCCGACGGCAGCCGGATGGACTTGGAACTGGTGGGCGCCGATCCGCTGTCCGATCTCGCCGTGGTCCATGGCAGGCCGCCGCGGATGCCGCCAGCCACGTTCGGAGACGCAGAGTCCCTGCGGGTTGGCCAACTGGTGATAGCGGTGGGTAACCCGCTTGGCCTGGCCGGGTCGGTGACGGCGGGAGTGGTCAGTGGCCTGGGCCGTGCCATCCCGGTGTGGGCCGGAGGCAACCGGCGGGTGATCGAGGACGTGATCCAGACGGACGCAGCGCTCAACCCGGGAAACTCCGGGGGTGCGCTGGCCGATACCCACAGCCGAATCGTGGGGATTAATACTGCCGTGGCCGGTGCCGGGCTCGGCCTGGCCATTCCCATCAACGCCACCACGCAACGGATCATCTCGGCGCTGCTGGCTGACGGACGCGTACGGCGGGCCTACCTCGGACTGGTCAGCACACCCACCCGGCTCAGTCCCAGCGCCGTGATCAGGACCGGTCAGCGGGACGCACTGCGGGTGGTGGAGGTTCTGGCCGGTTCCCCCGCGGCCAAGGCAGGCCTGACGGCCGGGGACATCCTCCTCGCGGCAGGCGGCCGGCCCGTCAGTGACGCCGAAAGCCTGCAGCGGCTGCTGTTCTCCGACGCCATCGGTGAACCGCTCCAACTCGCCGTGCTGCGGGACGGGCAGGAACTCCATCTGATCGCGGTACCGGAAGAAATGACCAGCAACGGAAAGTAGCCGTCCAGCCGCGCACCGCCTGGACGGCGACTGAGCGGCGGCGGGCCAAAGGGTGGACCTAGTCCTGGCCCGCCACGTCAGCGATACCCACAAAACGCGTGCCAACGCCGTCGAACTCGCTGCGGACGTAACCTTGGTGCAGCGGGGGAACCTCGGCGGGATTATGGTGCGCGCATACAACGTACGTGAACTCCGGCCACCACTTCTTGGGGCGTGCCGCTTCCTCGTAACCGCAGACGGCACACTCCAGGTGCACCCAAACCGGGCGCTTGCCCGTGCGGTTGGCACGGGACTGCACCAGCCACGGCGGAGGGTTGTCCAGGATTTCCCCGAGCTCAGCCTCCGTCATCCACTTAGGAAGGCCATGGCGCTGTGCCATTTCCATCGGTACATCCAGGGCAATGGCCGCGTCGCGTCTGCTAATCATCACCATCCACGATACGGGAGGCCGCCAAATCGCCTCCCTAAGGCATCAGGCCGCGAGGGCGAGACCTGCCGCAGCCGCCCCAAAACCCAAAACGAGGTTGGCGGTCAGGTTCAGCGCTGCAGATCCGAAGCGTCCTTCACTCATCAGGCGCATAGTGGCAGTGGTCCAGGAACTGAAGGTGGTAAGGCCGCCGGCCAGCCCGGTGGCAAGCGCGGCCTGCCATTCGGGAGCTAGCCCAAGTCTGAGGGTCAGGGCGTGCGATGCACCGATGATGAAGCATCCCACGACGTTCACCACCAGCGTGGCCCAGGGCCAGTGCAGCCGCCCCCTCGATCCAGTGCCCGCGGAACCAGCGGCAGGCAGCACAGAACGCGTGGAGGCGTGATGTGCGAACCAGCTGTCCACGGCAAAACGGAGCAGCGCGCCCGCAACTCCGAACACCCCTACCAACGCGGCCGTCATCATGGGCGCGCACCAAGGCCGGCATCGCGCCCGTTCAACCGGCGGCCTACAACCCTTCCGGACCGCCACCCCGCACCGGCCGCCGCCAGCCCCAGCAGCAAGGACAGCACCAGGTAGGCGATCCAGACAAAGTGCGAGCCCGCCCGCGCCAGCTGGTCCACCGCGAACACTACCGCCGAGAACGTGGTGAAGGATCCCAGGAGGCCGGGGCCCAGGCCGGCGCGCAGCCAGAATGCGGTGTGCGGCCGGGCCATCCACACCGTGGTCAGCAACGCCAGGACAAAGCTTCCGCCAACGTTGATCCACAGCGTGGCCCACGGCAGGGAACCCGGGAGATCCGGAAACGCGAGCCCCAGCCCGTACCGCAGTTCAGTACCGAGCAGGCCGCCGGCAGCAACAGCAAGCCACGCACGGCCGGCCGGCATGCCGGCACGCCTCATTCAGCCGCCCCGAGCAGGCAGCCCGGGTGGGGATGGTCGGTGTGTACCCAGAGCGCGGAGGTGATCTCGTCGGCCAGGTCGTAGTCCCTGGTCCTGCCCGAGTTCCGGATCCGCACCACCAGGGCCCCGCCGAACGGCTTGCGGCCCACCACCTCCACTTCAGCGTCGAGGTCTATCTCTTCAGCGGAGAGGTAGCGGAGCAGGTCGGGGTTTTCGTCGCTGATCCGGGTGATCCTGCCGGTGTGTCCTGGATCCAGTTCGCCCATCAGGTGGGCGCGGGGCATCAGGACCTGCCCGTCAGCGGTGGGGATGGGGTCGCCATGGGGATCTCGCTGCGGGTCTCCGAGCTTGGCTGCCACGCGCTCGATGAACGTGTCCGAGACCGCGTGCTCCAGCAGTTCGGCTTCGTCGTGGACCTCGTCCCAGCTGTAGCCCAGCTGCTGGACAAGGTAGGTTTCGATCAGGCGGTGCCGGCGCACCATGGAAAGGGCCAGCCGGACGCCCTGGTCGGTGAGCGTGATGGCGCTGTAGGGCTTGTGGTCCACCAGGCCCTGGTCTTTCAGCTTGCGGACCATCTCGGACACCGAGGAATTGGCCACCCCCAGGCGCTGGGCGAGCTGGGAGGACGTGATGGGCTTGTCCTGCCATTCAGTGAATGAGTAGATGACCTTGACGTAATCCTCGATGGAGGAGGAGGGCGCGCTGGTCTTCACAGCACCTAGCCTACCCGCTGACCGCGCGCCGTCACGCTTTGATGGCCCGCCAGGTGAGCGTGAGATAGGGCAGTTCGAGCTCTTCGTCGAGGCGGTGCCCCAGGTGGTCGTGGAGATACCAGTCGAGGTTGGCCAGCACCTTTGCGCGGGTGGTTTCGCCGGCCCGCAGGTAATAGCTCCGGGATTTGGCCAGCTCCACGAGGTCGGTGGTGGTGACTTGGTCCTGCCAGTGAGTTACGTGGCCCTCAAGGTCCCGGAACTCCGGACCCACCTGCGGCCGGAAGCCCGGCTTGTACACGTCGCCGGCGTGCATGATCCGGGACAGCCGGTGCACCCAGGGAACGGAGGTGTCCAGCTGGTTCCAGATGAGGCCCAGCGTTCCGTGCGGCCGCAGGACGCGTGCCAGTTCGGTGCTGGCCGCGAGGGCGTCACACCAGTGCCAGGCCTGGGCAACGCTCACGACGTCGAAGGCCGCCGCGGGCAGGCCGGTGACCTCTGCAGTGGCCTGGACAGCCGTGGCAGCGGGATAATGCGCGCGTAACTGTTCGAGCATGTCCGTGGAAGGGTCCACCGCCGTGACGGACAGTCCCATGCCGAGCAGGAGTTCGGTGAACTTTCCGGTGCCGGCACCGGCATCGAGCGCATCCCGGGCTCCGGCAGGGACCAGCCAGCGTGCTGATTCTTCCGGGTAGCCCGGGCGGACCTGCTGGTAGTGCCGGCCGCCGTCCTGGAAGCTTTGGCCGAGCTCCCGCCGCCGTCCGTGGTCAAGTTTGGGGCCACCCCGTACCACGTGTGGCCTCCTTCGATTGATGCCCTTGGGTATCCTTCGAATTTACCGCAAGTGCCTAGTCGTCGATGCAGGGAGCGGCACCCGCGGTGCCGGGAGTGTTGGGAGCCCAGTGCGGGTAGGTCCGGGTGTCGTTGGCGGGAACCCAGCGCCCGGCGTCCACCACGTAGTCCCAGCCCAGCCCGTTGTTGCGCAGCGCCGCGATGCCGGCAAGGAGACGCTCGGCGTCCTCCAGGCGGGAGCCGACGCCGAAGCTGGCGCGCAGCGATCCGGACGGCAAACCCAGGCGCTTCAGCAGCGGGTGGGCGCAGAAGCGGCCGTCACGGAGGCCCACGCCGTGCTCCGCGGACAGGTAGGCGGCCACCAGCCCGGCGTCGTAGCCCTCCACGGAGAAGTTGACCACGCCGATGGTGTCGGTGTCCGGGTTGGTGTCCTTGAAGATCTGGTGCACCGTGACGCCGTCGATCTGCTGCAGGCCTTCCACCAGGAAGGAGCGGATGGCAGATTCGTGGGCGTGCCACTGCTCCTGGTCCAGCCCGGCAATCACCTGCGTGGCACGGGCCAGGGTCGCCGCGCCCAGGACGTTGGGCGAGCCGCCCTCATGGCGGGCCGGGCCGGTGGCCCAGCTGACGCCGTCGAGCCTTGCTTCCTTGACGGCGCCGCCGCCGGCAAGGTGCGGCGTTCCGGCGTCCAGCCAGTCCGTGCGGCCCACGAGCACGCCGGAACCGAAAGGTGCGTACAGCTTGTGGCCGGAGAAGGCGAGGTAGTCGACGTCGTCCGCTGCAATGTTCACACGGCGGTGCGGCGCAAGCTGGGCGGCGTCCACCACGATCCGTGCGCCGTGTTCGTGTGCCAGCGCGGCCAGGGCACGAATGGGGAGGATTTCGCCGGTAACGTTTGATGCGCCGGTGACGGCGAGCAGGCTCACACCGCCCTGGCTCAGTTCCGCGCGGATGGCGTCGATGGTTCCAGCGATGGTGTCGGCGGCAACGATGCTGCGGTGCGGGACACCCTGCCACGGCAGCAGGTTGGCGTGGTGCTCGATGTCCAGGTAGAGGACTTCGCCGTCGGGCCGGCCGTCCGTTGCGGGCAGGCACCCGGCCAGCAGGTTGAGCGAATCGGTGGTGTTCCGTGTGAAGATCACCGAATCATCCGGGCGGCCGCCCACGAACTCCCGCACAATGTTGCGTGAATTTTCGTACACGGAGGTGCTGATCTGGGATGCGTAACCGGCGCCGCGGTGGACGCTGGCGTAGAACGGCAGGATCTCGTTAAGGTACGCCGAGACCACGGAGAGGGCCGGAGCCGAGGCGCCGTAGTCAAGGTTGGCGTAGCGGACGTGGCCGCCATGGATCAGCGGTGCCTGGATTTCTGCGCCGGTGACGGCGGCGAGCGGACGCCCCGCGGCAGCACGGCGGGCATCAAAGATGGTTCCAGCCGGGGCAGCTTCAAAGGTGGCGTTGGGGGAGACGGTGGCAGTTGTCACGGCAGACCTCACTTCAGAAGGACTCCCACACCCGGGGAATCCGCGCTTGCCGCATCCGCTCCGGACCGGCCTGGTCGTCACCCGGGGCACCCCACCGCGGTTGGAGGGTTGCCGGCCAGCAAACCGGGGTTTCGCGCTGGCACTCGTGACCTGGTTAAGAGCGTAGAACATGGGGCCGGAAGGTTCGAAGCCGGCACAAATGTTAAGCGTTTTGTTACGAGCCCGCTGGAAAGGGCTTCTTTTGCCGAAGAAACGACGGCGGGCACCTCCTCGTGGGGGTGCCCGCCGCTCAGTTCTTCGGTAAAGCCGTGCTAGAGGAGGTCGTCCAGGTCCGGGTTCAATCTGCGGAGTACCTCGGAGTGCAGGATGGAGTTGGTGGCCAGTGCGTTGCCGCCGAATGGCCCGTCTTCCCCTTCCAGGGATGTGAAGCGGCCCCCGGCCTCCACCACGATCGGCACCAGTGCTGCCATGTCATAAAGGTTCAGTTCAGGTTCGCAGGCAATGTCCACGGAACCTTCCGCCACCATGCAGTAGGACCAGAAGTCGCCGTACGCACGGGTCCGCCACACATCCTCGGTGAGGCCCAGGAAGTTGTCCAGGCTTCCGCGTTCCTTCCAGCCGCCCAGGCTGGAATAGGAGAGGGAGGCATCGGACAGCTTGGAAACGTTGGAGACCCGCAGTCGGGTGGCCGCGGCGAGGGAGCGGCCCATGTAGGCGCCCATGCCCTTGGCGGCCCACCAGCGTTTGCCCAAGGCCGGTGCGCTGACCACGCCGACCACCGGCTCGCCCTCATCCACCAGCGCAATCAGGGTGGCCCAGACCGGGACGCCGCGGACGAAGTTCTTGGTGCCGTCGATGGGATCGATGATCCAGCGGCGGGACCCGTGCCCGGTGCTGCCGAACTCCTCGCCCAGCACAGCGTCGCGCGGGCGGGAACGTGACAACTGGCCGCGGATGGCTTCTTCGGCGGCCTTGTCCGCGTCGGTGACTGGCGTCAGGTCAGGCTTGGTCTCCACCTGGAGATCCAGGGCCTTGAAGCGGCTCATGGTCTGGTCGTCCACGGAGTCGGCCAGGACATGGGCCAGGCGCAGGTCATCGTTGTAGCTTGAAGCGGGTTGGATCATGGTTACAAACTACCGTCTTCACGCGGTTCTGCTGGGAGATCGGCGTGGTCAGTTGACGCTGCCGAGCTCCTTGGCCTCCTGGGCCTCCATCCGGGGATCGGTGCCGAGGAGCCGACGCAGCGAGGCCAGCCGGGCTACTCCGGTGGCTCCGGCATGGCCGCCGGCCACCCAGGCATCCAGGCCGCAGTTCACCGCCGTTGCGGTGTGTTTGCAGCCCCGTTCGCAGTCCTCGATGCCGGGGGAGAGGTCCGGGAAGGACCGCAGGATCCGGTCCGGGTCCACGTGGGCCAGGCCGAAGGAGCGGATACCGGGGGTGTCGATGATCCAGCTGCCGGATGGGGCATCAGACAACCTCAGGGCCAGGGCGGACGACGACGTGTGGCGGCCGCGTCCGGTCACGGCGTTGACTCCGCCCGTGGCACGCTCGGCTCCGGTCAGCGCGTTCACCATGGTCGATTTCCCCACGCCGGAATGTCCGAGCATCACGGTGACTTTTCCGTCCAGGTAGCCCCGCAGCTCGGCCACGGCTTTGCTGTCCAGGCGGGCAGAGAGTCCGTCGTCCGAGCGGGCGTCGATGCCTGACGCTGCCGAATCCGCTGTCCGGCTGATGATCACCGGCAAGTCCAGGTGCGTGTAGTTGGACAACAGCTCCGCCGGATCCTTGACGTCCGCCTTGGTGACCAGAAGGATCGGCTCGATCCCGGCGTCATAAGCAGCTACCAGGGCGCGGTCGATAAAGCCGGTGCGCGGTTCGGGGTTGGCGGCAGCCACCACAACCACCAGCTGGTCGGCGTTGGCCACCACGGCCCGTTCCACGGGATCGGTGTCGTCGGCGCTGCGCCTGAGGAGGGTTTTGCGGTCCTGGATTTTTACCAGCCGGGCCAGGGTGTTGGGGTCGCCGGAAACGTCTCCCACGAGGGACACGAAGTCGCCTGCCACTACCGGGTTCCGGCGCAGTTCGCGGGCCCGGGCGGCGACGACAACGCGCTCGTTGCCGGAGTCCTCACCCACTACTGCCGTGTAGCGGCCGCGGTCAACGGTGACGATGCGGCCGGTGACGGCGTCGTCGTGGCTGGGCCGGTCCTTGGTGCGGGGCCTCGATCCTTTTTTGCTGGGCCGGATGCGGACATCCGACTCGTCCCAGGAGTCAGTGCTCCGCGCCACCGGTTGAACCTTCCGACGCCGCATTGGAAACGCCGGTCTGGGCCAGCATGTCTGCCCACAGCCGGGGAAAATCGGGCATGGTCTTGGCGGTGGTGCCGATGTCCTCCACCTGGACCCCCTCCACAGCCAGGCCAAGGATGGCTCCGGCAGTGGCCATGCGGTGGTCCGCGTAACTGCGCACGACGCCGGCATGCAGCTTGGCGGGCCGGATCACCAGGCCATCGCTGGTCTCCTCGGCGTCGCCGCCCAGGCGGTTGATCTCGGTGACCAGGGCAGCGAGCCGGTCGGTTTCGTGCCCGCGCAGGTGTGCGATTCCGGTGAGCCGGGAGGGTCCGATGGCCAGGGCGCACAGCGCGGCAACCGTTGGGGCCAGCTCGCTGGTATCCGCGAAATTGGCACCCTTGATTTCCGGTCCGCCCGTGACCGTGAGGACGCCGTCGCGCAGGCTGACATCAGCGCCCATCTCGGTGAGGATGCTGCGCCAGAGATCGCCTACCTGCTGCGTCTGTTCAGGCCAGCCCGGGATCCTGACGGTTCCGCCGGAGGCCAGCGCGGCGGCAAGGAACGGGCCGGCGTTGGAGAGGTCCTGCTCGATCTGCTGGTCGAACGCGCGGATAGGCCCGGGAGCAACAATCCAATGGTTCGGGACTGAATCATCCACCACAACGCCGGCGCCGCGCAGGACGGCAACTGT
Organism: Arthrobacter sp. Soil_C_49; assembly: GCF_057656635.1. NCBI lineage: Bacteria > Bacillati > Actinomycetota > Actinomycetes > Micrococcales > Micrococcaceae > Arthrobacter > Arthrobacter sp. Soil_C_49. Next base: position 591,114 of record NZ_JBDGJZ010000002.1, read on the forward strand.
CATGTTGATGTGGTCCAGGCTGGGCACCGGTTTGCCGACATGCTCCAGGTGCAGCCCTTCGGTGAACCTTGCTCCCACCAGCAGCAGAGCCGAGACAAACTGCGAGGAGGCGCTGGCGTCAATAACCAGGTGGCCGCCACGCACCTCGCCTGAGCCTTCCACCACAAACGGCAAGGACGACGGCGTGCCGCCGTCTTCAGCGGAAACGGCCACTCCCAGCGCCTTCAGGGCCTCGATGATGGTTCCCATGGGCCGCTTCCGGGCATGCGGGTCGCCGTCGAACAGGCTGGCGCCGTTGCGCAGCGCGGCCAGCGGCGGCACGAACCGCATCACCGTTCCGGCAAGGCCGCAGTCGATGGTGGCGGCGGACGGTGCCCTGTCCGCGGTGATCGGGAGGACCTCCAGGTCCGGCCCGAAGGCACCGTCCCCCGGCACCTCCGTGATGGTGGCGCCAAGTTGGCGCAGCGCCTCGATCATCAGTGCGGAGTCCCTGGAATGCAGCGGTGCGCGCAGCCGCGAGGGACCGTCGGCCAGTGCAGCAAGCACCAGGTACCGGTTGGTCAGCGACTTCGAACCCGGCACCGTGACAGTGGCGTCCACCGGACGGGATGCGAAGGGGGCAGGCCAGTGGGGGAGGGATGCTCCGGAGTTGTCCCGGGTGGCGGCAGCTGGTGCGGTCATGTCCTGCTTATGCCCCCGTGGCCTGTTCGACGGCGCGGCGGACGGCCTTGTCGGCTTTGTGCAGCTTCTTGTTGGTGGTCTTCCGGGCATCCGCCGTGAGGTGCGCGGCGCCCTTCCGGACGTCGGACGCCAGGTGCTCGGCACGCCAAACCAGCCCCGGCTTGCCTGCCGTGTCCACTGAAGCAAGCAGCGCCCCGCCGCTCAGGGACAGGTTCTTCAGCAGCTGGTTGCGGCGGTTTCCGCGGCCTTCCTTGCTGCTGATGTCCGCGCTGCGCCACTCGACGAACGTGTTGAGCAGGGAGACCACGGTCAGTACGGTGGCGGAGAGGCGGGAGAATTTCCCCAAGCCGAACAGGACGCCGGCGCCCACCTGCGTGCCGCCGATAATCCGGGCCAGTGTCTTCTCGTCGGTCTGGAAAGGCAGCGCGGCCGCTGCCTTGCTCAGCAGGGGCGAGAGCTGTTGCGCGGTGTCGTCGGCGTTCTTGAGCTTATCCATTCCGGCAAGAACAAAACTGGAAGCAAGCATGGGCCGTGCGAGTGTGCGGACAAAGGACATGGATTTCCTCCTGGGTGGACGAACCGCGTCTGGTGCGGCGGAGTCCGTTCTAGTCTTGCACTTTTAGGGAATATTTGCCCGGAGCCGCAGGTTATGGAAACTGGACCTGAAAAGCCGGGCCCACAAGACAAAGCACCGGACAACAGAGCGGAGTTGGCCCTTGAGGCGGGTGTTGGACGGAATCGATGCAGCAGGCCTGGTGGCCATGGACACTTTAGGGGCAGAACCTCCAGAGTATGGGTCGCCGCGTGTGCAGAGCCTGACAGTAGACTTGAAGGCAATGAGCACCCTGGATCCGGCCGTTGCGGCCATGTATGAGGCTTCGCAGAACGAGGCCAAGAGCAGCGCTGATACCCTGCCCGAGCCGGCAGAGCCGGCGGAAGTCTCCGGGCAGCCTGCGGACGCTGCCGACCAAGCGGTCAACGTTTCCACGGAATCCGCGGAGGACCGTCGTGTCCGGTTCGAACGTGACGCCATGCAGTACGTCGATCAGCTGTACTCGGCAGCCATGCGGATGGCCCGGAACCCGGCTGATGCAGAGGACCTCGTCCAGGAGGCCTACACCAAGGCCTTCTCGGCGTTCCACCAGTACAAGCCGGGTACCAACCTCAAGGCATGGCTGTACCGGATTCTGACCAACACCTATATCAACCTGTACCGGAAACGGCAGCGCGAACCGCTTCAGTCCAACTCGGACACCATTGAGGACTGGCAGCTGGCTCGTGCTGAGTCACACACCTCCAGCGGGCTGCGTTCCGCTGAGGCAGAGGCGCTGGATCACCTGCCGGATTCGGACGTCAAGCGGGCCCTTCAGGCCATCCCCGAAGAATTCCGCCTCGCGGTGTACTTCGCGGATGTTGAAGGGTTTGCCTACAAGGAAATCTCAGACATCATGAACACCCCCATCGGAACAGTGATGTCCCGGCTTCACCGCGGTCGGCGAATGCTGCGGGACATGCTCGCGGAATACGCCGCCGAGCGCGGATTCAAAACGGCCGCAGCTGCACCGGACGCGGCGGAAAGCATACAACAGGAGAACAGGAAATGAGCGACTGCCAGGGATTGGGCGACTGCGACGATACCCGGATGCAACGCATCTACGAGTACCTTGACGGCGCGTTGACCCGTGAGGACATCACGGAAATCAAGACGCATCTCGATGAGTGCCCGGAATGCACGGAGCAGTACGACCTTGAGTGCGTTATCCGCAACATGGTCAAGCGATCCTGCACCGAGGCTGCTCCGGAGAACCTGAAGAACGCCATCCTGGACCGAATCCACTCGATCCGTCCCGTAGACGCGTAGGGCGCAGCCGACACACAGGGCTTCGTCCCAAACCAGCCCAAAGAACAAAGAACCCCGGAAGCCGAGTGGCTTCCGGGGTCCTTTGCTTTAACCGCTGTACCTGGCATGTGCCTAGGTGTTGGGGCGCTTCCCGTGGTTCGCGCCGCCACGCTTACGGTCACGACGCTTGCGTGCACGCTTGCTCATAGCTGGCCTCCTTACTGTTGGTACTCAAAAGAGCTGCCCTCAAGTCTCCCACATGATCTGGCGGCCCGCGAACCGGCAACCGGCGCATGACCTGCGGCTCAGTGCTTAGGGCGCGCTGACTAGTTCCGGACCGAGTTCCGGATGGCGATGCCTGCCTGCTCCAGCACGGTCCGAAGCGTTTCCAGGACCACGGGACTGAGGGGCTGCCTGGCCGCCTGCTGCCTGAGTTCGGCACGAAGATCGTCCCGGAACGCCTGGAGCATCAGCTCGGCTTCCTTCAGCGAGCTTTTGCTGTCAGCCGCCGGGCTGCCTTTGAGGGCGTTGAACGCAGCGGAGGCGGCTCCTGCCCTGGCCGCCTCCGCGGTGGCCGCAAGATCGGCCCGGAGCCCGCGCATGTTGCTGCGGATGTCCTCACGAAGGTTGTCCGCCAGCCTTCGCACGGACGCAGAGATTTCCTGCTCCACGCCTGCCAGTTCTTCACGGCGCAGGTTGAGTTCTGCAAGCCCGGCGGGTGTTATGCGGTAGTTGGTCCGGCGGCCTGCGGTTTCGGTGACCACCAGGCCTTCTTCTTCCAGTTTCCCGAGCCGGGGGTAGATGGTGCCGGCGCTGGGAGAGTAGGTGCCGCCAAACCGTTCCTTGAGTGCCTTGATCAGTTCGTAGCCGTGCTTGGGGCCGGACTCGAGCAGGGCAAGCAGGTAAAGCCGCAGGGCGCCGTGGGCAAAGACAGCGGGCATCAGGGCCGTTCTTCCGCGGACCCTGTGGTGTTTCCGTTCGCTTCGCCGGGCGCCCTGTGGAGGATGGAGGTCTTGCCCGATACCGAGTTGGTCCTGACCAGCATGAGCTTTGCGTCGGGGCCGGCGATCGTTTCCACCTTGCCGCCCGTAACGTGGTACTGCTGGTTGCCGATCACCACCGCCCCGGTGGCCGATTTGGCGACGATATCCACCCCGACGTCGTGGGGAATCCGGATGGTGAGGTCCCCGGAGACTGAGTTGGCGCCGAAATCCTGGGTGAAACCCAGGAGGTCGAAATTCATGTCGCCGCTGACCGTGTTGGCACGGATGTGGCTGAAAAGGCCCGAGGCCGTGACCTCGCCCGAGACAGTCTTGGCGGTGAGGACACCGCTGTGGTTCCGGGCGTTGACTTCGCCGCTCACGGTGGTGACGAACAGTTCGCCGTCGGTGCCGTCCGCCATCACGGACCCCGAGACGGTGCTCAGGCGCGTACGGGAGGCCATCCCGGACACCAGCCCGTCGCCGCTGACCGTGCCCGCCTCAACGTCCACGGTGGCGGGCACGGCAATGCTGATGACAGCGTAGTTCTCACTGTGGTGGTTCACCGTTCCCATGAGGTTCTTGAACCAGCCCTGCGGCCCGTGAAGCTGGTGCCGCACCTCCAGCCGGCCGTCCTGCAGCGAGACAGCCACGGGGTCGCCCTGCACCTCGGAAATCTCGATCCGGGTATAGGGCTGCTCGTGGGCCACTACATCGAACCGCCCTCGGACCATCCCCAGTTTCAGTGACGCGACAGACCCGACGTCGATTGTCTCCGCGCCCGTGACAGTCCAGCTCTGGTCAGCGGTCGTTCCAGCCATGGTTCCTCCAAAGGCGATATATCGTGTCTGACCAACGTACTCCCGGCGCGGAAGGAGTTCAAGATATATCGCGAAGCGAACTTACTCGGGTACGGCCATCCCCAGCCACTGGAACCAGCCGCGGTGCAGCACCAGCCATGCCATCAGGCCGTAACCCGCCTGCCCGGGCGTGCCCCCGTTGGCGGCCAGGTCCTGGCGCCATTGTTCGTGGTTCAGGAGCGGGGAGAAGGTGTCCACGTAGAGGTGTTTGCGGCGCGTGGTGACGTCGGCGAAGGCGGTGTTCAACTCGTCCAGGCGCCGGTTCTGTGCCGGATCGAGGGTTGGCGGCGGCCCAACAACGAAGACCTCCAGCCGGTTCTGCGAGGCAGAGTCGAGGATGTTGGCCAGATTGAGCCGGCTGCGTGCAGTGGAAAGGCCGAATTCGATATCCCTGCCCGAGAGCCCAATGACCAAACGGTTCTCGTGCTGGTTGCTGAACCGCCGGCCCGTTTCCTCCAGCCAGCGGGCGGCCAGGCCCTCCGTACCTTCCTGCGGACACGGGAGTGCGTAGCTTTCCAGGACCATGCCGTCCTGCGGAGTACGGGCCAGTACACGGCCCAGCCAGCCGAGCGCGCGGGGGTCTCCCAGTCCGGCCAGCAGTTCATCTCCTACAGCTGCGATGCGCAGCTTTCTGTCTTCCACACGTTCCTCTTTACTTCGGTGCCTGCCGACCGCCGCCCGGGGGTATTTCTCATCCGGGCGGGCGCTGTCCATCCCATTAAACAGAACTGCCCGGCCGGAGTCTGGTATTTCGACGTCCGGCCGGGCAGCCTTACTGGTAGTTACCGTGCAAATGCCTGCTTCAGCAGGGCATCCTGCTCCGCGGCGTGGCGCTTCATGGAACCCGCTGCGGTGGACGCCGACGCGGGGCGCGACACAAGGCGGACCCTGCGGTCAAGTGCGTCCGGAAGGTTCAGCCCGATGAACGGCCACGGCCCCTGGTTGGCGGGCTCATCCTGCGCCCAGACAACTTCGGCGTTCGGGTACTTGGCCAGTTCCGCGGCGATTTCTGCGTGCGGCAGCGGGTAAAGCTGCTCCACGCGGACGATTGCCGTGGTGGTGTCCCCGGTCTTCTGCCGCGTGGACAGCAGATCGTAGTAAAGGCGGCCGGAGACCAGCAGGACGCGTTCGACGGCGTTTGCGGCCAGCTGCTCGTGCTCGCCGATCACCGGGCGGAAAGTGCCGTTGGTGAAATCCTCCACGGATGAGGCAGCAGCCTTGAGGCGCAGCAGCTGCTTCGGCGTGAAGATGATCAGCGGCTTCCGCGGGCGGCTGTAGGCCTGGCGGCGCAGCAGGTGGAAGTGCGAAGCCGCCGTGGTGGGGTTGGCCACGATGATGTTCTCTTCGGCGCACAGCTGCAGGAAGCGCTCGATCCGTGCGGAGGAGTGGTCCGGGCCCTGGCCCTCGTAGCCGTGCGGCAGCATCAGCACCAGCGAGGACCGCTGGCCCCACTTCTGCTCAGCCGAGGAGATGAACTCGTCGATGATGGTCTGGGCGCCGTTGACGAAGTCGCCGAACTGGGCTTCCCAGAGGACGAGGGCATCGGGGCGTTCCACAGAGTAGCCGTATTCGAAGCCCATGGCAGCGTATTCGGACAGCAGCGAGTCGTAGATCCACAGCTTGGCCTGGTCGTCGGAGAGGTTGCCCAGCGGCAGCCATTCCTTGCCGTTGGCACGGTCGTGGAATACGGCGTGGCGCTGCACGAACGTGCCGCGGCGCGAGTCCTGGCCGGCAAGTCGTACAGGTACGCCTTCCATGATCAGTGAGCCGAAGGCTGCGATCTCGCCAAAGCCCCAGTCGATGCCGCCTTCACGGGACATCTGCTCACGCTTCTCGAGGAGTTGCTTGAGTTTGGCATGGACGGTGAAGCCCTCGGGAATCTCCACATGCGCCTTGCCAATCCGGGCCAGCGTGTCAGCGGAGATGGCCGTGGACACGGGAGCGTTGGCGCCGGAATCGGACTGCTGCGCGATGGGCCGCTCGATGTCGGACACGGCTGCCGAGTCCGCGGTGATGATCGGAATCGGGGAGGTCTGGGCTGCGTGGGTTTCGGCGAAGACCCGCTCGAGCCGCTCCTGGTAGTCGCGGAGCAGCTGCTCGGCTTCTTCCTCGGTGATGTCACCGCGGCCGATGAGCGACTCGGTGTACAGCTTGCGCACTGAACGCTTGGCTTCGATCAGGTTGTACATCAGCGGCTGGGTCATCGAGGGGTCGTCGCCCTCGTTGTGCCCGCGGCGGCGGTAGCAGACCATGTCGATGACAACGTCCTTGTGGAACCGCTGGCGGAACTCGTAGGCGAGCTGGCCAATACGGACCACGGCCTCGGGGTCGTCGCCGTTCACGTGGAACACCGGTGCCTGGATCATCTTGGCAACGTCGGTGGAGTACGTGGAGGAACGCGAGGATGATGGGGCAGTGGTGAAGCCCACCTGGTTGTTGACCACGATGTGGATGGTTCCACCGGTGCGGTAGCCCCGCAGCTGGGACAGGTTCAGGGTTTCAGCAACCACGCCCTGGCCGGCGAACGCGGCGTCGCCGTGGACCACGATGGGAAGGACCGGGAAGGACTCGCCCTGGTCCAGGCGGTCCTGCTTGGCGCGGACGATGCCCTCGAGCACCGGGTCCACAGCTTCGAGGTGGGACGGGTTGGCTGCCAGGTAGACCTTGGTTTCCTTGCCGTTGTCCGAGGTGAACGTGCCCTCGGTACCCAGGTGGTACTTGACGTCGCCGGAACCCTGGACCGAACGGGGATCCTGGGTGCCCTCGAATTCGCGGAACACCTGGGCGTAGGTCTTGCCGGCGATGTTGGTGAGCACGTTCAGGCGGCCGCGGTGGGCCATTCCGATGGCCACTTCGTCCAGGCCGTCATCGGCGGCATCGGACATGATGGCATCCAGCAGCGGAATCAGGGACTCGCCGCCTTCGAGGGAGAAGCGCTTCTGGCCCACGAACTTGGTCTGCAGGAAGGTTTCGAAGGCCTCGGCGGCGTTCAGCTTCGAGACAATCCGCAGCTGCTCTTCACGGCTGGGCTTCGAGTAGGGGTGCTCGAGCTGGTCCTGGAACCACTTGCGTTCGGCCGGCTCCTGGATGTGCATGTATTCGATGCCCGTGGTGCGGCAGTACGCGTCGCGGAGGACACCGAGGATGTCGCGGAATTTGAGCATCGGCTTGCCGCCGAAACCGCCGGTGGGCCACTCGCGGTCCAGGTCCCACAGCGTCAGGCCGTAGGTGAGGACGTCAAGGTCCGGGTGCTTGCGCTGGACGTATTCGAGCGGATCGGTGTCCGCCATCAGGTGGCCGCGGACGCGGTAGGAGTGGATCAGCTGCTGGATCCGGGCAACCTTGTTGATCTCGTCAGCAGGGTCCACCTGCTTGTCGGCGCTCCAGCGGACGGGCTCGTACGGGATGCGGAGGGACTCGAAGATCTCGTCGTAGAAGTTCTGCGCACCGAGCAGCAGCTGGTGGACCAGCTTCAGGAACTCGCCGCTGCCGGCACCCTGGATCACACGGTGATCGTAGGTGGAGGTCAGCGTCAGGACCTTGCTGATGGCGTTCTGGGCGATGATCTTCTCGCTGGCACCCTGGAATTCGGCCGGGTAATCCAGCGCGCCGACGCCGATGATGGCCGCCTGGCCCTTGGAAAGACGGGGCACCGAGTGCACGGTGCCGATGCCGCCAGGGTTGGTCAGGGACACAGTGGTGCCCTGGTGGTCCTCGGCGGTCAGCTTGCCGTTGCGGGCACGCTTGATGAGGTCCTCGTAGGTGTGCCAGAACTCGGAGAAGTTGAGGGTTTCCGCCTTCTTGATGTTCGGAACCATCAGGAGGCGGGTTCCGTCGGGCTTGGGCATGTCGATGGCGATGCCGAAGTTGACGTGTGCCGGCTGGACGGCGACGGGCTTGCCGTCCACTTCGTCGTAGTACACGTTCATGGACGGGAACTGGGACAGGGCACGGATGACGGCGTAGCCGATCAGGTGCGTGAAGGAGACCTTCCCGCCGCGGGCGCGGGCAAGGTTGGAGTTGATGACCACGCGGTTGTCGATGAGCAGCTTGGCGGGGATGGCCCGGACGCTGGTGGCGGTGGGCACCTCGAGGCTGGTGACCATGTTCGTGGCAATGGCTTTGGCCGGTCCGCGGAGGATGGACACGACGTCCTCTTCGGGAGCGGTGGGCGCCTTGACGTTCTTGGGCAGCTGCGCAGGGATGGGCTGCGAGCCGGTGCCGGACTCGGTCTTTTTTCCGCCATCGCGGGCAACCGTGGCGGGAGCCTTCTTGACGGCAGCGGGGGCGGCAGGTGCCGCAGAGGCGGGCGGGGTCGACGGCCGAGCGGGCGGGGCTGCAGCCGGCTGCGCTGCCGGTGCCGCGGGAGCCGCATTCACGGCCGGCATTTCCCTGGTTGCGGGGTGGGCTGTGGCTTGCGCCGAATTTCCGTTGGAAGAAGAACTGCTGCCCGAGCCGAAGGATTCAAACAGCGGCCACCATTTGGCGTCGACAGCGTTCTTGTCCTTTTGATACTGCTCGTACAGTTCGTCAACGAGCCACTCGTTTCCGCCAAATTCCTCTGGTAGACGGTGGCTAGGCTGCTCTGGCACTTGAAATACGCCTCTTCCATGAGTTTGATTTCTCTCCGGCCCACGGTGCGTCAGCACTACGTTTCAACCGGTCTCTGCGTCCTCTGAACCCAGACCATTGCCAGTCTAGTGAGCATCTTGTGGTAACTGCCAATAAGGGTGACCCAAATCATGATGAGACGTAAAAAGGGCCGAATATGGCGACGGGGACGGCTGCCGTATGACGCTTGCCGTCCACTGGCCGGCCGGCGCCGGGACCCCTGCGCGCCACCCAGGGGAAGGTACGTGCTCCTGTAGACTGAAATTCTTATGGACAGTAAATCTAGGTGCCGGCCTGGGGGCTGTCAGCGGGGCGAAAGCAGCGCCGCACAGTCCACCCGAAGAGCCGGCAAACCCCGAACACGCGCCCATCACCATTCGCTGGCATTGCCGGCAGGAGCTGAAAAGGATACTGCGTCGGCCTCGGCTGACCACCCCCCGCCGGACCGATATGTCCGGCGCCGCTCCCTGACTGTTTCACCAAATTCCGTAGCCACCGCTGTCCAGGCGGGATGCTGAATGGAATGGCTTCTCCTCGCAGCAGGACTGCTGCTGATCGCCGGCACGGGCTTTTTTGTCGCCGTCGAATTTTCCCTTATTGCACTTGACCAGGCCACCGTCCAAAGGGCCATCGACGACGGCGACGAGCGTGCCGTCCCGTTGCTCGCCTGCCTGAAGTCGCTTTCAACGCAGCTCTCCAGCTGCCAGTTGGGCATCACGCTCACCACGTTGCTGACCGGTTACGTGATGGAGCCTTCGGTGGGCAAGCTCCTGGAAGCCCCGCTGGCCGCCGTCGGACTTCCCGACGTTGCAGTGGCCTCCATCTCCCTGGCCCTGGCGATGGTCCTGGCCACGCTGCTGTCCATGCTCCTGGGCGAACTGGTGCCCAAGAACATGGCCATCGCTTTGTCCTTTCCCGTGGGCCGCGCGCTGGCCAGGCCGCAGCTTGTCTTCACTGCGGTGTTCAAACCCGCCATCGTGGTCCTTAACGGCTTCTCCAACAAGGTCCTGAACGTTTTTGGGCTCGAAGCGAAAGAAGAAATTTCCGGTGCCCGGACCCCTGCTGAACTTGCCTCCCTGGTGCGGCGTTCAGCGGCTATGGGAACACTGGATGCCGGTACTGCCAACTTCGTGGCGCGCACGCTGAATTTCTCCACCCGCACTGCGGCCGACGTCATGACTCCCCGCATCCGCGTGGAAACGATCGAGGCGGACCAGCCGGTGTCCGACATCCTGGCGGCCGCGCGGCGCACCGGTTACTCACGATTCCCCATCATTGGGGAATCCGCGGACGACATCCGGGGACTGGTCCACGTCAAGAAAGCCGTGGCCGTGCCCTGGGACCGCAGGCAGAACCTCGAAGCCGGGGCCATCATGACTGAGGTGCTCCGCGTCCCGGAGACCATCCACCTTGATGCCCTGCTGGCAGAACTGCGTGAAGGCAACCTGCAGCTGGCGGTGGTGCTGGACGAATACGGCGGAACCGCAGGCATCGCCACCCTCGAGGACCTCGTGGAGGAAATCGTGGGGGAGGTGGCGGACGAGCACGACAGGGTCCGCCCGGGACTCCTGCAGAGCGCCTCCGGCGACTGGTACTTCCCCGGCCTGCTCCGCCCGGATGAACTTTCCGAGCAGATTCCAGGCCTCAGTGTTCCGGACGAAGCAGCCTACGAAACGGTGGGCGGCTATGTGATGAGCAAGCTTGGCCGGATCGCCGACGTGGGGGACACCGTGCCCGTGGAGGGCGGAACGCTGAGTGTCACCCGGATGGATGGCCGGCGGATCGACCGGATCTGCTTCCGGCCGGCCAGGCCGGAGCCCGGGGCCGGAGACGAAGCCGGCAGCACGAACAACGACAGGACCGAACGATGAGTGACTGGGCCGGAATACTGTGGCTGGTTGTCCTCCTGTTCGGCAACGCGTTTTTTGTCGCGGCTGAGTTCGCCGTGATGTCTGCCCGCCGCAGCCAGATCGAGCCGCTGGCCGAGGCCGGTTCCAAGCGGGCGCAGACCACGTTGCGGGCCATGGAAAATGTGTCTTTGATGCTGGCCTGTGCCCAGCTGGGGATTACGGTGTGTTCGCTGCTGATCCTGCTTGTTGCGGAGCCGGCCATCCACCACCTGTTGGCGGTGCCGCTGGAGACACTGGGCCTGCCCATGGAGATCGCTGACGTGGCGGCGTTCGCCGTGGCGCTGTTGCTGGTGACGTTCCTGCACGTGACCTTTGGTGAAATGGTGCCGAAGAACATTTCCGTCTCCGTGGCGGACAAGGCAGCGCTCTTCCTTGCCCCGCCGCTGATGTTCATTGCCCGGCTGGTCAACCCGGTCATCTCCGTCCTGAACTGGTCCGCGAACCACATCCTCAAGCTGCTGCGTATTGAGCCCAAGGATGAGGTGAACTCTTCCTTCACCCTCGAGGAAGTGCAGTCGATCGTGCAGGAGTCCACCCGCCATGGCCTGGTGGATGACGAGGCGGGGCTGATCACGGGTGCGCTCGAATTTTCCGAGTACAGTGCCGCGGACATCATGGTTCCGCTCGAGAAGCTGGTGATGCTGAAGGCCGCAACCACGCCGGTGGAGTTTGAGAAGGCGGTGAGCCGGACGGGGTTCTCCCGGTTCCCGATGCTCGATGACGACGACATGCTCTACGGGTACCTCCACGTCAAGGACGTCCTGTCCATCCCGGAGGTTGCCTACGAACGGCCCATCGCCGAAAGCCGGATCCGGTCGCTGGCCAACCTGGCCCTGGACGACGAGATTGAAAAGGCAATGTCGGTGATGCAGCGGACGGGTTCGCACCTGGCCCGCGTCATCGGCCCTGACGGGAACACCAAGGGTGTCCTCTTCCTCGAAGACGTGATCGAGCAGCTGGTGGGCGAGATCAGGGACGCCACGCAGGCCAGGGGTGTCCGGCGGCTGGGCCAGCCCAACGGCGCATAGCGCCCGCGGCCTCCCGGAGCCCGGCACCAAAAACCGGGCGCCTTGGCCGTGCTGGGCCCGCCGCGCACATGCGTGCGGGCCCAGGACGCCGCGTCTTATACCTAAATAGGAATGATTCCTATTTAGGTATAAGCTGGAGTGGTTCTTTCCGATCCCTTAACCACTGAACCGAGGTTTCCGTGCGCCGTTCCGCCGCCCGAACGTCCCTTGCCGCCCTTGCCGGGCTGGGCCTGCTGCTCAGCGCGTGCAGCCCCCAGCCCGAGCCCTCGGCCGGCAATACTGCTGACGGAATCAACGTGGTGGCTTCCACCAACGTGTACGGGGACATTGCCAAGACGGTGGGCGGCGACAAAGTCAGCGTGACCGCCATCATCAACAAGACCAGCCAGGACCCGCATTCCTACGAAGCCACCGCCCAGGACCGGCTGGCCGTCTCCAAGGCTGACCTCGTGGTGGAAAACGGCGGGGGCTACGACGACTTCCTCCACACCCTGGTGGAGGACGGCAGCATTGACGCACACAACGTGCTGAACGCCGTCGAACTTTCCGGCCTGGCGCACCCTGAAGAGGATGCCTCGGGCGAAGCGGCGCCCTCGGCAGCCGCCGGGGAGGACGAGCACCACCACGGCGAGCTCAACGAGCACGTCTGGTACAGCCTGGCCGCGATGGGCCGGCTGGCCGACGACCTTGCATCACGCCTTGGCGAGCTGGAGCCGGACTCGGCCGCTACTTTCACGGCCAATGCCGGTACGTTCAAGTCCGAACTCGACGAACTGGCCGGAAAGCTTGGTGGGCTGAAGACCGTTGCTGCCGGGGATAAGGTGGCAGTCACCGAGCCGGTGCCGCTCTATCTGCTGGCCGATGCCGGGCTGGAGAACGCCACCCCCGAGGACTACACTGCTGCGATTGAGGAAGGCTCGGACGTTCCGCCGGCCGTGCTCAAGGCCGCAACCGACCTGGTTGCCTCAAAGTCCGTCCGGTTCCTGGCTTACAACGCGCAGACGGAAGGTCCGCAGACTGAGGCGCTGAAGAAGGCGGCCGAAACGGCAGGGGTCCCGGTGGTCGATTTCAGTGAAACGTTGCCGGAGGGAAAGACCTACCTGCAGTGGATGACGGACAATGTGAACAACGTCAGCAAAATTCTGGAGACAAATAGTTGAAACCTGTGGTCAGCCTCGCCGGGGCGTCCCTAGCCTTCGGCCAGCGGACGCTGTGGGAGGACCTGGACCTGGAGATCAGGCCGGGCGAGTTCTTCGCAGTGCTTGGCCCCAACGGCAGCGGCAAAACCAGCTTCCTTAAGGTCCTGTTGGGCCTCCAGGCCCTGCACCGGGGCACAGCCACGCTCGGCGGCCACCCGGTTGAGCGCGGCAGCAGCCTGATCGGCTACATCCCGCAGCAAAAATCGTTTGCCCGGGACACGCCGATGCGCGCCCGCGACCTCGTGGGCTTGGGGGTGGACGGCCACCGGTGGGGACTGCGCCTTTCTTCGGCCAAAGCCAACCGCAGGATTGATGAGCTCCTTGAACTGGTGGGAGCGGCGGACTATGCCAAGGTCCCGGTGGGCCAGCTCTCCGGTGGTGAGCAGCAGCGGCTGCGCGTGGCCCAGGCGCTGGCAACAGATCCGAAGGTCCTGCTCTGCGACGAGCCGCTGCTCTCGCTGGACCTGCACCACCAGCAGGCCGTCAGCGCGCTGATCAACAAACAGTGCCATGATCAGAACAGTGCGGTGGTTTTTGTCACCCACGAGATCAACCCCATCATCGACTACGTGGACCGGGTGCTGTATTTGGCCGGAGGCCGCTTCAAGGTGGGCACCCCGGAGGAAGTGATGACCACGGAGGTCCTCTCCGACCTCTATGGCAGCCACGTTGAGGTCATCCACGCCAACGGACGCATTGTGGTGGTGGGTCTGCCGGACGCCACCACGCACCATCACGCCGAGGCGCACGCCCTTGCCGGAGAGGTGGCCTGATGGACGCCGACAGTATTATTGGCGCTATTTTCAGTTTCGAGAACTACGGCGAGCTGCTGGTCCTGGTCCAGAATTCCATCTGGGCAGGCGCCGTCCTGGGCCTGCTGGGGGGCCTGGTGGGGACGTTCGTGATGAAACGTGACCTGGCGTTCGCCGTCCACGGAATCTCGGAGCTGTCCTTCGCCGGCGCGGCCTTCGCCCTGCTGATCGGCGCAGACATCGTCTTCGGTTCGCTCATCGGCTCCGTGGCTGCCGCCTTGCTGCTGGCAGTGATGGGAGTCAGGGCCAGGGACAAAAACTCCATCATCGGGGTGATCATGCCCTTCGGTCTGGGCCTCGGGATCCTGTTCCTGTCCTTGTATGAAGGCAGGGCTGCCAACAAGTTCGGCCTGCTGACCGGGCAAATCGTTTCGGTTGACACGGTCCAGCTCCAGGCGCTGGCCGGAACGGCCGTGGTGGTGATGGTGGTCCTGGCGGCCATCTGGCGGCCACTGAACTTCGCCAGCGTGGATCCCGAACTTGCCGAGGCCCGCGGCGTCCCGGTCCGGACGCTGGGCATAGTCTTTATGGTCCTGCTGGGCATCAGCGTGGCGCTGTCCATCCAGGTGGTGGGAGCGCTCCTGGTCCTCGCGCTGCTCATCACACCGGCTGCAGCCGCCCTCCGGGTGACGTCGTCGCCCGTGGCGGTGGTGGTGCTCAGCGTGGCCTTTGCCATCATGGCTACCGTCGGCGGAATCCTGCTCGCCCTGGGCGGACGCATCCCCATCAGCCCCTACGTCACCACATTGTCATTCCTGATCTACGTGGTGTGCCGGATTATCGGCTCCGTCCGTATGTCCCGGGGAATCAACGGCCGCGTGCTGCAACCCCGGTAAGTCAGAGGGTGCCGGCGGCCTTCCGGGCCGTGCACTCCGGGCAGAGGCCGAAAATCTCCACAGTATGTGCCACCTCGGTGTAGCCGTGCTCGGCTGCCGTCCGTGCAGCCCACGTTTCAACGGCCGGCGCTTCCACTTCCACCGCCTTGCCGCAATTCCGGCACAACAGGTGGTGATGGTGGCCCGTGACGGCGCACCGGCGGTACACCGCCTCGCCATCGCCATTGCGCAGCACGTCCACGAGTCCTTCGTCGGCCAAGGACTGGAGGATCCGGTAAGCGGTGGCGAGGGAAACCGAGACGCCCTGGTTCTGCAGGATGCGGTAGAGCTCCTGCGTGCTGACGAAGTCGTCCAGTTCGTCCAGCGCGGCACTGACCGCCAGCCGCTGTTTGGTGACCCGCTGCTCCTTGACGGCACCGGCACCTGCGCCCGCTGTAACCGCGCCAGCTGTACCCGCGCCGGCATTGACAGTGCTGCCGGAAGCCGGAGCCGAAGCGGGCTTGGTGGACTCAGCCTTGGTGCCGAACGGCATGGATGAACTCGCTTCCTAAGGATCGTGGCAAAGATCCAGATTACCAGCCGGAGCTTCGTGGACACGGTCCGGAGCGGACCCTAGGCTGGCGCTATGAAGCTGACGAAATACACCCACGCCTGCGTCCGCCTCGAGAAGGACGGCCGGGTCCTGGTGCTGGACCCCGGAACGTTCTCTGAATCGGCGGAGGCGCTGGCCGGTGCCGCCGCAGTGCTGGTCACCCATGAACATAACGACCACATAGATGTGCCGGCAGTGGTGAATGCTTTGAAGGAGAACGCGAACCTGGCGGTTTTCGCCCCGGCGGTGGTCGCGGAGAACCTGCGCAATGAAGCCCCTGATGCCGGGGCCCGGATCAACACGGTGGACCCCGGCTCATCGTTTGAAGCGGCAGGCTTCGACGTCCGGAGCTTTGGCGGCCAGCACGCCCTGATCCATCCGCAGATCCCGGTGGTGGCCAATATCGGCTATCTCCTGGACGGGAACGTCTACCACCCGGGTGATTCCTTCGTGATTCCGGACGGGATCGAGGTGCAGACGCTGCTGGTGCCCCTGCACGCACCCTGGAGCAAAGCGGCGGAGGTGGTGGACTTCGTGATCGCGGTCCGGGCCACGCGCGCATTCCAGATTCACGACGGCCTGCTCAATGACAACGGGCTGAAGATCGTTGAAGGCCACGTCAAGCGGCTGGGGGCAAAGTACGGCACGGAGTACCGGCACCTGGCGGCCGGGGAGTCTGTGGAGGTCTAAACCGGACCCGCATCCCAGGTGCCAGTTTCAAAGAAGCGCCTGATCATCACTTCGTAAGGTGCCGGGTCCAGGCCCTTGGATGCCAGCCAGCCCGGGTTGTAGTAGTTGCCCGCATAGCGCTCTCCGCCGTCGCACATCAACGTTACGATGCTGCCCCTGCGGCCCTCGGCGATCATCGCCGCGACCAGCTGCCAGACGCCCCACAGGTTGGTTCCCGTGGAGGGGCCGGCGTGGAGTCCGGCGAGCGTACGGAGGTGGCGCATGGCGGCGACGGATGCGGCGTCGGGAACCTGGACCATGTGGTCGATCACTGAGGGCACAAAGCTGGGCTCCATGCGGGGCCGGCCGATTCCCTCGATTCTCGAAGGCAGGCCCGTGGCAGGACCGGACGTGCTGCCGCGCCAGCTGGGAAGGAAGGCCGAGTTCTCCGGATCCACCACCAGCAACCGGGTGGGGTGGCTGTGGTAACGGAGGTACCTGCCGATAGTGGCGCTGGTGCCGCCGGTTCCCGCGCCCACCACGATCCACTCCGGTACGGGGTGCTCCTCCAGTTCGAGCTGGCCGAAAATTGACTCCGCGATGTTGTTGTTCCCGCGCCAGTCCGTGGCGCGCTCAGCATAGGTGAACTGGTCCATGTAGTGCCCGCCGCTGGTGGCGGCCACCTCTTCAGCCGTTGCGTAGACCTCGGCGGCATGGTCCACCAGCAGGCAGGCGCCGCCGAACTGTTCAATCAGGTCAATCTTTTCCTGGCTGGTGCTGCGGGCCATGACCGCGATGAACGGCAGCCCCAGCAGCTGGGCAAAGTACGCTTCGGACACTGCGGTGCTGCCGCTGGACGCCTCAACGATGGTGGTGTCCTCCCTGATCCAGCCGTTGACCAGGCCGAACAGGAACAGCGATCGGGCCAGCCGGTGCTTGAGGCTGCCTGTGCGGTGCGTCGACTCGTCCTTCAGGTAGAGCTGGACGCCCCAGTGTTCCGGCAGGGGTACTGAATAGAGGTGGGTATCGGCGGAGCGGTTGTTTTCTGCCGTGATTTTCCGGATGGCTTCGTCCGCCCAGGCCCGGCCTGCGCTGCGCTCGATCTTCACCGCACCAGCCTACCTGCGGCTCGAAGGCCTGCCGTTAGAGTGGGACGGTTGGACGCCTGACGGAGGGAGCATCGTGAAGCCACTGCTGGATGTCGCGGACCTGGAGGAGCGCCGTGTGCGGGGCCTGCGTACGGTACTGCTGGATGTGCGCTGGGCGCTGGGCGATCCGCACGGGCACGACCACTACCTGCAGGGGCACCTGCCTGGGGCCGTGTTTGTTGACCTGGCTGCCGAGCTCGCGGACCCTGCGGTTCCCGAGCGCGGCAGGCACCCGCTGCCGTCGCCGCTGAGGTTCCAGGATGCTGCGAGGCGCTGGGGCATCAACAACGGCGATGTAGTGGTGGCGTATGACGACAGCGGCAACATGGCGGCGGCGCGCGTGTGGTGGATGCTGCGGAATGCGGGCCTGGCCGAGGTTTACCTGCTCGACGGCGGCCTGGCGGCTTGGGGTGCCGCAGGACGGCCGCTCGAGCAAGGGGAGGTCCTGCCTCCTGCCGGGAATGTGACGCTGGCTGACGGGCAGATGCCGGTCCTTGATGCAGCCGCCGTGACCGCCTGGACGGAGAATCAACCGGCCCGCGACGGCGCCGCAGCAGACGGGCTCCTCCTCGATGCGCGGGCCGGCCATATCCCCGGCGCCGTCAGCGCCCCCACCTCAGAGAACGTGGACAGCAGCGGCCGGTTCCTGCCTCCGGCCGAGCTGCGCCGCCGCTTCGAAGCGCTGGGCATCAGCGACGACGTCGAGGTGGGGGTCTATTGCGGGTCAGGCGTCACTGCTGCGCACCAGGTGGCCGCCCTTGAGCTGGCCGGTTTCCGCGCCGCTCTTTACCCCGGGTCCTTCTCGGAATGGTCCAGCAACCCCCTGCTGCCGGTGGTGACCGGATCCGGGCCGCGCGGCGACGGGCCTGCGGAGTGGAAACACCAGGCCGGGCAAGGGTAGCGTCGCACTATGACTCCTGGACGCCCCGTGCCGCCGCCGCTTGCCAAACCTCTCGCCCCCGATTCGGCAGCCCCTGAGGCCACCGCCCCTGGTTCCGTTGCCGCTGGTTCCAAGGATTCCGACGTCGGCGTCCTGGCTGCTGCGTACGGCGCAACCTCGGCGGACAGCGGCCTGGTCCCGCTGACCCTTGCGCGCCGCGCACCCCGGGAAGACGACGTCGAAATTGCCATCGAGTTTTGCGGACTGTGCCACTCGGATGTCCACGCTGTGCGGGGCGAGTGGGGCGGCCAGGCCTACCCGCTGGTGCCCGGCCACGAGATCGTGGGAACGGTGAGCCGCGTCGGTTCGGCCGTCACGGACTTCGCCCCCGGGGACCGGGTTGGCGTGGGCTGCATGGTGGATTCCTGCCGCGAATGTGAGAGCTGCCTGGACGGGCTGGAACAGTACTGCGAAAACGGGATGACCGGAACCTATGGTGCCGTTGACCGCCGGAACGGCGGGTCGATCACGCAGGGCGGCTACTCGTCGTCCATCGTCGTGGACCGCCGCTACGTCCTCCAGGTTCCGGACTCCCTGGACCCTGCCGCCGTCGCCCCGCTGCTCTGTGCCGGGATCACGACGTTCTCGCCGCTGCGGCACTTCGACGTCGAAGAGGGCGATGTTGTGGGAGTCGTTGGGCTCGGCGGACTCGGCCACATGGCGGTCAAGCTTGCCAAGGCCATGGGCGCGAAAGTGGTGGTGTTCACCACCTCGGAGTCCAAGGTGCCGGCCGCCCTGGAACTTGGCGCGGACGAGGTTGTCCTGTCCCGGGACGAAGCGGCGATGGACGCGGCAAACCGCACCATCGACCTGATCATCGACACCGTGGCAGCACCCCACGACCTGAACCCGCTGTTCCGCACCCTGCGGGTGGACGGCGCGCTCTTCCAGTTGGGCCTGCCCTCCGAGGCGATGCCGCCCGTCAACCCGCGGGCACTGGTCCGGCGCCGCATCGCCTACGCCGGCTCGCTGATCGGCGGAATCGCGGAGACGCAGGAAATGCTGGACTTCTGCGCCGAACACGGCGTGGTGGCGGACATCGAAGTGGTCCGCGCGGAACAGTTGAACGAGGCCTATGACCGGATGGTTGCAGGCGATGTGAAATACCGGTTTGTGCTGGACACCGGCACACTGCAGGCACCCGCCAAGGAGGCAGACGCATGAGCACGCTATTCACCAGGATCCTCAACGGCGAAATTCCGGGCCGCTTCGTGTGGCGCGAAGACGATGTCTCCGCGTTCCTCACCACGGGTCCCTTGGCGGACGGCCACACCCTGGTGGTCCCCACCGAGGAAGTGGACCGCTGGACGGACGCTTCCCCGGAAACCCTGGCGAAAGTCATGGAAGTTGCCCGCCGGATCGGCGCCGTCCAGGTGGATGTCTTCGGCGCTGCACGAGCGGGCCTGATTGTGGCAGGCTACGAGATCAACCATCTCCACGTCCACGTATGGCCCTCCAGGAGCATGGCGGAGTTCAACTTCGCCACCGCGGACCAAAATCCCGATCCCAAAGTCCTGGACGCCAATGCCGAAAAACTCCGGCAGGGACTCCGCGACGCCGGGTACGGCGAGTTCGTCCCGGACTAGGGGGTTCTCCTAGGCCGGGGCCAACGCCTTATTGAGCACCGCACGGATCCGCTTCTCGGACACCGAATACGCGGTGCCAAGTTCGACGGCGAACAGGCTTACCCGGAGCTCTTCGATCATCCACCGGACCTGGGCGAGTTCGCCCCCGGCCCGCCGGCCCGGAAGCAGGGCGGACACGGCGTCGTCGTAGTCATCTTCCAGCCGCTGCACCACCGCCATGTTCAGGGCGTCACGCTGGACGTTGCCCGGCAGCCGCTCCAGCCGCTTTTCAATGGCGGCGAGGTATCTCGGGAGCTGGCTGAGCTGGGCGTAGCCGGTCCGTGCCACGAAGCCGGGGTAGACCAGTTGCTCCAGCTGGCTCTTGATGTCATTGAGCGCGCTGATGAGCGCCAGGCTGGTGGTGCCCTTGAGCTGCTTTTCGATCCGCCTGGTGCTGGCGAGGATGCGTTCCACCACGGCGGTCACGCTGAACACGGTATCGATCAGCTCGGCCCGGACCACTTCGTACAGCGCGTCGAAGGACTTCCGGTCCCAGGGGAGTTCCGCCGGCGTGAGCTTGTCGATGGCGGCGAGGGCGCAGTCTGCGATCAGGGCGGACACCGACCCATGCGGGTTCTGGCTGAACGTCAGCTTCTCGGTGTTGCTCAGGTGCTCCAGCACGTAGCGGTCCGGGGCCGGAACGCGCAAGGCCAGCAGCCTGATCACGCCGCCCCGCATGGCATCCTGCTGCTCGTCAGCGGTCTGGAATACCCGGAGCGCCACGGACTTGCCCTGGTCCACCAGCGCCGGGTAGCCGGTGACGGTATGGCCCTTGACGATGTTGCTGACCTGGCGCTGGATGGTTCCGAAGCTCCACTCGGTCAGGCCCTCCTGCTCCCGGAATCCGGCAGGGGCTGAGCCTGCCGGCACCTGGGCGGGTGCCTGCGAGCGTGAAGCGCCGCCGTCGCCGGCCTTCCCTGCGGTACGCTCCGCCTTGCCGCGCGGAGCGGTCGAGGCAGGAGTGGCACCCAGGGACTCGGCAATGGCGCGGCGGGTGGCAGGCGCCAGCTCCTCCTGCAGGGCAGCGAGGTCCTTGCCCTCACCGAGGACCCGGCCCTTGCTGTCCAAAACCTTGAAGGTGACCCGCAGGTGCGGCGGCACAGCATCCCAGTTCCACGAACCGGGCGGAATGACGTGTCCGCGGATCCGGCGGAGCGCCAGCTCAAGGGATGGCTCAAGGTCATCGGAGGCCGGATCAAAATCGGACTCCAGGACAGCCACTGCCTGCCGCGCCACATCCGGGGCCGGCACGAAGTTCTTGCGGACCTGCTTCGGAAGGGACTTGATCAGGGCCGTCACGAGCTCCACGCGCTGCCCGGGGATCAGCCACCGGAACGCCTTGTCATCCAGCTGGTTAAGGAACAGGACCGGCACTTCGGCCGTCACGCCGTCGGACGGATCCGGCGGTGACCCTGGAGCAACAGGATGGAACTCGTAGGTCAGCGGGAGCTCAAAGCCCTTGTGGAGCCAGGTCTTCGGGTACGCGGAAACGTCCAGGTTGTCCGCGTCATCGCTCAGGAGCAGGGACTTGTCGTAATCGAGGAGGTCCGGGTTTTCCTGCCGGGCCTCCTTCCACCACTTGTCAAAGTGCCGCTCGGACACCACGTCCGGGCCGATCCGGGCGTCGTAGAACTCAAAGAGTGTCTCGTCGTCCACCAGCAGGTCGCGGCGGCGCATCCTGGCTTCCAGCTCCTCGACTTCCTGCAGGAGGGCGCGGTTGCGGTGGAAGAACTTGTGGTGCGTTTTCCAGTCACCCTCTACCAGGGCATGCCTGATGAAAAGCTCCCTGGCGACCACCGGGTCCACCCTGCCGTAGTTGATCCTGCGCTGGGCGATGATAGGCACGCCGTACAGGGTGACCTTCTCGTAGGCCATCACGGCGCCCTGGCGGGTTGACCAGTGCGGTTCGCTGTAGCTGCGCTTCACCAAATCCGGGGCCACCTGCTCCGCCCAGACCGGATCAAATTTTGCCGCCACCCTGGCCCAGAGCCGACTGGTTTCCACCAGCTCGGCAGCCATCACAAACGTGGGTGATTTCTTGAACAGCGCCGACCCGGGGAAGATGGCGAAACGTGTTCCGCGCGCTCCGGCATATTCGCGCTTGCGTTCGTCCAGGATGCCGATGTGGCTCAGCAGGCCGGACAGAAGGCTGATGTGGACGCCGTCGTGGTTGCCCACGGGGTCCGCGAGGCGCTTGTTGTCCAGGCTGATGCCCAGGGGCCGGGCCAACTGGCGGAGCTGGGCAAACAGGTCCTGCCACTCACGCACCCGCAGGTAGTTGATGAACTCTGCCCGGCACAGCCTCCTGAACGCGGAGGAGGACAGTTCCTGCTGCTTTTCCTGCAGGTAGTTCCAGAGGTTCAGGAACCCGGTGAAGTCTGAGTTCTCGTCTTTGAACCTGTTGTGTTTTTCGGCTGCGAGCTGCTGCTTGTCCGTGGGGCGCTCGCGGGGGTCCTGGATGGTGAGGGCTGCCGCCAGGATCATCACTTCGCGGACGCAGCCGCGTTTGCCCGCTTCCACGATCATGCGGCCCAGCCGGGGATCCACCGGCAGCTGGGCGAGTTTTTGCCCGACGGCGGTGAGGCCGCCGCCGCTCTTGGGGCCGCCTTTTCCGTTCTGCGGGGTGGCCGATGCCAGGGCGCCGAGTTCGCGCAGGAGCGTGACGCCGTCGTTGATTGCCCGTGTTTCCGGCGGCTCCACGAACGGGAAATCCTCCACGTCCTTGGGGCCGCGCGCCACACCCATGGCGGTCATCTGGAGGATGACGGCGGCAAGGTTGGTGCGCAGGATTTCCGGATCGGTAAAGAGCGGCCGGGACTCGAAGTCTTCCTCGGAGTACAGCCGGATGGCGATGCCGTCCGAGACGCGGCCGCAACGCCCTGACCGCTGGTTCGCGGACGCCTGGGACACACGCTCGATGGGAAGCCGCTGCACCTTGGTGCGGTGGGAGTACCGGGAAATGCGGGCCGTGCCGGTGTCGATGACGTATTTGATGCCGGGCACGGTCAGCGATGTTTCGGCCACGTTGGTGGCGAGGACGATGCGGCGCTTGTTACCGGGATGGAACACCTTGTGCTGTTCCTGCAAACTGAGGCGTGCGAACAGGGGGAGCACTTCTGTCCCGGCGAGCCTTCGGTTGGACTGGATGCGTGCGTTAAGGGCCTCTGCGGCATCGCGGATCTCACGCTCGCCCGAGAAGAACACCAGGATGTCGCCGGGCGCCTCCAGGGCGAGTTCGTCGACGGCGTCACAGACGGCGTCGAGCGGGTCGCGGTCTTCCTCGAGTTCGTCGTCAGAGGCGTCCTCTTCGTCCGTACCGGCCGGCGGCTGCGACAAAGGGCGGTAGCGGATTTCCACCGGGAACGTCCGGCCGGACACTTCGATGATGGGAGCGGGTTTTTCGGGCGTGCCGAAGTGGTTGGCGAACCGCTGCGGATCGATGGTGGCGGAGGTGATGATCACCTTCAGGTCTGGCCGCTGCGGCAGGATGCGCTTGAGGTACCCGAGGATGAAGTCGATGTTGAGGCTGCGCTCGTGGGCCTCATCGATGATGATGGCGTTGTACTTGCGCAGCAGCTTGTCGCGCTGGATTTCCGCCAGCAGGATGCCGTCGGTCATCAGCTTCACCTTGGTGGCGCGGCTGACTTCACCGGTGAAGCGGACCTGGAAGCCGACTTCCTGGCCGATGTCCACGCCGAGCTCCTCGGCAATGCGTTCGGCCACGGTACGTGCCGCCAGCCGGCGCGGCTGGGTGTGGCCGATCAGGCCGTTTTCGCCCAGGCCAAGTTCGAGGCACATTTTGGGAATCTGGGTGGTCTTACCGGAGCCGGTCTCGCCGGCGATGATGGTGACCTGGTTCGCTGCGATGGCTGCCATCAGGTCTTCGCGGCGCTCGGAGACCGGCAGCTCGGCAGGATAGGAAATGTGAAGTGTCATGGCTGCTGCAAGTCTACTGCGGGAGCCCGGGCTTCCCGTTTCGACCGCGTGCAGCGTTCTGCCCGCGAGGGCCTTTTGGTGCGGTGGTTGGAGGGCGGTTCTAGAAAATGCGGAGCGTGTAGTTGGAGCTGGGCAGGTCCAGGGCGGACCAGGATTCGTGGGATTCCACGGGAGGCGTATGGCCCCGGCCATCGCGCAGCAGCGCTGAAACGGTGGCGGCGAGGATAACGAGCAGGAGGACGATGAGGAGGGTTATGAGGATTTCCATGCCTCCATGCTTCTCCGGTCAGCCACCAAGAAAAAGTGGCAGAAATGCCCAAAAAGCTAAAATTCCTGCCACAATGGAATCATGCTGAAATCGGTAGCAGTCATCGTGGTTCCCAACTTCTCGATGTTTGAATTTGGCACTGCCTGTGAGGTCTTCGGGATCGACAGGTCCGGCCGGGGGAGCGGCGTCCCCGCCTTTGACTTCCGCGTGTGTACGCCCAACCCCGGCAGCGTGCGGCTCAAGAACGGCCTGTCCATGAACGTGGAGCTTGGCCTCGAGGCCACCGCCGACGCCGACCTGGTCATCATGGCACCGTACGGCAGGGACGATGATCTGCCCGAGTCAGTCCTTGATGCCCTGCGTGCTGCCGATGCCAGGGGAGCCTGGGTCATGTCCATCTGCTCCGGAGCTTTTGCTCTTGCCCGCGCCGGGCTCCTGGACGGCCGGCGCTGCACCACCCACTGGCATTATTCCGGCCAGCTCGCGGCCGAATACCCCTTGGTGCAGGTGGACGAAAACGTCCTCTACGTGCAGGACGGCAATGTCATTTCCTCAGCCGGTACGGCCGCGGGCATCGATGCCTGCCTGCACCTGGTCCGTGTGGAACTGGGGGCGCAGGTGGCCGCCGCGATTGCCCGTGACATGGTGGTTCCGCCCCACCGGGACGGCGGCCAGGCCCAGTTCATCGAGAGGCCTATGCCCACCTGCGGCTCTGCCCCGATGGAGGAGCTCCTCCGCTGGATGGTGGAGCACCTGGACCGTGAGCACACGGTGAATGAGCTGGCAGCGCGGGTGCATATGTCTGCCCGGACGTTTGCCCGGAAGTTCAGGTCCGAAACCGGCGCCACGCCGGCGGCCTGGCTCAACTCCCAGCGGGTGCTTCGGGCACAGGAACTGCTCGAATCCAGCGACCTGAATATCGAGGAGATTGCGCGGGAGTCCGGCTTCGGCCATCCGGTGCTGCTGCGGCACCATTTC
Source organism: Arthrobacter sp. Soil_C_49 (assembly GCF_057656635.1). Lineage (NCBI taxonomy): Bacteria > Bacillati > Actinomycetota > Actinomycetes > Micrococcales > Micrococcaceae > Arthrobacter > Arthrobacter sp. Soil_C_49. The sequence continues at coordinate 616,027 of NZ_JBDGJZ010000002.1, forward strand.
GCGAAGGTCCTGGACACCAGCCCGCAGTCCTACCGCCGGGCTTTCCGCGGCCAATTGGCGGAAGCGGTTTAGCGCTTCGTCTCTTCAGCGGCCGCCCTGGTGCTGTCCACGAGGACGCGCCAGGGGCCGGTGACCGCCTGCTCGGGAAGGGCGGCGCGGCGCTGGCCGGCGCGGATGGAGTAGATGAACCGGTCCGGCTGGGCTCCTGAGAATTCCGCTGCGGCTGCCCTCGGCGTCCGCGGGACGGCGTCCCAGGGGCAGGCTTCCACAATGGGCTGCCATTGGTTCCTTGCTGACTCGGACTCAGCGTTGACAGTCCAAACCCGGGTCATCGCCGCGATTCCGCCGGTGCGCTCCACACTGATCTTCATAGCCTGGTTCCTGGGTGGTACCTCGGGCCTGCTGGCCCGAAGTACGGCACAGCCAGGCAACCCGTTAAAGCTTGACCTTCACAGTTTCCCACGCGTTCCGCACGGCGTCATGCTCTTTTGATCCGGAACCGAAAAGCTCGGTGGCGGCGGCCGCCGTGGCGCGGGCGAAGACGGTAAAAGTGGCGCCTGTGGGCAGGGAACCCTCGGTGAGCGTCTCGTACCAGATCCGCCCCGGGGTGTCCCACGCGTTGCCGCCCAGTTGTTCCGCCACCAGGTAAAAGGCCCGGTTGGGGATGCCGGAATTAATGTGGACACCGCCATTGTCAGCGCTTGTCCTGACGTAGGAGTCCATGGAGTCGGGCTGTGGATCCTTGCCCAGCACGTCGTCGTCGTAAGCCGTGCCTGGGGCCTTCATGGAGCGCAGCGCCTGACCCTGAACCTGGGACGTGAACAGCCCCTCGCCGATGAGCCAGCTTGCCTCGGCGGTGGACTGGTTACGGACATACTGCTCGACGAGGGCACCGAACACGTCCGACATGGACTCGTTGAGCGCCCCGGCCTGGTTTCGGTACACCAGGCCTGCCGAGTACTGGGTGACCCCGTGGGCCAGCTCGTGGCCGATGACGCTGAGGGACCTGGTGAAACGCTCGAAAACTTCGCCGTCGCCGTCGCCGAAGACCATCTGCGTGCCGTCCCAGAAGGCGTTGTCATACAGCTTGCCGAAGTGGACCGTGGCGTTCAACGGCAGCCCCTGGCCGTCGATCGAGTTCCGCCCGAAGACGTCTGCGTAGAGCCGGTGCGTGTGGCCCAGCCCGTCATAGGCCTCGTCAGCGGCGGGATCTCCGGTGGCAGGCTCGCCCTCCTTGCGGACGAGTTTGCCGGGCAGGATTTCAGAACCCTCGGCGTCGAAAACAGTACGGTTTGATGGTCCCGGTTTTGCCTGCCGCACTCCTGCAGGAGCCTCGGGAGCAGCCTGGGTACGTGCTGCCTGGACCGAGCGGACGTGGCCCAGTGCTTCCCTGGCAGCTCTGGCTGCTGCGGAAAACTCCGGCGCGTCCTGCCTGGCAAGGCGACGCAACAGGTAGGGCGGAATGATGGAGCAGTACATGTGAGACCCCTTTGCTTCTGCTGGTGGAAACAGCCTACGAGGGGGCACCGACAAAGCGGGGGAGCGCGCACGGCTGCGCCGTCAATGTATCTGCACACTGCGTCGGAGCCTGCTGCCTGCAAGTGTTTGCTGGCCGGTTTCATCGGGCGCACAGAGGCGTCCGGTTTTGTCAGACCCCCGCAAGATGATGGCGGTATGGGAACGGACCGGGTGGTGGTGCAGGCGGAGGACGTCATTGGTGCGCTCGCTGCGCGTTCGGAAGCGTCCGGTTTTGTCATACCCCTTCAGGATGATGGAGGTATGGAAACGGATTCGGCGGTGGTGCAGGCCGAGGGAGCTATTGAGGCCTCGGTCGCTGCCTTTATGGCTGCGCTGAGAGGCCAGGATGCTGCTGTGTCCGGCCCGGACGCTTCGGGAGGCGCTGCCCCTGGCGGTCTCGATGACGATCCGTTGCAGCGGTTGGCTGATGCGGCGGTGGATGTTCTCGCGGCGGTGGGGCGGTCGGAGGCGAAGATCGCGGCGGTGAAGGCGTTGGCGGTGGCGGTGCTGGCCGGGGCCACGAGGGCGTTGAATGGTCCGGCGTCGTCTCCGCAGGAGGCCACGGCGCAGGACCGGAGCCTGGTGGCCGAGGTCGGGTGTGCGTTGGCGATCGGTGACCGGGCGGCGGGGGCGTTGCTGGCCGAATCGCATGCGTTGACCACGTCGTTGCCGCGGGCGTTGGCGGCGTTGCAGGCCGGGACGATGTCCTGGGCCCATGCCCGGACCATGGTGGAGCAGACCTCCTGCCTTGATGCGGTCGGGGCGGCGGCGTTGGAGGCCCATTTCCTGGACTTGGACGCCCCGGGCGCGGCACGCGGGTGTCCGATCGGGGAGATGCCGGCGTACCGGTTCAAGGGGGGTGTCAGATTGTTTGTGTAAGAGGGATGTAGCCAGCGGGGTGATTGGAGAATCATTGTGGCTATGACTGAGCGCCGTGAAGTGCTTCCGGATGAGCTGGCACGCAGAGCCGTGGCGGCCGGAAGCATGGATGCGTTGAAGGCCTCCGGTGCCTTTGATGAGCTGATGGAGCAAATAGATGCCGGCAAGCTTGAACTTGATGGCAAGGACGGCTTCATCCAGCAACTGATCAAGGCCTCGCTCGAACGCGGGCTTCAGGCCGAGCTGACTGGGCATCTGGGATATGACAAGGGCGATCCCATCGGACGGTTCCTGCCAAATTCACGAAACGGCTCTTATGCCAAGACCTTGGGGACCTCGGCCGGAGACGTGGAATTGGCAGTTCCCCGGGACCGCGAGGGCTCATTCAGTCCGCAGTTGGTCCCAAAAGGGGCACGGCGGACGACAGGGCTCGATGACATGATCGTCAGCCTTTACGCCGGCGGAATGACAGTGCGGGACATCGCCCATCATCTGGAGTCCACCCTTGGAACTGAGCTGTCTCAAGAGACCATCTCGAAGATCACCGATGAAGTCCTCGATGAAGTGCTGGAATGGCAGAAACGCCCGCTGGATCCGATGTACCCGATCCTCTACCTGGATGCCATCGTCATCAA